>JAGCGS010000025.1 GCA_017649485.1 Bacteroidaceae bacterium | reverse complement strand
AATATCCTTGATACGCCCGGTCACCAGGACTTTGCCGAAGATACCTACAGAACCCTGACGGCTGTGGATAGTGTAATTATCGTGATTGATGCCGCAAAGGGTGTGGAGACTCAGACGCTGAAGCTGATGGAGGTTTGTCGCATGAGGAACACCCCTGTGATTATCTTTGTGAACAAGATGGACCGCGAGGGTAAGGATCCTTTCGACCTGCTTGACGAGCTGGAAGAACAATTGGAAATCAGTGTGCGTCCACTTTCATGGCCAATAGATATGGGTCAGCGATTCAAAGGTGTGTATAACATCTATGAGCAGAAGCTTAATTTGTTCCAACCATCTAAACAAGTGGTTACTGAGAAGGTGGAGGTGGATATCAATACCCAGGAACTGGAGCAGCATATTGGCGATAAGTTGGCCGAACAGTTGCGAAATGATCTTGAGTTGATAGCTGGTGTCTATCCAGATTTCGACAGGGAGGAGTATCTGCAAGGCAAGTTGGCACCTGTGTTCTTTGGCTCTGCCTTAAACAACTTTGGTGTACAAGAGTTGCTCGATTGCTTTGTTGAAATAGCTCCTTGTCCCCGTCCTGTTATGGCAACAGAGCGTGAGGTGAATCCTGAAGAGTCTAAGTTCACAGGCTTCGTCTTCAAGATTACTGCCAATATTGATCCCAATCATCGTTCCTGTATCGCCTTCTGCAAGGTTTGTTCAGGAAGGTTTGAAAGAAACACACCTTATTATCATGTCCGTCATGGAAAGAGCATGCGATTTACTTCGCCTGTGCAGTTCATGGCTCAGCGTAAGAGTACAGTGGATGAGGCTTGGGCTGGTGATATCATCGGTTTGCCAGACAATGGCATCTTCAAGATAGGTGATACATTGACAGAGGGTGAGAACCTGCATTTCCGCGGTTTGCCAAGCTTCTCACCTGAGATGTTTAAGTACATCGAGAATGCCGACCCAATGAAGCAGAAGCAATTGGCAAAGGGTATTGACCAACTGATGGACGAAGGTGTGGCACAGCTGTTCGTGAACCAGTTCAATGGACGTAAGATTATAGGTACAGTTGGTCAGTTGCAGTTCGAAGTCATTCAGTATCGTTTGCTGAATGAGTATAATGCCAGTTGCCGTTGGGAGCCTGTACATCTATATAAAGCTTGTTGGATAGAGAGTAGCGATGAGACTGAACTGCAAGACTTTATGAAACGTAAGTATCAGTATATGGCGAAGGATCGTGAAGGTCGTGATGTCTATTTGGCTGATAGTGCTTATGTGCTAAGCATGGCTCAACAGGACTTCAAGCACATCAAGTTCCACTTTACTTCGGAATTCTAAAAGTCAATCATAAAACCTTACACATAGTTGGTTAAGCCACTTCCAGCGGAAGTGGAACCAACGGCGTGTGCTGATCTGCTCCCCACCAAAACGTAGGACAAAGTCACGATAGCCATGCTTGCGGAAAGGAGTGCCCACATCCATAAATTCCAAATGCTTGAAGCCACGCTCTTGGGCGTCTGTCAAGGCTTTCCAAACAGCTAACACGCCAGGATATTGGCGAAGATGTGTCTTGTTCAAACCTCCAGAAAACCATACAAATGCGGTATCACCGGAATAGATGCACACACTACCTCCGATAATCTTCTGCTGATGCTTCACAATAAAAATCTTGAAGCGTTGCCATGATTCTCCGAGGTGTACATCTTGGATGCCTCGTTGTATTTGCTGGAAGAACTCAATAGCAGGGAAATGCTTGCGAATTTTCGAGAGATAGTTGCGTTTCAGCATCAAGGCAAACTCTTTGATTTCTGCCTCTGTGTCGGCTATGTCTAAAATGGCACCATTCTTCAGACCTTTGCGTACTTGACGCCTTCTGGATGTACTGAACGATTGCTCTATCGCAGAACCATCGAAAGTATTCCTTACCCTGAGCCATTTTATAGGGAAATAACCCTCTTGACGGAAGATACCGAAACCAGCAAGGGGAGCGGGCAGATTCCTCACCTCAATGACGAAGCATCCCATCCGATTTGCATAGCGTGTCACCTCCTTCAGCATTTCGTTAAACAAGGCATCACGTTGTGAGTCAGCACAGAAATACTCCCCCATGCCATACGCCACACATCGTCGGATGATATAGAAAGGTATGAATCGTACAATGCGTTGCACCACCACCAGGAGCTTTCCTAATATCTGTCCGTCTTCACTCACTGTCACCAACAGAGGGTGGCATCCGGGCGTTCCCTCGAAGATTCGGAACAGGGCGTTGGAGTGAAATGTGTCATGGCCTGGTAGGTCAGGCACGTGGCTACCTCGATAATATGAAGTGAGTTTTATGGCCATACGTGGCAAATATATGAATTATATTTCGTATTTTTGCATAAAAAGTGAGAATATGGGAATAATTGTGGAAGATTTGAGTAAAATCAAGGCACTGCTATTTGATATTGATGGGGTGCTGAGTGCCAATGTAGTGTCTATTGACGATGAAGGGGTGCCTATGCGAACCGTGAATATCAAAGATGGCTATGCCTTACATCGGGCTGCACAATTAGGTGTTAATCTGGGCATCATCTCTGGGGGAACATGTGAGTCGGTAAAACTGCGCTATGTAAAGTTAGGGATGAAGCCTGAGAATGTGATCTTGGGGGCGAGTCTGAAGATTCGTTGTTATGAAGATTTCAAACAACGTTATGGCTTGCTCGATGAGGAAATCTTGTTTGTGGGCGATGATATCCCCGATATGGAAATCATGCAGGTGTGTGGTTTGCCTTGTTGCCCTAAGGATGCAGCTCCAGAGGTAAAGGCAGTGGCAAAGTACATTTCTCCTTACAATGGGGGCTATGGCGTAGGTCGCGATATTGTGGAACAATACCTCAAGGCACATGGCCTGTGGTTGCATAATGCTGAAGCTTTCGGATGGTAAATGGTCAATAGGCAATGGTCAATAATATTAGCAAGCAACTCCCCCAGAAGGAGAGAGCTTCTATCAGGCTTAGGCATCGAATTTGATGTGCGGACCCTGCCTGATATCGATGAGTCATACCCAGACGAGTTGCTGGGTGGTGACATACCTCTATATATTTCTAAAGAAAAGGCGGATGCCTACAAACCCATGTTGAAGCCTGGCGAACTTATCATCACGGCTGATACCATTGTATGGCTTCATGGTCAGGTACTTGGGAAACCAAAGGATAGGGAAGATGCTGTTGCCATGTTGCATCAGCTTTCAGGTCAGACACATGAAGTATTTACTGGGGTGACGCTTACCACCACAGAAAAGCAGCATAGTTTCTACGTTGAAACCAAAGTGACATTTGCCCAACTCAGCGACGAAGAAATCACCTATTATGTAGATCACTACAAGCCTTTTGACAAGGCTGGCTCCTATGGAGTTCAAGAGTGGATTGGCTACATAGGTGTTGAACGCATTGAAGGCAGTTACTTCAATGTCATGGGTTTGCCAGTGCAACGGTTATACAGAGCATTAAACCAATTCTAACATCAAATTCAGTTCAGTGTCATTGAAGCCCTTGCTTTTCATCATGGGCAAATCGTTTGAATACATGACCCTGAAGTCATCAGTAAGCTTATTAGCCTGCTTGTAGCACTGCAAAGCCCTTTGTAAATTGCCATTATACCACGCAAAGTGCCCTGCGTTCAACCAGTCATTCGCATTTGGGTTGCTAGATATTAGCATATCGTTATATTTCTGTGCCTGCTCTGTTTTCCCCAAAGCAAACGAACACCAGGAGATGCCTCGCCAAGCCTTCTCATTTTGCTCCTCAGACAAGTCCAGTTTATAGAAATACTTCAAAGCCTCCTCGAACTGATCATTTCTCATCAACGCGCATGCCAGTTTATAGGTAAAGATCAGTTTGTCAGGGTACAGCTTTACAAGTTCCTCGTAACATGCAATCTCCTTTTCGTTTTGCCCAAGTCCCCGATAGCATGATGCCAGAATTTTCAATGTCCACTTATTGCCAGGCTTTATAATCAGCGATTTCTCAAAGTATTCGATAGCCTTTTTCAACGTAGATGAATCAATTGGACCATTCTCTTCTTCGAAGCAGTAGCCCATGCGCTGATAAATTTCCGCATCTTCCACACCCATCTTAATTAGATCATCGTATATTTGATGCGCTAATAAATACATCCCCAACTTGAAGCATACATCTGCAACCATGCGTATGTATTCAGGCTGATAAAGCAGTTGTGCCAACGGCTCCAAGTTATTCATGTATAAATAGTTATCAAATACACTGTCGAATTCTGAAGCAAATGGACTGACCTTATCGAAACGATAGATGTCTTGGATGTAAAACTTGCGGATATACTCTGACGCTCTTGCACGCGTATCATATTTCTCCTTTCTGCTTTCCTCCATAAACTCTTGCACTTCCTCACTCATCAACTCTCCATATGCCATAAGGCGTTTGTCGGCAGGTAAGCGTTGTAACATCACTATCATCGAGTAGATGTCGCTGTCGCAGAATTCACCCATTTGTAAGAATCTTAGCTCCATCTCCTTCGGCTTGGCACCCAAGGTCTTGATAGCCTCAGAGTGCATGGGATAGAAGGGCATGAACCAATTCTGAATTTCATCGAAGAAAGCTAAGTGCTTAAATTTGGAAAAAGATGCCATGTTAATGTCGCATCCCTCTTCCCGAAACTCTTCTATTCTTCTCAATTTATTGTTCAGCTTAGATCCCATGTCAAACACCCATTCGGGGTTTATGCCATTCTCAATATTCTCATCCTGAGGTGGTTGTTGCAGCCTTTCCTGTATGTTCTTCATTACCTCAGGCACAATTTCCACCTGCATGGTATTGCTGATTTCCTGGGTAGCCTGACTCTTGATGAGTTGCATAATGGTGGCATTGAGTTCGCTGGCAAAATCTGGATCCTCTTCCTGCATCAAACTTAGGCGCATATTGATGTCAGGGTATAATATGCAACGGTTAGGATAATTGTTTATAGTCATGACGAAGCCCACCTGGGCGCGTATCCTCACTTGATTGTCTTTGTGGTAGAAAGCCTCCATTAACCAGAATACTTTCTCAATGTCGAAGCATTTGCTCAGACTCAATGTAACGGCACTAACCAGCAGAGCCAGGTCGTTATAAGGAATCTGTTCAGACGACAGGTATTTGTAAGCTATGTCCTTGTCAGTTTTGCTCCATCGTCTGTTGGTCAATGTCAGTGTGAACATATCTCTAAGTGATGCCTCATGTGCCAGCATGTCTTTCATGAGCTTGGCCTCGTCATTGGTGAGTTGGAACATGCTGATGCTGTCGTTAAAAGCCTCCAGTGAATTCAGTATAGCTTCCATATTCTTTGGTAAAGGATGTTTCTTCAGCTTTTTCACAAGTTTATGATAATAGCTGTCAGAAACGTCATCCCTCAGACTTAGCTTAATCAAGTCTGCCATGTTATAGGCTTTGTTAAGCAGCTCCTTGTACACGGTCTCACGCTTTGGGTCAGCCATGCCTTGCTCCATGTATTTCAACATATATTGATACGAAGTCTGCATATCCAACAACTCCTGTCGCAACTGATAATCGGTGCACTGCTCAATCATCGAAGTCATCTGCGTCAGTGCTTCCTTCATCCTGCGCTCGTCCAGCAGGTCAATCGCCAGATTATATTTTTTCTCTAAATCATCATTTATCCACATATCTCAATCGTCAATGGTTAATCGTCAATGTTCAATTGTCAAAACGCTGCTTGTATCTGTGCCTGAAGCAAACTACTGCTCTTGCCCAAAGCACTGTTCCTATCACAATACGTATAATTCAACCGTAATCGGCAACCAGGGTAGAACCACCAATCGGCACCTGCCACATAATTCGTTTGCTTCATTGCCAAACTCTTATTGCGATTCAGGTAATCATACGACAAAATCAAATCCACCTTCGGATGGACATGCACATAAGCCAAGGCATAATAACCCTCGCTCTTAGCCTTACCTTCCTTACTCTGTACATACTCAGCTCGGGCACTCACCTCCTTGATATTGATAGAGGCACCCACACCCCAATGGTCATTCGTATAGTCCTCTCCCTCCTGAATCTCAGGTATATATCGGGAAGTTCCTACCGCATGATTCTTGCCCTTATACATAGAGCCACTCAGTGTCAGCCATTCGGTGGCATTCACATTCAGCCTTGCCACAATGTCCTTATGCCTGTTGCCATCCCTTCGGTTGATGCCCTGTCCGTTCAGCACACCCAAGTCATAGTGTATCAAGTTATCAAACAAATCTCCATTCAGCAAGATACCTATGTCTCGACCAGCATGGTTCCCCTGTAGTGGGTTGCCTGAAACGCCTAACATGTAGCGAGTCAACTGCGAATAATCGTCAATCAGCTCAGCCTTGGTGGGAGCAATGGGGTTCTCAACGCCGAAAGTAATCTTAAACTGACCAGCCTTAACCCTAAACTGTGGTATAAACTCATACTCTGTCCACAACTCCTGCACAGAACCAGCTGCAAAGGCGTAGGCAAACATAGCCCTCCATCGCTCCGTGATTTTTGCAGTCAAAGCCAAGTCTGCCCTCTTCACATTAAAGGAGCTTTGGCCAGCCTCACCATCTTCATAGTCATAGCCAGCCTGCAGGAATCCTGTTATGGTCAGGCGTTCCTTCACGGTATTAATCACATCGTTGGCAAGTTTGCCTTTACTCTCTTGGGCAAAAGTGCAGACATTGAAACATACCAGTAATAAGGTCAAGACTTTTCTCATAAATAAATAATTATGGGATATATTTAAAAAGGCGGTCCAATATTGTTATAATAATTGAACCGCCTGAATTTGATTAGGCCATGAACCAGTGATTACTCACCCTTGATAGCTGCTACGCCTGGCAGAACCTTGCCTTCGATAGCCTCCAGCAGCGCACCACCACCTGTTGAGATGTAGCTCACCTTGTCAGCCAAACCGAACTTGTTCACGCAAGCTACAGAGTCACCACCACCAATCAGTGAGAAGGCACCCTCTGCTGTAGCCTCTGCGATAGCCTCGCCAATGGCACGGCTTCCTGCGGTGAAATCATCGCACTCGAACACACCAGCAGGACCGTTCCACAAGATGGTCTTGGCACCCTTGATAGCCTCTGCAAATGCCTTCTGGCTCTCAGGGCCGGCATCTACGCCTTGCAGGTCGGCAGGAATCTGGTTAGCAGGGCAGGTAATGATCTGTGAGCCTGGCTTAACGGTCATGGAAGAGAAGTCCAAACCGTCAGTAGCGGTGCAGTCAGAACCCAGTACCAATTCAACGCCATTCTTCTTAGCCAATTCCTCAACGCCCAGAGCCACATCCAGCTTGTCGAGCTCAACGATTGACTGACCAATCTCACCATTGTGAGCCTTAGCGAAAGTATAAGTCATACCGCCGCAGAGGATGAGCTTGTCAACCTTGCCTAACAGGTTCTCGATGATACCAATCTTGGAAGAAACCTTTGAACCACCCATGATGGCAACGAACGGACGCTTGATGTTTGACAGCACATTGTCAACAGCCTGTACTTCCTTCTCCATCAGATAACCCAGCATGCGGTGATCTGCGTCGAAGAACTCGTCGATAACGGCTGTAGAAGCGTGCTTGCGGTGAGCTGTACCAAATGCATCCATCACGTATGCGTCAGCATAAGAAGCCAACTTCTTGGCAAATTCCTTCTGGCTCTTCTTCATAGCCTTCTTAGCCTCGTCATACTCAGGTGTACCCTTCTCAACGCCCACTGGCTTGCCTTCCTCTTCAGGATAGAAACGCAGGTTTTCCAGCAGCAGAGCCTCACCTGGCTTCAGTGCCTCAGCCTCTGCAGTAGCGTTAGCACAATCAGCTGCAAACTTAACCTCCACACCCAGAGCCTCAGATACAGGCTTTACAATCTGGCTCAGAGACATCTTAGGATTCACCTTACCTTTTGGCTTGCCCATGTGGCTCATCATGATCACAGCGCCACCATCTGCCAGAATCTTCTTCAGTGTAGGCAGAGCACCCATGATGCGGGTCTTGTCAGTTACATTACCATTTTCATCGAGTGGCACATTGAAGTCCACGCGTACGATTGCCTTCTTACCGGCAAAATTAAATTGATCAATTGTCATAGTTCTTTTTATAAAAAGTTTAAATATTCTTTGTTCGAATCGCAAAGATAAGCATTTTTTTGCAAACCACCATCTTATTTGCCTAAAAAGTGCTTGCACCAAGCTTGCAAACCGCATTTCTCGCAATGTGGAGTCCTTGACTGGCAGATATACCTGCCATGCAAAAGTAGCCAGTGGTGAGCTTTGGGTATGTCCTCATCGGCTATGTGTTTCACCAATTCCAGCTCCACCTTAAGGGGAGTGTTGCAGGTTGCTGGTACCAAACCCAGTCGATGGCTCACCCTGAACACATGCGTATCCACTGCCATTGTTGCCTTGCCCCACACCACTGATTGCATCACATTTGCCGTCTTTCGTCCCACACCGGGCAGCTTTAGCAGGTTGTCCATCTCATTGGGCACCTCACCTCCAAAGTCCTTCACCAGCATCTGTGCCATTGCTACCAAGTGTTTTGCCTTGCTGTTGGGGTAAGAAACACTTTTGATGTACTCAAACACAGCTTCTGGTGTTGATGCTGCCATCACATCGGGAGTGGGATAGGCGGCAAACAGGGCAGGTGATATCTGGTTCACTCGCTTGTCAGTACATTGCGCACTCAGTATCACAGCCATCAGCAACTGAAACGGATTGTCATAGTGCAGTTCCGTTTCCGCAATCACCATATTCTCTTTAAACCAGCTGATTATGCCTGCATATCTTTCTTTCTTCGTCATAAATATAATTAGGTAAAATACATAATGCAAAGATAATGCTTTTTCGAACATGTCATACACAAATCATAAATCTATTTAATGATTTTTCATTATAAGACAACCCGTTTGCTTCAACTAATTGCCTCGTTTAGCTGAAGTATTTCTATTTCCCACCTGAAGGCTCTTCCCTGCTTGCGTTTTTATAGTTTTTGACAACATTTTCTTCTGTTTGTTTGGCAAATAGCGAAAAAAGCAGTTACTTTGCATTTTAATTATTGTTTGAGAGATAAGCATGATACATCAGTTAAGAAGTTCGTTCAGCACACAGGGCAGGCGCATGGCGGGTGCCAGGGCTCTCTGGGTGGCTAACGGCATGAAAAAGGAACAGTTAGGTAAACCAATTATCGCTGTGGTGAATTCTTTCACACAGTTTGTGCCTGGACATGTACATCTGCATGAGGCTGGACAGTTGGTGAAACAGGAAATTGAGAAGTTGGGCTGTTTTGCAGCTGAGTTTAATACCATTGCCATAGACGATGGAATCGCCATGGGGCATGATGGCATGCTGTATTCTTTGCCGTCGCGTGACATCATAGCGGATAGTGTGGAATATATGGTGAATGCTCATAAAGCCGATGCTATGGTTTGCATCAGCAATTGTGACAAGATTACTCCGGGTATGCTGATGGCGGCTATGAGGCTGAACATCCCTGCGGTGTTTGTAAGTGGCGGTCCTATGGAAGCTGGTAATTACCGTGGTGAGCAGGTGGATCTGATTGACCTGATGGTGCGTGGTGCTGATAAAAGTGTGAGTGATGCTGACCTGGCTATGATTGAGCAGGTGGGATGCCCAGGGTGCGGATGCTGCTCGGGTATGTTTACTGCCAATTCCATGAACTGTCTGAACGAAGCCATCGGAATGGCTTTGCCTGGCAACGGCACTGTATTGGCTACCCATGCTAACAGAAAGATATTGATGCAGCAGGCTGCCAAGCTGATAGTGGACAATACCTATAAGTATTATGATAAGGGCGACGAGAGTGTTCTGCCTCGCAGTATCGCTACCCGTCAGGCTTTCCTGAACGCCATGTGTTTAGACATTGCCATGGGAGGCTCTACAAACACAGTGCTGCACCTGCTGGCTGTGGCACATGAGGCTGGTGTGGATTTCAAGATGGATGACATTGATATGCTGAGCCGTAAGGTGCCTTGTCTCTGCAAGGTGGCTCCCAATACGAACAAGTATCACGTGCAGGATGTGAACCGTGCCGGTGGTGTTGTGGCTATCATGCAGCAGTTGGCGAAAGGCGGACTGGTGGATACCTCGCTTAAGCGTGTGGATGGCTTGACACTGGAGGAAGAGATTAAGAAATTTACGATAGAAACCGAGCAAGTGGGATGGGAGGCTAAGAAGTTGTATCTCAGTGCCCCTGCCAACAGATTTAGCAATGTGTTGGGCTCTCAGGAGAATTATTATAAGTCTTTTGATACAGACAGAGCCAATGGATGTATTCGCGATTTGGAACATGCTTATACCAAAGATGGTGGCTTGGCTGTGCTGAAGGGTAACATCGCTCAAGACGGCTGTGTGATCAAGACTGCAGGTGTGGATGAGAGCCTCTTCCACTTCAGCGGTCCTGCTCGCGTTTTCGACTCACAGGATACAGCTTGCGAAGGCATCCTCGACGAGAACCGCGTGAAGGCTGGCGATGTGGTGGTAATTACCCATGAGGGTCCAAAGGGTGGCCCAGGCATGCAGGAGATGCTTTATCCCACCTCTTATATTAAAAGCCGCCACTTGGGTAAGGCTTGTGCACTGATTACGGATGGCAGATTCAGTGGCGGTACATCCGGTTTGAGCATTGGACATATCTCGCCCGAGGCTGCTGCTGGCGGAAATATAGGCAAGATCAAGGATGGCGACATCATTGAGATTGACATACCTAACCGCAGTATCAATGTGCTATTGAGCGATGAGGAGTTGGCGGCAAGACCTATGCAACCTGTAACACGAAACCGCTATGTGCCGAAGAGCCTGCAGGCATATGCGGCGATGGTGAGCTCGGCAGATAAAGGAGCGGTGAGGATTATTAACGATTGAAGATTGAACGAAAAACTGATTGTTGGGCTTGAGCATGATCATAATGTTAATGATCAATGATCAATGGTCGATGGTCAATAATTAAAAAAGATATGATTTCTGGTTCAGAAGCATTGATGCGTGCATTAGAGCATCAGGGAGTGAAGACCATATTTGGCTATCCAGGGGGTAGCATCATGCCTGTGTATGATGCCTTGTATGACCACTTGGACAAGCTCAATCATGTGCTGGTGAGGCATGAGCAAGGGGCTGCCCATGCGGCAGAGGGCTTTGCCCGTGTGTCTGGCGAAGTGGGTGTATGTCTGGTAACCAGTGGACCAGGTGCCACTAATACAGTGACAGGTATAGCCGATGCCATGATAGACAGTACGCCTATTGTGGTGATTGCCGGACAGGTGGGCGTGGGAGCCTTGGGTACTGACGCCTTCCAGGAGGTCGATTGGGTGGGCTTGACGCAACCTATTTCAAAGTGGAGTTACATGATTCGCGATGCCAACGACATTGCACAGGCAGTGGCGCGTGCGTTCTATATTGCCAAAAGTGGCAGACCTGGACCTGTGGTGCTGGACTTCCCCAAGAGCGCACAGACGCAGATGATTGACTATGAGCCTGCAGAGGCAAAATATATACGCAGTTACGATCCTGTTCCAGATACGGATATGGCATCAGTAGAGCAGGCGGCAGAGCTGATTAACAACGCTAAGCGTCCGTTCATGCTGGTGGGACAGGGTGTGGAGTTGGGTAATGCGCATCAGGAACTGTTGGACTTTATCGAGAAGGCAGACATCCCTTGTGGTACCACCATGTTAGGCCTTTCGGCACTACCATATAACCACCCATTGAATAAGGGTATGCTGGGAATGCATGGCAACATTGGTCCCAATGTGAACACCAATAAATGTGATGTGCTGATAGCTGTGGGTATGCGATTCAGCGACCGAGTGACGGGCTATCTGCCTAACTACGCGAAGCAGGCAAAGATTATACACTTCGACATTGACCCCGCAGAGATAAACAAGAATGTGAAGGTGGATGTTGCTGTATTAGGTGACTGTAAGGAGACTCTGCGTGTGGTGGGCGAGAAGCTGAAGCCTGCCAAGCACGAGAAGTGGTCGGATAGCTTCTCGACCTATGAGAAACTGGAGTATGACAAAGTGATATACAACGAGTTGAACCCATCAACCGAGACGCTGAGCTATGGTGAGGTGGTGCATGCTGTGGCGGAGGCTACCAAGCATGAGGGTATCCTAGTGACTGATGTTGGTCAGAATCAGTTGACCTCAGCCCGCTATTTCCACCTGCTGAACAAACGCAGTATGGTGACATCAGGTGGCTTGGGTACCATGGGCTTCGGCTTGCCGGCTGCTATAGGCGCAACCTTTGGAGCACCTGACAGAACAGTGTGTCTGTTTGTAGGCGATGGTGGTATTCAGATGACCATTGAGGAACTGGGTACTATCATGGAGCATAAATGTCCTGTTAAGGTGATTATCCTGAACAATCATTTCTTGGGCAATGTGCGTCAGTGGCAGGAGTTGTTCTTCAATCGTCGCTATTCTTTCACTCACATGCTGAACCCTGATTACATGAAGATTGCCGAGGCGTATGGCATACCTGCTCAGCGGGTACAGAAACGTGAGGATTTGGCTGAGGCTGTGAACCAGATGCTTACTACCGATGGTCCATTTATCTTAGAGGCTGTGGTGGCTGAGGAAGAGAATGTGCTGCCAATGACACCTCCAGGAAGTGCCATCAGTGAAATAATGCTTGAAACGGAATAAATATGGAACAGAAACTATATACGATTATCGTACATTCGGAGAATGTGGCAGGTGTGCTGAACCAAGTAACTGCCGTTTTTACACGCAGGCAGATCAATATTGAGAGCCTGAATGTGTCGGCATCGTCTATACCAGGGGTACATAAATATACCATCACGGCATGGACAGACCCCGATACGATGGATAAGGTGGCAAAGCAAATCAGCAAGAAGATTGATGTGGTGCAGACACAGTATTATACTGATGATGAGGTGTTCCAGCATGAGATAGCGCTGTATAAGCTCAAGACGCATGTGTTGGAGGCCAATCGTGAGGTGGGACGAGTAATTCGCAGGTTCAACGCGCGCATTGTGGAGGTAAACACTACTTATGCTGTGGTGGTGCACGATAGTATAAGCTCTGAGATTACTGCCATGAATGAACAGCTGATGAAGCTGGGTTGTGTGCTGCAGTTCGTAAGGTCAGGTCGCGTGGTGGTGACCAAGAGTAGCTTTGAAAGGGTGGATGAATACCTGGATAAGCGTGGCAAGAAATATGATCAGAGAGGTATATGAGCGAATTGGGTAAGATAGGTACTTATCAGTTTGTGACCGAACCGTTTCATGTGGATTTTACAGGGCACATTACCTTAGGTGTGCTGGGCAACCACTTGCTGAATGTTGCAGGGTTCCATTCGCATGACAGGGGATTCGGTATCGACAGGCTGAACAAGGAGCATTACACTTGGGTGCTGTCAAGACTGGCACTGGAGATGCTTAGCGACCTGCCTTATCAGTATGAACCATTCACCATAGAAACTTGGGTGGAGAATGTGTATCGTTTGTTTACTGACCGTAACTTTGCCGTGCTGGACAAAGAGGGAAAGCCGGTGGCTTACGCTCGTTCGGTGTGGGCAATGATAGATACAGATACTCGTAAGCCTGTGGATTTGATGGCTATACATGATGGCGATATTGCCGGCTATATCTGCGACAAGGTGTGTCCCATTGAGAAGCCTTCACGCATCAAGGTGAGTAGTAAGGAGCCTGCTGAGGTGCTGCCAGTGAGGTATAGCGACTTGGACATCAACGGGCATGTGAACAGCATCCGCTATATTGAGCATATACTGGACCTCTTCCCAGTGGATACATTGAAGAAGCAAAGGGTGCGCAGGTTTGAGATGGCTTATGTGGCAGAGACTTTGGCTACCGACTCTATGGCCTTTTATATAGATAAGGTGGAGGAAGGACATTATGATGTTGAGGTGAAGAAGAATTTGGCAGAGACGGTGTGTAGGTCGAAGGTGGTATTTGACGATTTACCATTGGCTGTATAATGTTGAGGTGTTTTTTGAAGGAAGATAAGAATTATTAATAACAACGACTGTTGCATTGACCAAAGGCTTAGGGGCAATGGTTAATGTGCAATAGCCAATAAAAAAATTAAAGAATGGCAAAAATGAATTTTGGCGGTGTTATCGAGGAAGTGATGACACGTGAAGAGTTTCCATTGGAGAAAGCTCGTGAGGTATTGAAAGATGAGACTATTGCTGTAATCGGCTATGGCGTTCAGGGTCCTGGGCAGGCTTGTAACCTGCGTGATAATGGCTTCAACGTGATTGTTGGTCAGCGTCAGGGTAAGACTTATGAGAAGGCTATCGCCGACGGATGGGTTCCAGGTGAGACGCTTTTCTCAATCGAAGAAGCAGCTACCAAAGGTACTATCGTGATGTGCTTGTTGTCTGATGCTGCTGTGATGTCTGTTTGGCCTACACTGAAGAATTGTCTGCAGCCTGGCAATGCGCTGTATTTCTCTCATGGTTTCGCTATCACTTGGAATGACCGCACTGGCTGTGTTCCTCAGAAAGATATCGATGTGATTATGGTTGCTCCTAAGGGTTCTGGTACCTCATTGCGTACCATGTTCCTCGAAGGTCGTGGTCTGAACTCTTCATACGCTGTATATCAGGATGCTACTGGTAAGGCACTGGATCGTACTTTGGCTTTGGGTATCGGTATTGGTTCTGGCTATCTGTTTGAGACTACCTTCCAGCGTGAGGCTACTTCTGACCTGACTGGCGAGCGTGGCTCACTGATGGGGGCTATCCAGGGCTTGCTGCTGGCTCAGTATGAGGTGCTGCGTGAGAATGGTCACTCTCCATCTGAGGCTTTCAACGAGACTGTTGAGGAGCTCACTCAGTCACTGATGCCTCTCTTTGCCCAGAAGGGTATGGACTGGATGTATGCTAACTGCTCTACCACTGCTCAGCGTGGTGCTTTGGACTGGATGGGTCCGTTTCACGATGCCATCAAGCCTGTAGTTGAGAAGTTGTATGCCAGTGTGAAGAGTGGACATGAGGCACAGATTTCTATCGATGCAAACTCAAAGCCTGATTATCGCGTAGGTCTGGAGAAAGAATTAGCTGCTTTGCATGATTCTGAGATGTGGCGTACTGCTGAGGTTGTTCGCCAGCTTCGTCCCGAGAACAATTAACCTTATTATATTTAATACATTATGAAAAATACTTCTTTCTTCGCAATTTGTGCAGGTGTTCTGCTGATGGGCTTTACTGCTTGCACAGGTAATCAGAACAACAATGCTGTCAACAGCGAGGCTGATGAGCAGCAGGTGTTTATTGGTGATGACATCGCCATTGCGCAGACCCAGTATGGCAAGGTACAGGGTTTCATGTCTAGGGATGTTTACACCTTCTTAGGTGTTCGCTATGGTGCCAGCACGGAAGGTGCCAATCGTTTCATGCCTCCAAAGGAGCCAGAACCTTGGAGCGACATTAAACCGGCGATGGTGTATGGCTACTGCGCTCCGCAGAACGATCCTAACTATGCCAACAATCCTGGTGTATGGCGTGACCATTGGAACTACAGCAATCTGAGCGAAGATTGCTTGTTCTTGAATGTTTGGACCAAGGGTCTGGCTGACGGCAAGAAGCGTCCGGTGATGGTCTGGTTCCATGGCGGTGGCTATGCTGCTGGTAATGGTATCGAGCAGGATGGTTATCATGGAGAGAATCTGACCCGCTATGGCGATGTCGTTTTCGTTTCTGTTAACCATCGTCTGAATGCTTTCGGTTTCACTGATTTCTCTGGTGTTAATGGCAAATATGAGGATTCTGGCAATGTTGGTACATTGGATATGGTGGCTGCACTGAAATGGGTGAACAAGAATATTGCCAACTTTGGTGGCGATCCTAATAACGTTACCATCATGGGACAGTCTGGTGGTGGTGCCAAGGTCTGCACATTGGTGGCAATGCCAGAGACCAAGGGATTGGTACACAAGGGTGTGGCTCTTAGTGGTAATGCCAACAACGCTATGTCACAGGATGTCAGCCGTGAGCTGGGTAAGTTTATCGTGAAGTATAGCAAGAAGACCGTTGAGCAGCTGCAGCAGATGCCTTGGAGAGATTATCTTGCACTGGCTAATGAGGCTTCACGGGAGTTTAGCAAGCAGAATGGCGGCATTCGCGCAGGTTTTGCTCCTGTGGCTGACGGCAAGCACATTCCTGCAGCAGGTTACTATGACGACCCCAATGCTCCTTCTGCTCAGGTGCCTATGATCTACTGCTCTACTATGGCAGAGTTCAGCCCTGCACAGTCAGATCCATCATTAGAGAATCTTGACGCTGCAGGTCTTGGTAAGTACTTAGACCAGCGTTATCCTGGCAAGGGTGCCGCTGTGGCAGCTGCATATCAGAAGGCATTCCCACAAGCAAACGCAGGTGACATCATCGGTATGGCTACCAGCCCACGTACTGGAATTGTGAACAACATCAGCATCAAGGCTAAGCAGGGAGCTCCTGTTTATCTGGCTTGGTTCGGCTTCAATCCTCCTACGTTCAATGGCCGTGCTCGCGCCTTCCACTGCATCGACATCTGCTTCTGGTTCCGCAATACCGACCGCATGGTAACCCATTCAGGTGGTGGCAAGCGTCCTCGCGAACTGGCTAACAAGATGTCTGACGCACTGTTGTCATTCATGCGTACAGGCAATCCTAACTGCGGCGCATTGCCAGAATGGCCAGCTTTCAATGATACTGACAAGCCAACCATGATCCTGAATGATGTTTGCGAACTCCGCAACGATCCTGATGGCGAGGCTTTGGCTGCTATGAGATAAGTGAATATACAATTGGATTATTGATAATTAGGGCTGACAAAAGTCAGCCCTTTTTCAGTGCAATGAATAATGTTTAATCGTCAATTGTCAATCGTCTCAATGAGCTTGCGGTAGAACGGATGCTTGCCAAGAGTGGAGGCATCACCCAGTATCACTAACTTCATGCGGGCGCGGGTGATGGCCACATTCATGCGGCGTAGGTCTCTAAGGAAACCGATCTGACCTTCGTCGTTGGCACGTACCAGGCTGATGAAGATGACATCGCGCTCCTGCCCCTGGAAACCATCCACTGTATTCACGGTAAATAGGTGACGATAGGGCTTTAATGCCTCGTTACTTTTAATCTTGCTACGTAAGTATTGCACTTGTGCCTTGTAGGGCGAAATAATGCCGAAGTCGATGCGCTCATCCAAGATGCGTTCTCCACCTATTTTATATATATAAGTCTCCAACTGCTGCAAGAGCAGGTTGGCCTCTTGCTTGTTGATGCGTCCGAAAGTCTCACCCACAAACTGCTCCTTGAAATCCATCTCGGAGGTATCTATCCAGGAGATGGGAGTGTCGAAATCGAGAATACTGCGATGGCGTACTTCTGGTGCTGCTTCCAACTCCCCATGATAGAACCACTCAGAGGAGAAACGCATGATGGCTTCATTCATGCGGTACTGTACTTTCAATAATGAGACTGTTTCAGGCTTATTTTCTACTATTAGTTCCATCATAGTCTTTTCCAAACCCCCATTGGCAGCTTCGTAACATTTTATGGTAGGAGGCAACTGACAATGGTCGCCGGCAAATACCACTCTGTCGGCTTTCCGTATGGCTATCCAGCAAGCGGCTTCAAGTGCTTGTGCCGCTTCATCAATGAACAAAGTTCCAAAGTGCATGCCGCCTAACAGACGGTGGTTGCTGCTGACTAAGGTAGAAGCTATCACATGGGCAGAATCCAACAAGTCGGCATTAATTTGTACTTCCAAAGCTACTGCTCTGTCTTTCAGTCTGCTGATGCGACTGCGTATGCCATCACGGTCATCGCGACTTCCTTTGTGCCGTTTTGCTTGCAGCTGGCGTAGCTCTTTGCGGATGCTCCATAGTTCAGGGTAGGAGGGATGTCCCTCAAAACGGCGCTCGTAGGTGAATGACAACATCTTATCGTTCACACGCGTAGGGTTGCCGATGCGTAGCACATTGACACCGCGATCCACCAGTTTCTCTGATATCCAATCTACAGCCATGTTGCTTTGTGCGCACACCAGCACTTGTGGCTCCCGATGTAAGGTTTCATAAATGGCTTCCACCAGTGTAGTGGTCTTGCCTGTTCCGGGAGGGCCGTGCACCACTGCCACATCCTTGGCACAAAGCACTTTGTTTACCGCTGTTTCCTGGGTTGGGTTGAGCCAAGGGAACCCCATAGGGTATAGCTCACGGAAGCCGGCTTTTGTTGATCCCAGGATAATGTCTTTCAGCTCTGCCAGTCGGGTGCCTTTGGACTTGAGCACATCATTCAAAGCCTCAAACATTGTTTGGTAGCTGGTTTCGTCGAAATAGAGCTGAACACCCAGATTCTCGGCATTCTGTAGGTCAACTACAGCATTGCAGCCTGGCATAACAACCACCATGCGGGCTTCATCAGCGTAGCTCACCGTACCGAGGAAGCTATAATAAGAAAGGTCGCCCGTCGCGCTTTGTTTGAAAAAGCAGACGGGCTTACCATATTCAAATCCATGTTCAATGTCAGTGTCCTCACTGCGGGTAATCTCAATTACCAACTGATTCAGCGAGTTATAGAAACTGCGTCCTGCCTTGCAGGGAAACCAGCACATGCCACGTTTCACCTTGCGCGCCACACCCATAGTCTCTGTTTGCCGCTGGAACTCTTGCTTCTCGTATTCATACTCCATGCGGAGCAAGAGCTGTTGGCGTTGTAGATGCAGTATGGGGCTCTCGGCCATGTCAGATAGAAAGGGTTCTCAAAACTTCTACCAACTGGCGGTCGATGGTTTTGTCGAACTTGATGGCACGGCTAAATGGCACATAAACCACTTGGTCGTTCTTTAAACCGCACATCACATTGCGCTGACCTTCCATCAAAGCATCGATTGCTGCAGCTCCTAAGCGACTGGCCAGAATACGGTCATGAGCTGTAGGACTACCACCACGTTGCAAGTGGCCTAAGATGGTAACTCGCACATCATATTGCGGATACTCATTCTTCACACGCTCGGCATAGTGCATCGCTCCACCTGTCAGTTCACTTTCTGCCACAATCACGATACTACTGTTTTTTGACTTACGGAAACCATTCTTAATGAATTCCTCCAACTGGTCAACCTCAGTAGCGAACTCGGGAATGATGGCAGCTTCGCAACCAGCTGCTATGGCACTGTTCAATGCAAGGAAACCTGCATCACGTCCCATCACTTCCACGAAGAAAAGACGCTCGTGGCTGGTGGCAGTGTCGCGTATCTTATCAACGCATTCCAGAATGGTGTTCAATGCTGTATCATACCCAATGGTGGAATCAGTACCATACAAGTCATTATCGATGGTACCAGGCAAGCCAATGCAAGGTACATCGAACTCTTTAGCAAACTGTAACGCACCTGTCAAAGAACCATCGCCGCCTATTACCACCAAGGCATCAATACCCTCTTTCTTCATGTTTTCATAGGCAGTCTTACGACCTTCCGGCGTGCGGAATTCCTGACAGCGGGCGGTTTTCAGAATGGTACCACCCAGTTGGATGATGTTGCTTACATTTTGACTTTTGAACTCAACGATTTCGCCTGTTACCAAGCCTTTGTAGCCTCTATAGATACCCTTGACCTTCAATCCGTGATAGATGGCGCAGCGAGTTACCGCACGAATGGCTGCATTCATGCCAGGAGCATCACCACCTGACGTCAAGATACCGATACATTTGATTTCTGCCATATTAATATGATGTTAAATTGTACATTCTCTTTGCAAAGATACGGTTTAGCAATCACAAAAGCAAAGATTAAGTGCTATGTTTTTGCTTTACTGTTTCTAAAATCAGTCTATTTTTTGCAATATTGCCTCTTGGATGGACTCCATCAACCATTTTGGAGTGGATGTTGCACCGCATATGCCTACCGAATGAACGCCATGCAGCAGCTTCCAGTCTATCTCGCTTACACTATCTATAAAAAAGGTGTTTGGGTTTACAGATAAACATTCATGAAACAGAATCTTGCCGTTGGAGCTTTTCTTACCGCTGACGAAAAACACCAAGTCATGGGCAGCAGCAAACTTGCGTATGTTGGGGATGCGGTTGGCTACTTGTCGGCAAATCGTGTCATAATACTCGAAGGTGGCTCCCTCTGCAATGTGCTGGCGAATGTATTCCACGATTTGACGAAATTCATCGAGTGACTTGGTGGTTTGCGAGTAAAGGCGTATGTTTTTTCTCATGTCCAGTTTCGTTACTTCTTCTAAACTCTCAATCACGACGGCTTTACCTTGTGTCTGCCCGACCAGTCCCAATACCTCGGCATGACCGTTCTTGCCAAAAATTACAAGCTGTGTATCTGGCTCGTTCTTAGCATTGTAGGCATTATGAATGCGTTGCTGCAGTTTCAGTACAACAGGGCAGGTGGCATCGATAATTTCGATGTTATTTTTGTGGGCTGTTTCGTAGGTTGATGGTGGCTCGCCATGGGCTCGAAGCAATACCTTGGTGTCATGCAGCTCGTTGAACTGAGCATGATCTATGGTGATGAGACCCATTTCACTGAGCCTCTCCACCTCACGGCTATTGTGTACGATGTCTCCCAAGCAATAGAGCACTCCGTCCTTTGCCAATTCCTCCTCTGCCTTATGGATGGCTGTCACCACTCCGTGGCAGAACCCTGATCCATTGTCAATCTCAATCTTCAATTTTTAATTTAAACTGTTCCAACAGCCACTCGTTCTGCTGTTCGATGGTTAGGTTACTATTGTCTAACAAAATGGCATCCTTTGCCTGTACTAAAGGACTTACTTCACGATGTTGATCCAGATAGTCGCGCTCCTTCACATTCTCCAGAATGTCTTCGAAATTTGCCTCTTGTCCTTTTGCTTTCAGTTCATCGAATCTGCGTTGTGCACGGATTTCAGGAGAGGCTGTCAGGAAAATCTTTAATTCTGCATCGGGAAATACCGTTGTACCGATGTCTCGTCCATCCATCACAACACCTTTCTCCTTGCCAAATGCCTGCTGCTGTGCTACCATCTCAGCCCTTACGAAATCCAAAGCTGCCACGATACTTACTCGTTCTGACACCTCCATAGAGCGGATGAGGTTCTCTACCTTCCTATTATTTAAATAGGTGTCTGGCTTGCAGGTTTCAGGGTTAAACTGGAAAGAAATTCGAATGTCGTTCATCATGCCACGAAGTTTCTCTACATCCAGTCGCTCACCGTCGAAGCAACCATGCTCCATGGCATACAATGTCACTGCCCGATACATCGCACCACTGTCCACATACACATATCCTATTGTTTTTGCCAGGTCTTTCGCCATCGTACTTTTGCCGCACGAAGAAAAGCCGTCAATGGCTATCGTTATTTTTCTCATATCAGTAAGATTTATTGTTTACAGGGTGTAAAGGTAACAAATCTGTACTTATTTAACAAAAAAAAAGAGTCAAAAGGCTTGTATGTAAAAAAACTTCATTATATTTGCATCGTGATAAATAGGAAAACACCATTAATTTTTAAATTATAGTATTTATGGAAATTAAAAAATCACCGAAAGCAGACCTTGAAGGAAAGAAAACCACTTGGCTGCTGGCTGGCTATGTATTGGTGATGGCAGTCTTGTTCCTCGGCTTCGAATGGACGCAGCGCGATGTTAAGATTGACACCAGCAATCAGGTAGTCGAGACCGTATTTGAAGAGGAAATTGAAATTCCTATTACCGAACAACCTGAGCAGGTGCAAGCTCCACCTCCAGAGGCTCCGTCAATTGCTGAGACATTGACGATCGTTGACGATGATTCCGATATCCAGGAATCAGCAATCCAGTCTTCTGAGGAAACTGGTCAGGCAGTGGAAATTAAGTACACAGCTCCTGTAGCAGTTCAGGAAGAAGAAGAGGAAGAACCTGAAGAGCAGGAAATCTTCCAGGTTGTAGAACAGATGCCTGAATATCCTGATGGCGGTATGGCAGGTTTGATGAAGTACTTGAGTGGTGCTATCAGATATCCGGCTATTGCAGCAGAGAATGGTGTTCAGGGTCGTGTAACCGTTCAGTTCGTGGTTAACCGAGATGGTTCAATCGTTGACGCTCAGGTATTGCGTGGTGTGGATCCATACCTGGATAAGGAAGCTCTCCGCGTGATCAACTCAATGCCTAAGTGGAAGCCAGGTATGCAGCGTGGTAAACCAGTACGCGTGCGTTATACAGTGCCTGTAAACTTCCGTCTTCAGTAATGATTGACTGATGAGATTTAAAAAAAGGCTGCTTTCTGTAGCAGCCTTTTTTTTACAAATAAAGAGCTTAAATCTAATAAACCATTGGTTCATTATGTTTACCGATTCCCAGCTACTGGAAAAAGTAAATGATTACATTTCTCAATTAACTTATTCAAAGAGCCCGAGAGGGTTGTATGAGCCCATAGAATATGCTATGTCTTTGGGTGGCAAGCGTATTCGACCTGTTTTGATGATGATGGCCTACAATCTCTATCGTGATGATGTGGATAGGATTCTCAGTCAGGCGGCAGGTATAGAAATGTATCATAACTATACGTTGATGCATGATGACTTAATGGATAAAGCTGATTTGCGCAGAGGCAAGCCAACCGTTCATAAGAAATGGAACGACAATACTGCCCTTTTGTCGGGAGACACCATGTTGATGATTGCTTATAAGCTGATGGCTGGTTCTGGCAACAATTGTGAGCCTGCTGTGATGCATGTCTTTTCCGAAACGGCAATTCAGATTTGTGAGGGACAGCAATTTGACATGGATTTTGAGACACGCATGGACGTGAATGAAGACGAATACTTGGAAATGATTCGCTTGAAGACCTCCGTCTTGCTGGCTGCCAGTCTGAAGATTGGTGCTATTTTGGCTCAGGCTCCAGAAGAAGACTCCCAGTTCCTGTATGATTTTGGCATGAACTTAGGTGTCGCATTCCAGCTTAGAGACGACTTGCTGGATGTTTATGGTAATGAGAAAACTTTCGGTAAGAAAATAGGAGGTGACATCTTGTGCAATAAGAAAACTTATTTGCTGATTCAGGCACTACGACGTGGAAATGATGAACAGGTGAGGGAACTGAAGAAATGGATTGAAGCAAAGGAATTCGATCCTGCTGAGAAAATCAAGAGTGTGACTGCTCTATATGACGACATCGATGTCCGTTCGCTTTGCGAGGAGAGAATAGCCCACTATACACGGCTGGCTGAAGCCAATATTGAAAAAGTGAAAGTTAAGGCTGAAAGAAAACAGCAGTTGCTGGGTGAGATGAATAAACTGATGTATAGGGAGGCGTGATGCTGCGGATGATAGACACCCATTCGCATCTCTTTACCGAAGAGTTTGACGCCGACCGTGCAGAAGTGTTGAAAAGGGCGAAAGAGGAAGGTGTAAGCCGAATCTACATGCCCAATATTGATGAAACGACTTTAGACAGGTTGTTGCAGGTTTGTGAAGATAACAATGGTTATTGTTTCCCGATGATGGGATTACATCCCACCTCGGTAAACGAAAACTTTGACATAGCATTGCAGCAGGTTCGCCAGTGCCTGGAGGCGCATCGAGACAAGTTCGTAGCTGTAGGTGAGATAGGCATCGATCTTTATTGGGACGATACCTTTTTGGAACAGCAACTGGAGGTGTTCGACACGCAGATAAAGTGGGCGCTGGAGATGAACCTACCCATTGTGGTACATTGTCGGAAAGCTATACACTATATATATAAGGTATTGCTTCCCTACAAAGACACTGCTTTGAGGGGAATCTTCCACAGCTTTACTGGTGATTCCGAGGAAGCTGAACTGATGCTGCAGTTCGAACGGTTCATGATTGGTGTGAATGGCATAGTTACTTTTAAGAAATCGGCTATTCCGGCAGTGCTGCCCAGTATACCGTTTGAGAGAATTGTACTGGAAACTGATTCACCCTATCTGACACCTGTGCCGCATAGGGGAGAAAGAAATGAAAGTTCATACATCCGCTATACCTTGATGAAGGTGGCAGAGGTTTTGAGTCTTTCACCTGAGAAAGTGGCAACTCAAACTACAAATAATGCCTTGCGAATGTTTGCGGCACAATAGCGGTTGCTGAAACTTAATTTTCTTTAAAAAATACCTGTTTTGTACCTAAAAATAGGTGGAAAAGAGGGAAAGGAAAAAAAAAATGACAGATTTGTTGCCGAAAAGATGGTGGGTTCAGAAATTTTTTGTAATTTTAGCCCGATTTCAGATTGGTGCCGTGAGGAGAGATGCTCGAGTGGTTGAAGAGGCACGCCTGGAAAGCGTGTAAACGCCAAAAGCGTTTCGGGGGTTCGAATCCCCCTCTCTCCGCAGATGGCGTAACATGATGTTGAACTAAAAATAAAAACAATAATAGTAATTTAATTAATTAATCAAAAACAGTTAGACAATGAAAAAGTTCTTTGCAATTGTTGCTATGTTAGGAGTCTTTTCATTTGGCTCTACAGCTATGGCTCAGGACGCTGAAGTTGCTTCAGTAGAAGGTCAGAGTATTCACAAGACATTGAAGCGTTACTTCATCGAAGGTTCTGCTTCATTCATGAGCTTGGTAGCCATCGCATTGGTTATCGGTTTGGCATTCTGTGTTGAGCGTATCATTTATCTGAGCTTGGCAGAGATTAACACCAAGAAGTTCATTGGTAAGATTGAGAATGCGCTGGAAAACGGTGACGTTGAGGCTGCTAAGGACATCGCTCGTAATACTCGTGGTCCTATCGCTTCTATCTACTATCAGGGTCTGATGAGAATTGACCAGGGTCTGGATACAGTTGAACGTTCTGTTGTTTCTTATGGTGGCGTTCAGGCAGGTTATCTGGAGAAAGGCTGCTCTTGGATCACCTTGTTCATCGCAATGGCTCCATCTCTCGGATTCTTGGGAACTGTGATCGGTATGGTGCAGGCATTCGATACTATCCAGCAGGTTGGTGATATCAGCCCAACAGTTGTTGCAGGTGGTATGAAGGTCGCTTTGATTACTACTATCTTCGGTATCGTTGTTGCTTTGATTCTGCAGTTGTTCTACAACTACGTATTGACAAAGATCGAGTCTATCAACAGTGACATGGAGGATTCTTCAGTTACTCTGCTCGACCTCATCACAAAGTATAACCTGAAGTATAAGAAGTAATTAATTTCAAGGAGACAAAGTATTATGAAGAAATTTAGGATACAAAACGTATCTGGCGGAATCCTGTGGTGCTTGTTCATCATTACGATTATTGTGTTCGCCGCTTTCTTCTTCGGAGGTGAGGCTGATCCTGCTAATCGTTTGGTTGCCGATACATCATATTCTGAGCCAGCGCAGACAAACACTTTGCTGTACTGGGTTTACGCTTTGGTGATTATTGCCATTGTCGTTACCGTGCTGGCTTTCGTTATCAGATTCTTCTCTGATCTGAAAGATAGTCCTAAGGCTGCGCTTGAGTCATTGATTGGCGTTATAGCTTTAGTAGTGCTGATGGTTGTTACTTATTCAATGGGTAGCAACGAACCTCTCCAATTGGTAGGTTATACTGGCGATGAGAATACTGCTCCATGGCTGGCTGTAGCCGACATGTTCATCTACACTATCGGTTTCCTGGTAACTGTGATGATCATCCTGATGATTGGTTCAGGTATCAAGAAGAGAATTGGTTTGTAATTTAAATAGGAGATATAAAGATGGCAAAAGGCAAAAAGGAAGTTCCTGAACTAAACTCAAGCTCTACTGCGGATATCTCCTTCCTGTTGTTGATCTTCTTCTTGCTGACAACTTCTATGGATACTGACCAGGGTCTGGCACGTCGTTTGCCACCTCCACCTGAGCAGAACCAGAAGAACGATGATATCAAGCTGAAGGAGCGTAACGTATTGCAGGTATTCCTCAACTTCCAAGACCAGTTATTGTGTGGAGGTGAGTATGTAGGAGTAGGTGATCTTCGTAAGAAAGCTAAAGAGTTTATTGCTAATGAGGCCAACGAAGCTAACAAACCAGAGAAGCATGTGGTACATACCAACCTGTTGGGTGATATGGAAGCTACTACCAACCATGTAATCTCTCTGCGTTGTGACCGTGGTACCTCTTATAACTCATATATCGCTGTACAGAATGAACTGGTGGCAGCATATAATGAGTTGCGTGACGAGCTGGCAACTGCCAGATTTGGTAAGGCGTATGCCGATTGTGATGAAATCCAGCAGGAAGATATCCGTACGGTTTATCCGCAGAATATCTCAGAGGCTGAACCTAAAAAGTATGGAGACAAGTAATTATGGGAAAATTTAGTAAGACTGGTAAGCGTGGTATGCCACGTATGAACACATCTTCTCTTCCTGACTTGATCTTTACTCTGTTGTTCTTCTTTATGATGGTAACAACAATGCGTGAGGTTACTTTGAAGGTTGAGTTTAGAGCTCCTCAGGGAACTGAGCTGGAAAAACTGGAAAAGAAGTCTTTGGTTACTTTCATCTATGTAGGTAAGCCTACACAGGAGTTCCGTAAGACTTTGGGTGATGAAACACGCATCCAGTTGAACGATTCATTCGCTGAAACCGCAGAGATCCAAGACTATATTATTGGTGAGCGCGCTAGTATGAAAGAGGAGGATCAACCACAGATGACAGTTTCTTTGAAGGTAGACCGTGATACCAAGATGGGTATCGTGACCGATATCAAGGAGGCACTTCGTAGGGCTTATGCGTTGAAGATTAACTATTCTGCTGCTAAACGTCAGTAAGTAGTTAAGGCAAAGAATTAAAAAAGGTCGTCGGAATTACCGATGACCTTTTTTATTCAGTATAGAAATCTACAATCCTTCGGATGGCTCTGTCGCATACCGGACAGAACTCTGGACTGCTATTTGTTCGCATGCGGCAATCGAAAGCAGGGCGATAAACTCCTCTCGATGAATACCCACCTCCCTCAAATACTCCAACTGGAGTATCTTGGTTGATGGTTGGTATAGGTGTACCTTTCTTCAACATATCTTTCCATTTGCTGTCGAAGTTCACCAGTGTGGTGATATTGGGTTCCCATGGTTCAATGTCTAGTGGATAGCTACCAGACATCACATCGTCATCATAGAAATATTCATCTGCTAAACCGGCAAAGCTGTGTCCGAATTCATGTACCACTACGGGACGGAATGTGCTGTGATGAGCAGCTGTCAACATCAATGAGTTATAGATACCACCTCCACCATATTCCTCCGTGTTAGCCAGTACAATAATGTGCTCATAAGGAATACCTGCCAAGGCGTCGTGCACAGATTTCAGGCGGGAGGTGGTCAGATAGCGGTCTGAGTAGAAGGTGCTATAGTTAGAGCTGAATGAAGTTTGCTTCCATTCGTCTCTCTTAGGTACACTTACCCCACTGTCTATAGATTCAGTGGCCACTGCTACGAAGTTGAATTTATGCTGTAATGATTTAAAAGGCTCATAGCTATAGAGAAACTCACTCACTTTTGCTGCATCCTCATAAAATAATTCCATTTCCTCAGGTCTATATCCCTCCGCCAAGATGGCAATATCGATGCACTCAGCAGGTGAACCATTCTTAACTGTATATTTATGAGGCGTTACAAGCTCCCTCCCTTTCTGGCGAATCAAAATGTCGGAAGGGTCAACCGTATGTTTCAGCTTTGCCATCACCTCATGACGGTAGTTCATTAATGTAATCTCAACCTCAGCAGTCTCCTTTGGGAAAGGCATCTGGAAGCAATTCTCGAAACTCTTCGTCACCTCTTTTGCCTCGTCTGTAGCTGTCCATTCCTGAAAGAGTGATGAGAATGATGTGGCATAAATTATTCGTCCTGTTGCCTTATCTCGCATCACCAACTGTCCATGGCTCTCCAGTGGCATCTCCGACAAATGCTTTCTGCGCCCAGCCCATCCTGGATAGGCCGACAATTCGTCCAATGCTATTTGCTGCTCATGGTCATTACCTGTAAAGACATAATCTACTCGAAGTGTTCTGTCGGTAAAAAAGTCTTCAA
The DNA here is from genome assembly GCA_017649485.1 of Bacteroidaceae bacterium. GTDB lineage: Bacteria > Bacteroidota > Bacteroidia > Bacteroidales > Bacteroidaceae > Bacteroides. Next base: position 41,865 of record JAGCGS010000025.1, on the reverse strand, counting down.
AATTCTGAGCCTGCATAGCGGAAGCAGCTAATAAAAGCCATACGGCGATAAACATTTTCTTCATATTTTCTATTATATTTGTTTTCTTCTTGCAAATTTAGTCAATTTTATTTACCTTTGCCAATAAATAACTATTAATACGATTAATTTGTAATAAAAATGGCACATCATCAATTAGACGCCCTTGACAAGAAGATTCTAAAAATGATCGCGAATGATGCTCGCGTTCCCTTTTTGGAAGTTGCAAGGGCTTGTAATGTTTCCGGAGCTGCTATTCACCAAAGAGTGCAGAAACTCTCTGCTATAGGTGTTTTGAAAGGCTCCCAGTTTATTGTTGATCCCGAAAGCGTGGGATTTGAAACTTGTGCGTATATTGGCCTATACCTGAAGGACCCATCTTCTTTTGAAAATGTAACAGAAGCTTTGAAGAATATTCCTGAGGTGGTTGAATGTCACTATACAACAGGTCAGTATGACATGTTTATCAAGATATATGCCCGCAACAATCATCATCTGCTGAGCGTTATTCATGATAAGCTGCAACCTCTAAGTCTCGCCCGAACAGAAACGATTATTTCTTTCAACGAAGCAATAAAGAGACAGTTGCCAGTAGAGACCATTACCGGCGAAATAAAATAAAGACAATTAATATCTTTCGTAATCTACGAAAGCGAAATCATAGGGGTGTCTGTCGTCAGTATGATGGACATCCCTTTTTGTTTCGTGCCACACATTATGGTCAATGGCGGGGAAATAAACATCAGCCTGTTGTGCTTCTGCTTTTATCTCCGTCAGGTATAGCTTGTCGGCCAGTGGCATTGCTTGGCGATAGACACTTGCTCCACCCATGATGAATACCTCTTCATCATCTGCACAGTGCTTCATCGCCTCCTCTAACGAAGGATACACTTCTGCACCTGGCAATACCAGCTTGGTGCTGCGGCTCAATACGATATTTCTGCGGTTGGGCAAAGCCCCTTTGGGCAGAGAGTCGAAAGTCTTCCTGCCCATCACAACAGTGTGACCTGTTGTCAATGCCTTGAAACGCTTTAAGTCATCAGGTAGGTAAAACAACAGCTTATTCTTAAAGCCCAGTGCATTGTTCTTGTCTATGGCGGCTATTATTGCTATCATCGGTTATACAGATACTTTTCCTGCTATGTGAGGCCAGGGGTTATAATCAGTCAGCTCAAAATCTTCATACTTAAAGTCAAAGATGCTCTTTACATCAGGATTGATTTGCATCTTAGGAAGTGGTCTTGGCTCACGCGTTAGCTGTAAGTCCACTTGCTCCAAGTGGTTCAAGTAAATATGTGCATCACCGAAAGTATGTACAAAATCACCGGCTTTCAGTCCTGTCACCTGGGCCATCATTTGCAATAGCAAGGCATACGAAGCAATGTTAAAAGGCACACCCAGGAAAATGTCTGCACTGCGCTGGTACAGTTGAAGACTCAGGGTGCCATTGGCAATATAGAACTGGAACAAGCAATGGCAGGGTGGAAGAGCCATGTGAGGCAGGTCACCAACATTCCATGAGCAAACCATAATACGGCGTGAGTCTGGGTTGTGCTTGATTGTTTCTACCACCTCGCTAATCTGGTCAATCACTTTGCCATCAGTTGTTTCCCAAGAACGCCATTGGTGACCATAAACAGGTCCGAGATTGCCATCGGCATCCGCCCATTCGTTCCAGATACGAACACCATTCTCCTGTAGGTAATGCACATTCGTATCACCTTTTAAGAACCAAAGTAGTTCATAGATGATAGACTTCAAATGTAGTTTTTTGGTAGTCAGCAACGGGAAACCTTCATTCAGGTTAAACCTCATCTGATGGCCAAATATACTGATGGTACCCGTACCAGTGCGGTCGCTTTTTTCCACACCTTCAGCCTTTACTCTCTTCAATAAATCCAAATACTGTTTCATTATTAGCTTACCGTTTACTAATTACAAAGATAACTCATGTCCACGAATTTTACAAGAAAGGAGTTAGCAAATTACCTAACCATCCCACAAACTTCTTCCACTTGCTGCGTTTCTTCCAATACTCTCTGTCCAACGGATGACTGTTTCGCTTGTCGCGTTCAAACATTGTACCCAGCTCATCTGTAGTCCCTTGGTCAAAGATAAACGCATTAGTCTCAAAGTCATAACGCAGACTTCTACTGTCTAAGTTGGCGGTACCGACAGTACAGAATGTGCTATCCACCATCATCACCTTCGAGTGGTGGAAGCCGCCATCGAACAGATATACCTTTGCTCCCCGCTTCATCAGTCTATACGCCACCAGCTCACCTGTCTCTGGCGTAAATCCGATGTCAGACTTCGCAGGAATCATTATCTCAACCTCCACGCCACGTTTCAGAGCCCGCTTAATCGCCCTTCTCACCGAGTTGGTAGGCACAAAGTAGGGGTTCACAATCTGAACATGGTCATCTGCACTGTCCAACGCTTTCACATACGCCTTTCTAATAGCATCTGAAGACTTGCCTGGTGAACGGTCCACAATGGCAATATCCACTTCTTCATGGGTGCGCTTGCCCACCAGTTCGATGCGTTCATCCAATGTCTGTTGTGCCACCATACTTTCTGGCTGGTCTGTGTTAGGCGTTCTCTCAGCTGTCATATCCATCACCAGTGTCCGTTGCTCGCTCAACACTTGTTGCTTCGTCTCTTTGTTCCACATCTTCAGGAAAATGTTCTGCAGCTTACTCACCACAGGTCCTTCCAGTCGCATGTGTATATCATGCCATTCACCAATTTCCTCCAGGCCAACTACATAGTAGTCAGCAATGTTCATACCCCCTGTATAGCCGGTCTTACCATCAATAACCACAATCTTTCGGTGGTCGCGAGGCACTATATGGTTAACCCAAGGGAACCTGATAGGGTCAAACTCCACCAACTCCACACCCGTAGCTTTGATGGCTTGTGTATGAACTTTTTTCAGCGGCTGGTTGTTCGATGAGTTACCAAAAGCGTCATACATGGCTCTCACCGTCACGCCTTCCTGGGCTTTCTCTCCTAATAGTTTGAAGGTCAGTCCCGCGATGGAGTCATTGCGAAAGTTAAAGTATTCCATGTGAATGTTCTGCTGAGCCTGATTGATATGACTGAACAGATCTTCAAATTTATCATGCCCACTAAAGAACAGTTTCAGACTATTGTGCTGCGTCACGTCGATATTTTTCTCCTGTAGGTAATACCGAAACGTTGCCTCGCTTCTGGTCATTTGCTTTTGGGCATGACATAACTGGGCAAAGAAGCAAAGGCCTACTATGCAGCATAGCCACATCTTATATATATAAGTAATCTTTGAAAAAAACATGCTTTAAACTCTTTGGCGTTGCAAAGATACTAATTAATTACATATTATTGCTAACTTTGCACTGTGGAAAAATGTCCTCCTTCATATTATTTTAAGTTATTTGCTGTTTGCCTAGGCATTTGCTTGATAGCTTGTCGCCCCTCACACCCAGAGTCATTCGCATGGGATGGGGGGATAGTGAAGCTAAATCGCATCCACGATAGCCTGTCTATAATCTCTTACGAGCGTGATGGTGAGGAACTCTCATCTTGGAAATTGCCCTATCCCGTATATCGTTTCGATTGGGGCGATGTCAATGCCGATGGCCTTCCAGAGATAGCAGTAGGAGTCATCAAATCCACCCGTTTCTTTTCCCAACCAGCCAAACGCCTTTTTCTTTTCAAACTCTATAAAGGCAAGATGATTCGTCCTCTCTGGCTTGGTTCCCATGTGGCAAATGAATTGATAGATTTTCGTATCGAGCGTGATTCGTTGCCAGCACTAATTCACACTGTTGAGCGACTGGATAATGATAGCATAGTTCATGTTGAATATCAACAGCAAGGTTTTGGTATTAAATATCTCAAAACCTTGCCATAATTATTGGCAACTATATACTATTAGACTCCAACAAATGATAAATGCAGCCATTTCTGACTGCATTTCAAGAATTAGTTGTGCCAACTGCTATTTTATTGCCAAAGCAAATTACTGCCAACAAGTATATAGTTCCCTTTTAGGGCAGTACAGATTTCTAGTCATAAAAATAAAAAACGGTTACAGGTTACAAGTGTAACCATGTAACCGCACAGTTCTTAAATCTTGACAATATCTTAACATAACTGCCATTATGTAAAGTAATTATAACAAGAACTGTACAAATATTGCAGCTCTGAGGAGATATGGTTACAGTGTAACCGTGTAACCATTTGGGCGGTTATATGTAAACCTTTTCTGTATTTTTACTGAACCAGTTGACAGTCGTACTGACATTGTTGACAGCGTGCATTGCTTAGGAAACACGTTACCTGATTAGTAGTAAACAGGGAGAGAGCCCCAAGTAATTAATCGTTTGGCTAAGCCCAAACGATCGTGCGGCTATACGCAAATGATCATGTGCCTATACCCAATTTGAAACGCACTTTTTAGGCCATCTTTTTCTTTGAAAGGACTTAATCTTTGACACCTATATAGGTTAGACACCATAATTCTCGCTTCATTGAGTCACCAACTTCAACGTATAACGTTTGATTGACCTTAAGGAGTCACGCTAACAAAAATAATCACTTGGGGTCAAAAAGTATATAATTACCAAAGGTAAAGTTTTTGTTAATTCAAAAATAATATTTATAATTGCATTGTAATTAAAATAACTTCATTGCAATGAAAAAACTTTTAGCCTTTTTGATGCTGGTTACCTTCACCTTTACTGCTTGTAACCAAAGATCTGGAAATCCAGACCAGCCATCCTTGCAGAACATCTATAATCCTCAGTCATTGTTACTTACTGACGATGAACTGCCTCAGTCCATCGACTTTAATATGGACATCAGCCAGCTAAGCTATCAGGAACTTCGCATCCTCCGCTATTACCCCTATGCCCTTCATGGCATTTGGATTAAAGAGGGTGATATCAACGGATTCTTCTGCAGCCGTACCAAGTGGTACTACAATCTGGCTGATTCCCTCTATTGGGGCAATGATGAGAATAACTATGAGTCACTTATCAACTTCGATGATTTTGACGAGAATTATGATAAATACCTCAGTCAGGTACAGCTCACCGATGAGGAAAAAGCGTTTATTGCCAAGATAGATGCCCGTATGGCTGATCTTGCCAAGAACAAGCAGATAACCTCACCCCAAGGTATCCAGTTGCAGAACCCTGCCGTGGCTGTCAACCTGCATCAGATCAGTAATCCTTCTGAGCAACTGCTGACTATGCTCTTACAGAACAACATGGCTATGGAGCATACAGATTACGAGCAGCTTTTCCAAGTATATGAAAGCAACGACTATTCCTGTATCCCCAGTTTCATCACTACCGACCTTATGCTGCAGGCTTATCACATGTATTTTGAATATGTGTTGAAGTATCTTGAGCAGTTCAACTTCATACCCTCATTGGCACAAATGTCACATGCTATGTTCGATACGAGTAATGCTGTCTATGAAGCTACGGATAATGAGGAGTTAAGACAGTTGGCAGACTTCAACGCTACTTTCTTTGCCATCGCCCTCAACTTGCTTGACGACACCCGGGAGGAGCTTTCTGATGACATGCGTAAACTCTATGAGGCAGAGATCGGTAATATCATGAGTGCCACGGATGCCCCCTCACCCTTGTTGGAAACAGATGTGGATTTCGGCTACAGTTTGTTCAAGCCTCGTGGCCACTACACCCGCAACGAAACGTTGAAACATTATTTCCGTGCCATGATGTGGCTGCAAACGGCATCCTTCTGTCGTGACGATGCGAAAGGACTTCGTCGGGTACTTTTCATGGCAGAAGCGTTCAACCAGTTGACTCCTGCCGACCAGAAAGCAGGTCGCTCTGTTTATAATGCCCTGTTTTTCTTGATGGGCGAACCCGATAACCTGGCTGTTATCGAAGTGGCAGACTACCTAAAATCCATTGGTGTAGAGAGTTTTACGCAGGCTTTGAGTGATGAGACTGCCAACCGGGTGAACCAATGGCTGGTGCAGGAGTTCAAGGAACGTAATCGCATCGCTCCTAAGTTGAAGTTCAGTTGTGACGACAAGTTGAATTTTATGCCTCAACGCTATGTGCCAGACAATGAAGTGTTGGCAACCATCTACGATGAGAACCCCAATAGCGAGTTGGCTTATCCACGTGGCTTGCATGTTATGGACGCTTTCGGTATCGAGACGGCGGGTAAGGTAATTGAAGAAACATATCAGGATGCCAAGAACTGGAAGGATTATTCCAAAGAACAGCGGGCTATGCGTCAGAAGTTCACTACCTTCGATGATTGGGAAAGCACTATGTATGCCAAATGGATGGAAAGCCTGGTGATTTTACAGAAGAGCGAGAAAAACTATCCAGGTTTCATGCAGACAGATGCTTGGAAAATCAAGAACCTTAATTCTGCGCTTGCCTCTTGGTCAGAGCTGAAGCATGATGCTATTCTCTATGCCGAGCAACCTATGGCTGCAGAATGTGGCGGCGGTGGCTTACCAAACCCTGAAATAAAGGGTTATGTGGAGCCTAACCTGGCTTTCTGGAAGCAACTGAAAGAGATGTTGGAACTCAATAAGAATATGTTGAGCGAGAGTGGTTTCTTGACAGAAGATTTGTTGGGAACAAATGAACAGCTGAGTGATATGGTCGATTTCTGCATCTTGGCAACAGAGAAGGAGTTGCGGGGTGAGTCATTAACGGCAGAAGAGAATTGGCAGATACGCTATATGGGTAGCTCTATTGAATATTTCACTCTGTCAGTACTTGACCCAATGACTGATTTTTACCATTGGTACGATGTGAAGGGAGCTGACCGTTCTGTTGCTGTGGTAGCCGATGTTTTCACTCGTAATGTGCGAGGTTGTGAGAAGAATGGCATCCTTTATGAAGCTACTGGCAATGCCAATGCGTTGTATGTTTTGGTAAATATTGATGGTGAGATTTATCTTTCCCGTGGAGCTACTCTCAGCTATTATGAGTTTGTTCGTCCGTTAGGAGATAGGCTCACAGATGAACAATGGCAGGAAATGTTACAGACTGGCAAGGCTCCTGACATTCCTCAGTGGGTGAAGCCATATTTCATGAATTCGAAGGTTGAGGTGGATGAAACGAATCTCTACAGTTCTGGGTGTTGACGATTTATCATTGACCATTGAGATTAATATGATTAATAAAGACTGGGGGAGTTTAACAAAGGTAGCAAAGCACATATTGTCAGTTGTTTGTATCTTGTTATGTGCTCTTATTATGTCTAATTGCCAATCCTCACATGGTGGGAATAATGCTCACTTTCAGGAACAGCGAGAGCAGAGTGATGATAGCATCAGCTATACCAATTTGCTAAATAATAAGAGTGAAACTCAATCGTCAATGGTCAATGGTCAATGGTCAACGGTCAATGGTCAATCGTCAACGGATAATAGTCGATTAACCATCATCTTTACTGGCGATGTCCTCCTTGATAGAGGTGTTCGCCCATACGCAGAACGTAATGGTGTACAATCGCTGTTTGCTGGTGTTGACTCAGTATTTCGTCAGGCTGATGCTGTGGTCATTAACCTGGAATGTCCCCTTACTGATGTTGCTATGCCAATAAACAAACACTACATTTTCAGGGCTGACACCCGATGGGCTGAAGATTTGAAGGCAGCTGGTGTTACCCATGCTGCACTTGCCAATAACCACACCAATGACCAAGGTCGTCAGGGACTCCTTTCAACATTTAGTCATTTGAAAGATGTAGGTATCGAACCTTTGGGTTTCGGCTATACCCGGAAGGAACGCCTGCAACCTGTCGTTATTCATCAGAGTGGGGTAGAGGTAGCCCTCTTTAACAGCGTCACTGTTCCCCTTGAGAACTGGTATGATCTTGAAGATCGACCAGGTATCTGTCAGGCCAATGTTTCCGTCCTTTCCGAAACTATCGGAACCTATCGTGCCTCCCATCCTGAGGCTAAGATCATCGCTGTGCTCCATTGGGGCGCTGAGTTCCAAACCACCCCTTCCATGCAGCAACGTATTGATGCTCAGACCATCATTTCTGCTGGAGCAGATGCCATTATCGGTCACCATCCCCATGTTGTGCAACCTTTGCGTTATGTTGATGGCAAGCCTGTGTTCTATAGTCTTGGTAACTTTGTATTTGACCAAACGCCACCCATTGCCAACCAGGCCATTATGGCACAACTCACCATACAGGGTGACTCTATCCTTGTTTCCTCTATTCCTGTGCAAATCAAACAGTGCAGACCAATAGTTTCTCCACTATAAGCTTTTTATATGCTGGATCCTTTAGCCTGTTATTCAGGTATTTTGGCATTCTCTATTCATCAAGATGTTTTTATTTCTCTTTGCAAGGTAATTGCAATTCATTTCTTGCAACAAATGCATCTCATAATAAGAAGGTCAAATTATCAATTCTTCAATATTCTGGTCAAATGCCCCAAATGATGTAGTAATTATGGTCTATGGTATGATGCGATTGGTTAATTGCTGTTAAATAAGCGGGTAGCTGTGCTAATTTATTTAAATTTTGGAGGTGATACATAATTAATATTAAAAGAAATGTATAATTTTGAATAATTATGTAATAACCTAACTTTATTATATATGGTGTTAGATTAAATGATGTTTAATTAATTTTCCGTAGGGTTAGTAGAGTGATTGACAGAAAAAGAAATATTATAATTTGTTTATTGCTGGTTGTGTCAATTCAGGTGGTTGCACAATTCCAGGTACCTCGAAGTGATACCCTAAGCATTTATTTTCATCTGGACAGGACGGAAATTGATATGTCTTTGTCAGATAATGATGTGCGGTGGCAACTGTTTTTTGATAATTTCAAAAATACATATTCCAATGTTGACCGTGCCAATATTCGCCTTGACATCTATGCGGGTGCATCTCCAGAAGGCTCTATTAGTCATAATGAATGGTTAGGTGAGCAGCGTGGACAGTCTATTCGTCGTCTGCTCATACAGAATTTAGGCGATCGTATCGGAAACATTATTGTGCATAACGAAGCTTCCCGCTGGCAGGGATTGTATAATCTCGTTGAGGCTAGCAATGAAACATGGCGAGAAGATGTTATGCAAATTATCCTTGGACCGAAAACTGTTGATGATAGAGGATTCGATAGTCGAGAGAAGAAGTTGCGTCAGATCCATGAGGGATCTGTGTGGACAAAACTAATGCGAGACTACCTTCCACAGTTGCGAAGCGGAGGATCAGCCGTCATTAGTTGGCAACCTGCTGTCGCAGAAAACTCACCCAGAGCCAGTGTGCGTGATACCCTTGTCATCAAAGATACCATTGTTATCATCAAGGAAAACAATGTTTATTATTACCCTGAAACAGGTAAGAAAAAGAAAGAACCTCAACTGGCCGATCAGACACCAGCCTGGGCAGTCAAAACAAATTTGCTTTTATGGGGTGTAGTAGCTCCGAATATTGAAGTTGAGATTCCATTGGGTAATAAAAACCGTTGGAGCTTGGAGGCTGAATTCTTCCATCCTTGGTTCATCTGGAGCAAGAATGCACATGCCTCACAATTCCTCAATTTAGGTGTAGAATTACGTTATTGGTTAGGCAAACGCGCATACCATCGTTGGCTTGACGGCTGGCATGTGGGTGTAGCTGTAGCAGCTGGTTTGTACGATTGGGAATGGAAAAAACATGATGGCTATCAGGGAGAATACATCAATACCTATATTAACTTAGGGTATCAGCATCGTTGGGGTAAACATTGGGCAATAGATGCGGGTATAGGCTTTGGTGTCATTCCAAGTAAATACCGCCATTATCTGGGCAGTTCGACCTATCCTGATCGTCATTTGGAGGAGCAGGACTATCATCTGATGTATCATGACTCTGGGCATTTCTTTTTCCCAGGTCCCACACACATCAATTTCAGTCTTGTTTATTTGTTTAATGCCCGTCCGTTTCATTTTAAGTAGAAACAGCCATGAAGAAGCGTTACACTATATATATAAATAAGGTGTGGTTGCCTGCATGGGTAATATTGGTATCCTTGCTATTAACCAATTGTTCTGATCGTCGAGATTTGTGGGTGTTGGCAGACGAGTATCGTCAGTTGGAGTTGGTTACCGATTGGTCTGAGGCAGATGAATATCCAGGTGGTATGACGGCTTGGTTTATAGCTAATGACTATAGCGGCTATACCTATAATACTAAGACGGCTGAAGTGGAACACACTTGGTTAGCTTTGCCTCGTGGTGGTTATACAGGTTTCGTGTTTGACTATTCACCAGAAGAATACAGCCATAACGAGTTCATCTACATGGATGACCCTGAAAAAGCGCAGGTGCACCTACGTCCTTCAGCTTACCAACCAGATCCCAATGACTCTGTTAATAAGGAACTGTTCGGATCTGAGGCTGTGTCTAAACCTATGGACGGTTTGGAAATTGATCCCAATACAGGTCTCTATATCGTGAAAGCAGAGCCTGACCCCATTAACTTGGATGTACTTGGAGATGTTGAAATAGTTTCAGGCACAAAAGGCGACTACGTATTATGGAATAAGCGTAAGGAATATGAGGAAAGTCTTGTGACACAAACACTCTATGCCAAGCCCAAACCCATACTTTGGCGATTGCGAGTAGAAGTGAATGTGAAAGGCATATACTACATGAGCAACTTGCGTGCCTCTGTAGTAGGCTTAGCTGATGGCTATTGGATGACCAAAGGCCAGCATACGGAAGAAGTTTGTATTCGTGAACTAAACAACTGGGAAACAAGAAGTACGGGAGATAATGTAGGTATTGTATCCACTTCCACTATGTCCTTTGGCTTACCTGAAAATGTGAATACGCGAGATGTAATTACTTACTACATTCGCGATCTTCGATTGAATTTGTCGTTTTTGTTAAGAGATGAAGAAACGGTGAAGAACTACCATTTCGATTGTGAACCACTTGTCGAAGTCAACGAAGACCAGTTGTTGGTTCGCATCTACATTCCGTTAGATATGGCACCAGAGTTACCATACGTGATGCCTAAAAATGGAGCAGGTTTTGATGCAGATGTCACCCCTTGGGAAAATGGTGGAACTGCAGAAGCTACAATGTAATAAATTGAAATATAAAAACTAAATAAATGATACGAGTATGAAAAAGTATTTGACACTTGCTTTAGCTGCAACCCTTTTTGCAGCTTGCTCAAATGATTCAGATCCTGTGTCTCAGAGTTCTGAGATTGGAAAGAAAACCACCGAAGTTGCCAACATTCCGGTATCTTTCGGTGCCTATGTTGACCGTGCCACTACTCGTGGAGGAACGACAGGTGATATTACTACAGCTACGTTGCCGGCAAGTAAATTTGGTGTTTTCGCGTATTATACTGACAACAACATTTATGATGGTCTTACTACTCCAAACTTCATGTATAACCAAGAGGTTAATTGGGATGCTACTAATTCTGTTTGGTCTTACACCCCGTTGAAGTATTGGCCTAACGAATTTGGCTCCAACGCAGTATCTGAGGATATCGACAGATTGTCGTTCTTCGCTTATGCTCCTTATGTGGCTGTGACTCCCTCAAATGGCAAGGCTACTGCAAATCCCGACTGGGGTATTACTGGTTTGAGCCGTAACTCAGCCTCTGGTGATCCATTCGTAAAATATGTCGTTTCTTTTGACAAGGCCAAAGCTGTTGACTTGTTGTGGGGAATAAATGATGGAACAACGACTTGGAATATTATTGAAACCAATGCTGTTCAACCATTTACAGCTGGTTTGCCTTGGATAGATGTGCAGCGTCCTCTGGATGCTACTGGCACCCAGTTGCTGAAATTCACATTTAAACATGCTTTGTCTCGCCTCAATGTTCAAGTTGATGCGATGGTTGATGCAACTAAATTAGGTACGGAACGTGATAGCAAAACCCGCATCTTCGTTCGCAGCATTACCTTTGAGGGCTTTGCTATGAAGGGTGCGCTCAACTTGAATAACACTACAGCTAACACACCTGTATGGCTCAGTTATGATGGTAGCAATGATTTGGACAACGGTGATGAAGTGACAATTTATGATGGTCGTAAGGATGGCAAGGAAGGAGCTTCTGCTGCTGGCAGTGAGAAAGCTACAGGCTTGAATCCTGTACTGATTCAGGATACCGATTGGGGTGTTACTGCTATGCAGGCAGGTGTAACTGCTACTCCAGTAAACCTGTTTAGTAATACGACGGCTGCAACCGATGGCTTCTATGTAATTCCTACCAACGATGATGTGAAGGTAACCATTGTCTATGACGTGGAAACGGAAGATGCCAACCTCAATACTTATCTGTCTGATGGCAAGACTCATGGTAGTAGTGTTGAAAACAAGATTACGCAGAACATCACCTTTGGAACAGGAACTACAGCAACCTCAAAGCTGGAGGCTGGCAAATCTTACACCATCGGCTTGCATTTAGGTATGAACAGCGTGAAGTTTGACGCTGATGTAACAGCTTGGCCTACCACACCAGATGATGGTGGTGCTGATCTCCCTGCTAACAATTGATAGACCATGAAGACGAAAGACACATTGAAAACTGTAGGGTTTACACTCTCTTTCCTCATGTTGGCTGCTTCGTGTAGCCAGCAAGGGGAGGAGCCTGTAGCCACCAGTGGCAAAGGAGAAGTAATCAGCTTTGCTGCCAGCATGAAGGCTGATGGCGAAGCCGGAACACGTGCGGTTGGCGAGATTGGTACCACAAATCCACTGACTGACCATAGTTTTGGCGTGTTTGCTTCCTATACTGGGTTGCATAAATACAGTGACAGCAATGTGTCACCTGATTTCATGTATAACGAGCAAGTTACCTACGATAACTCTGAAGGCTGGACTTACTCTCCTGTGCGCTATTGGCCCAATGGAGAAGGAGAAGACGCAACCTTGCCCCGATATGTGAGCTTCTTTGCATACGCTCCTTATAATTCTCCTTGTATCTCAGATGTCAGCAATGCCCAAGAGGCAGGTGATCCCTGGATTACCTACAAATTGGCGGCTGATGTAGCTAATCAGGAGGATTTGCTCTATGCCATGCAACTTGACCAGACTAAACAGGCTGTCAGTCAAAATGTTATGTTTGAGTTTAATCATGCCCTTGCCTGTGTTGGTGACAATGTTACAATAGGCATGAGTCAAGAAACAGCTACTTCACTCGGTAGCTATACATTAATCCTTACGGATGTGAGTATCGATTATACACTGACATCCAAGGCCAAGCTCGTTCTATGGAATAATGGCACTGCCAATTGGCAACCCATTTTAAGTGAAAATGCCACTGTAACCCGCTCAGTTACATTGTTGAGCAGAGGCAGTGAAGAAATAGACTATGGTACTCCTTGGACAGACAGCGGTCATGGAGTATTTTACATCCCTCTTACTGTGGGAGGGAATTTACAGAAAGCAGAGGTTCACATTGCTTATGAAATCTACGATGGAAGTACTAAGATTGATGAACTCTCTAAATCTGGCACAGTAACACTCGTTTTGAGTAATTATGCAACAGCCTACCAACCTGGTAAGCAGTTAGATATAAATATTTCATTGAGCAACATCGATTAATGATGAAAAGCAAGTATATACTGATAGCAGCATTTACAACCATGCTGATGGCATGCTCAAAGGAATCGGAGTCAATGAATGATTCTGTTCCGGTGAACAATGACCATTCGGCTGTGGCAACCCAACTGCCTGTGTCTTTTGGTGCATACGTAAATCGTGCCACTACCCGTGCAGGTGCAACAGGGGTGCTAACTATCAATGGTACAGGTAACGGTCAGGTAAGCTTGCAAGAAGAAGGGTTCGGTGTGTTCACCTATTACACCGATGATAAACCCTATAGTCCTAACTACCAGCCAAATTTCATGTATAACACCCGAGTGTCTGGAGTTAATTGGACTTACGAGCCAATACGCTATTGGCCAAATGAGAACAGCGAGAATGATGTGAATGAAGGTCTCGACCGCCTGAGTTTCTTCGCTTATGCCCCACATGTTAGCGTAAATCAGATAACAGGTTTTGTCGCTAATAACCCTGAGAGTGGCATTGTGGCTATGAATCGCAATGGTGCCATTGGTGATCCCATGATTTACTATCGTGTTGATTATGATCCTGCCAATCAGGTGGATTTCTGTTGGGGTACACCTCACGTGGATATGACCAAGCCAGCGGTGGGTCAACCAGTGGAGTTTGAGTTCAACCATGCCTTAGCAGCTCTAAATGTGCAGATTGATGCTATAATCGATGAGGTATCGCCTGGAAACAATAATATTGAAGATGAAACCAAGATTTATGTCAGGTCTGTGACATTTGAAGGGTTTGCCGAACAGGGAGCTTTCAATTTGAATACCACAACCGACACTTTCATTTGGTATGATATCACAGGCACCGACTATATTGAAGGTGACAAGGTAGTTATACACGATGGTCGCATCAATGGCAATGAAGGTAGCAGTGAGGCTATAAATGAATTGCCTAAAGGATTGAACCGTGTCATTGTGCAGTCTGCTCGCTATGGTGATTCAGATTTGCCTTCAGGTGTTACCAAAGATGCTGTTAACCTATTCGACAATACAGCAATAGATGCTCCTATCTATGTCATCCCAACGGGACAGCCATTGAAGCTGACAATCGTTTATGATGTGGAGACACAAGTGGATAAACTGCCTGGCTATTTGTCTGACGGTGTGACACATGGCTCCAGCATTGAAAACAAAATCACAAAGACCATTACCCTAAATGCAGGCGAAAACCTTAGGTTGGAAGCTGGTAAAAAATATACGGTTAAGCTACACCTTGGTATGCAGAGCTTGAAGTTTGATGCCTCCATCTCTGATTGGGATGCTGGCTCTTCTGCTAATGCTGACATGCCTATCAATAGCAGTACGACTCCTGATCCTACTCCTACACCAACAGTTGGTTATTATAGAGGATATGATATTTCGAAGGGTATTTTGGTGCGGTCTATTGATGGTTCAAATGTTACTTATTCCTTAACAGACGGCTCCAATCCGTTTGAACTGTACGATTATTATGGAAAAAGCGAGAGCATTGATAAATATTATCATGATTGGTTTACCTTGCGTACTGAATTAGGGGCAAATGGTGATGACATTGAAGCCAATAGCGAAAAACTTCCTGCTTATCCAGGTGGTGGACGTTGGACGATGCCATCAGGAAGTTATTTATTTGATGATGACATTGATGATTATGTATATAGTGGAGAATGGGAAGCGATATTAGAAGGTGCTCCTTTACAGCAAATAGTTGTTGGCAATACCACCATTGGAACAAATGAGTACTGTAAAGCATGGGCACTTGTTACTGTTACATATAATAATACCGATTATCATGGAGTGTTGATTCTTCGTGATGGAACAACCATACCAGAGGGACTCCTTGATGAAAGCACATTGGGAGAGGATTATTTATCTGGTTATGATGATAATGAGCTTGATATGGAAGAGTTTAATGAGTTAGTCACTGTTCATGGTTGTCTTTTCATCTCTTGTTCCGGATATTATGTTAATAATGCAACGACAACGAAGTGGGACTATCTTCCAGATTCTTGGGCTGATGATCATGGACAATACTGGAGTGGTATTTATGATATAGATTCAAATTCACCTTATTATTTTGTAGTTAATGTTGATTATGGTACTGGTGATGGTTATAATGGTGATAATGATTATGGTGAATATAGACCTGTACATTTGGTAAAGAAGATGGTACCTTGAAGATGACGAATAAGATATATTTATAGTTATAATAAGAAAACAAAAAAACAACTATATGAACAGAAAGTATTTGATAATGTTAGCTCTTGCGACAGCGTTAGTTGGCTGTGCAAAAGATTCGGAAATGGCAGCTGACTCTGCCAAAGCCGTGAAGAACAATACGGAGACAGTTGCCAAGCAACCCGTTTTGTTCGGTGCGTATGTGAATCGTGCCACCACACGTGCGGGTGACCCTGGAGTATTGGTGACTTCAGGTGCTACTGCAGGTCAAATCAATCTGCAGGACAAAGGTTTTGGTGTGTTTGCCTATTACACAGACGATGACTTATACAGCCCTATCTATCAACCGAATTTCATGTATAACACTCAAGTTACGTATGATGCGGCGGCTAAAGCCTGGACATATGCCCCCATGCGCTACTGGCCCAATGAGTTTGGTGCTGATGCTTCAAGCGAGGGTGTTGACCGCCTGAGTTTCTTTGCCTATGCCCCACATGTTCAAGTTACTCCTTCTACAGGTATTGTAACAGGGGATAATACTTATGGTATTGTGGGCTTGAGTCGCAATGCTGCTACGGGCGACCCATTGGTGAAATATTATTCAAGCCTCGATCCCTCCAAGCAGGTGGATTTCTGCTGGGGCGTTGATAAAACTACAGGCAAACCAATTATTGACATGACCAAACAGGGAGTAAACGAGAAAGTGGAGTTTGCATTCAATCATGCTTTAGCTGCACTGAATGTGCAGATTGATGCAGCGATAGATCAGTCAGCCCCAGGTGGTACTCTGGATGCCAATACAAGAATCTATGTACGTTCCGTTACTTTCGAAGGTTTTGTTACCAAAGGTGCCTTCAACCTGAATACCGACAAGGCTACTTGGTACGATTTGGCGGGAGCCAATTACATTGATGGTGGATCTGTAACTGTATTTGATGGTCGCACTAATGGAAAGGAAGGACAGAGTGAGTCGGCTAACGAAGCTCCTCAAGGCTTGAATCCCGTTGTCGTTCAGTCACAACCTTATAGTGGTACTCCAACTGCTGGTGTCACTCCAACAGCTGTGAACTTGTTTGACAATGCAACGGCAACAGCTCCTATCTATGTCATTCCTTCTGGTCAGCCTCTGAATGTGACTATTGTTTATGACGTGGAGACACAAAACGACAAATTAGTCACTTATCTGTCTGATGGCGAAACTCATGGCACCAGCGTAGAGAACAAGATAACCAAAGCTATTTCTTTCGGAACTTCTACGAAGCTGGAAGCTGGCAAGAAATATAATCTTACCCTGCATCTGGGTATGACCAGCGTGAAGTTTGATGCTACAGTATCTGAATGGGATGAAAGCACAGCTGGTAGTGGTGTTGACCTTCCAGAAAACATTGTTTCCTTAGGCTCTGTTGAGTTGACCAGCAATGGTAACCCATTGACAGCTGTAACAGTATGGAAGAATCAATCATCTCTTAATGCTCCTGATGTTAATGTTGTGGGTACTGATGGTATTCCTTTGAGCGGAGTCACATTAAGCTGGGATTCTGATAACGCTTCTGTCGCTACAGTTGGTGATGACGGAGCTGTGGCCCTGACTGGTGTTTCTGGTACGGCAAAGGTTACAGTAACTGCGACGAAGGAAGGCATGGATGGTTCGGCTACCGCTTCCTATGATGTTTATGTGAATGAGGTTACGGGTATTTCTGTTACGCCAGCTACTTCCAATATAGCTATTAACGGTAAGGTTACATTGACAGCTTCATTAACCCATACTAACTTAGGTACAGTCGGTACTTTACCCACTATTTCATGGGTTTCTGGCTCAACAGAATATGTTACCATTTCTGCTGCTTCAGGCATATCTACCCAAGCAACAGGTGTTGCTGATGGTTCTTCCACCATTACTGCATCTGTTGATGCGGCTTATATGCAAGATGGTGTTTCAAATTCTGCATCAGGAGTTGTTAATTGTTGCAGTACATTAAGTATGGCATTCCGTGGATACTGGGTTTCTCCAGGCATCCTTTATAGAGACGGGAGTGGCAACTATGGACTAACAAATGAGCGTGATGGAGATAACTTTGATCAATTCGAACTCTATAGTTATTATAGCAATAATGATAACAAGAATAAGTATTATTTCAAATGGTCTGACTTGCGAGATGAATTGGGAGCTGATGGTAATAATATTGATTCTGATAGTGATAAATTGCCTGGAGATTGGATTTTCCCTACAGGTGGTCTTGGCCAAATATGGGATGTTATCTTCAGTGGTACACCAAAAACGCAAATCAAAATTGGTAGTACTATTTTAGATACGAATGTAAACAACACCAGTCGCCCTGAGCCTTTTGCATATGTTACAGTTAATGATGGAACGAATACTTATCGTGGTGTATTGTTGCTTCGTGATGGAGCAGTTGTTGATTTCGATCTCACATCGATTGGCCATAATTCTAAGTATGATGATAATGTGTTGACTTATGCAGATTTAAAGAAATTTTTGGACGAAGATTGCCTTTTTATTTCTAGTTCAGGACATTTTGATGCTACATTTAATAGTTGGAGAGATTTAAATACGTCATATCAGAATGGCTATTATTGGTCATCAACTTATAGAGATGCGACACATTTGAGCTATTATTTAGGGTTTAGTGGAAGCGGTGTAATACATGGAGCTACATCTAACAATGAAGGATGGAGAGGTGATTATAACCCTGTTCGTCTCGTGAAAGAGGCAACAGGACCAGCACCCACGTATCATTATTGATACATGTATCTGAGATAAATAACATTTCTGGTCAATTTGAGATGTTTGTGAAGCTTTCGTGAGGTGGATGATTGATAATGAATAATAAAAAATGAAGATAGACTTATGATGAAAAAGAACTATTTATGGATGGCAGTACTTGCCTCGATGATGGTAGCTTGCTCTGGCGAATCGGATGTCACCACCGATATCCCAGAAAAGAGCAAGACTGGTACGGAGGTTGCTAAGCAGCCCGTACAGTTTGGTGCATATGTGAATCGTGCCACCACTCGTGCAGGTGATCCTGGAGTATTGGTGACTTCAGGTGCTACTGTGGGTCAAATCAACCTGCAGGACAAAGGTTTTGGCGTGATTGCCTATTATACTGATGATGACATGTATAGTCCCATCTATCAGCCTAACTTCATGTATAACACCAAAGTTACACATAATGGTAGTGCTTGGGCATACGAACCTGTACAGTACTGGCCAAATGAAACGGGTGAGAATGCAGTAAGTGAGGGAGTTGACCGCTTGTCATTCTTTGCTTATGCTCCATATGTGGATGTTACTCCAAGTACTGGTATCGTGACAGGAGATGACACTTCGGGTATTGTTGGCTTGAGCAGAAATGGTGCGGTAGGTGACCCATTCGTGAAGTATTATGCAAGTCTTGATCCTTCCAATCAAGTAGATTTCAGCTGGGCCGTACCACAGATTGATATGGTAAAGCCAACTGTTTCTGATGTTGTTAATATGCAGTTCAATCATGCCTTGGCAGCTCTGAATGTGCAGGTGGATGCTGCGGTTGACGAGTCGACTCCTGTCAACAATGCATTAGATGCCAATACAAAGATATATGTCCGCTCGGTTACATTTGAAGGTCTTGTGACAAAAGGTTCTTTTAACCTGAATAGCACAAAGGCGACTTGGTATGACCTGGCAGGAGCCAATTATATCGATGGTGGTTCTGTAACTGTATATGATGGTCGCACTAACGGCAAGGAAGGACAGAGTGAGTCGGCTAACGAATCACCTCTGGGCTTGAATCCTGTTGTTGTACAGTCTCAGCCTTACAGTGGAACACCAACTGCAGGTGTCACCAATATTGCAGTGAACTTGTTTGCCGGTACAACAGCTGACGCTCCTATCTATGTCATTCCTTCAGGTCAGCCTTTAACCGTTACTATCGTCTATGATGTGGAAACGGCTACTGATGAGCTATCAAACTATCTGTCTGATGGTGTAACCCACGGAACGAGTGTGGAGAACAAGATTACGAAGACTATTTCTTTTGGAACGAGTAATAAGTTGGAGGCAGGAAAGCTGTATAAGCTCACCTTGCATCTGGGTATGACCAGTGTGAAGTTTGATGCTACTGTGGCTGAATGGGATGAAAGTACTGCTGCTGGTGAAGCCGGCTTGCCTGAGAATCTGGTTGGCATTGGCTCAGTTGCTATGACGTTGGATGGTAATAATTTTACTAATATTACAAGTTGGATTAACGATACAAACATCCCTATGCCGACAGTCGTTGTTAAGGATATAGAAGGCAATGAATTGACAGATGGAGTGACAATTGAATGGTCTTCGAGCGATGAGAATGTAGCTACCGTTAATCCTTCCACAGGAGAAGTAACTCCTGTTGGACCGGGAACGACTACCATTACGGTAAAGGCAACTTATAATGGTACTTCTAAGACTGCGTCCTATCCATTTAATGTCAATGCTGTAACAGGCATCTCTATCGATCCGTCGCCACTTAACATGATTAAGGGTACGACTTCATCGTTGACTGTGACGCTTACGCATACTACCAATGCTGATTTGCCTGCAAATCTGGAATATAACTTCAGTGTAGATGGTGTTGTTACGCTTGGCGATCCTGTAAAGGCTACGAATAGTGGCACAACAACATATACATATACTGTAACGGCTTCAGATGTAATTGATTCTACAACAGCTACATTTACTCCTGGTAGTACCTATACATCATTAGATCCGGCTTCTGCTGTTATCAACGTGTTAGCCGTTCCTGCTACTACGAACAGCGCAACAGGTCAGAACTATACTTGGGATAACTAACCTTTTAAAATGAATTGAAGATGAAAAAGATATACCTTTATTTTGCTATGCTGGCTACTGTAGCTGCAGCTTGTACTAAAGATGAGAGTGCTTTTCTCCAGGATAATGGAGCGCTTCCTGCAGATACTCCTGAGGTAAAAATGATAATAGAAACTATATCTGCCAGAAGTAGTTCTTCAACGATTACAAGGGCTGCCATTGCAGATGACGGCGGGGCATTCTCATGGACAGCAGGGGATGATCATATCGCTGTTCACGTATCAAAGGATGATAATCACGAGTATGTATTCACCTCTGAAGAAGGAGGATCGGGCGCTACTGTTGATGGTGATGATTCCTCTACTGCATCTTTTACTGTAGCTTATCAAATGGGTTATACCCGTGATGCGTTTGCTGTTTTCCCGAGTACTATTGTTAGTAAGAATGCAGCAAACTATGGTCAGAGCGGTTCTACACTTGACGTGACACTTCCTGGTAGTTATAAGCTTGATCAAGTGACTGGCACAAGAACACCTTGCCCGATGATTGCTACCAACACTGGCGATTCATGGGATTTTTATCAGCTCTGTGGCCTGTTGCGCCTGAAGGTGAGCAATCTCCCTGCAACTACCAAGCGTCTGGAAATTGATTTCGATGGCAAAAAAGTTTGGGGTGATTTCTCCATTGCTGCGGATGTAACTCCCGGCACTTCTGTCATTGCCACAACTGCTGACGCTGACCACGATATCATCACAATTACCAAGGATGGAACAACCGATGCCGTACTTGGCGAAACCAATATGGACTTGAATATCCCGCTTCCTACGGGTTCCTATTCAAACATCACCGTCACCGCTTACGATGCGCTGACAGCTGGAACTGTTACTTTTACCATGACCACCGCTTTCGCATATTCGGCCCAGCAAGCACATGGTACCAAGATAACAGTAAAAGTCCCCTTCCCCCCTGGAGAATTCTCTGTCAATGCAGACGGCAAGAAGGTCATTTTTGCCCCAGGAAACCTGCAGTATCTCGGCAATGCTGACGGTCCAGGAACATGGCGCTTCGCAGAAAATCAATATGATTTTATGGGTGATGGACCTGAAGGTACGAGTTATAAAGGTAATGTGACTGTTTCTGGCTATACAAAATACAATACGTCAGCTGATAAGGATGTGGCTCGTGACCTTTTCGGATGGGGTACAAGCGGTTTTAATGGCAAAAATCCATGGATGACCACCACAACTAGTAGTAATTATTATAGCGGCTCATTATCTGATACCGATTATGACTGGGGCGTATATCATAGTGCATCGGGTAGTTCCAATGAGAAGATAACAAATGGTGGTGATTATAAATGGCGTCTTTTCACATCTGATGAATGGGCATACATAATAGCAAGAGAGGGGCGTGTATATACAAGAGCGGATTATACGCAAATCAAAAAATTGTTTGCTGGCGCTACCGTTGTGGGTGTGAAAGGATTAATATTGTTCCCGGATAACTGGGATGGATCGTTATACAGAACCATAATATATGGAAATGATTCAAATGGTGGCTATAGCAGTAATATTTTTGACGCTGAGAAATGGTCAGAGTTTGAAGATGCTGGATGCGTGTTCCTTCCTGCTGCACATGTTAGAAGTGGCACTTCGTTGGATTATTTAAATCAAGGTCATTATTGGTCAGGTACAGTGATATCGGGTAGAGGTGGCACTTTGGAATTTGGTAGTACAGGAACTGTTATTACTTCAAGAAATAACAATAATTTGTTTAGACTTGGTAATTCAGTGCGATTAGTCCGCGATAAGAATTAAACAATTGTTAGCGTAATGAGATCTTTATAAACTGATAACGAATAAATCAAAATGGGAGGCATCCTTGATAAGGAGCCTCCCATTTTATTATATCCTAAGCATCTGTAGAAATACACATTGTATCATTTGTGGCAGTGTATTATCTTTGTACATGCTTACTTCGCTTCAAGTAATTGGAGCAATTACTTCAACTAATCAAGCCATTTGCTTCAAGTAATTGGGCTATTTTCTTCAAAGCGAGTATGGTTTAATTATCCAGAATTTGATGGAAACTCAGTAACAGAGACCTTGTTATGTGGAGTGAGTTGGAGATTCCCAACACGTATTCACAATACGTCTCCATATTATGAATGGGATTATGTTGTTAGACGCACTAAAGACTATGGAAAAGTTAAATTCGTTGTCGCTGCATCCCTTGTCTTAAATTTACGCCTCTTAACCCTATGGTTAAGCATTGCTTAACCATAGGGTTACAACCCGCTAACCTATGCTTAGCTATTACTGATGATCTATGAGGATTCATCTTAGATTGGTTTGTTGCGTTCTTACCTAATCTACTGAAGAAGTAATTTGATGTGAGGGCAAGTCCGTATCATCTCATAGTAGTTTGTCAGATAGGTCCTGTTGACGATAGATCATAGGTACCTGGCATTTACATACCGCGCTGAAAGCTCTGCCCACCTATTAGTAATAGCTCTGCCCACCTATTAGCAATAGCTCTGCCTACATATTAATAATCTCTCTGCCCTCACATTAGTATATTTCAAGGCATCAACATAGTAATGTCTCGCTCCTCAATATATTAAGTTGTAAAAACGCTGCATTTACACTTGCTATTGAAAAGGCAAAAAAGTAGCAGTTGACTGGATCTCAAACTAAATAGACTTATGATGAAAAGTAACTGTTTATGGATGGTAGCACTTGCTGCAGCATTGACTGGCTGTGCAAAAGACTCGGAATTAGTGGATAGTCCTGCTAATCCTGTAAGTTCTGCCAAGAACAATACGGAGACAGTTGCCAAGCAGCCCGTTCTGTTCGGTGCGTATGTGAATCGTGCCACTACACGAGCTGGAGACCCTGGCGTATTGGTGACTTCTGGTGCTACTGCAGGTCAGATTAACCTGCAGGAGAAGGGTTTTGGCGTCATCGCCTATTATACCGATGACGACATGTATAGTCCCATCTATCAGCCAAACTTCATGTATAATAAAAGTTACACATAATGGTAGTGCCTGGGCATACGAGCCAGTACGATACTGGCCAAATGAGACGGGTGCGAATGCTGTAAGCGAAGGCGTTGACCGCTTGTCATTCTTCGCTTACGCTCCTTATGTGGATGTAACGCCCAGTACTGGTGCCGTGACAGGAGATCGCGCATCTGGTATTGTTGGCTTGAGTAGGAATGGTGCAGTAGGCGACCCCTGGGTAAAATACTATGTGGATATGGATCCTGCCAAGCAAGTGGATTTCAGTTGGGCCGTACCACAGACCAATATGGTTAAACCATCTGTTACTGATGTTGTAAATATGCAGTTCAATCACGCCTTAGCTGCATTGAATGTGCAGATTGATGCGATGATTGATGAGTCAACACCTGGCAACAATGCTTTGGATGCCAATACAAAGATCTATGTGCGTTCAGTGACTTTTGAAGGTTTTGTTACGAAAGGCTCTTTCAACCTGAATAGCACCAAAGCCACTTGGTATGACCTGGCAGGAGCCAACTACATTGACGGTGGCTCAGTTACCGTCTTTGATGGTCGCACCAACGGCAAGGAAGGGCAGAGTGAGTCTGCTAACGAATCCCCTCTGGGTTTGAATCCAGTTGTAGTACAGTCCCAGCCTTACAGTGGAACTCCCACATCAGGTGTCACCAATGCTGCCGTGAACTTGTTTGGCGCTGGTGCCACAGCTACAGCACCTTTGTATGTCATTCCTTCAGGTCAGCCGTTGAATGTGACGATTGTCTATGATGTGGAGACAAAGAATCCTAATCTGACTACAAAACTGTCTGATGGCGAAACCCACGGAACGAGTGTTGAGAACAAGATTACCAAAGCGATCTCTTTCGGAACGAGTAATAAGTTGGAGGCTGGCAAACAGTATAACCTCACCTTGCATCTGGGTATGGGCAGCGTGAAGTTCGATGCTACTGTGGCTGAATGGGATGAAAGTACTGCTGACAGTAGTGTTAACCTTCCTCAAAACATTGTTTCCTTTGGCTCTGTTCAGTTGACCAGCAATGGTAATTCTTTGACCAATGTTATGGTATGGAAGGGCCAAGCATCTTTGGCAGTCCCAGATGTTAATGTTGTGGGTACCGACGGTACTGCTTTAAGCGGTGTAACATTAAGTTGGGGCTCTGATAACACTTCTGTCGCTACAGTAGATGATGACGGAGCTGTAGCCCTTACAGGCGTATCTGGTACGGCAAAGATTACTGTAACTGCGACAAAGGAAGGCGTGGATGGTTCGGCAACTGCTTCTTATGACATCAATGTGAATGAGATTACGGGTATTTCTGTTACGTCGGCTACTTCCAATGTAGGTATTGGCGGTAAGACTACATTGACAGCTGCATTAACCCATACTAACTTTGGTACAATCAGTACTTTACCTGCAATCTCATGGGTTTCTGGCTCGACAGATTATGTCACTATTTCTGCGGCTACAGGCAATTCTACCCAAGCAACAGGTGTTGCTGAAGGTTCTTCCACCATAACCGCATCAGTCGATGCCGCTTATGTAGGAGACGGTGTTTCTGCTTCTGCAACAGCAACAGTTAATTGTCGCAGTACCATGGATATGTCATTCCGTGGGTATTGGGTTTCTCCAGGTATCCTTTATAGAGACGGAAATGGCAACTATGGACTTACCAATGAGCGTGATGGTGAAAACTTCGATCAATTTGAACTCTATACCTATTTTGGTAATAACGAAAGCTTGAATAAATATTATTTCAAGTGGTCTGACTTAAGGCAAGATTTGGGATCTGATGGTCAAGACATCGATCCGGATAATGATAAGCTTCCTCGTGGCTGGATTATCCCTTCAGGTGGTACCGGCGGTATGTGGGATGTCATCTTTAACGGTACACCCAAAACTGAAATCAGAGTTGGGGATACTGTTCTGGATACACCAGGAGCGTTTGCAAATGTTACAGTTGTCAAAGATGGGGTGAATTATTATGGAGTTATGTTGCTGAGAGATGGCGCTGTAATTGATGTTAATCTTACAAAACTTGGAGCTAATTCTAAGTATAGTGATAATGTCTTGGCTTATGATACAGATTTTAAGAAGTTCATGGATGCCCAGTGTATCTTTATATGTTGCTCAGGTTTTTACCGTACTGTGCAACCAAATGAGGGTTGGAATGATTTAGGACCAACACATGAAGGTTATTATTGGACAATTACGTTTGTTGATAATAGTAAGGGTGGATACTACTTGAGTACTAATACGGATATGCGAGGTGACATTTCTTCCTCGACAGGAATGTCAGAATATCGCGCTCTTCGTCTTGTTAAGCCGGCTACAGGTCCTATGTATCCTTGATGTTACCATAAAGTGTTTACACAATATTGGCAAATAAAGCTTGTTCAGAGGGGTAACATAGGATAGCACCAAAGTTAAGACTATGTTCCCCTCATGAGAGATAAGTATTGTGACACACCAAAACAACTTGTTTTGGTATCATCTGCTTGCTTCCAGCAAGGTGTCGGATAGTAATCTTTCGCACCAAAACAAGTTGTTTTGGTGCTTGCAAAAGCAGTGTAACTTCGAAGAGAAGTTACACTTACCTAAAGCCAATAAGTATCAAGCAATTAACCAGCATAGTGTAACTATGTAACTAAAACCGTGTAAACTTTTTGTGGTGATTTGCACCCCGAAGCGGCAGGGCCAAACAGACTGGGGCAATACTCTGGTTATATGTTTATTAAAATACTTTTTGCCATGACAGGGCAAAAGTATTATTTCCTTTTCTGTCATTTACTTTGTTGAAGCATTTAATCTATCTTGCAAATACAAGTCTTAGTAAAAAAAAGTACTTTTATTTTGGTAATGTTCATTAATTGATTAACTTTGCAGCATGATTTATCATTCATAACAATTATGGAAAAGAGTAGGAATATCATCTTTTACAAGTCATATTTTCAAGAGTTCTACCTGCAACAAGATGAAAATGTGCGTACAAAGATTAATTATGTACTGAAACTAATTCAGACACAAAGAATAATTCCTGCCAAATTCCTTAAACATATTACAGGGACGGCTGGTTTGTATGAAATTCGTATTGAAGTAGGCAGTGACATTTACAGAATATTTTGTTGTAATGACAAAGGAGCTGTAGTTGTGCTGTTCAATGGTTTTGCAAAGAAGACGCAGAAGACGCCAAAGGCAGAAATAGAAAAAGCCGAAACTTTGATGTGCGAGTATTTTAAAAACAAAAAGGAGGGTTAACAATGAAGACTGCTAAAGAAAAGAAGATATTGAATTGTTCATCATTTGATGAATTGCTGGATGCTGAATATGGTAAAACCGGCACTGAGGCTCGCGATAAGTTCGAAATAGATGCAGAAACATTTGTTCTTGCCGAGTGTTTGAAAGAACAACGGAAGCTGGCTGGCTTGACTCAACAAGAGCTTGCTGACAGAATAGGTACCAAGAAAAGTTATATATCTAAAATTGAGAATGGTCATGCTGACATACAGCTAAGCACCCTTTTCAGGATATTTAATGGCTTGGGACGCCGAATTAGTCTAACAATCCTATAAAGTGTTGCAAAAGAATAAAGGGGGTACATCATTCATCTACATCTGATAGGTTTGTTGTATTTTTGAACATAATAAACGAAAGCAAGAAAGTGGAGGATATATAGTATTATGCGAGCACTATTCACCTTAGTAGTAGGCATCCTGACTTTTTCAGCCTGTGGAACCAGCGTTGAGCAGAGCACCATGACCTATTGCAATCCCATAGATCTGGATTATACCTATATGATTTATAATTCTGACAGAAACCTGTCATATCGCTCTGGTGCTGACCCTGCTGTGGTTCAGTTCAAAGGCGAATATTATATGTTTGTCACTCGGTCGATGGGTTATTGGCACTCCAAAGACTTGCAGCACTGGGAGTTTATGACATCCAAAAGTACCTGGTATCCACAGGGGTCGAACGCTCCTGCTGCCCACAACTACAAAGACTCGCTGCTATATGTGACCGGTGACCCTTCGGGCAATATGAGCATACTCTATACAGAAGACCCGAAGGAGGGCATTTGGCACACAGTACCTGCCATCCTATCAAACCTGCAAGACCCCGACCTGTTCATAGACGATGACGGGCAGGCTTATATGTTCTGGGGCTCATCGAACGACCTGCCTATCAGGGGGATGAGGCTGAACCGAGAGAATCGTTTCTTGGTTGACGGACCTGTAGTGCCTTTGTTTCAGACCGACAGTCTGCGTCATGGTTGGGAGCGTTTTGGCGAGAACCATAGCGACAACCGCATCGCTGCCTACATAGAGGGGGCTTGGCTGACAAAAAACCAAGGGAAATACTATATGCTTTATGGTGCACCAGGCACTGAGTTCAATGTGTATGGTGATGGGGTGTATGTAGCTGATGCACCCCTCGGTCCATACACCTATCAGTCGCATAACCCTGTGTTCTACAAACCTGGAGGTTTCATCAACGGAGCGGGACACGGCAGCATCGTCCGCTTTACCAATGATACATGGTGGCACTTTGGCACTATGTCGCTCTCTGCCACTGTTAATTGGGAAAGACGCATCTGCATGATGCCTGCCTTCTTCGATGCCGACGGCATGCTTTACAGCGACAATTCCTATGGCGACTATCCGCATTATGCACCATCGGAGAAAGAGTTGAAAGGTGCCTTCACAGGGTGGATGCTGCTTTCGTATCACAAGCCAGTGACGGTTTCTTCGCAACAAGAGGGACAGGCTGCACAGGCGGAAGGCTTCGACGAATGGAACAGGCCACAGACATCGCCTAACTTCCATGCAGAGAACCTGACAGACGAGAATAGCAAGACCTATTGGCTGGCACAGACAAATACGGAGCAGGAGTGGGTGATGATTGACTTGGAGGATCAGGCTACAGTGCATGCCTTGCAGATTAACTACTATGACCACCAAGCCAACCTTTATGGCAGACTGCCAGGGCTTTGTCATCGCTTTACCATCGAGGCTTCCATTGACAGTTCTGACTGGCAGGTGATAGAGGACAGAAGCCAAAGTGATATAGACGCACCGAATGCTTATATCCAGTTACAGAAGCCTGTACAGGCACGCTACATCCGCTATAACAACGTCAAAGTGCCCTCTGACAATCTTGCGATTTCCGAAATCAGGGTGTTTGGTAAAGGTAGTGGCGAGCCGCCAAGTGCCGTTACTGGTTTTCAAGCGGTGGTAGCTTCCGATGGGAGAGAAGCGATGCTGACTTGGGATGAGGTGCCTGGGGCACAGGGTTATAATATACGATGGGGTATCGCTCCAGATAAGATGTATAATTCTTGGCTTGTATATGGCCAGCATGAGTTGCTGCTGAGGAGCCTGAATGCTGATACTCCATATTTCTTCAGTGTGGAAGCCTTCAATGCGAATGGAATATCGGAGGTCGTTATGGCAGAATAACACAAAAGCCCCGATTTTCGGGGCTTTTGGCTTGTTACTACTATCGTGTCATTACTTCGACTGACGATATACATAATCCATGATGATATCTACCGCATCTTCTTCTTTCAGGTGCTCCATAGAAATCACCAAGTCGTAGTTGCGGGTGTCGTAGCGAGAGGTGCCACAGAATTTCTTCACATAATTCTCACGACGCTCATCCACCAGCTTGATGGCCTTGATGGCTCCTTCGCGATTCAACTGTTGCCTCTGCATCACACGCTTAATACGCTGTTCCAACGGTGCCTGAATAAGAACGCTCAGGTGGTTGGGGTGGTCTTTCAGTACGAAAAATGCACTTCGTCCTGTGATAACGCAAGATTGATTGGCAGTGATACCTTTGATAATCTCCTTCTCTGTATTGAACACCTCTTCGGTGGTGATAATCTCGGAGTCATCAATTCTAGAGTTGGGCTCAACTTCAGCAAAAGGAACCACACGGCGTTGGAACTCTGCCCACCAGCCTTCTTTCTGACCTTTCAGCTTCTCAATCTCCTCTGTAGTGAGGTGATACTTTTCTTTCAATGCTTTGAGAACAGCCTTGTCGTAAAACTTTACTTCCAGCCTGTCAGCTAATTTTTTACCCACGCTGCGTCCGCCCGAACCCAGCTCACGGTTAATGGTAATGACAAATTGTTCGTCTCTATTCATGGTATTTAAATTTAAATTTTATTACGTAATGATGTACATTCGCCGTAAAGTTACAAATAAATTAATAAAAACGTTGCATTTATACCCAAAAAAATATGGGTTGAAGCTAAAAATATTACTGAGATAGGGTGATAAGTCACGAGTGCTGGAGAAAGCTGAGGTATGCTTTCTGAATGTGACAAACTGTCACGCCCCTCTGCCAAATATTCAACTTACCACATTCCTTTTATTATGTTTGGTGGTTTGGCACGTTTTTCGTACCTTTGCAGGCAAAATTGAATAACAAATAAAAACTAATAGAAATTATGACAGTAAAACCAATGGCAGACAGGGTTCTGGTATTACCAGAAGCTGCTGAAGAAAGAACTTCTACTGGTCTGTATATCCCAGACACAGCGAAGGAAAAGCCTGTTAAGGGCGAAGTTGTTGCAGTGGGCAACGGTACAAAGGATGAAGAAATGGTACTGAAGGTAGGTGACAAGGTGCTCTACGGTAAGTACGCAGGAACAGAACTGGAGTGCGATGGTGCAAAGTATCTGATTATGCGCCAGAGCGATGTTTTGGCAGTTGTTGAATAATTAAACAAAGGAGAAAACAAAAATGGCAAAAGAAATTAAATTCAATATCGAAGCCCGCGATCAGTTGAAGAAGGGTATCGACACACTGGCAAATGCCGTGAAGGTGACACTGGGTCCTAAAGGCCGCAATGTTGTGATTGAAAAGAAGTTTGGTGCTCCTCAGATTACCAAGGATGGTGTAACCGTTGCTAAAGAGATTGAGTTGGCAGACAATATGCAGAACACTGGTGCTCAGCTGGTGAAGGAAGTGGCAAGCAAGACTGGCGATGCTGCCGGTGATGGTACCACTACCGCTACTGTATTGGCACAGGCTATCGTGGCTGAAGGTCTGAAGAACGTAACCGCTGGCGCAAGTCCTATCGACATCAAACGTGGTATCGACAAGGCTGTGGCTAAGGTGGTTGAGGCTATCCAGAACCAGGCTGAGAAGGTGGGTAGCGACTACGACAAGGTTGAGCAGGTTGCAGCTGTATCAGCTAACAACGATCCTGAGATCGGCAAGCTGATTGCCGACGCTATGCGTAAGGTTTCTAAGGATGGCGTTATCACCATCGAAGAGGCTAAGGGTACTGATACTACCATCGGTGTAGTAGAAGGTATGCAGTTCGATCGTGGCTATCTGTCACCTTATTTCGTAACAGATACTGAGAAGATGGAGTGCGTGATGGAGAATCCGCTCATCCTGATCTATGATAAGAAGATCTCTAACCTGAAGGATTTCCTGCCTATCTTGGAACCAGCTGTTCAGACTGGCCGTCCTCTGTTGGTAATTGCTGAGGATGTAGATAGCGAGGCTTTGGCTATGTTGGTAGTAAACCGTCTGCGCAGCCAGCTGAAGATTTGTGCTGTGAAGGCTCCTGGTTTCGGCGAGCGTCGTAAGGACCTGCTGGAGGATATCGCTATCCTGACTGGCGGTGTTGTTATCAGCGAGGAGAAGGGTCTGACACTCGACAAGACTACAGTTGACATGCTGGGTCAGGCTGAGAAGGTGACCGTGAACAAGGACAACACCACTATCGTTAGCGGTGGCGGCGACTCTGAGGCTATTCAGGCTCGTATCGAGCAGATCAAGTTGCAGATGGAAAACACCAAGAGTCAGTATGACATGGAGAAGCTGCAGGAACGTCTGGCTAAGATGGCTGGTGGTGTAGCTGTTCTGTATGTGGGTGCTGCTTCTGAGGTTGAGATGAAGGAGAAGAAGGATCGCGTGGACGACGCTTTGCGTGCAACCCGTGCTGCTATCGAGGAAGGTATCGTTCCTGGTGGTGGTGTGGCTTACATTCGTGCTCAGGAAGCTCTGGTTGGTATGAAGGGCGCTAATGACGATGAGACCACTGGTATCGAAATCGTTAAGCGTGCTATCGAGGAGCCTCTGCGTCAGATTTGCGAGAACGCAGGTAAGGAAGGTGCTGTAATCGTTCAGAAGGTACGCGAGGGCAAGGCTGACTATGGCTACAACGCTCGTACCGATGTGTTCGAGAATCTGCATGCTGCCGGTGTGGTTGACCCAGCTAAGGTTACCCGCGTAGCTCTTGAGAACGCTGCTTCTATCGCTGGTATGTTCCTGACTACTGAGTGTGTGATCAGCGAGAAGAAAGAAGACCTGCCTCCAATGCCGGCTGGCGGTATGGGCGGCGGCATGGGTGGCGGCATGATGTAAACATCACTCACACCTAATATATATTTAAAGAGACGGAGTTTAAATAGGCTCCGTCTCTTTTTTTTATTTCTGTTTTTTTTGTATCTTTGCGAAGTAACAATAAAACCAGACGAAGTTATGGCAAAGAAACTAGGATTCGGATGTATGAGGTTGCCGCTACTAAACCCGGCAGACCAGACAAGTTTTGACAAGGAACAGCTGAAACGCATGGTGGACACCTTCTTGGAGAGAGGCTTCACCTATTTTGACACAGCATGGATGTACCACAATTTCCAAAGTGAAGAGGTGCTGAAGGAGGTGTTGGTGAGTCGTTACCCACGAAACAGCTATACGATTACCTCCAAGTTGCCCATCATGATGCTTAATTCGGAGAAGAACCAGCAACAGACATTTGAACGACAGTTGCAGAAGGTGGGTGTGGATTATTTCGACTATTACTTAGTGCATTCGCTGAACGAGAACACTTACAAGAATGCCGTGAAGCTGCACAGCTTCGAGTATCTTCAGCAGTTGAAAGCGGAAGGAAAAATCAGGCACATGGGTATCTCGTTTCACGATAGTGCCGAGTTGTTGGACAGGATTCTGACGGAGCATCCAGAAATCGAACTGGTGCAGATTCAGCTGAATTATGTGGATTGGGATAGTGACAGCATCCAGTCGGGTAAATGCTACGAGGTGATTTGCAAGCACAATAAGCCTGTGGTGGTAATGGAGCCCATTAAGGGAGGTATGCTGATTAATGTTCCCGATGAAGTGAAGGCAATGTTCAAGCAATCGGAACCCGATTTATCGGTGGCTTCTTGGGCGGTACGCTTTGCTGCCTCTTTGCCTCAGGTGATGATGGTGCTTTCGGGTATGTCAAGTTATGAGCAGTTGGACGACAATACCTCGTATATGCAGGACTTCAAACCGTTGACTGAGGAGCAACTGGCATTGACAAAGCAAGCTGCGGAGATTATTAACAGCAGCATCGCTGTTCCTTGTACGGCTTGCCGCTATTGTGTGAAGGGTTGTCCGAAGCAGATTGCCATTCCAGAATTTTTCTCACTCTTCAATTCAAAGAGACGTTTTGGCAAAAAAGGCTTCGTGACAGAGGTTGCTTATTACAACAACCTAATTCAGAATCACGGCAAAGCCTCCGATTGCATTGAGTGCCACAAGTGTGAGAAGATTTGTCCGCAACACATCAAAATCAGTGAGGTGATGAAGGAGGTAGCGAAAGAGTTTGAGTTCTTAGGATAATAATAAAAGCTGCGATTTTCGCAGCTTTTATTATTTATAGTTCAATCTTCAATCTTCAATGGTCAATGGTCAATGGTCAATGGTCAATGGTCAATGTTTGTAAGCTTCCAAATCCTCAGCTTTAAAGCTATTGATGAACTTGAAGTGCTTCTCAACCTCTGATTCCACCAAATTTACATACACTTTTGCTGACTTAGCGAACAGCTCTGGTGCACGGGATGCATCCATCAGCAAGAGATTAGCCATCACATTCACAGCTGCCATCTCATACAGGCTACGTGCCAGGATGTCGAGTAACTCCTGATTGCCAGCTTCCTTCACCAGGTTGGTAGCTGCTTCGAACTTGTTAGTCATCTCGATGATGCGCTCTTGTAAAGGCTTCAGTTCGTCTATAACAGTCTCCTTCTCAAAATCACGTAGAATATCTAAGTAGGTACCATTGGTGACGTAGCGGATAGCTGCCACTACCTGCAACTGAGTGGTACCCTCGTAGATAGAGAGGATGCGGGCATCACGGTACAGGCGCTGTGCCTTATACTCCATGATGAAACCGGAACCACCATGAATCTGGATGCAGTCGTAGGTGTTCTGGTTGGCATACTCTGAAGTCATACCCTTACCCAGTGGGGTGAAGGCATCAGCCAGTCGGGTATATTTCTTCTGCTCCTGACGTTCTTCTGGAGTCAACTTACGCTCACGGCTGATATCGTTCAAAGCCTTATAGATATCCACATAGCGGGAAGTCATATAGAGGATACTTCTACCTGCATCGAGCTTGGCTTTCATGCGAGCCAGCATTTCATATACAGCTGGGAACTCTATAATGGCCTTGTCGAACTGCTTACGGTCCTTGGCGTATGCCAAAGCCTCGTTGTAGGCAGCCTGGCTTACACCAGTGCTCTGAGCGGCAATGCCTAAACGGGCACCATTCATCAGACTCATCACATATTTAATAAGACCCAGTTTGCGGTCACCGCAAAGTTCTGCTTTAGCATTTTTGTAAACCAACTCGCAAGTGGGTGAGCCGTGAATACCCAGCTTATGTTCGATGTGACGAACAGTAACACCGCCTTGACGCTTGTCATAGATGAACATAGACAAACCACGTCCATCACGAGTGCCTTCCTCAGAACGAGCCAGCACCAGATGGATGTCAGAGTCGCCATTAGTAATGAAACGCTTCACACCGTTCAGCAACCAGCAACCTTCCTCTTCGCTATATGTAGCCTTCAGCATCACTCGCTGGAGGTCGGAACCTGCATCAGGCTCAGTCAAGTCCATTGACATAGTTTCACCCTGGCATACACGAGGGATGTAACGCTGACGTTGTTCCTCAGAGCCAAACTCATAGAGTGTCTCGATGCAATCCTGTAATGACCAGATGTTCTGGAAACCTGCATCAGCTGCAGAAATAATCTCAGAAGCCATAGAGTAGGGCACGGTGGGGAAGTTTAAACCACCATAACGACGAGGCATTGGCACTCCATTCAGGCCAGCCTTGATGGTTGTAGCCAGGTTCTCTTTGGTCTTCTCAGCATATACCATGCGTCCATTCACCAAATGGGGACCTTCAATATCCACGCTCTCGCTATTGGGCTCAATCACATTAGCAGCAATGTCGCCTGCAATCTCAAGCACTTTGTCATAGTTGTCAAGAGCATCGTTATAATCAACAGGCGCATCTTCAAATTGATCCTTATCGGCATAGCCGCGTTCCTTCAGTTCCACGATGCGTTCCATCAATGGATGATCAAGATGGAATTTCAGTTCTGGATAGTCGGTATAATAATTTGCCATAATTACTTCGAATTTTGCTTGTAATACTTAATCAACTTGGGAACCACTTCTTCTACGGTACCAGTAATCACGTAGTCGGCTATCTTGTTGATAGGAGCATCGGGGTCACTGTTGACAGAGATGATGATGTCTGAATCCTGCATGCCGGCAATGTGCTGAATCTGTCCGCTAATGCCACAGGCGATATATACCTTTGGATGAACTGTTACACCAGTCTGACCAATCTGACGGTCGTGGTCACAGAAACCTGCATCAACAGCAGCACGGCTGGCACCTACCTCACCATGCAGCACCTTAGCCAGTTCAAACAGCATGTCGAAACCTTCCTTGCTACCCATGCCATAACCACCAGCTACCACAATCTTGGCACCCTTTAAGTTATGCTTTGCAGCTTCTACATGGTGGTCGAGAACCTGTACGACAAAAGCCTCTGGACTAACATATTTGCCCACTTCAGGATAAACTACCTCTTTCTTGCAAGCACCTTCATAGATAGCTTTCTGCATCACACCAGAACGGACGGTTGCCATCTGTGGGCGATGGTCGGGGTTCACGATGGTAGCTACGATGTTACCACCAAAGGCAGGACGAATCTGATAAAGTAGGTTCTTGTACTCAGTGCCAGTCTTGGCATCGGTGTGGTCACCAATCTCCAACTGTGTACAGTCGGCTGTCAAACCGCTTGTCAGTGAAGAAGAAACACGAGGCCCCAGGTCACGACCTATCACGGTGGCACCCATTAGGGCAATCTGTGGTTGTTGTTCCTTGAAGAGGTTAACCAAGATGTCGGTATGGGGAACTGATGTGTAAGGGAACAATCCAGGAGCGTCAAACACGAACAGTTTGTCAACACCGTATGGCAGAATCTGGTCTTCCACCTTCCCTTTTATGTCTGTGCCTGCAACGATGGCATGCAACTCTACATTCAGTTGATTGGCGAGCTTACGACCTTTGGTCAATAGCTCTTGAGATACTTCGGCTACAGTTGTGCCTTCAATCTCACAATATACAAATACATTGTTACTCATATCTTTAGCCGATTATCTTCTTATCCAATAATTCTTTTACCAATCCATCTACATCAGCATCACTGCTGGTCAGAGTCTGACTTTCCTTAGCTTGGAACACAATGTTCTGAATAGTTTTCACCTTGGTGGGAGATCCGTTCAGACCGCATTGCCCGAAGTCTGCATCCACATCAGCTGCACTCCATTCTACGAGGTTAAGGTAAGGACGCTGCTCATACAGTTCAGCGTATGGCAGAGCTGTACCGTCTTTGGTCAGGGTAGCTTTTTCCTGTGCTCCTAAGGCACGTTTGTATTTCTGTACCAGTTTAGCATTGCGGGGGCGACAAGGAGCAGCACTTCCGTTTACTGTTACTACCAATGGCAGCGGAGCTTCTACGGTTTCCACACCACCGTCGATGTGACGACGAATTACCACCTTGCGGGTTGCCTCGTCTAAACTGACAATTTCTTCAGTATAAGTAACCTGTGGCAAGCCCAGCTTTTCTGCCACCTGAGGACCCACTTGTGCGGTATCGCCATCGATAGCCTGACGACCACCCAGAATGATGTCATAGTCGCCAATCTTGCGGATGGCGGTAGCGATAGCATAAGAAGTTGCCAAGGTATCAGCGCCTGCAAAAGCACGGTCGGTCAAGAGGTAACCGCCATCAGCGCCTCTGAAGAGTCCTTCGCGAATAATTTCTGCTGCTCGTCCAGGTCCCATCGTCAACAGAGTAACGGTTGAGCCGGGGAAAGCGTCTTTCAGTCTGAGTGCCTGTTCCAGAGCGTTCAAATCTTCAGGATTGAAGATGGCAGGCAGCGCCGCACGGTTGATAGTTCCGTCGGCTTTCATGGCATCTTTCCCCACGTTTCGGGTGTCGGGTACTTGTTTTGCCAATACTACGATTTTCAAACTCATATTGTTTATTTTAAGTTATTTCCAAATAGCCTTAGCCAAATTTGGCTGCAAAGGTACTTAAAATCTTTGATTATACCATATAAAACACAAAAAAAGTGGAGTTGCGTTTCCACACTCCACTTATTATAAATGTTATAAAAGTTCAATTACTTTACGCCCAATTTATCAGCAATGCTCTTTGGCAACGCTTTTTTATTAACCAAAATATTCATAGTCTTGTAGCGAGCGAAAGCCTTTGACACATACCACAAACCATGATATTTACCGCTGTCACCCCAAGAGTTCTTCACCATATAATAGTCGGTGCCGTTCTGATCCTTAGCCAAACCGTAGATCAGCATGCCGTGGTCGTCGGTAGTTTCATAGTTGTCGTATGCCAGCTGACGCTCTGCCTGGGTAACCCACTTCTGTGGACTTGGCTTTGAAGTTACGTCACGCTCTGTAGCAGGCAGCTTCAGCCAATGAGCCATATCTGAGCCACTCAGTTCAACCACTTTGTCGATATCAGGTACTACACCAACACCCTGGCGGTTGAAACCTTCCTCACTTACATCAGAACCCCACAATACTGTGTAGCCATTGTTGAGGGCATAGTCGAATACCTCCATCAGCTCATCAATAGGCAGGTTGTAGCTCTGAGCCCAACGCCAGTTGTCCTGAATCTCCAATACGAATGGCTCATAGAATGGATGATGGGTGTAAGAAGTCAGAGAGATATAATCGCTTGCCTTTAAACCTGTGCTCTCGAAGAAGGTCTTCGGAGTATAGCTCTTACCCTGATAGGTGAAAGTAGTTGGGTCTGGGCCCAGATATACATCGTGGATAGCTTTCACAGCTTTCTTCCACAACAGGTTGTTATCGTTGTCGTGCTGCAAGCTGCGCAGACGACCCTTGGCGATTGCTGCTACAGCAGCATCGGCGATGGCACTCAGCTCTGAATGGTTACTGATGGTGTCACCATACATCTTACCTGCAGGCATCACCTCGTCAGGCACTAAGCCGAAATGCTCCATACCATAAAGTACATCATAGAAAGAACCTCCCTGTGAGAAACTTACGTCACCGTGAGTACGAACGGCATAGTCGGCACGATCCAGATAAGTGTTTTTCACAATGAACATCTCGCTAAAGTCGTAAGTGCCCTTGCCGGCTTTCAGCAACTCTGATTCCAGAAAAGCCATACCTGAATAGCACCAGCACGTACCAGCACGAGCTTGGTTCTTTACACTGGTAATAGGAATTTCCTTCACTACTGTAAACTTGAAACCCTCGTCATCTTTGGGGGCATTCTGTGCTGCGACATTGAGGCTTAAGAGGCCAATGGCAGCGAATAATATAGCCTTTTTCATCATACTTATAAGTTAAATTGTTTTGAATTGTGGCAAAGTTACATATTATTTGTGAATAATCGTTATCTTTGCATAAGAAATTCGTAAAAATGATTCAAACGGTATCTATAGACAATCAGACAGCCCTCGTTTTAGAAGGTGGGGGTATGCGAGGCGTGTTCACTTGTGGAGTGCTCGATAACTTCATGGATCGGGGCATCCGCTTTCCTTATGTTGTTGGCGTGAGTGCTGGCGCCAGCAACGGCTTGTCCTATATGTCATACCAGCGGGGCAGGGCAAGGAAAGCAAATATCGACCTGTTGGAGCAATATAATTATATAGGGGTGAAATACCTGTTCACTCAGCGAAATATCATGGATTTCAACCTAATGTTCCACGATTTCCCAGAACGTATTATACCTTATGATTATGATGTCTATGCCAATAATCCAGAGCGATTCGAGATGGTTACTACCGATTGCCTGACGGGGCGAGCTGTCTATTGGGAGGAGAAACATGACGAAAAGCGAATTATCGATATAGTCACGGCTTCGTGCAGCCTGCCTTTTGGTTGCCCTATTGCTATGGTGGATGGACGCCCTATGCTGGATGGTGGCATTGCTGACTCCATTCCCTTTGACCGTGCTTTTAGCCAGGGCTATGAGAAGGTGGTGGTCATCCTGACGCGAAACATCGGCTATCGCAAAAGCGAGAAAAAACCGTACATCCCCTCTTTCCTTTATAGGAAATATCCTTTGTTGAAAGAAGCTATACGTAACCGCGGACAAATGTATAATGCCCAGTTGGACAGGATCGAACAGTTGGAGCGTGAGGGTAAAGCCATCGTCATTCGTCCTGTCAACCCTATCCAAGTGGGTCGCATGGAGAAGGATGTAAAGAAGTTGCAAGCCCTCTATGACGAAGGCTATCAATGTTCGGCTAACATCAACTTCCAGTAGGTATCTTTCAGAAAAGCTGAAAAGTAATCCTTATCCGCATTGGAAATACTGCTTGACGAGTTTCTGTATCTCATCAGGATTGTTCTCAATGTCTTTGCGTAGCGTACGGTCGTTGAAAGCACGTAGCTGAGCAATAATACCATCAATCATAGCTTGAGAGAAAACTCCTTGTTCCTCGAACACATGGCGCTGACGTTCCAAGCATTCGGCACTGGCGAAACAAGAATCTGGTAATTGAGCCAGCGTAGCCAAGCGGTCAGCATTTTCAGCTGCATGTATGTTTATATTAACGTATGTCTTCTCGGCCACCGCTAAAGCTTCGGCCATCTCAAAGCCGTGGCGACAGGCTACGCACAGGCCAGCCAGCAGTTGGTAGAGGTCTGCACTTCCATCAGGCGAACGCATCTCTACGGTTTGTTTGATGCTTGTATCGTAGTTGGTCTCTGGTTCAAGTGGATTGGCAGCATGGCACATGTCCACATTGGCAGCCCAACCCAATGGTACGCGTACAAGCACAGAACGGTTGCGATCGCCCCAGCACACATTGGTAGGAGCCTCCTGATGAGGTACCAATCGGAAATAACTGGTTGGGTTTTTATTACCAAAGGCCGTGATGGCAGGAGCTAAATCCATCATCCCGGCAATCATACGGCGGGCACTTTCTGAGAGTACTCCGTTGGTCAGCATCTGGTTCTTGCCATCCTTAACTATCCTCATGTGAATGTGGAGTCCTGAGCCAGCTTTGCCTGCGGTAATCTTAGGTGCAAAGGTCACATCATAGCCCAGTTCGTATGCCAGGTTGCGAATAATCCACTTGGCAAGCATCAGCTGGTCGGCAGCCTGCTCTACATCTACAGGTAGGAACTCTATCTCATTCTGTTCATAGTTCTTGCCATCGAGGCAGAAGTTACCCACCTCAGAATGACCATACTTAATTTGTCCACCTGACTGGGCGATGTATTGCATACAGCGAGTACGGAACTCATTGGCTTTGGCATAGGGAGCCGATTCGTGGTAACCACGCTGGTCTTGGGCGGGGAACACCCCTTCGTCATTGCTGATAACGTAATACTCCAGTTCACCCATCGCCTGGAACTCCATACCCGTCACTTTGGTAAAGGCAACAGCCGCCTTATGTAGAGTATGCTCAGGCGATGACTCGAGTGGATAACCATCCTTATCGAAAAAAGAACAAAGCAGTGACACGGTGGGAATTTCGGCAAAAGGATCTAAGAAAGCAGTGCGAAAACGAGGCAGCACATATAGATCACTTGATCCTGCTTGGATGAACGAGAATAAACTTGAACCATCCACTCGCTCACCACAGGTAAGTATCGTATCAAGATAAGCTAGGTCGTTGATTACGAAATTAAGAGTCTTCAACTTGCCATCGCCACCAGGATACATGAAATTAACCATGCGGATATCATTCTTCACGATGTAATCAATGATGTCGGCCTTGGTAAACGCTGCTGATGGTTTCTGCAATGCCACGACGATGGGGTTAGCATTCAGAGTCAAATGATTATTGTCCATTATCTTTGCAATTATTATAAGGTTTAAGTAAATTGTTCACAAAGATACAACAATTATTTTTTACATATATTAATCCAACGTTAAATATGTATATTATCCAAAGATGAGAGAAAAATAGAGAAAAATAGTCAAATCAAAATTCCAAGCGGAAGCCTTTTTCTTTCATTTCGTTATAGCTCTCAGGATTGAAACGATAGAGGAAAGCCACTTTCTTGTTCACCAAAGGAAGAGTTTCCTCAAGTTGGGTCAGAATGCCTAACTTCAACATTTTGTTGCTGAAATTGCGTCTGTCGAACTTCACACTAAGGATTGCCTCATAGAGATGCTGAAGCTGAGTCATTGTGAATTTCTCAGGGAGCAACTCAAAACCTATTGGTTCGAAGTGAATCTGTTTGCGCAGTTCATTGGTGGCTTCACGAAGAATCAAATCATGGTCGAAAGCTAAAGATGGAACTTTATCAAGAGGGAACCACTGAGCCTTGGCCGCATCATCACCTCCCTTAACCTCACTGATGCGTACCAACGCATAATAGGCAATGGTGATTACTCGTTCGCGAGGATCACGATGGGGGTCTGAAAAAGTATGGAACTGATGGATGTAGGCATCCTTCAGACCCGTTTCTTCAAACAATTCTCTTTTGGCTCCCATCAATGCGGTTTCGTTCATCTGTAAAAAACCGCCTGGGAATGCCCACCGTCCCTTGAATGGCTCTATGCCTCTCTCAACCAAAAGTACATTCAAACGTGTTCCATCAAATCCGAAAATCACACAGTCTGTGGTGACACTCGGATGCGGATATTTATAACAATACTTTAATTCTTTCATAGTTTAATTATTTTAATTGCGTAACAATTACACTGCAAAGCTATAAAGAATTATTGATTTGTGCAAATTATATGTGATTTTTTAAGCATTTGATTTCGTTTCTCTATGTTATAGCATATTTATGTTTAATGTAACCAAATCCCAGAACATTTTAACTCTGGCTAAATACTCTCGATCAGAAATCAATAGAGCCATAGCCGACCTTGGGGATTCTGCATTGTAAGCGATGATATCTTCCAAACCCCCACCAAGATGGTCAGCTTGGTAAATAGCTCTTT
>JAGCGS010000024.1 GCA_017649485.1 Bacteroidaceae bacterium | reverse complement strand
ATAATGATAAGTTTTGTTTTGGCAGTTGGATGATGTCTCGCTGAGAAAACTGTATTCTGTATTACTGTATCAAAAGGCAAAAAACAGCTTGTCTCAATGATGCATTACCCCCATGCCCCATCTTGTCAATTGCTTGGAGTAAATGCCCAGATTAATTGAAGGAAATGGCTTGATCGCCCAAAGCGAATGACGCCGAAGGCATGATATCTAAAATCGTGGCAGCACGATTTTAGATTGAGAACTCGCTCTGCGACTATGAGAAACTTGCTTTGCAAGTCATGAGAAGTTGCAAGCAACTATGAGAAGGAGATCGTGCTTTGCACGTATGAAAAACTTGCTCCGCAAGTTATAAGAAGCCTGATTCATCGGAATTATAAAATTATGTTTGCTGTTTTTCTCTATAAATATCATCAATCGTACAAAACATTCTCGCGGCTCGCTTGCTTTATTCATTTCCATCCTGTATCTTTGCAGGATATAGTCAATTAAATATTGAAGTCATGAATAAGAAATTACTGAAATCCGTTAAACATGTGGGTATAGCTTGTGCGGCTATGTTCGTTTCTTTGGGTCTCGCATCATGCAGCAACGACGACTTAAACGAAGATGACGTTGCCGGAATAGAGGTGAAATCCATCACTTCACTAGTAGCCACTATGCCTGATGTTACCCAGACAAGGGCGCAGATATCCAATCCAAAAGAGAGTGGAACGAAGCATATTGTTTGGTCGGAGGGCGACTGCATCAATGTGTTTAGCGACATTGAAGCGGATATGAAACGGTATTCACTGGTTAGCTCAGACGGGACTCAGGCTACATTTAGAGGAAAGAGGGTTAGAAGTAAAGAGATTTATTATGCCGTTTATCCTGGTGATAACTATTGGGTGCTGAGCGGCAACATATTACGCCGTTCTCTACCAGACGACCTGAATTCCACTGACGCCAATGACTTCCGTTTCGATGCACCCATGTTGGTGGTGAGTGATGGCAGTGCCTTCGCATTCCAGCAGACCGTGGGCATGATTCATGTCTCTGTAGGAAAGATTTATAATCTCCATACTGTGACTCTCAGGGGTAATAACGGTGAGGCGATAGCCGGAGAAGGGTATATCAATCTTGCCGACGAGGAGCCTGTATTCACAATCGACAAGGAGAAGCCATATTCCAACGCCAAAGAAGGTTCCTTCAATGTCGATACAGAAGGTGAGAGCATGGATATATTCTTCATCCTGCCTCCTACGGTTTTTGAGAAGGGATTCACGATAGACATCAAGGGCAAGGATGAAAACGGCAAAGCGATAGAGGTTTCAAAGGCTACCTCTCAGAAAGTAGAAGTAAAGCATGCAAATAATATCAACTTTACGCTTGTCGATATTGAAGAGGA
The DNA here is from genome assembly GCA_017649485.1 of Bacteroidaceae bacterium. Taxonomy (GTDB): domain Bacteria; phylum Bacteroidota; class Bacteroidia; order Bacteroidales; family Bacteroidaceae; genus Bacteroides. Next base: position 60,288 of record JAGCGS010000024.1, on the reverse strand, counting down.
ACTAAAACAGCACAACGATGATGACCCTATAGTTTTTGCCGATGAAAATATGAAAACTATTTTTATCAAATATTGGGATACGGATGGTGATGGTGAACTGAGCTATGGGGAGGCGGCGGCTGTGACGGACATCGACGTGTTCTGCGGCGATACCAGCATTACCTCCTTAGATGAATTACAGTATTTCACTGGTGTGACTTCAATTGGCGATTATGTTTTTTATGAATGCCTCAACCTAACGAGCATCATCATTCCTGAGGGTGTGACTTCAATTGGCGATCATGCTTTTTCCGAATGCAGCAGCCTGGCGAGCATCACCATTCCAGAGGGTGTGACTTCAATTGGGGGATTTGCTTTTCATTATTGCAGCAGCCTGACGAGCATCACCATTCCTGAGGATGTGATTTCAATTGGAGATTATGCTTTTGCAGATTGTAGCAGCCTGACGAGCATTAACATTCCTGAGGGTGTAACTTCAATTGGCGAATTTGCTTTCTATGGTTGTAGAAACCTGACGAGCATCACCATTCCTAAGGATGTGACTTCAATTGGTTTATTTGCTTTTAATGAATGCAGGAGTCTGACGAGCATCACTTGCTTGGCAACTACCCCTCCAACACTTGATGTATGTGCACTGGATGACACCAACGACTGCCCCATCTATGTACCAGCAGCATCCGTTGATGATTACAAGGCAGAAGCTAGCTGGAGCGCTTATGTAGGCAGAATCCAGGAAATACCAGAATGAGCGGTAATTCAGTTCGCCATTTCGATACTGTATATCACTTAGACGGAAGTAGTTAGTGGTTATGGGTGGGAGAATCAACGTTTAAAAGGAGGATCCACCCATAACCAAATTACCTAAAAGCAATATCGTTTAGTTCTAAGGTCTTACCCATTCTTCGAAATGTGCTCCTCCTGCTACACCATCCAACTCGTCATCACTGAGTTCTTGCTTCATCACCACTTGGGCATCCTTGTCAACGCCCTCAACGGTGAGTTTTTTCACTTGGTCGTCGATTGCAATCTGCACGACACGCTTCTTGTTATCTTCTGTTCCCATAGTATTATATCATTTAACTGCACAAATATAGTCACTTCAAATCAAACTAACAAATTTTTAGACGATTAAATGTGAAATGCGAAGAAAAAGGACGCTTACAAATGCGGCCGTACATTCATGAAGTTTGACAAAAAAAAACATTTTTTTTTACAATTAATTTTAAGTATCATTTTTATTTGTACCTTTGTAGCTTGGAAAATATTTTACAATAAATTTATAAAATTATGGACAAGAAAAAGTATGTGAAACCTTCCATGAAGGTTGTTAAGTTAGAGAAGAGTGTGACATTGCTGCAAGCCAGCAATGGTGGTTCCAAAGGAACTCCAGGTAAACAAGGTTGGTAATTAACCGAATTGTAGAATTAAAAAAAACAGAAGTAGTATGAAGAAAAATTTTATCTACAGTTTGGCTGCTGCCCTGATGATGGGCTCCGCAGCATTGGGCATTTCCTCATGCAGCAATGACGAACTGCCCGTTGGGAATGAGGCACAGATAGCAAAAGAAGTGGCTAAGACCTACAGCTTCAGTATTCCAGCCACCATGGATGACGGGGCAGGTACGCGTGTGTTTACAATTACAGTAGGTGAAAATGAAGGTGATGAAGATGAGATTTCCTCTGCCTTCGAAGAAGGAGTAGCGGTATGGGTATTTATCAAAAGAAGTGATGAGTTCATCGCGTATGGTAACTCTCCTCTGACTCCTGAAAATGTGTCCGATGATGGATCATCATGCACATTGGAAGCAAATGGACTTACTTTTATCTCAGATGTCTCAGGTTTCACACCCGCAGTAGGCGATGAAGTTTACTTGTATTACGGAATGACTGTAGATACAAATAGTAATCCTTTAGAAGGATATTTTGATTTTAGTATGAATGATGGCAGTAAAGCTAAGGCACAAAGTATGGATTATAACTTGGCGAAGATGGTGATTACAGATGTTGATGATGAAACTGGCGAGCTGACTTTTGGTCAGATAGGAAATGAAACCAATACCACCTTCAGCTTCACGAACATCAACTCCATTTTCCGTCAGAGGCTCACATTCAAAAAAGGCTCTTTCATTGTAAAACCTACCATCTCGTCTATCGAGATCAACACGGAACATTATGGGGTTATGATGCGGTATACTCCATTAAATGAAAGTTACAACTCTAGTTCTATCACCATCACAGATCCCGAAAGCACTGATATTTATTTTTCTACATTATTCGAAGACTTTAACAAGAACGAAGCCATTACTTTTACCGCTACTGATACAGATGGCAACACTTATACATGTACCAAGAACGCTCCTGAAGGTGGATTCAAAAACAATATGTACTATTATGGTGAAGCTATACTCGTGCAGGAGGGGGAAGTGGTACCAACGGTAGAAGGAGCTTCTATACTGAACCCAGATGCACCCGCCGTATTCTATACAGAAGAAGCAGAGCCCTTTAATATCACCATCAGTGGTTATAGCGAAGACTATGTATTCTACTGGGGGGTTACTGATGAACCTTGGGGACGTTTTGGGGATGATTACTTAACAGAAGGCACCATCACGCTGGACAACCTCCAAGCTACGAGTAGCTTTAATGGAGAATTTGGTTATTTAGGTGATGGTTTTATAGTAGGTAGAGATTTGTCTCTGAATTTGATCCTCAAGGGTGATAACGTCATTACTTGTAAAAATACTAATGTCGGCATTCTTGTTGATTATCTCTATCTAAGCTGTGATGGCGATTCTGCTACTCTTACCATTACGGCCAACGGAGAGACCGAGGGGGGTATCTATTCAAGTAATTTTGACTTGTCCGATTTGTCAGCACTTGCTGCCACTGGTTATACCGTTGACTGCAGTGCACACCTAACACAAGAGAACACGTGGATTTACACTGTAACAAAAAATAATCCATAATCGCCAATCCCGTCCTGCAAGGATTGGAATAGCATGATAACAACCCAAAGGTGCTCCCTGCTGGCAAATGCTGGCAGGGAGCTTTATTTATAGCAAGGGCTATTTATTCTTACCTATTCCCCATTGTATTTTATCACAAATCCTTTCCTAATTATTTCTTTTTGTGTATCTTTGCAAACCAAATAATAATTTACAATAATCTATCGTTATGGGAAAGAAAGAAGAGTATGAAAAGCCTGTGGTGAAAGTTCTCACGTTTGAGTGCGACACACCTTTGTTGCAAACCAGCAAAGGCGCCCCAGAGTCATCCCCCTGGTAGCTGAATCTCGAATCGCTATCCCAAGTCCGCTGAAAAGGCTGGTACTGCATAATAACAACCCAAGACTCCCTGCTGGCAAATGCTGGCAGGGAGCTTTTGTTTATTTATGCAAAGATTAGTCGATGGCGGCATAAAAACATGAAATTGTTTTGAAGATACGGAGAATTTCAGTAAGTTTGCAGAAAACAATGTGGTTATGAAGATTGAACTGATTTTGGCGTTCCTCAAGCAGCTGGCGGCGAATAATAACCGAGAGTGGTTTCAAGCACATAAGACCATGTATCAGGAAGCTACTGCGGAGTTCGACAAGCTATTGCTGGTGCTGATAGCTCGCATCGGGGAGTTTGACCCTTCGGTAAGGCATCTGCAACCCAAGGATTGCACGTGGAGGATTTATCGCGATGTGAGGTTCTCATACGACAAAAGTCCTTACAAGACGCACATCGGAGGGTTTATCTCCGCCAAGGGGAAGAAGTCGCTGCACTTGGGGTATTACTACCACCTGGAGCCCTCAGGGTGCTTCTTTGCAGGAGGTACTTACGGACTCACACCCAAGCAATTGCAAGCTGTCAGGCAGTCGATTTATAACGACATTAATGAGTACAGGAAGATTATCGAAGACAAGCACTTCAAGCGTCTGTTCCCCAAAATCGGAATGGAGGAGCTGAAGGTGAATCCCAAAGGGTTTCCCAAGGATTTCGAGTATCTGCACTTGCTGAAGACGAAGGATTTCAGTGTGTTCAAGTATTTTGACGATGATTTCTTCAAGCAAGACAGCTTTATAGATGATTGGGTAGAGTTGGCAAAGGTGGCAAAGCCTTTCCTCGACTTTATCAATTATACGGTGGATGATTTTGAAGATTGAAGATTGAAAATTGAAGATTGAATTTTAAATATTGCAAATCAAGATATTATGTTGAAACTGATTAAGAATGACCCTTGGCTGGAGCCATACGCCGACGCCATAAACGGACGTCATGAGCATTTCTTATTTAAGGAAAAGGAATTGACGAAGAAGGGCAAGATTACTTTGGCAGACTTCGCCGACGGACACCTGTATTTCGGTCTTCATAAGACTGACAAGAACTGGGTGTTGCGCGAATGGGCTCCCAACGCAACAGAGATTTACCTCATAGGTACCTTCAACAACTGGCAAGAGAACCCTAAATTTGCTATGAAACCCAAGAAAGACGGCAACTGGGAAATCAAACTGCCGTTGGATGCCCTGCATCACGAAGACCTCTTCAAGTTGAAGATAAGGTGGAATGGTGGCGAGGGCGAACGCATCCCTGCCTGGGCAAACAGAGTGGTACAGGATGATGTGACGAAGATTTTCAGTGCGCAAGTTTGGGATCCTGCTGAGCCTTATCAGATGAAGGTGAAGAAATTCAAGCCTGATGTGAACCCACTGCTGATTTATGAGTGCCATGTGGGTATGAGCCAAAACGAAGAGAAGGTGGGCACCTATCGCGAATTTAAAGACAATGTGTTGCCTCGCGTGGTGAATGACGGCTATAACTGCATTCAGATTATGGCCATACAAGAGCACCCCTACTATGGCAGCTTCGGCTATCATGTGTCGAGCTTCTTTGCCCCTTCGTCCAGATGCGGCACGCCTGACGAGCTGAAGAAACTGATTGACACTGCTCACGAGATGGGTTTGGCTGTGATTATGGACATTGTACACTCTCATGCCGTGAAGAACGAGGTGGAAGGTTTGGGTAACTTTGCAGGCGACCCCAATCAGTATTTCTATCCAGGCGACCGCCACGAACATCCGGCTTGGGATTCGCTCTGCTTCGACTACGGCAAGGACAATGTGCTGCACTTCCTGCTCTCCAACTGCAAGTATTGGTTAGAGGAGTTCAAATTCGACGGTTTCCGCTTCGATGGCGTTACCTCTATGCTCTATTACAGTCACGGCTTAGGTGAGGCATTTATGGGTTATGGTGACTATTTCAACGGTCATGAGGACGATAATGCCATCTGCTATCTGACATTGGCAAACCGCCTGATTCACGAAGTAAATCCACATGCCATCACTATTGCCGAAGAAGTGTCGGGTATGCCTGGCTTGGCTGCTCCCATCGAGGATGGCGGTTATGGATTCGACTATCGTATGGCTATGAATATCCCTGACTATTGGATCAAGACCATCAAAGAGAAGGTGGATGAGGATTGGAAGCCCAGCAGTATGTTCTGGGAGGTGACCAACCGACGTGAGGATGAAAAGACCATCAGCTATGCCGAAAGTCATGACCAGGCTTTGGTGGGCGACAAGACCATTATCTTCCGCCTGGTTGACGCAGATATGTATTGGCATTTCCAAAAGGGCGACGAGAACTATACGGTGAATCGAGGCATCGCTCTTCATAAGATGATAAGACTGCTGACAGCTTCAACCATCAATGGCGGCTATCTGAACTTTATGGGTAATGAGTTTGGGCATCCAGAATGGATTGACTTCCCTCGCGAAGGTAACGGTTGGAGTCATAAGTATGCGCGCCGCCAATGGGATTTGGTGGACAACAAGAAGCTGTGCTATCACTATTTGGGTGACTTCGACCAAGCTATGTTGAGTGTAATCAAGAGTGTGAAGCGTTTCCAGAAGACCAAGGTGCAGGAGATTTGGCACAATGACGGTGACCAGATTCTGGCTTACAAGCGTGATGATTTGGTGTTTGTGTTCAACTTCAACCCCGTTCGCTCATTCACCGATTATGGGTTCCTGGTGCCTGAAGGCAGCTACAAAGTGGTGCTGAATACCGACAGCAAGGACTTTGGTGGCAATGGGTTGAACAATGACAGCATCCAACATTTCACGATGCCTGACCGCCTGTATCGCAAGCAGCACAAGGGTTGGTTGCAGCTGTATGTGCCAGCAAGGTCGGCGATGGTGCTGAGGAGAGTAAGGTAATCAGCTTCGGGACTTTGTGACATTGTGACTTTGTGACAATAAGCACATATAAAAAGAATCCCCGCCGTTTTGGCGGGGAATTTCTTTTATTAATGTATCACCATAAATTGTCCTATATAGCATATGGCACCAGCCAAATAGCCAACCAGGGCAATCCAAGAAATATGTCTTAAGTACCAGATGAAGTCAATCTTCTCAATACCCATAGCAGCCACACCAGCAGCAGAACCGATGATCAGGATGCTACCACCAGTACCAGCACAGTATGCCAACATCTCCCAGAAGTAGTGATCCATTGGGAACTCATACATACCCATTGTACCAGCTACCAAAGGCACATTGTCAACAATACTTGACAACACACCGATGATGGTGTCGATGGTGAAGTACTTATAAGGCTCAGCCAAAGCGATGCCGTCGAGGCTGTTTGCCAGCATGTTGAGGTGACCGCAAACCTGAAGTACACCTACTGCCATCAAGATGCCCAGGAAGAAGATGATGCTTGAGAGATCAACCCTACGCAGGATGTGAGACAGCTTCAGGGAATGATAGTTGCGCAGTGAAGGGTCTTTTGGACGCATCAGCTCGGTAACCATCCATACGATACCCAAAGCACCCAAGATGCCGATGTAAGGAGGAAGGTGGGTGATGCTCTTGAAGATAGGAACGCAGATCAGAACGCCAACACCTAAGCACAACACAATCTTACGCTGATGAGCTGGCACACGTGAAGCAGGGCTGTCGTCCACCACCTCTTCTGTATGAGGAGTAATGTGTCCGCCACGCAGGATGTAAGTCAGCAGAGCGAAAGGAACCAGGATGCTCACGATACTTGGCAACACCGTCATTTGCATGATATTCAGTGCACTCACCTTACCAGCAATCCATAACATGATGGTGGTAACGTCGCCGATAGGAGTCCAAGCGCCACCAGCATTGGCAGCGATAACAATCATACTGGCGAAGAACCAACGGTCGTGCTTCTCAGGAATCAGCTTGTTCAGCAAAGTACACATCATGATGGTAGTGGTCAAGTTGTCGAGGATGGCAGACAGGAAGAATGCCAACGTACCTAAAATCCACAGCAGATGCACCTTAGAGGTAGCATTGATGCGGTCGGTAATAACACGGAAACCACCCCAGCGGTCAACCACCTCCACAATAGTCATAGCACCCAACAGGAAGAATACGGTTTCACCCGTCTCACCTAAATGGTGCACAATGTTGGTGGAAAGAAAATCATGGAAGCTCTCGGCTGTCAAGCCTTCAGCAAAAGCAGGAGTCATAGCTCCCAAGCCAGACATAGCGAAGATGGTCCACAGTACGGCACACATCAGCAGTGCCGTAGCCGCTTTGTTAATCTTCAGCGGGTACTCTAAGGCTATACAGATATAGCCAAAGACAAAAACACAAATAATCAGATAAAACGCAAATGACATCATTTTTTAATACATTTTTTTCTTTTGTCTGCAAAGGTAGGGTAATTATCGCTCATTTACAAACAAAATCGTCAAAATCGTTTAACTGGCCTTACGCCATAGCTTGCTCATCTGCTCCAGAGTCTTGCCTTTTGTCTCGGGAACAAGCTTCCACACAAATACAGCGGCAATGACGCAGATGGTACCGTAAAGACCATAGGTGAACCAATGGCCGAAGTTGGCATCATCGCCCAGTCGCATGTTGAACATAGGAACAAACGACGAGCTGACTATCCAGTTGAAGATCCACTGGAAGGCAACAGCAATGGCAACAGCCTTACCACGGATGGTGTTGGGGAATATCTCGGCAATGAGTACCCAGCAAATAGGGCCCCAAGACATCATGAATGAAGCACTATAAACCATAATGCTGATCATCGTGACAAACTCCAAGCCTGCATGACCAAATGTGAGAGCTACGCCAAATGCGCCAATTGCCATACCTATTGAACCGCTGACGAGCAGAGGCTTGCGACCCCATTTCTCTACAGTAAACACAGCCACGAGGGTAAACAGGATGTTAACTACACCCATGATAACCGTCTGCACCATAGGGCTCTCCATACCCATATCACCAAAGATGCGAGGTGCATAATACAATACGGCATTGATACCAACCGTCTGCTGGAATACGCTAAGCATGATACCGATAAAGATGCAGAGGAAGCCATACGAGAATAGCTTTTCGGTCTTCTCGGTGATGGTTTCCTTGATATCGTGCAGGATCTCCTGGGCAATCGTTGCACCATTGATACGCTCCAAAATATGACGCGCTTTATCGTCTTGTCCTACCATTACCAAATAACGGGGCGTTTCAGGCACTAAGCAGATGAGCAGGGCAAACAAGCCAGCAGGCACAGCCTCGCTTCCGAACATATATCGCCAACCAGAAGCGATTGTCCAAGGATCGCTATTGGGTGCTACGGCATTGATACCCTCGCCGATGGACTCTATTATAGGATTGGTATGCTGACCCAATATCATGAAATTCACAAAATAGACCACCAGCTGACCGAAGATAATGGCAAATTGGTTCCATGATACCAGCATGCCTCGGATTCCTGAAGGTGCCACCTCGCCGATGTACATAGGACAGATGGCTGATGCCAAACCGACTCCGATGCCGCCAATAACTCGGTAGATATTGAACACCACCAAAAGACTCATTGATGCCTCACCACGATTGAAGAACAGGAACTCTGGGTTCATTGAGCCTAAGGCGGAGATAAAGAACAATATACCTGCCGCGATGAGTGAACGCTTTCTGCCAAACGAGGAAGCCATCCAACCAGAAAGGGCACTACCTATGACACAACCTATCAAAGCACTCGCACAGGTGAACCCATGCCAACTATCTGTATAGGTAAAATCACTGGCTCCGAGGAAGAAAGCTTGCAATCCTTTCTCGGCTCCTGAGATAACCGCTGTATCATAACCAAACAACAGTCCACCTAAGACGGCGACCAGAACAATTGAGAACAAATAGGCTTTACTGCCTTGTTGATGCTGTTTCATGCTATTATTTTTAGAATTTCATGTGCAAATATAATGTAAAACCACGAAAAAGCATTATCTTCGCCAAATAAAATGTAATGTGTCACATGAAAACAATTGGTAAAATCATCTTGGGGTTGGTAGCTGGCGTTATCATCTTGGTATTGGCCGTACTGTTGACTATCAATACGAGCTTTGTGCAAAACAAAGTGTTGCAATATGCCACAGGACGACTGAGCGAAAAGCTTCAGATGCCTTTGAGTGCTGACAGCATCAGTATCAATTTCTTTAAGCTGAAAGCCCAATTGTTTGGCGTTGACGTAGAATTGCCCAAGGGGAAGACAGCTACAGCGGTAAGCATCAACTCGCTGTACTTAGACATCATAGGAAAGGATGTGGATATCCAAGGCTTGCGATTCAAGACCGACAACCACAAGCCCCGCAAGAATGAGGGGAAGCCGAAACGCGGTTGGTTTGACGCAGGGCATCTCGACATCTTGGCTGACATAAAGTTGCAAGTGCATCACATCAACAAGGATTCGATTTCAGCCTCTATCGTTCACCTAAACGCCACTGACTCTATCTCAGGATTTTTCATTAAAGACATGCAGTTGGATGCTACAACCAATCTGCAACAGATTCATTTCCGCAATGCACACATTCAGCATAAGAATACCATTGTCAATATACCCGGGTTGGAGATGTGGTTGCCCAACAAGAAGAAAGATATAGCTATGAGCTATTACACCACAGAGCCACTGACAGCTTACGTGGTACTGCAAGACATCTCACAATTGTTTACGCGGGCTTTGAGCCAATTTACGATGCCCTTGAATCTGAGTGTGATGGTGGAGGGAGATGCCGACACAATGCAGTTCAGGGATATTAAGGTGGTCAATAAAGATGAGCGATTGCACGTTTATGCCAACGGAGGCATTGAGAACCTGAGGGATAAATATCTGCTGAACATCAGTTTCCATGTGGACGAGATGTTAGCGAAAAGTGGCATCAAGCATGAGATTATCGACCAGTTCCCAGTGAAGCAGTTTATGATGACACAGCTAAACAAGTTGGGTGACATCCGTTATACGGGTAATTTCAGTATTTTGCGTAAGCGAGAGGTCTTCTCAGGAGTAATTTCTACCTCAAAAGGGCATTTAGAACTGAAGAACCTAACACTAAACGATAGTACAAAGTACGTTAGCGGCACAGTGAATACGCAGGATTTGGAATTAGGGCAAGTGATAGACATGAAAGATATCGGTAAGATTGCCGCTAAAGCTACCTTCGAATTCGACATTTCCAAGGAACGAACAGCAGAGGTGAGACGAACCAAGGGAGGCAAGTTGCCTGTTGGTGCCGTAGAGGCAGAAGTTATTGAGGCTAATTACAAAAAGGTAAAGATGAAGAATATCAATGTAACCGTCTATAGTGACGGAGCTATTGCCGAGGGTGAATTGGAGCATAATAACCGCATTGCCGACACAGCAATCTCATTCAGCTTTGATGATACAAAGGAAATGCATAAGATGAAAATCAAGCCGCATGTGAAGATTCATCTGCCCAAAATTTTCTCAAAGAAGAAGAAAAAAGATTAAGTTATTGCCAAAAGAAGGTTAGTATTTATATAGCTCTAAACCTTTGCGGTCAAGCTCAGTGATGGTAATCTGGATATTGTCACCAAATAGCTGACGAAGGGCTGTTTCCAAACGTTCTACATCAGCTTTGCGACGACCTCGGATAAATGCATCAGCCGCTTTTGTGCCCACAGTCAGCGTTGGATTCACCATATCTATTTTAAGGCGATTTGCCTGCTTGCTGATGTTCCATTGACGCGACACCTTACCTTGGGTAAAGAAGCTAAACATATCTATGACAGAATATAAATCCTCATCATCGATATCGCCTTGATATGATATCAAGCCTCCATCATCGAACTTCACATAACGATTACCATTGGAAGCATTGACATAGAAATCATAATGCACACCCTTGCGTCCTGTGCCATCATAATCAAGGGTGAAAGGTCGGTAGTAATCACGAGGTTCCACCTCTACCTTAACATTCTTGATGCCCATAGCCTGCAACAGGTTCTGCACAACTCGTTTGCCGTTTTCTTCTGCCATATTATAGCAATTATCCAACTCACTGTTGCGCTTCAGCAAAGCATTGGCACGATGAGAAAGTCGGGCATAATCCTCATTGCTCCATTCTCCATCTTCTATTGGTGTCTGACGGGCAGCCTCATCAATAAACCAGCCACCTTGGTTGAGAATATCTACAGCAGGCAGTTTCACGTAGGCGGTATCTTCACGCATAATAAGCCAATCGTCTGAACAATTAGTCAAATCGAAACCCACATCGATGCGTCCAGGATAAACACTGTGTATCTGATACTTCTTGGAACCAAACACACCAGGCACTTCTTTATATTGACTAACTACCACTTCCTTATAAAGTGAGAGTACCGTCAGCTTTTCTGTCTTAGCCAAGTCAGACAACATCACATGCCCGATCTCTGTACGTTCATCGAAAACGGAATGATAAACCTCCTTTACCACGTCTTGTGTGAAATACAATATCAAAGCGATGACCAAAACGATAGCGCAGATGATGATATTTCTTTTCTTCTTTTTATCCATAGCGATCATCGGGGTCTTGCAAGGTTAAACAAATCTTGGTTCTCGTACTTAGGACGGTTCTCGAACACAGCCTCCATACCCATGCGGTTGACGATAGCGGCAATTACCACCTCAGCCTGTTCTTGTGCTGGAATCACCAAATTGTACTTGCTCAAATCATTACGGATGGCATCAGTGCCCTTGCGGGCTATCTGTGCCAATTCATCGTTGGAGAAATCTGAACGCAGACGAGCCACTGAGGTGACTATCTGCTCGTTGAGGATACGAGTACTCTCAATCTCAATCACGGGATCTGGCAAGGTGATATACACCGTCTTGCCGCTGATGCGTATGTTCTTAAGTTGCGAGAGATCAATGCCAGCCTTGATATTGGCTTCAACGGGTATGATGGCTGTTCGTTGTCCTAATAACCCCATAGCAGGAGAAGTGCGTTCAATCACGGTAGTTTGTGCCACACACTGCACAGTGTATAGCATAGGAGTGGTATTGATGGAGTGCAACAGCTCATCTTCACTCACTTGTCTGCTTTTGCAAGACAGCATCAGCAGGCATACCGTCAAGTAGATCAGTCGTTTCATTCTATTGCTTTTCAAAGTCCTTAATAAAACCCTCAGTAATCCAGTTTGCCAACGCCTGACGGTTTGAACTCAACACAAAACGCTTCTGGTCATGGCTATTCTGGATATTTCCCAATTCCACAAACACCGATACAGGTTGGGTATGCGTAAGCACATACAAGCCTCGTGACGAAACCGATCCCTCAAAACCTCGATTGGGTTGGTGGCGATCATACTTTTCCTGAAACGTCTTACGCATCTGGCTTGCTAACTGCAACCCTTTCGACCATCCGTCTCGATGGTAGAAAAACACATCTATCTGCTCTCCCACATTTCGGCTATCCACATGCAAAAAAATAGCACGGCAATACTTATATTCGTCTTTTTCCTTCTTATACAAGTTGTTGATTGCATCACACCTTTGCTGCAAGCGAGCCACCTGATTCAAAGGAATGGTCTTGCCCATACATGTTTCCCTTTTGCTATTGCTCAAGTATTGGTCATCACGAATGCCATCTTTGGCATCTTGTATGATGATATGCACCTCTGCTCCCTCTTGCATCAAGTCGCGCGCCAAACGCAAAGCCACATCGTAGGCATATTCGTCTTCATGAAGTTCCGTCTTACCAACTTTACCAATGGCGCCAGGGTCAGGACCACCATGTCCACTCACCACATAGATGCAAGCCCCTTTTAGCTTGCCGCTCTCCACTTTGCCTTTCGCCAAACCCTTTCCAAATAGCGGCTCATTAAACTCCGCACCAATCTCATGCCTCCGATCCAACGACTTACTGTCATTCGGCTTCGGGTTAGGTTTTCCAGCTTCTGATTCCTTTGGCTCCTTACTGGCACTTGCTGGCGCATTCTGTGCCTTTGAATGTCGTTGAGCTGTAGGTTTGATGGGAGGCAAGGCATAGCTTACTCCCAACAGCAGTGTGGTTTTTCCTTTGAGCTTCTGCTTATTCAGTTCCAAGAACTCTTGGTAATAATCTTTCCCGTTTCGTCCATTCCTCTGTAGGAAAGCGGTGATACCTTCACCCTTCTTCGGCTTGGCATATTGAGTTTGTGCCCCCAATGTCAAGCAGAAAAAGCAGCAAACGAAGACTGCTATCAGCCTCATCTGTATGTCGTGAGCTTTCCTGTATAATTGCATTTGTCGGCAAATTTATATATTTATCACCGAATTTCCCTAAAAAAAGAAGATTTTTTTGTATCTTCGCATCACCTTATTATTAATATATACAATTATGAAAAAACCGCTCTCCAAATTCCAGATGACCAGCATTGTGTTGCTATGGGCTCTTATTTGCTTCATCATCTTCACCCAAGCTGAACGAATTGACGGCATGACACTCACTTCTCTTTTCATTGGCACAGCTCTGGTATTCATTCCTGTCATCAAAAGCCTCAAGAAATGACATTTTTATTCATTATTCATTCAAAAGTGAACATTTTTTCATCTTTAATAGCAAAAAAGTTGTAAAATTGTTTGCGGTTTCCGTTTTTATCTATACATTTGCAGCCGTAATCATGATACAACAAGACAAATTAACAAGAAAACAAACTTATTAAAAACAAAATTATATGAAAGTAGCAAAGGTATTAGAGGACCTGAATCGTAGGTTTCCAAATGAGCCAGAGTATATTCAGGCAGTTTCTGAGGTATTAAACAGTATCGAAGACGAGTACAACAAACATCCCGAGTTTGAGGCAGCTAACCTGATTGAGCGCCTGTGTATTCCAGATCGCATCAACTCATTCCGTGTAACTTGGGTAGATGACCAAGGTAAGGTTCAGACCAACATGGGTTACCGTATTCAGCACAACAATGCTATTGGCCCGTACAAAGGCGGTATCCGTTTCCATGCTTCTGTAAACCAGTCTATCTTAAAGTTCTTGGCTTTTGAGCAGACTTTCAAGAACTCTCTGACTACCCTGCCAATGGGTGGTGCTAAGGGTGGTTCTGATTTCTCTCCACGTGGCAAGTCAGCCGCAGAAGTAATGCGTTTCTGTCAGGCATTTATGCTGGAGTTGCATCGTCATGTAGGTCCAGAACTCGATGTGCCAGCAGGTGATATCGGTGTTGGTGGCCGTGAGGTAGGTTATATGTTTGGCATGTACAAAAAATTAACTCGTGACTTCAGTGGTACATTTACTGGTAAGGGCTTAGAGTTTGGCGGTTCATTGGTTCGCCCCGAAGCTACTGGCTATGGTAACATTTATTTCTTGGTAGAGATGCTGAAGACTCGTGGTGAGACTTTGGAAGGCAAGAAGGTATTAGTTTCTGGTTCTGGTAATGTGGCTCAGTACACCGCTGAAAAGATTCTGCAGTTGGGTGGTAAGGTAATGACCATGAGCGACTCTGATGGTTATGTTTATGACCCAGATGGAATTGATCGTGAGAAGTTGGACTACATCATGGAGTTGAAGAATCTGTATCGTGGTCGTATCCGCGAATATGCAGAGCAGTATCCTGGCGTTAAATATGTGGCAGGCGCACGTCCTTGGGGTGAGAAGGCCGACATTGCTACTCCTTGCGCTACGCAGAATGAAATCAACGGCGACGATGCTCGCAAGCTGATCGCAAATGGTGTGATTGCCGTTTCTGAGGGTGCCAACATGCCATCTACTCCAGAGGCAGTGAAGGTATTCCAGGATGCAAAGATTCTCTACACCCCAGGTAAGGCTTCTAACGCTGGTGGCGTGTCAGTATCTGGTTTGGAGATGACACAGAACGCTCAACACTTGTCTTGGAGCGCAGAAGAGGTAGATGCTAAGCTGCACTGGATCATGGAGTCTATTCATGCTGCTTGTGTAAAGTATGGTACAGAGCCTGATGGTTATATCAATTATGTAAAGGGTGCTAACATCGCTGGCTTCATGAAGGTAGCCAAGGCTATGATGGCTCAAGGTATAGTATAAGTATAGCGTAAAAAGATTGATTGATAATCAGCGATATGAAGGCAGCTCTTTTGGAAAGAGCTGCCTTTATTTATGGGTGTGATGGACGAAATGGGATTAATGGGGAGTTATGAGAGGTTATCAAGTGTAAACTTCGAGGAGGGTAGCTTCACCTGAAGACACTAACTTGATTTCTTTTGTTGATGCAGCTAACAAAACAGACTCACCAGCTCGGATGGTTTCCTCTGTCTCGCCATCCTGAATCTGGCAAGAACCAACAGTGCAAACTAAAATGACAAATGAATCCAGATCTGTGTAGTCACATTCTATTGCTCCCGTAAGATGATAAACTGAAGTAGTAAACTTAGGTGAAGATATTAATTCTATCGGTTCATTATCAACGAGCTGATAGTCTATTTTGGCTTCTCCTGCTATATCATCAAAGTCGATGGCATCAGCAGCTTGTGCCACATGCAGGGTTCGCGTGTGACCATCCTTATCTTTGCGGTTGAAATCAAAGATACGATAGGTGACATCAGAGGTTTCCTGCACCTCCACCACCATAGTTCCCTTGCCGATGCAATGAACCCTGCCTGCAGGTATATAATAGACATCTCCTTCTTTAACCTGGTAAGACAACAAAGCATCTGTAAATGATCCATCTGCCACCATTTCACGATACTGTTTAACATCAATCTTACGAGAGAAACCTGCTATGAGTTTGGCATCCTCATCAGCCTTCAACACATACCACATCTCTGTCTTGCCTAAAGAGTGATGGCGTTGCATCGCCAAATTATCATCGGGATGCACCTGTACAGAAAGGTCATCGTGAGCATCAATGAACTTCACCAACAAAGGAAATTTGTTACCAAAGCGAGCATAGTTATCTGCACCGACCAATTCATCTTTCATCAACTTAATCAGACGAGGCAATGTATAGCCTTTATAAGAGCCATTGGCCACCACAGATTCAGCTCCTTCAACGGCAGAAATCTCCCAACTCTCACCCACAGATGGCAAGCCATTGGATATTTGTTTCAACTGATTTATCTTATCACCACCCCAAATTGTTTGTTTCAGAATGGGGGTAAATTTCAACGGATACATCATCTTAATCCTAATAGTTTGTTGTTTTCGGGCACAAAGATAAGAAAAAATGCAGACAATATTTGTTAGTATAAAAGAAAATGGCTTTATTTGCATAATAATTAAATTAGGCGCAGTATGACGAGTACTAATTTTGATGCTAATAACCTTTCGGGCTTGAGACGTGAAGACTTTCAAGCCGCTGTACAGGGAAAAGAAACAGACCTGTACATACTCAAAAATCCTTTAGGTATGGAGGTAGCTGTAACCAACTATGGTTGCGCGATACTCTCCATTATGGTACCCGACAAAGAGGGAGTTTATGCCAATGTGGTGCAGAGCCACGAATCCATACAGCATGTCATCGATAGTCCCGAGCCATTTCTTGGAACCACTATCGGGCGTTATGGTAACCGCATAGCTAAAGGACATTTTATATTAGGCTTGCAAGATTACCAGCTTGACCTCACACAAGGGGCTTACACTCTGCATGGTGGACCTACAGGTTTCCACGCCCGTGTTTGGGATGTAGTAGATGCCAATGAAAGCAAAATCATTTTTAGATATGTATCAGCCGACGGCGAAGCAGGCTTCCCTGGTAAACTGACGGTGGATATGATGTACGAATTGGCCGATAATCATAATGGCTTGTACATCTCTTATAAAGCCACCACCGACAAAGAGACTGTAGTCAATCTGACCAACCATGGTTTCTTCAACCTGAGAGGTATGGGCAACCCCACTTCTACCATACTCGACCACATCGTTACCATCAATGCCGACCACTACCTGCCTATTGACAAGGATTCCATCCCTACAGGCGAGATTCTGAAAGTGGAAGGTACACCGATGGATTTCCGCACCCCACACACCGTGGGCGAACGCATTAACGACCCATTCGAGCAACTGAAGAATGGAACAGGCTACGACCATTGTTATGTGCTGAACAAAGATGAGTTTGAGGAATTTTCTGAGGCTGCTATCTGCATTGACCCTGTGAGCAAACGACGTATGACGGTATTTACCACCGAACCAGGCGTACAACTTTATACAGGCAACTGGCTCAATGGGTTTAAGGGAGCACATGGGGCTACTTTCCCTGCTCGCAGTGCTATTTGTTTTGAAGCACAGCATTTCCCTGATTCTCCTAACAGGCCATATTTCCCCACGACTAGATTGAAGCCAAAAGAAGTTTATTATCAAACAACAGCCTATGTGTTTGATGTAGCCGATTAACTAAGGATATAATCAACAATATTAATAACTAATAAATTAAAAAACTATGACACAAGAACAGAAAAAAAGTGGTAGCATGGTAGCCATTATTACCATGTTCTTCCTCTTCGCAATGATTGCTTTCGTAACCAACATGGCTGCGCCAGTAGGTAACATTTGGACAATGGACGATGCAGTGGGCAACAACCCAGCACTCGGTTTCATGGGTAACTTCATGAACTTCTTAGCATACTTGTTCATGGGTATTCCAGCTGGTAACATGCTGACTAAGGTGGGTTACAAGAAGACAGCCCTGATTGCAATCGCAGTAGGTATCGTTGGTCTGTTGATCCAGTATGCTTCTGGCTTCAGCGCTGGTGTTACTGGCTTCAGCATCTATCTGCTGGGCGCATTCGTTTGCGGTCTCTGCGTATGTATGCTGAACACCGTGGTGAACCCTATGCTGAACCTCATCGGCGGCGGTGGTACCAAGGGTAACCAGCTGCTGCAGTTAGGTGGCGCTTGCAACTCATTTGCAGGTACTATCGCCCCAATTATGGTAGGTGCATACGTAGGAGCCATCACCAAGAGCACTACTATCAACGAAGTTAGTCCTATGCTGTTTGGCGCTATAGCAATCTTCGTTGTAGCATTCATTGTTATCTACATGGCTAATATTCAGGAACCACGCCAGCAAAAGGTTGAGGTTGCTACCGTTAAGGATCCTCACAGTCCTTGGAGCTTCCGTCACTTCATCCTCGGTGCAGTAGCTATCTTCTGCTATGTAGGTATGGAAGTTGGTATCCCTAATACTTTCGGTAACTTCTTAGGTAAGGAAGTAAACTTTAACCTGTTTGACCCAGCTAACTCTGCCAATGCAGCTGCTATCATTGGTGGTATGACTGGTCTGTACTGGTTGTTGATGTTAGTAGGCCGTCTGACCTCAGGTTTCATTTCTGGAAAGATTTCAAGCCGCACTCAGCTGCTCACAGTTTCTTGTGTTGGTATCATCTTGGTACTCATTTCTATGTTTGTTCCTGAAACCACGGGTGTTTCAATGGTAGGTTTCAGCAACGGTTCTTTCGCAGTAAACAATGTGCCTCTGTTCACCGTATTCCTAGTGTTGATGGGTCTTTGCACCTCTATCATGTGGGGCTGCATCTTCAACTTAGCTACTGAAGGCTTGGGTAAATATACTGAGAAGGCTTCTGGTATCTTCATGATGATGGTTGTTGGTGGCGGTATCCTGCCTCTGATCCAGAACTCAATCGTGAGCGACACCATGTCATCTCTGCGTGTAAGCTACTGGCTCGTAGTTCTTGTTTTGGCTTACATGATTTTCTACGCACTGATTGGTAGTAAGAATGTGAACAAGGACATCAAGGTAGACTAATTTCTATTAATCATTATAGAGACGGGGCAACGCCATAAAGACGGGGTCCATGCCCCGTCTTTCTTTAACTTTTTTAGAACCATGGAAATAGAATACGTTAGAAGTCGCTTCATCAAACATTTCGATGGACTGACTGGGGCTGTTTTTACTTCACCAGGACGCGTCAATCTGATAGGTGAGCACACCGACTACAACGGTGGCTTTGTATTTCCAGGAGCAGTTGACAAAGGTATCATGGCTGAAATTAGGCCCAATGGTACCGATAAGGTGAAGGCATACTCCATCGACATGAAGGACTATGTGGAGTTCGGACTGAACGAGGAGGATGCTCCAAGAACTTCTTGGGCAAGATACATTTTCGGTGTTTGCCGTGAGATGATCAAGCGTGGCGTTGAAGTAAAAGGTTTCAACACAGCATTTGCGGGTGATGTACCACTCGGAGCAGGAATGTCATCATCTGCTGCTTTGGAAAGCACTTTCGCATACGCGCTCAATGAATTATTTGGCGATAACATGATTGACAAATTCGAGTTAGCAAGAGTAGGGCAAGCTACTGAGCACAACTATTGTGGCGTAAAATGCGGTATCATGGACCAGTTCGCTTCCATCTTTGGTAAAAAAGGTAGTCTTATGCGACTGGATTGCCGTTCAATGGAATACAAGTATTATCCATTCGACCCGCAAGGATATCGTTTAGTATTAGTTGACAGTGTAGTGAAGCACGAGCTTGCTTCGTCGGCCTACAACAAACGCCGCGAGAGTTGCGAGAATGTGGTGGCAGCTTTACAAAAGATTTATCCAGAGGTGCAATTCCTACGCGATGCCACAATGGATATGCTGGCTGAAGTAAAGGATGAGGTTTCTGAAGAAGACTACATGCGTGCCGAATATGTAATAGAAGAGATACAGCGTGTACTCGATGTTTGTGATGCTTTGGAGCAGAATGACTATGAAACAGTTGGTGAGTTGATGTATGAGACTCATCAAGGCATGAGCAAGCTCTATGAGGTAAGTTGTGATGAACTCGACTTCTTAAACGATATAGCTTTCGACTGTGGTGTCACTGGCTCGCGCGTAATGGGTGGCGGTTTTGGTGGCTGTACCATCAACCTGGTAAAGGAAGAGCTCTATAGTACCTTCGTGAGTGAAGTGCGCAAACGCTATTTCGAGGTATTTGGCAAACGCTGCAAGATCTACGACGTGGTTATTAGTGATGGTGCCCGTCGATTGGTATAACGTATTGTGTTTATTGATGTGTCAAAATGCTATTGCATTTTGACACATCAATTATTATATACACCTATGAAGATTTACTACATCATGGATCCATACTGCAAATGGTGCTACGCTACAAGTGACCACATCATGCAGTTGTTCGACACCCTTGAGGGAAAGTTGACATTTGAGGTAATACCCGCTGGCATGTTAGTGGGTGAATTCGTACAGATTCAGTCACCGGATAATTCTTTTGCCATAAAACGCAGCAATGCCAGTATCGCAAAAGAAACAGGCAAGCCTTTCGGAAAAGCATACGAAGCATCCCTGCAAACAAAAGAGATGGTGTTGGACAGTGAGGTGCCCAGTCGTGCAATTATGGCTTGTCGTGCTACAGTTTCTCAACAGACTTTGCATTTTGCCCATGAAGTACTACAAGCCCGTTTCCATGAGGGAAAAGACTTAAATGAACAGACTGTCTATTTAGAAATTTGTGAGAAATTGGGCATTGACAAGCAGGCATTTTTCCAGCATTTCTCTTCCGATGAAATACAACGACACACTCGCCAGGCTTTTCTTTTTGCAGAAAAATATGCAGAACACTACCCCACCCTCATCTATGAAGAGAATGGGGAAATGGATATCCTCACAGAAGGTTTTTCACCTTATTCTTTATTAGAGCTGCGATTGAGCAAATTACTTAAACGGAACAGAGCCTCTTTTTAGCCTCTTGATATTCTTCCAGTATCTCAGCCATCACTTCTGCTACCTTTTGAATGCCTTTACCCCTGAACTGAGAGGCATTCTGTCCTATTTCAACTTCACCATTCACCAGGTCACCTTCAAAAATACCCATGCGATTACGACCTGCACCAATAATCTCCAACAATTGTTCGGCTGTTGCTCCATCAGCTTCAGCTTTATCAAGTAGTTCACGATAAGGGTTTTTTGCCATACGAGTTGGTGATAGTTTCTTCAAGATCAACATGGTATCACCCTCCTCCAAATTAAGGCAGAAATTCTTGTAAGCCTCACTGGCAGAGCTCTCTTCTGTCAAAGCAAAGCGAGTTCCAATCTGCACACCCTCTGCACCCAATGCGTATGCAGCCAACATAGAAGGACCATTGCCAATACCACCAGCAGCAATCAAAGGTAGGGAGGTAGCCTTGCGAACAGCAGGTATCAAGCACATCGTAGTGGTTTCCTCCCTTCCATTATGTCCTCCAGCTTCAAAACCCTCAGCCACTACAGCGTCCACACCAGCATCTTCACATTTTTTGGCAAACTTTGAAGAAGATACCACATGCACCACTATAATACCACGACTCTTCAACCAGCCTGTCCATTTCTTAGGACTACCAGCCGAAGTGAAAACCACCTTTACACCCATATCGGCAATTATGTTCATCATATCTTCCACACCAGGCTTCATCAAAGGCACATTCACTCCAAAAGGTTTATTGGTTCCTGCCTGACATTTCTCTATATGTTCTCGCAACAACTCCGGAGTCATTGATCCGGCACCTATTAAGCCCAATCCTCCAGCATTACTCACTGCAGCTGCCAAACGCCAACCACTACACCAAGCCATACCACCTGCAATTACAGGATATTCTATTCCGAAAAGAGAAGTAATTCTATTCATAATTCCAACATTATTGTTTTGAGGGTGCAAGTTACAAATTATTTTCCACTCTGCAAACTATCTGGCATCACTACCTCGTAGTTTTTCAAGACATCAAGCGTTTTCTTTATATTGCGCTTGTTGCGGAAATCCCAATACTCACGGGTGAAGTACTTGGTAAGATGATAAGCCAGGTCTCCTGTGAAAGTCAAGCCATTAGTAGGTGGTGTAAATGTTGGAATATTTATCTGCATACTAATTCCCTGCTCCTTGGGAAGCTTGAGTTTGGGCATGGTATAGTCGAATTCCAGCCAAGGTTTCTCGGAAACAGCTGACTGACTACCAGCAAAAGAATTGCCTTGCAGTTCATCTAATGCACGAGGGTTAAGCTTAATCTCACCATCCGACTTGAGCAGTTGATCTAAGCGAATAGAATCGGCTTTCGTCCATTCCTGTGCACACATGACATCCCATGCCATCATTATCGACAGCATCAAGAATAACCACTTTTTCATAAAGATCAGGGATTTATCACCACCATCTATAATCTGAGTCAGCTAAAGGCTCAACTTCCGAAGTATGTATAATTGTCAAACCTCCTGTATGATTTACCTTATTCCACCACCTACGATAATAAGCAGCTGCATCCAGCAGCTCATCATCATTAAGGAAATAAATGCCCTCATAGTTCAAAGCATCCTTGTGTACCATTCGACAACCCAATGAAGCATTCGTACCCAAACGAATGGACTCCACCATCCACAAGATACACTCTCCTAAACGGGGCTTGCCTCCTGCCAAATAAGACACAGGAGCTAAGGGGAAAGAAGATATCTCTGTCAAGTCTTCAGCATAGCGCAACAATCCTTCAATATCATCTGTAGTGAAGTTAGGCATCGTCACCATGCCAGTTTCTTCATTTACAGTCAAGGTGCCAGATTTAAGCAACTTGACAAACAAATCCACATCGGGGTTCTCCATATCCAGCGTCTCGTCGGAGCAGGAAACCCATGTCAATGCCAATGACAACAGCATCAGCGACAACCAGTTTTGCATCTTCGCTCTCATATTGCAATGGATAATCAGTGGATTAATAACTCATGCGGACACCGCACAAAAGATTCACATTAACAGCTTGTTCCGTACGCAGGGTTCGGGTGTTGCCATCAGTATCGAAGTAATGCGAAAGCGATGGCTCCGCATAGATGGCCAGATTGTCATTCACCTTATAACGCACACCCAACCCAGCTGTGGCAGCCAGTTGTACAGGCTCCTCACTGAATGACTTGCCTAAAAGCTTCTCTGCCACGCCACCAACTGTAGCATACAGATCCACCTTCTTGCTTTCAGCGAGGTTCACATCTAATTTCACAGGTAATGATATTGATGATTGATTCTCATCATTGTGAACTGGCAGATAGTTGTACAGCAAGCCGGCCTCAACTGCCAAAGTCTTGTTAATTTTGCGTTCCAGCATCATACCAGCTATTAATGGCATATTGAACTCGCCTTTTGGAAGAGCCGTACCTACAGCAGGCTTTAAAGCCCACTTGGAATTCTTGCCATCCGATATAGTAGTCGTTGCCGCGTCGCCCTCTGAATCAGCAAGATTGCCGTTAGAAACATTGAGTAAACCGTTAGAAGAGTTACCTCCTTTAATATAGCCATGCTCAATAATCTGGAAAGTCACTTCAACAGGCACCATTTCATCGTCATCATCAACTTCTGTCACCTCCGATGAGTTTAAAGAAGCGGGTATCAATCCGCTGAGCGTAGAACGTTGACCTCTGTTGTTTATACGTTGAGCACTTGCTATTGATTGTTTACCATTATTATATATAATAGGTGTAGAAGAATCTGTAACATCTTCTACATTAACAGCATCGACATTAGCAACAATTTCATTGAAAGCCTGCTGAATCTGTTGTTCTTGTGAATTCAAAGACCAAAAAGTAAAAGAGCCAGCTGCCACGATAAGAAGTACGGAAGCTGCAGCCACCCATTTGCGATACTGGGGTCGCATCACAACACGCTTTGCAGGTTCTACATCCTCAGTCTGTATAATGACAGCTGAAAGGTCTTTCTCCAAACCTTCCCAAAATCCCTCTTTCACCTGCATCTTTGCATCGCCTAAGGATTGAAATAACGCCGTCAAATCATCTTTCTCTTTCATGCTCAATAAATTGTTTAATTCTTGTTGCCAACAAAAGCTTAGCATAACGGAACTGAGATTTAGATGTTTCAGGTTTAATGTGCAGCAACTCTGCTATTTCCTTATGAGACTTGCCTTCAAAGACGAAGAGGTTAAACACCATCCTGCATCCCTCAGGCAATGCTGCCACCATTTGCATGAGCGTTTGCTCATCGATTCCCCTCCCCTCTTCAACCATAGTTTTCTCATCCATGTCGGGCACATCAGGTAGTTCCTCCTCATCCATCCGAGTGATTACATTGGTATGTTTCTGCCTCATGAAATCAATGGCCTGCGTACTCATTACCTTGTACATCCAACTTTTCAGTGAACTCTCTCCCCTAAATGAGAAGCGGGTGTAAATCTTGATAAAGCCGTCGTGCAATACATCGTAAGCATCATCCATGTCACCCGTATAACGATAGCAAACGGCAAGCATTTGCTCCGCATATTGAGTGTAAAGCTGCTTGCGAGCGTTCGCATCACCTTTCCTACACCCCTCCACCAGTTTCAACTCGTCGGCTTTCAAAACTTTCGTCTTACATCTACGCTCAATTCCTAATGCTTTCTATTATTAAGACGTAGAAAAGCGAGAAAAGAGGTAAAGTTTTTTGTTAAAAAGCATTAATACAACAATGGCCATGCCCCATATAGGGCATAGCCATTACTTATGTACGTCATTATCAGCAGGCTTTAAAACTCATGTCAAGTCCTTTGACAGAATGAGTCAGCGCCCCCACTGAGATGAAATCAACGCCACACTCGGCATAATCGCGCAACGTATCAAAGGTAATTCCACCAGAAGACTCTGTCTCATACCTTCCAGCCACCATCTCCACAGCCTTACGGGTCATCTCTGGCGTAAAGTTATCGAACATAATCCTGTCGACACCTCCTAATTCGAGTACCTGTTGCAGTTCGTCAAAGTTACGCACCTCAATCTCTATCTTGAGGTTCTTGCCTTTAGCCTTGCAATATTCTTTGGCTCGGGTAATTGCCTTGTCGATGCCACCTGCAAAATCCACATGGTTATCCTTTAGCAGAATCATGTCAAACAGGCCAATACGATGGTTCATGCCACCACCGATTTTCACTGCCATCTTCTCCAGAATTCGCATTCCAGGGGTGGTTTTGCGTGTATCTAACACATGAGTATGAGTGCCTTCTAATCTGGCTTGATACTTATGCGTCATAGTAGCGATGCCACTCATGCGTTGCATGATGTTCAACATCAGGCGTTCGGTTTGCAAGAGACTCTGAATTTTGCCTTCCACTACCATAGCCACATCGCCAGGCTTGACGGGTGTTCCATCTTCAATATAGACAGTTACCTTTAGTTCGGGGTCAAATCGATGAAACACTTCCTTGGCAATCTCCACACCTGCCAGGATACCTTCTTCCTTAATGAGCAACTTCGATTTGCCCATCGCCGTTTCTGGAATACATGATAACGTGGTGTGGTCGCCATCACCAATATCTTCTGCAAACGACAGATCAATCAGTCTGTCTATCAATTCTCTTTCTTTTTCCATATCACTGCAATGATAGTTTTATAGGGCAAAGATAATATAATTCAAGAAAAAAAGCTAACTTTGAGGGCAGAAATCCATAAGCATAAAAGATGAAAACAGTATTATTGGTGGTAGGAAAGACAGTAGAGAAGTATTTTATCCAGGCAATTGACGAGTATGTGCAACGCACCAAGCACTACATTTCTTTCGACTTAGAGGTCATTCCCGAGCTAAAGGGCACAAAGAGTTTGAGCGAGGAGCAACAGAAGGAGAAAGAAGGAGAACTCATCCTGAAGTCGTTGCAACCAGGTGACACCGTCGTGTTGCTCGACGAGCACGGAAAGGAAATGCGTTCCATAGAGTTTGCCGACTACATGAAACGTAAGTTCAACACAACCAACCGTCGCTTGGTCTTTATCATCGGAGGGCCCTACGGTTTCTCACCTGCTGTATATGAAGCAGCTCAAGAAAAGCTTTCTTTAAGCAAGATGACCTTCTCTCATCAGATGATTCGCCTCATTTTCGTAGAGCAACTATATAGAGCCATGAGCATTTTAAACGGTAGTCCGTATCATCATGAATGATGTTGTAATACTTTACATGATTATAGAATGACGCATTAAAACACTACAAGTTATGTAAGTAAGGACGTTCACTTCACGGATAAAACAATCATACCACAAAGGTTTGGACATCTGGTCGTGTTTTTCTTCCAATATTCATTACAATGTAGTATATTTGCAAGAAAAAAAATAAAGATGAACAAATTCTTAAAATTTGTATTGGGTATGTTAGGTGGAGCTGTCATTGGAACTGCTATCGTAGCGGGTATTGTTATTTTGACTGACGGTGACTTATCGGGCTTTCATGGATTCAACGATGTGAAAGTAGGGAAGTTAATATTATCCCTTTTTTATGCATTTTTCTCTTTAGCTATTGCCGTGGTAATCAACATCATGTTACACGAGGCAGGACACTTGTTCTTCGGTTTGCTAACAGGTTACAAGTTTGTATCATACCGTGCATTTAACATTACATTAATAAAAGACGGACAAGGACTCTTCAAATGGAAAAGATTCAGCATCAGCGGCACTTTAGGTCAATGCCTGATGAGTCCCCCTTTAACTATCAAGTCGGAGGATTTGCCCTATTTCTGGTACAATGCCGGTGGCGTAATAGCCAACCTCTTTTTGGCCACCATCTCTGCAATCATTTTGAAAGCATTTAACCTTACCATGTTTTGGGAATGTTTCTTTTTCATGATGCTGTTTGTTACAATCGCAATTACCCTGATGAATGGACTACCGTTGCAATCGGCAGGATTGAACAACGATGGAAGAAACATTTTAGAGTTGTTTCATCATCCCGAGAAACGTAGCATCTTTCGGAACCAGCTGCTAATTGCAGCAGAAACAAGTCGAGGGAAAAGAACAGTCGAGATGCCAGCTGAATGGTTCCCAAATCCAGTCATCACTGATTATAAAGACATATTAACGGTAGCAGCTAAGCACAACTATATCTGTTGGTTAGAAGACCATTTCAGATTTGAAGAGGCGCTTCAAGAGATAGAAAACTTGATGGAATATGAACTGCAAGTATCGAAACTCATAAGAATGGAATTAGGATGTGACTGGCTGATGCTGGAATTGGTATCCCAAAACCGACCAGCACAAATTGAGCGTATCAACACCAAGCAACAATGGGATTACTTGCAAACCACCAGTAAAATCTCAGCTACAAAACTCGTCACACTCTACGCTTGGCAGCTGATACATGAGCAAAACCCTTCTGAAGCAGAAAAGATACTGATTCATCTACGCGAAAACCAAAACGACTATGCGTTCATCGGTGAAGCACACACGGCTATTGCATTGATTGAACACGTAAAAGAGTTACATTATAGATCAGGTACTGAAATAACCTAAGCTGGCTTGACACATCACCACCCCAACTTAGAAAGTCCTGCCGCTTTATACCAGGCTGTAGAGCGATAGGCAATGTCTGTGGTATCAGAGGCATCATTTTTCTTAGGAATATAATGGGATATGCCATGACTACCCTCCAAGGAGAACCAGCCTCTTGCACTGGAGAAAAACTTGGGGGTGGACTGCCAATAAGGCAATGCTTCTTGGTATGCCTTAAGCCAAGAATAAAAAGCTGTTGCTGGCATAATTGCCTGCATCAGATTCACCATATCGAAATAGTAATGCAAGCCTACATTGGGACGGCGGTCATAGTTAAAGATACTCTGTCGCAACACCTCATTATCTACCGATGCCACTCCCTGCAAGCCTTTATCAGTAGATTCAGCTAAAGCATCAAGTTTCATACAGTTAACAACCCCAATCGCCACACCACCATGCCAGTTGTTGGATGGCACAAAGTTATTATCACCATCGTACCTATCAGCATAATAATCGTAGAAAAGCTTACCTATTGCCTGAGCGACATCACTATCTTTCAACATGGCAGCTACCAAAGTATCATAAGGAGCGCCCGTTCCTGGAGTTTCTGTTGGAGAGGCTATGACGTATTTCGCACAGTTACGCAATTCATAGGCAACCTCCATTGAGAGCATATAACAAGCATCGAACAATACAAACTCGAATTTCTGACCAACAGACTCCAAAACCTTAGCCAAGTCTGCAATATTGGTCTTTACAGCATCATCGCTCTTAATCTTACCATTTTGTTGGTCGATACCTATGTACTTGAAAGGAGTGAGACTTCTAACGGCACTGACCTTGGCAGGTATCCATCCATCACCATGTGACCAATACACAAAACCATAGCTATCAGCTGGATAATTATTCTTAGCAAAATCAACCACCTCTTGAATGATAGCAGGGTCAGACGACACCACATCTGTTTCAAACTGCTTCACTTCCTGCAATACAGGCTCATGCTTGCCCACTCGCCAAACTGTAGGTAGAAAATCAGGATCTGCTTTGTCAATAAACACCAACAAATTATTATCTTCTAAAACAGACGCATCCATAGATGCTACACCTTTCAATAGTTCGTCTATATCGCCCGTTTGACTATCATTCTGCAAGAAATGACTTAGGGAGTTGTCGCCTGCCATATAGAGGATAAGGGTACGATGCTTCTTCTCAATAGTATTGGATGGCTCTGTAGGATGAGAAGGTTCTGAAGGATTAGTAGGTTTTGAGGGCTCTGTTGGAATAATGGGTTTAACTGGTTCTGATGGAAAGGTACTATCATTCCCTCCACCACATGAAAAGCAGATAAAACAGGCAACAAATACACATGTCAAATAAAAGCTCTTATGAAAGAGAATCTTTTTCATGATAGGCCATCTGTTTATATTACCAACCTATGCTTTCAAAACCTGCATCCTGAAACCAAGTTGTGGAACGATAGTCTTCATCCCTTTGCACAGTTGATCCATTCGCAGAAGGGATATAATGAGACACGCCTTTAGCTCCCTCCATAGAAAACAAGTTGACAATTGAAGAATAGTTTTTTGGTGTAGTCTTCCAAAAAGTCAGCGCACTTTGGTAGGCGGTTAACCATTCAACATAGCCTGTAGGGGTAAGTATTTGTTCCATTAAACCTTGCATGTCGAAATAACCCACATGACTTGAGCTATTACGCTTATCATAATCGAACACTTTACTACGCAATGTAACGAAATCAAGAGGTTGAGAAGAAAGATTTGCACGGGTAACAGTCGCCAAGCCTCTCAGTTTTGTACAATCGAGAACAGTTATAGACACCCCACCTGTCCAATTACTATTGGAATTAGTAACATCAGGGTTAAACTTGTTTTCGTAAAAATTGAAGTAAATCTCCCCCACTTTAGCTGCTGCCTGTGATGAGGCAAACATGGCTGGTACAACTTGTGTATAAGGAGCCCCAGGTCCAGGTGTCTCTGTAGGAGAACCTATTAAATAGTTGGTACAATCTTTAAGCTCGTAAGCAGTTTCCATTGATATCATAAAGCAAGCATCCAGCAAAAGGAACTCAAGCTTCTTGGGAGCACCTTTTAACACCTCAGCCAATTCAGTAATACCAGTCTTGTATGTCAAGGCATTTCTATCAGAGGAATTGTTTGAGTCAATCCCCATCCACTTCAGAGGAGACAAAGAACGCAGGGCAGCAACATTCTGATAAATGCCAGGCAACCATCCATCGCCATGCGACCAATAAACAAAACCGTAACTCTTGGCAGGAAATGTGGAGAAAGACTTGTCCATTACCTCCTTGATAATGGAAGGTTCTGTAGATGTCACCTCTCCAGGATATTCCATTATATTCTCCTCCTGTACACCAATAACCAACTCTTTTTTGTTCGGGTCTATTTCGGATGTCTTCACCTCTCCTGTTTTAATATAACGGAAAAGTCTGGGTTTCAACGATTCTGATTTTTGATCATAGAAAATAAGCAGGTTGTTGTTTTTATATAAATTCGCATCCATCGTGCGAATCGCCTCTGAAATCTCCTGTAAATCACTTGTAGCAAAATTACTTAAGCTATTATCAGCAACCACATAAACAAGCACTGTACGGTCAACAATAGATCCTTGTTCTGGTGCCTTTGGTACCTCATAGGGCTTAGGTCCTGGATCTACATTTGGATCATCACTCTTACTACAAGCTGAAAGCATCAGAGAGAATACAACAATCCCTATAAACAGATGAAAGTTCTTAATGTGCATGTTTAAAATAGAATAATAGTTACAATTCTTCAGGCTTAGTAAAACGGAAGTCTTGCTCATTGATCTCTATAACCTGAATATTATCTTTCGCAAAACGTAGCTTAACCTTTGACAGCTGCTTCTCAAGTTTTGCTTTCTTCGGATGGAATAGAATCAAGCAGGTATAATCTTGCTTACCTTGTGCCTGCAAGTAGTCACGCAACTGGAAGGAGTAGCCAGATCGACGATGCAAGTATGCCTTGTGATCAAGGATAGTATCGTCCAAAACCTGAATATCAGTAATGTAAGCCACTGTATCATTAAAAGATGTAGCTACGCCAACAGAATAAACAGGGATGATAGCATCCTTAGTCTTTGGAGTTTTAGGCTCTTTAGGGTCTTTAGCAGTGGCCTGAGTCACAGCAAAAATCATCAGCAGTGCAAAAAATATCTTTGTCAGTTTCATATCCTCAATCATTAAACAACATTATAGGTTGCGAAGTTAAGAAAAAAAACCGGTATTCCTTGCACAGGAACGCCGGTTTTTAATCTTTTTAGGAATTGATATGGCTATTTATCCCAAATAAGCCTTGAGCAACTTACTACGACTGTTCTGTCTCAATCTTCTGATTGCCTTTTCTTTAATCTGACGAACACGCTCACGAGTGAGACCAAATCTGTCGCCGATTTCTTCTAATGTCATTTCCTGCTGACCGATACCGAAAAACATCTGGATAATGTCTTTTTCGCGATCGGTTAACGTAGAAAGCGCTCTATCAATTTCCTTCGCAAGAGACTCGTTCACCAACTCACGATCAGCCATGGGGGAGTCGTCATTAGGAAGCACGTCAAGCAGACTGTTGTCCTCGCCTTCCACGAAAGGAGCATCAACAGAGATGTGACGACCTGATACCTTAAGGGTATCTGCTACCTTATCAACAGGAACATCCAGTGTTTCCGCAAGTTCTTCAGCCGACGGACGTCGTTCATTCTCCTGCTCAAACTTTGACAAAGCCTTGCTGATTTTGTTCAGCGAGCCCACCTGGTTCAATGGCAGACGAACGATTCGAGACTGTTCTGCGAGTGCTTGCAAGATTGACTGACGTATCCACCATACGGCATAGCTGATAAACTTGAAACCACGCGTTTCATCAAATTTCTCTGCTGCCTTAATGAGTCCGAGGTTGCCCTCGTTAATCAAGTCTGGCAAACTAAGACCTTGATTCTGATACTGCTTTGCCACAGATACCACAAAACGCAGATTCGCGCGCGTCAGCCTTTCCAAAGCCTCACGGTCACCCTTTCGGATGCGCTGTGCCAAATCAACTTCCTCTTCTACAGTTATCAATCCTTCACGACCTATCTCCTGCAGATACTTGTCAAGTGATTGGCTTTCGCGATTGGTGATACTTTTGGTAATCTTTAATTGTCTCATCCTAAAACTCAAAAAACGAATTTGGGTACAAAATTAGATAATATTTTGGAAAAAGCCAAAAAGAGTGCCGACTTTTTTTGTCGGCACTCAATCTATCGTATGGATTTAACAGGAATCACATCATTCCTGACTCAGATCAACCGCATAGTTGGCACGGCGTCCACTTGGATAGATACCGGAAATAAACAGCACCTGCTCTGGTGACTGTGTAGCCTGTTTCAATACCGTCTGTAAATCTTCCTCTGTGCGGATACTTTCATTATTGGCTTTCTGGATAATGAAACCTTTACGGATGCCAGCATCTTGCATCTTACCTTTATTGACACCCGTTACTTCCAAGCCATAGCTGATATTGAGTTCCTTCTTGGTATCATCAGAGATAGCACGGAAAGCAGCACCCAAGATATCCATATCAGCACTCTTCACAACCTTAGTGTTGCCCTGTGAGTTCTTCAGGGTGATGTCGAAAGTCTTTTCACTCTTCTTGCGAACTACTGTCACTTTCACCTTATCGCCTGGACGATGTTGTGCCAAAGCTTCCTGCAAATCGCTGAACTTATGAACTTTCTTATTATCTACAGCGGTAATAACATCATCTGCTTGCAAAATACCAGCAGCAGAACCGCCATCAACTACATCAGCCACATATACACCATCCTTAACACCCAGCTCATCAATCTTCTTTTTCATCTCCTCTGCCTGAGCCTCACTCATGGTCAGATCGGTGCCCAATGTATTTCCTCGGATACCTAACAATGCACGCTGTACAGTACCAAACTGCTTCAAGTCAGCCACAACCTTGGTCATAATGCTGGTAGGAATGGCAAAGCCATAACCTGAATAAGCTCCAGTAGGAGAATACAACATAGCGTTGATACCCACCAACTCACCACGAGCATTTACCAAAGCACCGCCAGAGTTACCAGAATTGATGACTGCATCGGTCTGGATGAAAGACTGTATATTTGCAGCCTGCCCATTAGAAGCTGTTGTACCCAAAGAACGAGCCTTAGCACTCACAATACCTGCAGTAACAGTGGAATTGAGATTAAATGGATTACCTACTGCCAACACCCACTCACCAACCTTCAAGGCATCTGAATCACCTACAGGTAAAGTGGGGAAATCATTGCCCTCAATCTTAACCAATGCCAAATCAGTGTCTGGGTCAGTACCTACAATACGACCCTTCAACTCACGTTCATCATTCAGTTTAACAACGATTTCATCTGCACCCTCCACGACATGGTTATTGGTTACGATATAACCATCCTTAGAGATAATCACACCAGAACCAAATCCCACACGAGGTTGCGTTTGAATCTGACGTTGCTGACCTCTGCCATCACCGAAAAAGAAGTCGAAGATGTCAGGCATGTCCTGTACAGTCTGTGTACGGCTCAATTGTGTAGAACGGATATGCACCACTGCATGTACAGAAGCTTCAGCGGCATCAGTCAGATCAACTGGCTGTGCATCGATACCATTGTAGGTTGCCAAACGCATATGGTCATTCTGCTCAAACAAGTCAGAGAAAGTGGCTGAAGGCTGGTTCTTTTCCATCAGCTTATAGGTGGTTACACCTGCTACGCCGGCACTCAGCAACACGATTGCCGCGATACCCAATAAAGTTTTTGTCTGTTTCATATTCTATACGCTTAAATGTTAATATTCCCGTTATATTTAACTTTTCGATGTTAAAATAACGGCAAATTTCGTTCACTTGTATCTTTTGTCACGCATTTTTGTCCTCTTTTAACGAAACTCTTTTACACCTTAACAGGGGTTAACGACATCGCCTGTCATTTTTACATTTAATAAAAAAGAAAGTGCGTCATATTTTCACACAATTAGAGTTTCTTAACCCCAATGCCAGGCATGTCTGGCAGTGTTATTCTGCCTTTCACCACTTTCATTCCCTCAAAGCGGTCGTTGGAGATAAGCAGGTTGCCATCCAAGTCAGCAAAATCAACAGCAGGAGATAACTGAGCAGCAGCACTTACCGCACATGACGTTTCAGTCATGCACCCCACCATTACATCCATTTTCAAAGCCCTGGCCAAGGTCACCATCTTCCATGCCTCACGCATACCCGTGCATTTCATCAGTTTGATATTAATGCCAGAGAACGCACCTTGTAAGCCTGCCACATCTTTAAGGCGTTGGCAAGACTCATCGGCATAGATAGGCAATGGGCTACGCTCGGTTAGCCAGGCCGTATCTTCCAACTGAGCTATAGGCATAGGCTGTTCCACCATTACAATACCCTTTTCTTTGAGCCAATGAATCATGTCGAGGGCATATTCACGATCTTTCCACCCCTGATTAGCATCTACGGCAATAGGTAAGTTCGTGACTTCACGAATGGTTTCTATCATCTGTTTATCATTCTCGGTACCCACCTTTACCTTTAATATGTTGAACAAATCGGCACATTCTTTTGTCTTCTCACGTACTACGTCTGGTGTATCTATGCCAATGGTAAAAGTGGTACTGGGAGCAAGTGTTTTGTCCAAACCCCATATTTTATACCACGGAGCTCCCAACAACTTGCCCACAAGATCGTGAAGGGCAATATCCACAGCTGCCTTTGCGGCAGGATCTGCATCGCTCAGGCTGTCGATATAGCTCAGTATCTCCTCCATCTTGAATGGATCATGGAACTGCTCCAGATTCACCTTACTTAAAAATGCTGATACACTTTCCACCGTCTGACCCAAGTATTGTGGCATAGAAGCTTCACCATAGCCTGTCACACCATCGTATTCAATCTCCACCTGCACATCAGGGGTAGTAGTACGAGAATAAGATGACACTGTGAACACATGCCTCAGTTTTAGTTCGTAAGGGAAGAAACGCAGTTTCAAGCGGGCTCCTGTACCATGATTGATGTTAGGAGCTGCCAAGGTATCTTTTTTGCCCTTACACCTTGCAATTGTCAAGCCCGCTCCTGTCCCAACAGCTACCAAGGCGGCAGTCTTTAAGAAAGATCTTCTGTCTGTCATAATTTAATTGTAATATGGGTTTTGATCTGTTGTATTTAAACCTTTCTCCTTATTTATATAAGGAAGGATGCGCACAGCATAAAGAAGGCGATTTAAATTCATTTCGTCAAACAATTCATCAGTAGGCAACAAACTACTTACATGCACATTGCCCTGTGAATGGATGAACCTGCCATTGCCTAAATACATACCCACATGTGACACGCCCTCTTTGCGCTCGGGAGTAGCCTTGCGACCAAAGAAAATCAGGTCGCCCGGTTCAATGTTACTGTAGTCAGCAGCAATTTCTATCTTTTGCCCCACCTTTACCATCTGCGAAGCATCGCGCGGGATAATCATATCATGCATGATAAAGATATTACGGATATAGCCACTGCAATCCATACCCTTAGATGATGTACCAGCCCATATATATGGGAAACCCATCATCGTATAGGCAGTTTGTATCAAAGAAGCAGCATCCTGTTTCAAGCCTTTACGCCATTCCTGCTGCGGTTTGGCAATGCTTTCTGAGACAAAACCTTTTCTGCCATCAGGGAACTCTACCTGATAGAACTTGCCCTGTTTTCCCAAGAGCTTGAGGCGATCGCCTGCCACTACATCAGACACAGTCTGAGACTGCTCATTCGCCTCAGCATAAATAGTTCCAAAGTGCTGTGTTATCACAGCCTTCTCTGCTTGGTTCCAGATATCATACTCAGTCTTGGTCATGCGGCATATGCCCACTGGGTGAACCCAACCTGTATAATCATCAGGGGTCTGTATCTCATACCAAGTGTCGAATGCCAACACTTTTACTGGCATACCCAACAATGCCTGAGTACTCATTTCAGCGGTAAAGTCAGGTGTCTGACGCAGGTTGCACACTGACAGGTTCACAACAGCATACTCCTTGCCATCCTTGATGGATGTATCCTTCTGAAGAGTTTCCTCCTCAACAGCAACCAGATCATTATCTCCATGAATTACTTTAGGTAACACAATAGCCAATAAAACACAGGCCAAAATGATTAAGAAGCCATAAATCTTTAATTGTTTCTTACTTAACATAGCTTTTATAATAAAGACATGCAAAGATACAACTAAAATTTAGATGAGCAATATTAAACTGAAAAAATGAATTACCTCAGTGCCTCTTTGACCTGTACAGAATTAGTGCGAGAAACAGGTAGATATTCATGACAATGCTTGATGTAAAGCTGCATGTTGCCTGATTTGGAAACGATCTGCTCTACTTGCTGTAGATTCACCAAAAATGCACGATGACAGCGTACAATCATTGAATATGAACGTAAATCATCTTCCATTTGTTTTAAGGTGGCACGAAGCATATCCGAATGCACTTTGCCATCTTTCACTTGATAGATTTTTACATAATTCCCTACAGCTTCTACATAAAGCAAGTCAGGGATGTATAAGGCAACCGTATCACTGGTAGAGCCTGAAAGTATTAAATGAAAAGAAGGTTGGACACTTGAAATGGAATGTAAACCCTCTTCATGAGCAGAGAGCTGTTGCTCTTTAACGGGCTCATCGACTTTAGTCTTTACCTCTGCAGCATCCTTCGCCAGCTGATCCGCTTCTTGCTGCATCTTTTTCAACTGCTCATTCATCATGCGTGTTTCCTCCAATTCCATCGTCAGGTATTGACTTCGGAACTTAAAGCGCCAATATAGTCCAATGGCAAAAGAACAGAAAGCAATGATAAATAGTGTTTCTAAAAAATTACTCCAAGAAAGTAGGTTGCCCTCAACCTTGTCGCTCATCAGGAAGTGACGATATAAGCAAATCATCAAGGCAATTAGAGGCGTATTAATAAATTGAAACCAGAGATTGCGTCGAATGATATAATCGGCTCCTAAAGTATCTGTCTGCGGCATCCTAACCACATATTTCATAATAAGATCAGACAACAAGCATACCATTACACCCAATACGAAAAAACTCAATAGGTGAAAATACCCCTCCCATGCCCACGCGGAAAGTCCGAAGGGTTTGAAAATAGCCAAAGCCAATACTACGAAAGCAGAACTAATGGCGCGAACTTTTAATATCTCCTTTGTCTTTTTATTCATCTCGGCTGCAAATATATGACAAAAAAATGTCACAGCAAACCATTCATCACGTAATTCATCACAGAAACACGTCATTCATCACAAACCACAGCCATATATCCCTAATATTTGGAGGTTCTTTAAGCTCATCATACCTTTGTAACAGAGAAAGTCACACACATTGTGACTGCAACTTACCAATAAAATATTACGTCTAACAATAAAAAAAGAATTATGAAAGCAAGAGGTTTTATCGGAATGATTTTGGTTGTTGCCAGTATTCTGAAATTGGCAACCATGTGGGGTATTATGCACTTGAGTTGGCTTGATAGAGTAACAGAAGATCCATGGGGTATGTACTTCGCCATTTTCATATTAATATTTGTTGGCATAAACCTAATCATCAGCGACCTCAAGGGAGGTGAGATTCGCAACAAGTATTTATTTTTGAAAATAAAGGGAATTATCGGAATCCTCCTCGTTGTTCCAAGCTTGCTCAAACTGGCAAACATGTGGGGTCTTATTCATATCAACTGGCTGGATAAGATTCAAACGAATCCTTTGGAAATCTATGTAGCCATTTGCGTCATGTTATACTTGGGCATCTGGTTAATTATTGATGGGTTTATAAAGAGCAAAGACCAATGGCTACAACGTCCTTTACCCATCAGTGAGGAAGGCAAGAGAATAAGCTGTTCTGTCAGCTTGGGTGGCGATGAGTACATTTATCATGGTGAGCCTTTTCACGGTGCATATCTGACAGCTAATTGTGGTGGCATACGCATGGACTTACGCAATGCTACAATAACAGAGGATGAAGAGATAGACATTCGCACTTGCTTTGGAGGCGTAGAATTATTTGTTCCCACCAACATTAACATAGAGGTGAAAAGTCGCAGTTTTATCGGAAGTGTTGGCAACAAAACTTTTAGATGCACCGACCCAAAAGCTCCATGCCTTCATATCATAGCCAGCAATATTCTTGGAGGAGTGACAATTAATAATTGATTGATTACTGACAATAAGCATGAGGCACCATATTATAAATTTACTACAACAATGAAGAATATAGTTATAAAAATGGCAGCATTGATGGCTGCAATGATGATGACACTTTTTGCTTCCGCTAAGACACATGACATAGGCGGAAAAGTCACAGACGCACAAGGCACTCCAATCCCTTACGTAAATGTGGTGCTGTTGTCACTTCCCGACTCTGCTTTCATACAAGGAGCTGTGACAAATGAGGAAGGAGCATTCAAGATTGTTACAAATAAGAATGACGGACTGCTGCAAGTGTCATGCATAGGTTTTGAGACAGAATATCAGCCAGTAGCCGACGGACTCAACATCGTACTTACAGAAGATTCACAGATGTTGGGAGAAGTGGTTGTTAAGACACAACTGCCCAAGACAAAGCTGACAGGCGAAGGTTTACAAACAAACATCAAAGGCTCTGTACTCGAAAATGCTGGTACAGCCAATGATGTGCTTGCCAAGACACCAGGAATCATCAAGAAGCAAGACGGTTTAGAAGTTATGGGCAAAGGCTCACCTTTAATTTATATCAATGGTCGCAAAATGACTGACAACACCGAACTAAACCGTTTGCAGAGTAACGAAATACAAAGCGTAGAAGTGATTACCAACCCAGGTGCACAATATGATGCCACTGTACGCAGTGTGGTACGCATACGTACCATTCGCCGTCAGGGTGATGGCTTCGGCTTCAACCTCAACGCTTCCGATGCCCAGTCGCTACATTGGACAGGGGGTAACGATGCATCAGGAGCCTTCAACATGAACTATCGTACAGGGGGTGTTGACTTCTTTGCGGGTGTAAACTATGCCAAGAACACTTCGCTGCAAGAAAGTAATATTAAGAAAATCACTTTTGCTAAGCACGTAATTGAAGACAACAGCAACATGGTGGGTGCTTACAAAGGTCAGAACCTATATGGCAATGCGGGCTTGAACTGGCAGATTGACGACAAGCATTTTGTAGGTGGTAAATTTGAGTGGGGTACACAACTATCTCACAAAGTAAATATGCCGATATACGATGTTGTCTATGAAGATGGCAAATTGGCCGACAAACTTGAAACCACTTCTTACGATCGCATAGGTGACAAAAAGCCGTACAACATTGGCGTAAACCTCTATTACAATGGTACTATCGGCACCAAAATGGGTATTGACGTAAATTTGGATTATTATGGTTCCGATGATTCCAAAAATTCCGTTTCCAAAGAGACAAGCGCTATGACACATGATGCAGAGATTCATAGCCAGAGCGATAACTCAGGTCGTCTCTATGCAGCTAAAGCAATTGTATCTTATCCAATTTGGAAAGGACAACTACAAGTAGGGACTGAAGAATCTTTCTCTCGCAGGGATGACAATTATACCATTACAGGCATTGATATTCCTGCTTCCAAAGCCGAAGTAAGTGAAGATATCTATGCAGGCTTCGCCAACTATGGTTTTAACCTGCCAAAGGTTGGACAAATCAGCGCCGGAATCCGTTATGAGAATGTGCATTACACTTATGAAGATGCTTTGACACCAAAGAACAACCTAACTCGCAACTATGGCAACTGGTTCCCCACCATTTCCTTTGCAGCCCACGTGGGCAAAATGCAACTAATGTTGAATTATAGTGCCAGGACTCGCCGTCCCAACTACTCCCAGCTTTCCAGTGCCATCAGCTACGACAACCGTTATCTGTTGCAAAGTGGTAATGCACAGTTGCAGCCAGAGTTGATTCATAACATCA
Organism: Bacteroidaceae bacterium; assembly: GCA_017649485.1. Taxonomy (GTDB): domain Bacteria; phylum Bacteroidota; class Bacteroidia; order Bacteroidales; family Bacteroidaceae; genus Bacteroides. The sequence continues at coordinate 20,846 of JAGCGS010000024.1, read as the reverse complement.
GTGCCACAGCAGTATGGAAGTTCCTCACTTTCATGGTGAACTACTCACGCACCAACGACCCTATGATGGTATGGTCATCACCATACAATGACGAGGGTGTTGTACTGGTTAAGCCTCGTAACATCGAAACTCCATTCCGCATGTTAGTAGTATATGGCATGTTGAACCACACCATCGGTCCTTGGACCATGAGCTATACCTTGGGTATTCAAAAACAGTGGCTCACCATCAATGCGCCAGATCCACGCATAGCTACTGGCACCCGGAAGACCAGGTTTAACGACAAGCCTATTGGCGTGATGCAGCTGAACAACACCCTCAGATTGGATGGTGGCTGGCAATTAGAATTAGGTGGCTTACTCCAGACTAAGGGATACTCACAAAACATATATATGAAGAATGTGTATTTCGACCTTTCGGCTGCTGTGCAGAAAACTTTCCTGAAAGACAATTCTCTGATACTCCGTTTAGAAGGAAAAGACCTCACTCGTACGGCTCACGTCAATGCATATAGCGATTTTGGTAGCCTTACCATGTCCCAAATCAACATGATGGACTCCCAGAAAGTGAAGCTCTCTATCCGCTATACCTTCAATGCTGCACAGAGTAAATACCGTGGCACAGGTGCGGGAGCCGACCAAAAGTCGAGAATGTAACCAGATTGCGGGCTTGTCCCGCAATCTTAGCCCATCGAAAGATAGTGATTATAAAATAAATTGTATCTTTGCAAGAAAAAAAGAATATGAAAAGATTATTGTTGATACTGCTGGCTTTAGCTACCATACAGCTGTATGCGCAAGATTTGTCGCATTACAAACGCATTGTCAAGGAACTAAGCTCAGTCAAATACCAAGGTCGAGGCTATGCCAAGAATGGAGCCAATAAAGCAGGCAAATATCTGCAGAAAGAGTTTGAGAAGGCTGGTTCAGATGAGGTAACTTGCCAGCCTTTCAAGTTGGATATCAATACTTTTAGCGGTAAAATGGAGATGTGGGCAGACGGAAAGAAACTGCGTGCAGGTGTAGATTTCTCTATGCGTGAATACTCGCCAGGTGTAAAAGGAGTATTTCCTGTATATCATGTTGATACGCTGAATTTTGATGCTGATCGTATGTTTGCCGACTTGGCGAAGCCCGAAAATGCCAACTGCCTTGTTGCTTGCGAGTTTTGGTTCACTTATCGACATAGTGATGCTTTCTCACGTCTTCAGAAGAATGGTGAATTTCCTAATGCAGGACTCATCTACACCTGGGAGGCTCCCATTAAGTTCTTCAAGGCATACGGCCATCGGGTAGTTGACAAACCCATCATCTGGGTAACACCAGAAGCCATCGAAGGGGTGAAAACCGTTCGGGTAAATGTGGATAATCATTTCTTGAAGGACTATGAGTGTTTCAATGTAATCGCCAAGATAGAGGGTGAACGGCATGACAGCTGTTATGTCTTCACCGCCCATTATGACCACTTAGGTAATCTTGGCAAGAAAATCTTTTATGCTGGTGCCAATGACAACGCCTCTGGCACTGCTGCCATCGTAACTTTGGCTGCCCATTATGCCAAAAACAGACCTCCTTATGATATGTATTTTATAGCCTTCTCTGGGGAGGACGCCAATCTGCGAGGTTCAGAATATTTTGCCAACAACCCAATAGTGCCGTTGGAACAAATCAAGTACTTGTTCAACATCGATATGATCGGTGACAATAACCCTGATCAGTACTGTGAGGTGAGCGAAGAAGGCATGAGTGGTTTTGCGCTGTTTGAACAAATCAACAACCAAAAGCACCATTTTAAAGCTTTGAACCGTGGTGAGTTGGCTGCCAACAGCGACCACTATCCATTTGCCTCACGCCATGTCCCTTGCATTTTCTTAGAAAACGAAAATGGCGATGCCTTCCAGTATTACCACACGATTTTCGACACTTATAAGACCGTCCGCTTTGACAGTTACGAACCTGTCTTCCGTCTGGTACGTGACTTTGTGGAACAGTATTAATAAATAATACCTTTTAGCAAGTGAGGTCTATGAAGAAAGAACTAAAAATAGCACTTTTAAGTGTACTGGGACTGGTTGTCGTTTCTGCTGTGTTTCTATGGGTAACTTTCGGTCCTCTGGTAAAGGGAGCCCTTTCTGTAGAGAAACTCGATGAAGGGCTCTACTATATGGAGTACAAGGGCGATGACGGTTTTAATGAACTGATGAAACTCGGAGGAAGCGAGAACATCAGCCAGCTTTCTCCGTATATTGCCAAGTTTCTGTCGAGGGGATTCAGCAATACTGCAGAAATCAATCCACCTATTATGCCTGTAGGTTGCTCAACACTAACCGTAAACACACCCGAGAGAGGCGTTATGATGGCCAGAAACTTTGATTATCCTTATGGCACAGGTTTGATTCTGCATACTATTCCCAACGCCGGGTATGAATCCGTTACCACATTCTCTGTGGATTTCTTTGGCTTTGGAGAAGGCTATATACCTGAGGGGTTCACTAACCAATACATGGCATTGGCAGGACTGTTTTTAGCTTTAGATGGTTTCAATGAGAAAGGACTCGCCATAGCCGTGCTCGAAGCAGGAGATGAAGAAGAGACAAACCAGCAAACCTTTAAGCCAGACCTTACTACAACATCTGCCACACAATTTTTATTGAAAAACGCAGCAAATGTTAGTGAGGCCATAGAATTGCTCAAAAGTATCGACATGCATTCCGACCCAGGTGCAGCCTATCATCTGGCTATCGCCGATGCCTCTGGCAGAAGCGTTGTTGTGGAGTATGTAGGTAATGAAATGATAGTGACAGACACGCCCTTCGTAACCAATCATTATTTGTGTAAAGAAAAGTACGAGTTTGGACTGGATGAGACCGACCATCGTCACGAGAAGATTATGGAGCAATATAATGAAGCTGGTGGCGTGATGAATGGTCAACAGCTCATGGAAACCATTATGTCAGTGGCACAGGAGCCCAAAGACCCTAACGCAGTTGTAGGTGGAACGCTTTGGACAATGGTGATGGATCTGACTAACCCTTCCGTCACTTATTATTCCCGTCGTCATTTCAACAATCCTTTCTTCTTTAAACTCTCTAAAACTAAATGAAGCATGTTTTATATTTAGACAACCTAAAGGTGTGCTTGACTGTCTTGGTCATTTTCCACCATGCCGGTCAGGCTTATGGCGATGGAGGAGCATGGGCTTACAAACCCAGCAATCCAGCTGTAGTGATGCCTTGGATCTGGCATTTTTTCTCTACCAACGCAACATTCTTCATGGGCTTGTTCTTTCTTATTTCAGGCTATTTTGTGCCTTACAGCTTTGACAAGCAGGGGGTATGGCGGTTTACACAAAAGAAACTGGTGCGTTTAGGCATTCCGTTGCTCTTGATGGGTGGCTTGCTATCCATGTTGTCTGGCAGACTTGAGATTGATCACATGTGGTTTGTGGAGAGCCTGTTGTTTTTCAGTGGGAGCCTTTGACAAGTTCATGTTTATTGGTATAGTAATCACCATCGTATCGTTTGTGTCACTTGGTTAGTTCGGATGATTCCTGGCATAAAGAAGGTGTTGTAAATATATTTATCGTTTACAGATATGATAAAGCTACTGAAGATATTGACGTTGTTTATAGGAATCAGCGCTATAGTTGGAGCTGTGATGATGTGGACAAACCCCATGCTTGAGAGTTGGGGAGGAGAGTTGCTGCTGGATCCGTTAAAGGAGAAGATGCCTTGGCCAGATGTGTTTTTCAGGAATTTCATCCCATCTGGCTTTGTACTCTTCCTGTTGATTGGCATTCCTCAGTTGGTGGCATCATTTCTACTGTTCAAAAAGCATCGTTATGCGTCCTATGTGGCAGTTACCTGTGGCATCATCCTGATACTTTGGACTACACTTGAATGGTGGATATGGGGTTTCAACCCCATGAGCAACCTCTATTTCGTGCTTGGATTAGTTGAAACAGTGATATCTCTGAAGTATGATAGTTAAGGTAAAATGAATCATTCTATTAAACAAACAAGAAATATGAAACATGAAATTATCAGCCTGGAACAAGTTCAGCTAATTGGTATAGCCAAGGAAATCACTTTTTGTAAAGGTGAGGAAGAGTGCCCTAAGTTCTGGGACAAATATGTAGAAAGAATCATCAAGCCTGTTGTATTTGAGAAGAAAATTCCAGACGCTTTCCATCAGGTCAGCCGTCAGGCAACTGCGATGTGGGTATTATTATATTGGATAATGGTCAGCAGTTTCCTATTGCTGTTTTCATTACCAACCCTTCTTCGCAATCACGGTTTTTTGATGTAGCGAGACAATTAATTGAATAATAAATGAAAAGATTATGACTAGGAACTATTTTCCTGGCCTTAAAAAGCAATGAATCATATTCCCAACATCCTTTCAGCATCGCGAATCGCATTGTGTCTGCCTTTGCTTTTGGTGGATGCAATGACCATGCTCTTCTGGGTGCTCTACTTGATAGCTGGTACTACGGATATGCTTGACGGCTTTTTGGCAAGGCGATGGGGAGTAGAAAGTAAATTCGGAGCCAGATTGGATAGTTTGGCAGACTTCGTGTTTGTCTTGGCAGTTGGATATAAGTTATTATCGTGGCTGAAACTGCCTGCTACGCTATGGATGGTGATAGGGCTTATCGCATTGGTGAAAGTCAGTAACGCCATCAGTTCATATGTGGTAAAACACAAGATAGAATTCCTACACACCAAAGCCAACAAATTGACAGGCTTCCTGCTCTTTGTCGGCGTGATAAATATCGGGCAGTCATACTTCATCCCTGTTGTATGGGTGATTGCTTGCATCGCCCTCTTCGCAGCTATACAGGAAGGACATTTAATACGTAACAAAACCATATGAAAACAAAAGCACTTATCGTTATCGACATCCAGAACGACATCACCAAGCATTACCGCGACATTGTTGGCAATATCAATGCTGCTGTAGACTGGGCAGTGTCTGAGGAGATGCATGTCGCCTATATCAAGCACAACAACATCAGCGCTGGTACACGAACTTTCAAACCTGGCACTCGCGGTGAAGAACTTGTGCCAGAACTGAAAGTAGTTTCTGACAATATCTTTGTGAAGACAAAGAGTAATGCCCTCACAAGCGAGGCATTTACTACGTTCATTGCTGAAAACGGAATCACAGAATTCTATGTTATCGGCGCAGATGCTACCGCCTGCGTGAAGTCCACCTGTTTCAACTTGCGGAAATCAGGCTATACAGTACACGTTTTCTCCGACTGTATCACCAGCTATGATCTAAAGAAACTGCCAGAGATGCTTGCCTACTACAAAAAACAAGGTTGCGAATTGATCAATATTAAGGAATAAAGATAGGACTTGCAACGATACAGGATGTTCCTACCCTGCTCGACTTGCAGAGTAGGGCATTCGATCCACTGTGCGAGGAACAGAATTGGAAGGATGTAGAGGGTTTCAAACCCTATAAGAGTGAGGGAGTCGGTGCAGGATTAACTTGAGTTAATATGGAAAAACATTGGAGAGCATAAGATTATGAGACTAAAAAAAGCAACAATTGAAGATTACGAATACATCATCGCGTTTTATGATGATGCGACGGACAGGACTCCAGACATGGAGCGCTTTGCCCGTTGGAAAAAGGGTTTGCATCCCACTATCGATGGCATCAGAGTCTATATTGAAGAGGGGAGCATGTATCTATATAGGGAGAAAAATGTTATCGTAGGAGCAATGGCTGTCACGATGTACCAAGGTGAGGACTATCACGCTATTGAGTGGTCTCAGCAGGTGGCAGACGATAAAGTGGCAGTGATACATATCCTTGCCGTCAGCCCTGACTGTCAAGGAAAAGGAATAGGTTCAGAAATGGTTCGTGAGGCCATCAACTTGGCAAAAGAGAACGGCATACAGACCATACGCCTCGATGCCCTTGCTTCCAACACGCCTGCACACAGGATTTACGAACGCTTAGGTTTCGAGTACAGGGGCAAGCAGCATCTCTATGCTGAGAACACAGGCTGGACTGACTTCTATTTTTTCGAGTATAATGATAGAACTTCGGTGGCAAAGCATGTGCTATAATACTGCAGATTTATGTCATTCATCCCAAAACCATGCAATATATCCCAAATACTTGCATCGGAAGACGGTTTTATGTACATTTGCAGTAAATAAACAAAGCTATGAGAAAACATTGGATTGATAATTTACGTTGGGTAACAGTGCTATTGGTATTGTTCTATCATGTTATTTACTTCTTTAACAACAAAGGAGTGTTTGGCGGCATAGGCGGTTTTGGTGAATACCCTGGGTATCCGCAATATCAGGATGTGGTGATGTATATCCTCTACCCGTGGTTTATGCCATTGCTGTTTTTGTTGGCAGGTGTAAGTGCCAAGTATGCTTTAGATAAAACAGATGGTAAAACTTGGTTCAAGGCACGCACACGAAAGTTACTGGTGCCAAGTACCATAGGCCTACTTGTATTCCATTGGATAATAGGTTATTTCAACACTGCCGTAGCAGCAAGGTTAGGCGTACTCGAAGGTCTCCCGACTATAGCGAAGTATTTAATTATGGCCTTTTCTGGCACAGGACCGCTTTGGTTTATCCAAGATTTGTGGCTGTTCTGCTTGGTGTTACTACTGGTGCGTGTACTGGATAAAGAGGACAAGTTCTGGAATTGGTGTGGCAAGGCAGGAATTGTGATCATCGTGATCTTGGGCTTGATTTTCTGGCTGGGCGAGCAGACACTCATAGCAGAGCCACGTCCAGAGACTGCCGACGGTCTTTGGAACTTATACAAGCCATTCTTCTATATAGTGCCTTTCTTGTTAGGCTACTTTGTATTCTCACATGATGAAGTGCAGGATAAAGTTACCAAAGCTTGGATCCCATTGATGGTATGTGCTGTATTGAGTGGCATCCTATTGATTGTTACCACCTTTGGGGAGAATAATACTTCTCCTCAGTATTTAGGCAGTCCGCTTAACTGCATTTATGGGTGGCTGATGTGTCTGGCCATGATGGGATGGTTCAGTGCCTGCTTTGACTATACAGGAAACTTTGCCTGTTATATGACACGCTCCAGTTTCGGTATCTACATAGTTCATTATTTGTTTATTGCTGGTCTGGGCTATATGATGAAAACATATACGAATTTGCCTCCATTGGTGATGTACCTCATCATGACAGTTGCTGTCTTCACACTATCACCACTGACATATGAGATACTTCGTCGTATCCCTATCGTCCGCTGGTGCGTATTGGGAGAAAAGAATAAAATGGAAAAATGAATATCAGATTAGAACAACCCAAAGATTATCGTGAGGTAGAGAACCTTACGCGTGAAGCCTTCTGGAATGTTTATCGTCCAGGATGTACAGAGCATTTTGTGCTTAATCAATATAGAATGAATCCTGACTTCATCCCCGAGTTGGATTTTGTGATGGAAGAGGAAAATATGATTATTGGTCACGTTATGTTTTCAAAAGCAGAATTAATACTCGATAATGGTAATCGCAAGCCTTCTTGGACCTTTGGTCCTATCAGCATCCACCCTGACTATAAGCGCAAAGGCTATGGACTCAAACTGCTCCAGTTTGCTTTAGAGAAAGCTAGTGAAATAGGCATTGGCTTTATCTGTATGGAGGGTAACATTGATTTTTACAAACATGCAGGCTTCGACCTTGCCAGCAAGCTGAACATCCATTATCATGCCGAGCCTAAGGATGCAATTGTGCCTTACTTCCTTGCCCAAGAGTTAATCCCAGGGTGGTTGAAATCAAATGGAATTACCGAAGCCACCTATTGTCCTCCCAAGGGCTATTTCGTGGCCGACGAGCATCCTGAGGCCTTCGAGACCTACGAAGCGACATTCCCCAGTAAAGAAAGACTCCGCCTTCCAGGTCAATTAGGATACGAAGAATGAAACGACTTTTATATTTGGACAATCTGAAAGTATTCCTGACGGTACTGGTGATATTCCATCACGCTGGCCAGGCATACGGTGATGGTGGTGACTGGGGTTATCATCCCAGTAACCCTGCCGAGGTGATGCCCTGGATATGGCACTTCTTCTCAGTAAATGCCGCCTTCTTCATGGGACTGTTCTTTCTGATTTCAGGATATTTTGTGCCCATGAGTTTCGACAAGCAGGGAGCTAAGGCATTTGTGCAAAAGAAACTCATCCGCCTGGGTATTCCGCTTTTGTTGATGGGTGGACTGATTTCTGTATTGTCTGGCAAGCTTGAAATTGCTCACATGTGGTATATTGAGAGTCTGCTCGTGTTCTGTCTTCTCTATGCCTTGATACGACTTATATGTAAGCCTGACTGTGGCAGTTGTTCGTCAAAACCCACCATCATAGGACTACTAATATTTAGCTGCATAATGGGCATAGGCAGTTATTTCATCCGTCAAGTTTCTCCGCAGGATCATTGGATATGGCCCTTTGGCATCATTCCCCTGCCGATGGAGCCTGCCCACTATCTGCAATATGTGATGATGTTTGTCATCGGCATTCTGGCCAGTCGCTTAAATTGGCTTGAGAAGATGAGCAATACCACAGGAGCACTATCGCTTACAATAGGATGCCTGTTAGCATTAGGTATCTATCTGCGAGATGGCGGTGAGTGGAACGACTTTGTAGCTCGGTGGTTCGGCATATACGAGTCGTTACTTTGCGTATTCATTAGTTTCGGACTGCTCTGGCTGTTCCGCGAGTGCGGAAACTGGAACAGTAAGTTCTGGCGGTGGTGTGCCGCACAGGCATACGGAGCTTACATCGTTCATCTAATACTGATGATTGCATTGCAGTATGCAGTTGACGGCATCTGGATGGGTGCCTTCGGTAAGTTCATGTTTATCGGCGGCGTTATCACCATCGCATCTTTCGGGCTCACCTGGTTACTGCGAATAATTCCTGGCGTAAAGAAGGTACTTTAACATCAAATAAGCAAAAGAGTATGAATAAAGAAATGAGATTTTGTCAGAGTTGCGGCATGCCGCTCACAGAAGAAGTTCTCGGCACCAATGCCGACGGAAGAAAAAATGAAGATTACTGCATGTACTGCTACAAGGACGGTAATTTTCTGCAGGATTGCACCATGGACGAGATGATTGAACATTGTGCGCAGTTTGTTGGTGCAGTAAACGAGGGGTTGGAGAAACCCATCACCAAAGAGGAGTATATCGGTATGATGAAAACGTATTTCCCCCAGTTAAAGCGTTGGCACAAGGGACTGACGGTTTCTGGCGATGAGGTGCCTGAGAACCCCGCTCTCGTAGGCGTTAAAGAACTTATTGCACAGATGGCCGACAATCAACCCATCGCTTTCATCTCATCCGTAGACCAAGAAGGTTTTCCTTGGACCAAAGCCATGCTGGCACCACGCAAGCGTGAGGGTATCAAAACCTTCTACTTTACGACCAACACGTTCTCAATACGTGTGGCTCAATACAAGGTTAACCCTAAGGCTAGCATCTATTTTTGCGATGCCAAAGGATTTAAAGGCATGATGCTCAGAGGTACGATGGAGGTGCTGACTGATGCCGCTTCGAAAGAAATGATCTGGCACGAGGGCGATGAGCAATACTACCCCGGCGGTGTGACCGACCCTAACTACTGCGTGCTGAAGTTCACCGCCACCGATGGCCGTTTCTACAGCGACTTTTATCCAAGGAGTTTCGTCATTGAATAATATCAAGATGAAAGAAATATTGTACATATTGCTGGATAATTATGCCGAGCACGAGATAGGTTTCATGCCAGGTGCAGTGAACACCGATGCTACAGGATCTCGCAAGGAACCTAGGTATGTTTACAAAATAGTTGCTCCGACTATGGAGCCAGTTAAATCTATTGGCGGTATGCGAACCCTGCCCAACTTTTCGTTCAAAACCATGCCTGCTGATTATGCTGCTTTGGTACTGATAGGTGGTTTTGGTTGGATGAATCCCGAAGCTGAAACGCTGGAAACGATGAATGATAACAGATTATCTAGATTATATGTAAAGTAGTTAGCGATATGAAACATGAGATTGTTACGTTAGAGAATGTACAGATTATCGGTATGGCTAAAGAAATACCATTCTGCAAGGGAGAAGAAGAATGCCCTAAGTTTTGGGGCGAATATATGGAAAGGATAGTAAAACCAGTGTATTTTGAACACAAAACGCCTAATGCCTTTCAACAGGCCGCCATTGATAACGGTATCGGCGAGTTCGGACTCTGCTCCTGCGATATTCCCAACCATAATTGTGCAACCTGTTCGGAAATGAACTTTACCGCTTGCAATACCAAAACTTTTACATACGTAATCGGAGGAAAGTATAAAGGTGGCAATGTGCCAGAGGGTATGAATCTCTTTCCTATTCATAGCGGAAAGTGGCTGAAGATGCATTTTGAGGGAGGCATGAAAGCCTTCCAGCAGCAGTACCAGATGTTCTACAAGGAGTGGCTGCCCCAGCACCCGGAATTCCATTGCCCCAACAACGCCATGACGATGGAATGGTATAACGGCACCGACATAGACTCGCCCGATTACCAGTGCGGCGTGATGATACCATTGGAGGAGATACTGAATAATAAGAATAAAATGATTGGATATTGTGGCATTAACTGTGAGAAATGCGAAGCTCGCATTGCCACTATTGATGATGATGACAAAATGCGTGAGGAGGTATCTCGAAAATGGTGCGAGTTGTTTCATACCGATATGATTACTCCTGATAAAATTAATTGTACAGGATGTAAGGGCGATGGTGTGAAATACTTCTTTTGTAATCAAATGTGCAAAATCAAGCCATGTGTTACCAACAAGGGATATGAATCTTGTGGTGAATGTCCAAACATGAATATATGTGAAATACTTGCCGAGGAGATTGGCAATAACGAAGATGCAAAGAATAATTTGAAAACAACGAGGCATTACTGAAGCAACATACTGTCCGCCATCAGGCTACTTTGTAGCAGATGAGAACCCAGAAAGCTTCCTGGCTTTCGATGAGACATTCCCTTTTATAGAGAAACTTCGCCTGCCTGGTCAATTGGGATTTGAAGGAGATGAATGACATGGAAACAGCAAGGATTCTACTACGCCCCTGGCACGATGATGATGCAGAAGCACTATTCAAATATGCTTCCGACCCAGATGTGGGTCCCCGTGCAGGGTGGCCACCTCATCAGAGTATAAAGGAGAGCCTGCACACCATCCGCACCATTTTCCACAATGACCATATCTGGGCTATTGAGCTGAAAGAAACGGGCGAGCCCATCGGCTGTATAGGCTATTACACTTATGGTGAGAGTAACATCGACATTGGCAAGAACGATGTCGAGACTGGTTACTGGATAGCCAAACCCTATTGGAATCAAGGTATCTGCACTGAGGCTCTACGTTTAATAATAGACTATTGCTTCAATGAGAAAGGTTTTGAAACACTCTGGTCTGACTATTTCGTTGATAATCCAGCCTCAGGTAGAGTCATGGAGAAATGCGGTTTCTATGACACAGGTGCCATCAATTGGTGCAGCCACCTTTACCATGGCAATGACAGACCTGTAAAGATAATGAGAATCAACAATAACAAACTGAAACTATGAGAAAGTTATTATGGGCTATCATAGCCTTGGCAACCGCTTTTAGTGCTTGCACGACGCAGCAGCAGCATACAGACATTAAGATTCTGGCAGAAATAAGACCAGAGGTGAATTATGTGACACATCTCTACACTATAGCTGGGTTAGGTTTTTCAGACGAGGAGTATGTTGCCTGGTATGGTAATACCATTCCTCAAACAGCCATCGACACCTTGAAGAAATACAAGGATTACCTGACCTTCGGACAAGGTGAGGGCGGCATGCTGGCAGGTCCTTTCTTCTTCGGCGTCTCTAAAGAAAACATCCCCAATGCCGACTCCATGCAGGTGGTGATGGATTTGGTGAAAGTGGAAGGCAGAAAAGCCCAAGCCCCTGACAACATCCTAAAAGCGGTGGATGCCATTGCCAAAGTATATGTGGACAACTACAGCCAATACCTACAACAGGTATATCCTGCAGCCAAAGCCGACATGCAGGAACGGACAAATATCTTGAACCATCGGTTGCAAGACAATTCATTTGTCAAGGACTGGGAACGCGTGACTGGTTATACTTGGAAACGTGGCGACTACCATTGGTTGCTCTATCGTGCAGGTAAGCACGGTCCTTCTTACAACAACCTAAGTGAGAACGCCAACACCGTGTATTTCAATCAGTCACTCAACTATCAACTCGCTATGTTCAGCCACGAATTCGGCATTTTCTTGATGCAGGATGAGATTGACCCTATCTATCAGGAGATGCGTGACTATGTTGACACGATTGAATCAGACAAAGACCTGACCTATGTGCCTTGGAGTGCTTTCGAGAGTCTTTCGTGCTGGTACAACTGTCAGATAGCAGGCAAAGAAACAGAGGACTATCACAACTTCAGTGAAGCCGATGTAGAGACGTTCTGCCAGATCTATGACCGCTTATCTGAACAAGGGATAAAAGACCCTGCCGAGCTGTATCGCAAAGGCATCATGGAGTATTTGGCACTGCAAAACTAATTGACAAAGCTTTATCTTTAAGCATGAATGCCTTCGTAATCGTGGGCGTTCATGCTTGCTTTTTCAAAAATAATATGTAACTTCGCAGGCTGTTATCATTAATACAATGGGAAGGAACAAAGAAATATATAAGGTGACCTTGGTGGGAGGGGCAGTGAATGTGATACTGCTGCTCTTCAAATTCATTGCCGGCATTGTGGGCCATAGTGCCGCAATGGTGGCAGATGCTGTACACTCGCTCAGCGACTTCGTAACAGACATCATTGTCATCCTTTTCGTCCGTATCAGTGGCAAGCCGAAAGACAAATCACACGATTATGGCCATGGGAAATATGAGACTTTGGCGATGACCATCATCGGCATGGCTCTGCTGTCAGTTGCCATAGGCATTCTGTATAACGGTGTGATGAAGATTGCTTTTTGGTGGAAGGGTGGAGAACTGGAAGCCCCAGGCAATTTAGCACTGTGGGCAGCCTTGCTGTCTGTGGTCTTGAAAGAGGCTGTTTACCGCTATTCGATGCTAAAAGCCCGACAACTGAGCTCCCAAGCCGTAGAAGCCAACGCTTGGCATCACCGGAGCGATGCACTTTCTTCCATCGGCACAGCCATCGGCATTGGTGGAGCCATCTTCTTAGGTCAACGGTGGACAGTGCTCGACCCTATAGCATCTGTTATCGTGGGTATCTTCATCGTACATGTTTCCATCGGTATGCTTCGTAACGGTATTGGCGACCTGATGGAGCAATCGCTACCCGATGAAGTGGAGGCAGAGATTATTAAGCTGGCAGCCTCCATCGACGGCGTGACGGAACCACACGACCTGCGCACACGACGCATTGGCAATCATTATGCCATCGAACTGCATATCCTGATGAACGGCCAGATACCCTTGCGTGAGGCACATGACAAAGCCTCAGAAGTGGAAGAACTCCTGAGGCTTCATTATGGCGACGAAACACATGTGGTGGTACATGTGGAGCCGAAATAATCATCTGTTGTGATTCAGCAATGTCCAGACTTCATCGTCGAGGAGGGACTCGAAATGAGGGAAGAGGTCTTGAGGTTCTGGATCCTCAATACCATCCAATATGACAGGACCGCTGTCATAGTCCGTCTTGCCATTGCCAATATAGCGAGGACAGTCGGAGCCCTTGACAACAACAAGTCGCTTCACACCATCAGTGATGGTAATGGCCTCAAAGATGCATGGATTGTCGGCAACGGAAGTACTACCACCGATAGCTGCTGCAGTACCATCGCCAATAGCCTCTACCTCACCGCCAGAGATGAGGATGGTACCTCCCATGCCACGATAGCCGATGCCAGGAGAGTGGTCACCACCCACAGCCTTTACGATACCACCAGTAATGGTGATGTCACCAAATGTGGAGGCGAAAACAGCGCCGATACCGGCACCGCCGATGCCACCAGGAGCACTGACTTCGCCACCCGTGATGAGGATGTCACCACTCTTCGAGCCCAGACCATTGCCGATACCAGCACCTCTGGAGGAACCTACAGCAGTGACCTTGCCACCTGTGATAGTGATGTCACCACAGTTGGCACCCGAACCACCACCGCCACCACCGATGCCTGCACCACCCTCGCCATGAGCGATGGCCTCGATGATGCCTCCTTCGATGACGATGTTACCGCATGCTATCCCATTGCCACCACCAATAGCAGCAGCATGAGAGGCAACAAAAGAGTCTCCACGACTGATGGCAGTGAGTTTGCCATCACCCCGAATGGTGAGCGTAGAGCCCTGAGGTACATAGATGGCAGGCCAAACTTGGTAAGCAGGAGCAATGGCATTCTCGCCCTCGAGGATGAGAGTTGCATCGCCCAGGCAAGTGATGCCCGACCAAGCGTTAGACGTATCGTCATCCATGCCTGTGATATCCACATCCTGCAAGGTTATGGTTGCACCAGCAGCCACTGTGATGTGGGCACTGGAATGAGCCACGCCTGTGAGCACATCGCCATCCTGCGCCTCATAGATGCGCTTATAAGCCAAGTCGACGGGTCCGCCATCAGTTGGTGGGGCAAGCACAGCATCTTCAGAGACATAGAACATACCAGCCTCAAGCTTGACGGAAGGACGGGATGTAGTCAAGACACCCGCTGGGGTATAGGCATTGATGGTGAGAGAAGCCAGGTCGGCATGATTGAGGGCTACATAGAACACATCCAACGAGGTTTCAGGCGTAATGGTATAGGTATAGGCATTGCCCTTGCCAGTGTCACAGACAATCTCGAGTTCCGTCACATCGGAGGTGATGTCACGATCGCCATCGCTGAACGTCATTTTCCAGATGGCCCTCTCATGCTCCATCACAATGCCATTGGGCAGGGTAACCTGGCCGTTGATGACCTTGGGATAGTCAAAGCCCAACGAGGCATCCCAGTTCTCACGGAAGTCATCCAAGGTTCCAATCTGAGATTTACGCACGGACTTCTCAAACCCCCACTCGACACATTCATCTAAGTATGTCTTGGGATAATAGAATGCCACCAAGGCTTTCTCAGAGGGGTTTTCCAGTTCCACCACGACATCAGCCAACTGTGTCTCAGGGTCAATGGACACAATTTCGGCAGTAGTCTTCATGTGACGACGGTCGGCATCGCTATACTCCACATAGAACACATCGCCCACCTGCCAAGCTGACGTCAAGTTATCACCGAGAACTGAAGGGGTAAGTGCCAAGGGGTCACCGGCATTCACATATTCATCCACAACGGGAATGGAGAAATGTACCATCTTGTTCTCGCGGTCGATAACCTCTTGCGGACGGCGTTCAGGCGAGGTGATACTGACGGTAGAGCCTATACCACCATATCCCCAGTCGGCTTGCTCGCTGTTGCCCAACACCTTATAATAAAAAGAGCCATATTGCAGGTTGAGGATACTTCTGATGCTGAAATTCACCGTAGCACAGTCCTCCACGCCATTGGTCTGAGCTGGCACCTGCCAAGTCCACGACACACGGTTATTGAAATTCTGGCGAGCCACCTGTGGGATGGCATCATTGAGGAAGTCCATGCTGGCAGGAGTGCCTTCGAAGTCGATGTTCTCCACCTGATAGTGGTTGAGGATTTCCCCCTTGGCATCTTGGTGCTGCTCCAACGTCAGGTTCTTCAACTCCTGTGATTGCCAAGCGTCAGCATTGATAGCAACACCAGTCAGGTCGCCACCATTCTCACCCACCAATTGGGCATACATGTCCAATTGCTCCATGAAATATCCAGCCAACAGATATTTATTAATGGGGTCGTCGGTGACATACGGACGATAGAACTCCTCGTTATGGACGGTGAGTTCAGCCTCCACCATGTAAGAATCACCAGCCTCAGCGCCACTACCTTCAAAGACATAGACAGGACGGATGTAATAGCTCAGGTCTATGCTGCCTGAAGTCTTGAGTTCTTGTGGTTTAGTACCGTTGCCTTTCAACAGGTCGTGGCTCATCTGTACTTCGAAATTCTGGATGATGTATTGACCGTCGTCATCGGTGCGAGTGGAGGCCACTTTGTTCTGACGATCTTGCTTCAGCCAACGGAAGAAATTGAAGATTCGCTGTTTGTAGTAAGCTTCATCTGCCTCACCCTCGGCAGGGCCATCGGCATATAGCGTATAGCTCACATGCGAGTTATCCGTGGCAAAAAGCAATATGTTTTGGGAGGCATCAAAAGGCATGGCATCGAAGATGTGATAATGCTGGTTGATGTCTTGGAAATGCTCTCCTGTAGGACGAGCCAGCACGATGAGGGCACCACGGTTAAATGCCTCCAGCAATTCGCCTTCGTAAGTGCCAATGTCCTCGGGTTTGAGCACTATCACCTGGGCATCTTCCATCGAGGAGATATTGGTGAGGAATTGCTCCATGCCCTTTTTCACCTCCGGACGGATACCATCGGACACATACACAGGTGTGTTGCACTTCACCGTTGCATAGTCGGGTTCCTCCCAGGCTGGTATTTCAGGCAACTCCACCTTTTCTGGCGTTGGCTCAGGCACTGGGTCTTTGTCGTCATGGCAAGCAGAAAGACCACAGAGGGTAAAGGTCAGGACGAGTAAGGATAGTCTTGTTTTCATCGTTTCTATAACTAATTTAGTTAACATCAATCAGTTCAAAATCGGCAGAGGAGATGCGGGTGGTGGCCTTGTCCTGGTCGGAGTTGCTCTTCACCTTAACATTACCCATCTTCCATCGGCTTATCACCATGTGGGTGGGATCGTCAGGCTGCTTGTACTTCATGGAGAATTCCAAATAATATATGCCCACAGGCAGGGCGCATAAAGCTTCTTCCCCAGGTTCATATCCACTATCCATAATCACAAGCGGGTCGCCCTCGCCGGCATGTTCATCCTGAGCCCAGATGTTTATATCATAAATGGCTAAGGTTTCATTGTTCTTAAGTGCAATCACGCCAAAAGGCTCACGGCTGGCATGTGGCAATGGCATGTAGGAATAGCCCAAATGACTAAAACTTTTATGATAACCGTCTGGATAGAACATGTCATCGCTGGAGTGGACATACGACGCATACTGATAATCGAAGCGGGTGGCTATCTGGAAACCTGCATCCGAACCGTCGGACACTGCCTCGCCCACAGGAACCTTCCAGCACCAAGTGGAGGTAGCGTTGAAGTCGGAACGTGCCACTAAAGGTATGAGGGCTTCCACATCATTCTCATCATGCCCGTCAGGCAACTTGAAACTGCCTATTTCCTTAACAATGTAGGAATTTTTAACAGCCTCCGATTCAGCTTCAGTATCAACCTTGATAGAGACATCGCTGATGGTCCTGCTCTCAGAACTTGAATAACTGGCACTGAAGGCCAACCCTGCCATACTCTCAGTACCCACTGAAAGAGAGCCATCAAGCCCAACATCGAAGCCAGATGTATATGTGGTGGCACCAATGGTAGTGCCAGGCGAAGGAGCCTTGAAGGTATAGATGCCAGGCACGATCAGGTCCTTATGTACATTGCCACTTGACGCCATGTAATATGCGATATCCTGCAGCTTATTGTACTTTTCCTGGGCTGTTTCCCTGTCGTCACTGGGATTGACAACAAACATCGAGGGGTCAATTAAAGCTGAAGATAGGTCGAATTCCTTCATAAAGTAACCTGCTCCCCAGTGAGTAATAAGTCCGTGCTTCTTCTTGAATTTCGTATATGAAGAACCGTTTCTGACGGTGATGTCCATCTTGACAATATAGTAGTCGCCAGGCTGTCTGCCACCGTCAAACACATAGGCTGAATAGACGGTATATACCACCTTTACACTACCAGTCATATCCAACCAATCAGCCGAGCTGGTCTTCCTGTCGGCCACCACATGTTTCATCGGAATTGAGAAGTCCTGTTCTATGCGGTCGCACTTGGTAATGAGCACCTTGGGATCGAACTGCGACACATAGGTAATATCGCTACGGGTATCTGCCTGACTCTGACGCTGCTCCTTCAGCCAACGGCAAAGCTCGAATATGCGGCGTTTGTAGTAAGACTCCGCGTTTTTCTCCAACATCGACAAAATCACAGGGTCTTCAATCTCATCTGTATTGAAAGGATTAGTGGCATAGAGCACATATTGCTCACGCTTATTACTGGTGGCATAGAGCAGCACCTCCTGCGAAGCGTCGAAGGGGATGGCGTTAGGAAAGCCATACCTGGCAGCAAAGTCTCGGAAATGGGTACCGTCAGGTTGTGCCACGATAATAAAGCCACCACGTTGGAAAAGCTCCACCAGCTTGCCCTCATACGAACCGATATCTTCTTCTTTCACAACAGCCACCTCGGCATCTTCCAGTGAAGTGATGTTGGTAAGAAAAGTCTGCAAGCCATCTCTTACCTCTGCCTTGATACTGGAAGATACGAAGACTGGGGCATTGATACTCACTGAGGCATAGTTAGGCTCTTCTTGTGAAAACACTTCCGTAATGTCTTCTTCTGTTTGCTCCGGTTCAAGCACTGGATCGTTGTCATGACAGGCTGATAGAGCGCAGAGGGCAAGTGCCAGCATAAGTATGAATAGTCTTAGTTTCATCTTACTACGAATCATTTAGTTCACTTCAATCAATTCAAAATTAGCAGAAGAAATCTTAGTGGTTGCCTTATCCTGATCGGAGTCGCTCTTCACCTTAATATTCCCCAACTTCCATCGGCTTGTCACCATGTGGGTGGGATCGTCAGGCTGTTTGTACTTCATCGTGAACTCAATATAATATGTACCCACAGGAAGGGCGCACAAAGCTTCTTCCCCAGGTTCATATCCACTATCCACAATTACAAGCGGGTCACCCTCGCCCACATGTTCATCCTGCACCCAGACACTAATGTCATAAATGGCCATGGTTTCGTTGTTCTTCAGCGCAATCACACCAAAAGGCTCGCGGCTGGCATGTGGCACCTCTGATGCAGCATAAGATGCATTATTAAATTTCTTATGAAAACCATCCATATTGAATTGAGAAGAAGAGTCAACAAAATACTCATAATGATAATCAAAATAGGTGAGAAGATGGAATGAGACATCCGAGCTATCTTCAACGCCTGCCGAACCAGCTGGAACCACCCAACACCAGGTAGATGCGGCATTAAAGTCGGAACGGGCAATGAGTGGAATACATTTCTCAATTTCTTTTGCGCCATCCGCCTTCCAGAACGTGCCGAAGTTTTCTACCATATATGTATTCTTTACTTCCTGTGAATTGGCATCTGTATCAACTTTGATGCTCAAGTCACTGATGGTCTTGCTCTCAGAACTTTCATAATTAGCACTAAACCCTAAGTTTCCCCCTATTGACTTAGGGCCAGCTGAAAGAGAGCCACTAATCCCCACATTTATACCTGAAGTATAAGATGTAGCGCCAATGGTAGTGGTTGGTGATGGGGTGGAGAAGAAATAAACACCTGGCACCACCAGTCCCTGGTGGATTCTCTGGTCTATAGCCATTTGCATAATCAACTGCTTCAATCCTTCTTTTTTTCTCATGACTGTTTCACTGTCATCTCCTGCGACAGGGAGGTAATCAGATGGATCAATCAAGGAAGACAGCAACTCAAACTTTTTCATGAAATAGCCTGCACCCGAGTGCAAAACAAGGCCATGCCTCTTGGAAAAAGTATCATACACAGAACCATTCCTCACCAAGAGGTCGGCTTTGACGATATAGTAATCGCCTGGCTGTTTTGCTCCCTCAAAGACGTAAGCAGAATAGATGGTGTACTTCACTACCACGCTACCAGTAACATCCACCACATCTGGCGAGCCTCCAGTAAAATCAGCAACCACATGATTCATAGGTATGGAGAAATCGTGATTGATAAGGTCGCATTTGGTGATGAGCACCTTGGGATCGAACTGCGACACATAGGTAATATCGCTACGGGTATCTGCCTGACTCTGACGCTGCTCCTTCAGCCAACGGCACAGCTCGAATATGCGGCGTTTGTAGTAAGACTCGGCGTTTTTCTCCAGCATCGACAGAATCACAGGGTCTTCAATTTCATCAGTATTGAAGGGATTCGTGGAATAGAGCACATAATGCTCGCGCTGGTTGCTGGTGGCATAGAGCAACACATCCTGCGAAGAGCCAAAGGGTATAGCATTTGGGAGATTATAATTGGCTGCAAACTGCCTGTAACGATCTCCGTCTGGCTGAGCAACGATGATGAAGCCCCCTCGTTGGTAAAGGTCGAGCAATTCACCGTTATAAGTACCAATATCCTCATCTCTCACTACAGCCACCTCGGCTTCTTCCAGAGAAGTAATATTGGTAAGGAAAGACTGCAAAGCATCTTTCACTTCTGCTTTAATACTGGAAGATATAAACACAGGAGCATTAATCGCCACAGAAGCATAGTCTGGCTCTGCTGGTGAGAACACTTCAGCAAAGTCTTCTTCCTGCTGCTCTGGTTCAAGCACAGGGTCATCATCGTGACAAGCAGAAAGTCCGCAGAGGACGAATGCCAGCATCAGTAAGGATTGTCTCGGTTTCATCGTTTTATAAGTCTATAGTTTGCTATTAGCTTTTATTATTTCCGGTATCCGTTTCTTAAAATATTGGAAGAACATGCGATAGCCGGGACAGAGGTAGTTGCGAAACTCAGTACCAAACAGTGTCAGTTTCTCCACCAACCTGTCCTTGGGACATCCGCCAAAGCAGAGGTCGGCCACCTCACAATGCAGGCAGATGCGGGGCAGGCTGTCGAGCTTGAACTCACCAAACTGGCGGT
>JAGCGS010000023.1 GCA_017649485.1 Bacteroidaceae bacterium | reverse complement strand
ATGACATCAAAAAAAAACAGGTGCTTTCAGTTGTATACATGCCTGTTGATAGAAATGAGATGACTTTAATTATCCACCCTCATTATCTGAAAGAGTACAATGGGCGTTGGCATCTGTTTGGTTATGCTGACAAAGAGCAGTCGAAGTTGGTTTTTGATGTTGCTTTAGATAGAATTGTAACATTTGCTGATAATAATGATATTGATTATGTGCCTGCCCCTAAAGGTTATTACGAATCATTCTTTGCTAATATTGTAGGAGTAAGTCATTGGCATGGCAGTGTGAAGAAAAATATTTGTGTGCGCGCACGTTCCAATTATATGTTTAATCTGATGATAACAAAACCTATTCATCCAAATCAAGCCACAATTAAGCCATTTGGTGAGTATAGTGATGGCACTTATGGAGAATTTGTATTGCCAGTTGAAATGAACAATGAGTTAATTGGGTCTATTCTTCAAATGGGACCAGAACTGGAAGTGATTTCTCCTCCTGAAGTGCGTGAGGTTTTTAAATCGAGATTAAAAGAGATGTTTAGTTTATACAACGAAACAACTATTCTCCCTTCAGAAAGCAAATAGTTGAATAGTTCCAGAATCATGAGGAACCATTAAACAATAGTGATTGTTCTCTTAGTTTATTTATCTTCTATATTTTTGCAGCATCAATCAATGAATTACAAACATTGGTTGGTGCTGAAAACTTTATTTAGGCCGTAAGGAATGGTTCCAAATATGGTGGAACCAATAAACTAAATAAATAATTTGCCCAGTTTCTGAATTCGTGGTTAATTTGTATCGCAATTCCAAAAGAGTTGGCAAAAAAAGTTTAACAATTAAAACAATAATAACAATTAAAAACTGAGAAACTATGGAAGATATGAAGAACAATTCACTCGTGAAATTAGCAGCAAAGGCTCTCCCAGCTCTCTGTGGTGAGCAAGTGACTTACAATGCAGCAAAAAATGTGTACCTGACATTAGGCTTCACAAGTGCGGCAGGTAATATGTTCTATCGGGCGATTCGCCTTTCTAATCGTCTGGTGGTGTACTACGAGCTGGGACAGGGGTATATCCACACGTTCTTGAACGGCATCAAGCTGTTTTGCTGGGACGGACAGAAAGCTAACCTCATTGCCCAGAAGTATTGGGGAGGCAGTAATTGGCAAGTTTTTTCAGAAAACTTCGCCAAGGAACAGAGCATTCTGATGCTGAAGGAGTTCTTGCAGGGACAGCAGAAGCTTCTTGGTGCTTATGTAAGCGACCATGATCTAAACTGTTTTGCCAGAAACTTGGTTGAGGAGACCCAACACAAGCTTCTGGCCTGAAATAGACTGCTTGCTATTTAAGTTAATATAAAGTTAAACAATTAATACATTATAACGATGGCTTCATTAAGTAAAGCAATTAACAAGAATTTTTTTGAGAGTGTTCTTCCAACATTTGGTAACCCACGTGTGAGTTTACCTACTTGGGACAATAGCCAGAGAATGTTTATTAGCAAAGAGTACGAGAGCGCAAAGGGCAACCGGTACTATGATGGTATCCGCTTTTCTGACCGTATAGTTATCGTTGAGCATGTAGGTCTTTACCATACATGGACTTATATTGACGGTATCGAGCTTTACGCTTTCAACGGCAAGAAGCTGGAGCTGATCCAGAAGCGTGAGTATGACAAAGTGTTTCGTAGTGAAAGCTTTGTCCGTTCAGAATCTGAGTCGATGGTGCGTGATTATCTCGCTGGTATGCTGAAAATGAACAACGCATCGATTTCAGAAGACGAGTTAGCCCAGGAAGCAAAGTCTCTGGTTGATGACTGCTACAAAAGTTTTCTCGATGATGACTTCAATAATCGATTCATTCAAATATTGCCAACCTTAAAATTACAATGAATATGGAAACAGTACAGATTGACATGCAGAATCCGCAGCAAGTGCTCGCATACGAGCTTATCGCTAATACAAATAGTAGCTTCTTCCTGACAGGTAGGGCGGGAACTGGTAAGACAACTTTCTTGCACAATGTGCAGAAACTTGTCAAGCACAAGCAGTTCGTTACTTTGGCACCTACAGGTGTGGCCGCCATCCTTGCAGGTGGGGATACCATACATTCATTCTTTGGCCTTCCAATGGAAGTTTGCCCACCAGAGACCATGGGCAATCTTAGCCAGAAAAAGATATTGACCCTTCTTCATGTTGATACCATTATTATCGATGAAGTGTCGATGGTTAGATGTGACATTATCGATGCCATAGACTATACGCTGCGAAGGACACTCCGCACCACACTGCCGTTTGGCGGCAAACAGATTATTTTCGTAGGTGATATGTTTCAGCTGCCCCCAGTAGTGGGCGAGAAAGCTGAGAGAGACTATCTGTATGATCTGTATCATACAAATCAGTTCTTCTTCTATAAGGCTAAAGCCCTGAATGGCAAACGCCTTGTCAAGATAGAGTTTGAAAAGGTGTATAGGCAGAAGGATGACAAGCAGTATCGCCATATCTTGGAGAACGTGCGAATGAACAAAGTCACCCCAGAGGATATCATGCATCTGAATAATCGTGTTAAACAAACGACCAGCGAAGACGGTATGGTTATTACTCTTGCTTCCATCAATAAGACAGCCGATGGCATCAATCTTCAAAGATTGGCAGATATTGACTCGAAAGAGTACTCATACGAAGGCACTGTAACTGGTAGATTTGATACTAAGAAGATGCCTGCTGACTTGATTCTCCGTTTGAAAGTTGGTGCTCAGGTGATGTTTACCAGAAATGACCAATATCAGAGATGGGCTAATGGTACCTTGGCGAAAGTAGTGAAGCTTACTGATGATGAAATCCATGTTGAGCTTACTGATGGTAAAACATATATGGTTCCTTGCTGTTCGTGGGATTCTTTCAACTACGAATATGATAAGGATAGCCGGAAGCTTAAAAAGGAAGTGACAGGTTCATTTACTCAATTTCCTCTGAAACTCGCGTGGGCTATCACTATTCATAAAAGTCAGGGCATGACCTTTGAGAAGTTGTCGCTCAACCTTAGCAGAGGATTATTCGCTGATGGACAACTTTATGTGGCTCTCAGTCGTGTCATTTCTCTTGACGGGCTATACCTCTCAGACCCAATCATACCTCAATACGCGCATACCAGCAGGGAGATAATCAATTATGCAAATAGTTACAATGACGAAAAGGTCATTGGTAACGAGATTGAATGTGGAAAAGCTGTGTATGAGTATATTCAGAAAAATGATTATGATGAGGCTGCTAAGCAATACCTCCTGTTGGTTCATAAGAAAACCAAAGAAGGAGATATCAAAGAAGCTATTCAACTGGCCAAGCGTTTACTCGACACACTTGTGTGCGATGACGACCTTTTTGGTTGCATAGAGTTTATTCCAGGTGAGCTCCCTAGTGGTGATCATTGGGTATCAAATTTCCTTGCCGCTTTTCTAAGTCTGTACTCTTGCCAATACGAGAAAGCTCTGGAGTATTCAAACATGGTGCTTGCACAACACCATTGCCAAGAGGCTCTTTATCTTAAATCAAGGGCATTGGCAAAGATGGAGCGTTATAAAGAAGCAGATGAAGTTAATGTTCTCCTTGGTAAAGCGTTTGACCTCTCAACGCCAGATGCTAAGGTGTTATATATGATTGCCATGCTGAATGAGCTGCATATTGGTGATCCCGGTCTTGACTATATGCGCAAGCTTGTGGAGGCTAAACCTAAATACGACAAAGGGATACTTTCTTTACGTATGCTTATGAAACGGCATAATATTATGCTTGATTCTTTACAAGAGAGTGAATTGGTAGAGGCATTTAACTCGGATATGGAGGAAGATGCATTTGCTTCAATGTTGAAAGAATGCAGGGAAAAAGCCCCAAAGGCAGTCTCTTATTTGATTCGTCGAATCAAGAATCAAGAATTTAATGAAGTGTAGCTCTTATTGGAAGTTACAGCCTTATAATAGAGTCAATTAATTCTAACAACAATTAAATACCTTAAGATTATGAAATTGTCAGTAAAAAGTGCTATTTTTGCCGTGTTGGTTATGTTTTCAATTATAGAATTGAAAGCGCAGACCTACAAACTTCAGACTTATAACTTTGCTTTTAGGTCGAAGAATAGTTATGGTGTATGGTCGGACTGGTCTAAGTGGGAGAGCTCGGACATGCTTGTTGTGATTAATCAGGATAAGGATAGGATAACTATCTACAGTAGGAAGGTGCAGGAGTATGACATTTATGATTATGAGGGGGAAGAGGATGACAGATATGGAGGTACAACGATTTCTTATCGTTGTGTGGATGATGACGGTCTGAGATGTGGTATCAGATTACGGGTGCAAGGGGATGGCTCTTTACAACTATATGTTGACTATAATGACGCTATGTGGGTTTATGGAATAAGAAAGAGGTGACCCTGTCGCCAATAATCTTAATAATAATTGTTTCGCAGTAATGCGTCAACTTTATTTATATTTTTGCCCACAAACCGCCAACTACGGTATAAGGATTTTTACTCTTTACCCAATGCTATCCAGCGGAAGGCATTGGTTAAGAGCAGGTTTTGTGTGGCATCGATGAAGCCCTCGTCGCCATGTCCCATGTTGAGATAGATCATGCGATAGTGCTTGTTGGTCCACACGATGGGGAAGTCGCCAAACAACACGATGTCCTTAATGCCAAAGGGATAGTTCTTGGGCGAGATGCTCACGAGTACTTCGACATCGGGGTTGAGACGGGGTGAGGGCGAGAATTGATAGAACTCGCTGGCAGGCACCACAAACTGTTGGGGCAATGAGCGGGTGACGGGGTGTTGATGGGTGTCAACCTCTACCAAGGCTGGTTGGGGTGGCCAGTTGTTGCAGAGAAAGGTACCGCAACCTAAGAACTGGTTGTACCAAGGCCAATGGGTGTCTTTGTCATTATAGCCTGTGGCATGAAAACCTATCCATCCTCCTCCTTGCTCCATGTACTGCTGGAATGCGTTGCGTTGCGAGGCTTCGTGGGGCAGGGCGTTGAGCATGACCACCACATCGTAGCGTTTCAGGCTGTCGAAGCTCTCGGGGCACTGAGTGCGTACATCGTAGGTGAAACCCTCGCCATAGCTGAGCTTGTGGAAGAAACGCAGGGCTTGTTGGTCGAACTCAACATGGGCCGACTCAGCCGAAGGATCCCAAATGAACAGGGCATGAAAGCGTATCCTGTCGCCTGCATAGTCGGCAGGATAGGGGGTTGTGGTGTCTTGTGCCTTTGCCTTTGCCAAGCAGCAGAGCAGTACGCAACATAGCACGACCAGATGGTACAGGGGATGATGGGTATGTGTGTTCATTTCTCTTTCCTAATATTGTAATTTCTGCAAAGATAGCGATATATATGTAATTTCTTCGTTATATTGGCACATAAGTCGGGATTTTTTTTCTATCTTTGCAGCTAAATTTGAAAAAAAGAGATAAAAATGGAGTTAGCAAGTAAGTACAGTCCCGCAGAAGTGGAGGGAAAATGGTATCAGTATTGGACTGACCATAAGCTTTTTAGTTCAAAACCCGATGGAAGGCAACCCTATACCATCGTGATTCCACCACCTAACGTAACGGGTGTGTTGCACATGGGACACATGCTGAACAATACCATACAGGATATACTGGTGCGTCGTGCCCGCATGGAGGGCAAGAACGCTTGTTGGGTGCCTGGCACCGACCACGCTTCTATCGCTACTGAGGCTAAGGTGGTGAAGAAACTGGCGGGCGAGGGCATCAAGAAACGCGACCTCACACGTGAGCAGTTTCTGGAGCACGCATGGGCATGGACACACGAGCATGGTGGCATTATCCTGAAGCAGTTGCGCAAGTTGGGCGCTTCATGCGACTGGGACCGTACGGCCTTCACCATGGACGAGGAGCGTAGCAAGAGCGTAATCAAGGTGTTTGTTGACCTGTATAACAAGGGCTACATCTATCGTGGTCTGCGTATGGTGAACTGGGATCCAAAGGCACTGACGGCACTCTCTACCGAAGAGGTGATTTACAAGGAGGAGCAGAGCCACCTGTTCTATCTGAAATACTATGTGGCTCCTGAATGCCAAGATACTATCGACGAGAGTGGCGAGGGCAACGTGATTCACAAGGATGCCAAAGGCTATTATGCCGTGGTGGCCACCACACGTCCAGAAACCATCATGGGTGATACGGCGATGTGTGTGAACCCCAAAGACCCCAAGACACAATGGCTGAAGGGCAAGAAGGTGATTGTGCCATTGGTGAACAGGGTGATTCCTGTGATTGAGGACCGCTATGTGGATATCGAGTTCGGTACGGGTTGCTTGAAGGTGACTCCTGCACACGATACCAACGACTATATGCTGGGTAAGACACATAACCTTGAAACCATAGATATCTTTAACCCGGATGGTACCATCTCAGGGCAGAGCCCTCTGTATGTGGGCATGGACCGCTTTGATTGCCGTAAGGTGATTGCCAAGGACTTGCAGGAAGCTGGTCTGATGGAGAAGGTGGAGGACTATACCAACAAGGTGGGCTACTCTGAGCGTAACCCTGACACTGCCATCGAGCCTCGTCTCTCGTTGCAGTGGTTCCTCAAGATGGAGCATTTTGCCGAGATAGCACTGAAGCCTGTGATGGAGGGTGAGATGCACTTCTATCCACAGAAATATGTGAATACTTACAAGAACTGGTTGGAGAACATTCAGGACTGGTGTATCAGTCGCCAGCTGTGGTGGGGACACCGTATTCCTGCTTATTATTACGACACCGATGACGATTTCGTGGTGGCAGAGACCCGTGAGGAAGCACTGAAGCTGGCACAGGCTAAGAACCCTGCTATAACTGATGCCGACTTGCGTCAGGATGAGGATGCGTTGGATACTTGGTTCAGCTCTTGGTTGTGGCCTATATCCCTGTTTGGTGGCATCAACAACCCGGGCAACGACGAGATAAAGTACTATTATCCCACCAGTGACCTGGTAACAGCTCCTGATATCATCTTCTTCTGGGTGGCTCGCATGATTATGGCGGGTGAGGAGTATATGGGTACCTATCCGTTTAAGAATGTGTATTTCACGGGTATCGTGCGTGACAAACTGGGACGTAAGATGTCGAAGAGTCTGGGTAACTCGCCCGACCCATTGGAACTGATTGACAAATATGGTGCCGATGGTGTGCGCATGGGTATGATGCTTTCGGCTCCTGCCGGCAACGACATATTGTTTGACGACGCTTTGTGCGAGCAGGGACGTAACTTCTGCAACAAGATATGGAATGCTTTCCGACTGATTCAGGGTTGGGAGGTAGCTGATATCGAGGTGCCAGAGGCATCGGAGATTGCGATGAGGTGGTTTGAGAGCAAGCAGAACGCCGTAGCTTTGGAGGTAGCCGACTTGTTTGGCAAATATCGTCTGAGTGAGGCGCTGATGGCTGTGTATAAGCTGTTCTGGGACGAGTTCTCGGCTTGGTACCTCGAACTGATTAAGCCTGCTTACCTGCAACCTATCCCTCGTAAGGTGTTGGAGAAGACCATCGAGTTCTTCGACAACCTGTTGCATCTGTTGCACCCGTTCATGCCATTCATCAGTGAGGAGTTGTGGCAACACATCACCGAGCGCAAGGAAGGCGAGAGCCTGATGGTAAGTCCGATGCAACCAGTGGGCAAGGTAGATGAGAACCTCTTGAAACAGGTGGAAGCAGTGAAGGAAGTCATCAGTGGCATTCGCGCCATCAGGGTACAGAAGAACATTGCACAGAAAGAGCAGTTGAAATTGCAGGTGGTGGGTGAGAACCCTGTAGCTGCATTCAATACCTTATTATATAAGATGTGCAACCTCTCTGCCATCGAAACCGTTGCGGCTAAGGCTGAAGGTGCCGCTAACTTTATGGTAGGCACCACCGAATATGCAGTGCCTCTGGGCAACCTGATTGATGCTGAGGCAGAGATTGCCCGTATGGAGAAGGAGCTCAAGGCGAAGGAAGGTTTCCTGAAGGGTGTGCTTGCCAAACTGAACAACGAGCGCTTCGTGGCGAACGCGCCTGAGGCGGTGGTGGCTCTGGAACGTAAGAAGCAACATGATGCCGAGAGCATCATCGCATCGTTGAAAGAGAGCATCGCGGCTTTGAAGAAATAAAAGCTTTTATTACATATTTCTAATCCCTCCCACAAAAAAGGAGGGATTTTTTTGTGCTATTTTGATGTTTTTCGTAACTTTGCCTTAATAATACCATGAAGGCATGAAGAAGATAAGGATAGGATTATTGCCCCGCATATTGATTGCCATTGTGCTGGGTATCATCATTGGTCAGGTATTCCCACTCGGCCTGGTGCGTGTGTTTGAAACATTCAATTCCATCTTTAGTCAGTTTTTAGGTTTCTGCATTCCTCTTATCATTGTTGGTTTGGTTACCATCGCTATCGCTGATATAGGGCGAGGGGCGGGTAAGATGCTGTTGGCCACTGTACTTTTGGCTTATGGATGTACGCTGTTAGCGGGATTCCTGTCATTGTTTACTGGTTTGTCACTGTTCCCATCACTCATCACTTCGGGCATTCCTCTGGAAGAGATTTCTGAGGCACAGGGCGTGGAGCCTTATTTCAGTGTGAAGATTCCGCCACTGATGGATGTGATGACTTCGTTGGTGCTGGCTTTTGTGCTGGGCTTGGGTGCCGCTACACTGGACAGTAATTACTTGAAGAATGTGGCTCGCGACTTCCAACAGATCATTATAAAGACCATCAGTAGTGTGATTCTGCCTTTGTTACCCCTTTATATATTTGGTATTTTCCTGAATATGACTCATACAGGACAGGTGTTCTCTATCCTGGTGGTGTTTATTAAAATAATAGGCATCATCTTTGCCTTACACATCTTCTGGTTGGTGATGCTTTATGTTGTGACTGGTACTCTGGTGAAACGCAATCCGTTTAAGTTACTTTGGACTATGTTGCCTGCCTATTTCACGGCATTGGGTACACAGTCATCGGCGGCAACCATACCCGTAACGCTTGAACAGGCTAAACGCAATGGGGTGAGCAGTGAGGTAGCAGGTTTTGTGATACCGCTTTGTGCCACCATCCATCTGTCGGGTAGTATGCTGAAGATTGTGTCGTGTGCATTGGCACTGATGATTATGCAGGGCATGCCTTATAGCATTGGTATGTTTGCGGGTTTTATCTGTATGCTGGGCATCACGATGGTAGCGGCTCCGGGAGTGCCAGGTGGTGCCATTATGGCGGCATTGGGCGTTTTGCAGTCGATGTTAGGTTTCGACGATGCTGCTCAAGCGTTAATGATAGGTCTCTATATCGCGATGGATAGCTTCGGAACAGCTTGTAATGTGACGGGAGATGGAGCAATAGCTTTAGTGATAGATAAATTTAAAAAGAAATAAATATGAAGAAATTATTGTTATGTTTGATGGGCTTGTTTGCCCTGACAGTTTTTGCTGCTGGAGGCGATGTGGAGGTGGTGGACCTGGGCGATGGCCATGGGATGGTTCGCATCAATCCTACACAGAAGTATTTGATTCTGCCTGTAGAAGATACAGCTCCTGGAGTGAGTGTCAGTGTCATCGTAGATAATGTACTGGTGGAGTCGTTCTCGGTTTGTCTGGCCGTTAATAAAGTAGATTATACTGTGCCATACGACTTGTCGAAGTATGCAGGTAAGCATGTGGTGTTACGCTTTGCCACCAGTCCTTTGGAGAGGGGTGGTACACGACCCAAGGTAAAAGATGCGGTTTTCAGTAGTAAGCTGACTTTGGCCAATAGCTATGATGCTTCTAACAAGGAACCTTTGTGGCGTCCCGTCTATCACTTTGCTCCACAGTGGGGTTGGATGAACGACCCTAATGGTATGGTGTATAAAGATGGAGAGTATCATCTCTTTTACCAGTACAACCCTTACGGTTCCCGTTGGGGTAACATGAACTGGGGACATGCTATCAGTCGCGACTTGGTGACTTGGGAGCATTTGCCTGTGGCAATAGCTCCTGATGGTTTAGGTACCATTTTCAGTGGCTCTGCGGTAGTGGATAAGAACAATACGGCTGGTTTTGGTGCAGGTGCTATCGTGGCATTTTATACACAGGCCAGTGCACGACAGATGCAGAGCATAGCTTATAGTACCGACAATGGTCGTACTTTTAAGAAATATGCTGGTAACCCTGTACTGACTGGTGATGTGGCAGATTTCCGTGATCCGAAAGTATCGTGGCATGAGGGTACTAAGAAGTGGATTTTGACTTTGGCTGTGGGGCAGGAGATTCGCTTCTACTCATCGCCTAACTTGAAAGACTGGACTTATGAGAGCAACTTTGGCGAAGGTCAGGGGTGTCATGATGGTGTATGGGAGTGTCCCGACTTGTTTGAGTTGCCTGTGGCTGGTACTAACCAGAAGAAATGGGTGTTGGTGGTAAACATCAACCCGGGTGGACCGTTTGGAGGTAGTGCTACGCAGTACTTCGTAGGTTCGTTCGATGGGCATAAATTTGTGAATGAATCGCCAAAGGCTACGAAGTGGATGGACTTTGGTAAGGATCATTATGCTACTGTAACTTGGAGCAATGCACCACAGAACCGTGTGATTGCTCTGGCGTGGATGAGCAACTGGCAATATGCCAACAATGTACCTACGATGCAGTTCCGTAGTGCCAACTCTGTGCCTCGTGACTTGCAGTTGTTCCAGTTGGATGGTGAGACTTATTTGCAGTCGGCTCCATCACCCGAATTGCTGAAACTCAGAGGAGAGAAAGTGATGACTAAGTCGTTCAGCGTAGGAAAAGAATATAGCATAGATAAGTTGATAAGCGACAACGCTGGTACGTATGAAATCGTGATGACAGTGCGTCAGAAAAAACAAGGCAGTCTGACGATGCGACTGATGAACGAGCAAAGCGAAGAGATATCATATACCTTGGATATGGCGAAGAAGGAGCTGACCTGTGTGCGTGACAAGAGTGGGGTAGTTGGATTCAGTCAAGATTTCGTTACGCCTACAGTGACACAGATAGAAGGCGGTGATTTGCAGCTGCGATTCTTTGTGGACCGTTGCAGTGTGGAAGCCTTTGTGAACGATGGTCGCTTTGTGCTGACTAATCTGGTATTCCCACACACACCTTATAATAAGGTTGTGTTTGATGCTACAGGTGGAAGTGTTCAAGTTAAAAACTTTACAGTGTATAATTTTAAAAACTAATTTATAATGAGTAATCAAAACCAATCACAGATGGGGAAGCTGGTACCTGTAATGCTATGCTTCTTTGCCATGGGCTTTGTTGACTTAGTTGGCATCGCCTCAAATTATGTGAAAGACGACTTGCAGTTGACGGACTCTGTCGCTAATATATTTCCGTCATTGGTGTTCTTCTGGTTCCTAATCTTCTCGGTGCCTACGGGCATGCTGATGAATAAGATTGGTCGTAAGAAGACCGTAATGTTGTCGCTTATCGTGACGGTATTTTCATTGTTGTTGCCGCTGTTTGGCAATAACTTTGGCATCATGCTGGTGGCATTCTCGTTGCTGGGCATCGGCAATGCCCTGATGCAGACATCGCTCAACCCGCTGGTGTCGTCCATCATTGGTGGCAAGAACTTAGCATCTACCTTAACCTTTGGTCAGTTTATCAAAGCCATTGCTTCTTTTATCGCACCTTATCTGGCCATGTGGGGTGCTACTCACGTGATTCCTGACTTGGGCTATGATTGGCGAGTGCTGTTTGCTATCTTCCTGGTGGTAGCTGTGATTGCTACATTGGCATTGGGTGTGACAACGATTGAGGAAGAGCCAATAGAGGGCAAGGCATCTACTTTTATCGAGTGCCTGCAACTGTTGGGTAAGCCAATTGTATTATTGTCATTCTTTGGTATTATGTGTCACGTGGGCATCGATGTGGGCGTGAACACTACAGCTCCCAAGATATTGATGGAGCGTTTGGGCATGACCCTCAACGAGGCAGCTTTTGCTACCAGTCTGTATTTCATCTTCCGTACATTGGGATGTCTTACCGGTTCGTTCTTCTTGCGTATCATGAAGACTCGCACCTTCTTCATTATCAGTGTGGTGATGATGGCACTGAGCATGGCGTTACTGTTTACAGGACAAACACAATGGATGCTGTATTTAGGCATTGCTTTGGTGGGTTATGGCAACTCAAATATCTTCCCCATTGTATTCAGTCAGGCCCTACTTTCTGTACCAGACAAGCAGAATGAGGTGAGTGGACTGATGATTATGGGTTTGTTTGGTGGTACCATCTTCCCCTTGATCATGGGATTTGCCAGCGATGCTATGGGACAAGCCGGTGCCGTGGCAGTGATGGCCGTAGGTGTTATTTATCTGTTGTCGTTTATCAAACAAGTTAAAGCTTAATTATGAAAGATATTGTTGTAGGAATGGGTGAGGCGTTGTTCGATTGCCTGCCTGAAGGAAAAAAGATAGGCGGGGCTCCTGCCAATTTTGCCTATCATGTATCGCAGTTTGGCTTCAAGAGCTGTGTTGTGAGTGCCGTAGGCAATGATGAAGATGGCGATGAGATTATGCGCATCTTTAATCAGCGTGGCTTAAATACACTAATTGAGCGTGTGCCTTTCCCTACTGGCACAGTTCAGGTTACATTGGACGAGAAGGGTGTTCCTTCATACGAGATAAAGAAAGGTGTGGCTTGGGACAACATTCCGTTTACCGATGAATTGATGAAATTAGCACACAATGCTCGTGCCGTATGTTTTGGCTCTCTGGCTCAACGCAATGCGGTAAGTCATGACACCATAGTTAAATTCCTTGAAGAGATGCCTGAGGATGATGATGTCTTGAAGATATTCGACATCAACTTACGTCAGAATTTCTATACACCTGATTTGTTGACAGAGTCGATGAGTCGTTGTAACATATTAAAGATTAATGATGAGGAGTTGGAGTTAGTGAGTCGGATGTTTGGCTTCCTTTCAATTTCTCAAGCTGACAAGTGCTGGCTTCTTTTAGCTAAATATGGTTTGAAGATGCTTATCCTAACTTGTGGCGTTGATGGTAGTTATGTTTTCACCCCGGGAAAGGTCTCCTTCCAGCCAACACCTCGCGTGGTTGTGGCAGATACAGTTGGAGCTGGCGATAGTTTTACGGGCGCATTTACAGCTGCCATTTTAGCAGGCAAGCCAGTTGAGGAGGCTCATAAGTTGGCGGTAGAAGTAAGTGCTTTTGTATGTACCCAGAGCGGTGCCATGCCAGTACTTCCAGAAGATCTGAAGAAAAGACTGTAATATATTTATGAGAATAAAGGTACTGTAAGTTTCTAAGAGAATTCTGATTTAACAAACGAATAAGGGCAGCTGCCAAATGGCAACTGCCCTTATTTAATTAAATTGCATTTTTACTCAGCAGTCTCAGGAGCTTTGCCCTGCATAGCATCTGCGATCTTTGCTTCCAGTTCTTCTGCAAGTTCTGGATTGTCTGCTATTACTTGCTTGGCAGCATCACGACCTTGTGCCAATTTCGTGTTGTTGTAGCTAAACCAGCTACCACTCTTCTTGATGATTTCATACTCCACACCTAAGTCGAGTATCTCACCTGTCTTGCTAATGCCTTCGCCAAACATGATGTCGAACTCACACTTGCGGAAAGGAGGTGCCACCTTGTTCTTTACAATCTTTACACGGGTAGAGCGACCAATTACATCCTCACCATTCTTGATAGGAGAAGAACTGCGGATATCGAGACGTACACTGGCGTAAAATTTCAGTGCATTACCGCCTGTGGTGGTTTCGGGATTACCAAACAACACACCAATCTTTTCGCGCAATTGGTTGATGAATATACAAGTAGTACGAGTCTTGCTTACTGTAGCTGTGAGTTTGCGTAAAGCCTGGCTCATCAAACGAGCTTGTAAGCCTACTACAGAGTCGCCCATTTCACCTTCTATTTCCTTTTTTGGAGTTAATGCTGCCACAGAGTCGATGACAATAATATCTATAGCCGATGAACGGATGAGCTGTTCCGCTATATCAAGGGCCTGTTCGCCATTGTCAGGTTGGGAAATAATGATATTATCTACATCTACACCCAATTTTGCAGCATAGAAACGGTCAAATGCATGCTCTGCATCGATAAAGGCAGCGATGCCTCCCTGCTTTTGTGCCTCAGCAATGGCGTGAATAGCTAAGGTAGTCTTGCCAGATGACTCGGGACCAAAGATCTCGATAATTCTACCACGAGGATAACCGCCTACGCCCAATGCGGCATTCAGTCCGATAGAACCAGTAGGAATAACCTCCACTTGTTCAATGTGTTCATCGCCCAGTTTCATAATAGAGCCTTTGCCGAAGTCTTTCTCAATCTTCGACATAGCAGCCTGCAAAGCCTTCAGCTTGTCAGCTGATGGAGCTGGCTTGTCAAAATTCAATTCACCATTTTTTACCATAATTGCATAATTTGTTTATGAATGTATAATTATAATAGTTAGAGCTCCAAATCGCCATCAAATACCTCATGCCAAGGCAACCCCTGTATGTTCAGCTGCTCCATGAATGGGTCTGGATCGAAATCTTCGACATTCCAAACACCTGGGCGCTTCCACAAGCCCTTGAGGAACATCATGGCACCAATCATGGCAGGTACACCAGTGGTATAGCTTACGCCCTGCATGCCAGTTTCCTTATATGCTTCCTGATGGCTACAGTTATTATATACATAATAGGTACGTTCCTTGCCATCCTTGATGCCACGGATGCGGCAACCGATGGAGGTCTCACCCTCATAGTTTTCACCCAGGTCTTGTGGGTTAGGTAGCACGGCCTTGAGGAACTGTAGGGGTACAATCTTCACCTTTACATTGCCAGTGCCATCAGCCAATGGGGCTTCGTATTCTATCTCGTCGATGCGGCTCATGCCAATGCCCTGAATTACATCCAGGTACTTTAGGTATTGCTCCCCAAAGGTCATCCAGAAACGGGCTAACTTGATAGTAGGATAGTTCTTGACCAACGACTCAAGTTCCTCATGATGCATTAAGTAAGATTCTCGTGGACCAATGTTGGGGTAGGTGAGTGCCTTGTGGATCTCCAGAGGTTCGGTCTCAATCCATTCACCATCTTTATAATATAGCCCTTTTTGTGTAATCTCTCGGATGTTGATTTCTGGGTTAAAGTTGGTGGCAAAAGCTTTGTGGTGGTTACCGGCATTGCAATCTACGATGTCAAGGGTGTGGATTTCGTCGAAATGATGCTTAGCTGCATAAGCAGTATAAACACCACTCACACCGGGGTCAAAACCACAACCTAAAATAGCTGTCAAGCCGGCATCCTCGAAACGCTGTTTATAAGCCCATTGCCAACTATACTCAAAATGAGCCTCGTCGCGTGGCTCATAGTTGGCGGTATCAAGGTAGTTAACTCCCGTCTTTAAACAAGCCTCCATAATGGTTAGGTCTTGATAAGGCAAAGCAAGGTTCATCACGATGTCTGGCTTTACCTCATTGAACAGTTTTACCAAATCTTCAATATTATCAGCATCCACTTGAGCGGTTTTGATATTTGGATTGCCGATGGCCTCAACTATTCTGTCACACTTAGCCTTTGTGCGACTTGCAATCGTGATGTCAGTAAACACGTCAGGATTCTGAGCCACCTTGTGAGCAGCTACGGTAGCTACACCGCCTGCTCCGATAATAAGCACTTTTCCCATTTTTCTTAATCCTATTTTATATAATACTTTCTTTCCATCGCAAAGATATAACAATAATTTGAATAATCATGAGTAAAGCTCAAACTTATTTTCTTATGTCGCAAAATATGCCAAACTGACATGCGACTACCTATGGCACGGGCTTTGCACAAATAAAGGTGTCTAAGCGTTCAGCAATGAAGGCGAGGACGGAGATATATGAATAATAACAAATAAAAAATAAGAATTATGGGAAAGATTATTGGTATTGACTTAGGTACTACTAACTCATGCGTTGCCGTGTTCGAGGGCAACGAACCTGTAGTAATCGCGAATAGCGAAGGTAAGCGCACTACTCCTTCTATCGTAGCATTCGTAGAGGGTGGTGAGCGTAAGGTGGGTGATCCTGCAAAACGACAGGCTATCACCAACCCAACAAAGACAGTGTTCTCCATCAAGCGTTTCATGGGTGAGAACTGGGATCAGGTGCAGAAGGAAATTCCTCGCATGCCTTATAAGGTAGTGCGTAGCGACAACAATATGCCACGTGTTGACATTGATGGTCGTCTCTATACTGCTCAGGAAATCTCTGCTATGGTGCTGCAGAAGATGAAGAAGACTGCTGAGGACTATCTGGGACAGGAAGTAACTGATGCTGTGATTACAGTTCCTGCTTATTTCTCTGACTCACAACGTCAGGCAACAAAGGAGGCTGGTCAGATTGCTGGTCTGAATGTAAAGCGTATTGTGAACGAGCCTACTGCTGCTGCTTTGGCATACGGTATTGACAAGGCCAACAAGGATATGAAGATTGCTGTGTTCGACCTTGGTGGTGGTACATTTGATATCTCTATCCTGGAGTTCGGCGGTGGTGTGTTTGAGGTATTGTCAACCAACGGTGATACTCACCTGGGTGGTGATGACTTCGATCAGGTAATCATCAACTGGCTGGTACAGGAGTTCAAGAACGACGAGGGCGCTGACCTGATGGCTGACCCAATGGCTATGCAGCGTCTGAAGGAAGCTGCTGAGAAGGCAAAGATTGAGTTGTCATCTTCTACTTCTACCGAAATCAACCTGCCATACATCATGCCAGTAGGTGGTGTGCCAAAGCACTTGGTAAAGACTTTGACACGTGCTAAGTTCGAGCAACTGGCTCATGGTTTGATTCAGGCTTGCTTGGCTCCTTGCCAGAAGGCACTGAGTGATGCTAACCTGCAGCCTGCAGATATCGATGAGGTTATCCTGGTGGGTGGTTCAAGCCGTATCCCAGCCGTTCAGACACTGGTACAGAACTTCTTCGGTAAGGTGCCTTCTAAGGGTGTGAACCCAGATGAGGTGGTGGCTGTAGGTGCAGCTATTCAGGGTGCTATCCTGAATAACGAGAAGGGTGTAGGCGATGTGGTATTGCTGGATGTAACTCCGTTGACTTTGGGTATCGAAACCTTAGGTGGTGTGATGACCAAGCTGATTGAGGCTAATACAACTATCCCTGTAAAGAAGAGCGAAACCTTCTCTACTGCAGCAGATAACCAGACCGAAGTAACTATCCATGTGTTGCAGGGTGAGCGTCCTATGGCAGCTCAGAACAAGAGTATTGGTCAGTTCAACCTGACAGGTATTGCTCCTGCACGTCGTGGTGTTCCTCAGATTGAGGTTACATTCGATATTGATGCCAATGGTATCTTGAAGGTAACAGCTAAGGATAAGGCAACTGGTAAGGAACAGGCCATCCGTATCGAGGCTTCTAGCGGTTTGAGTGACGATGAGATTGCTCGCATGAAGGCAGAGGCTCAGGCCAACGAGGCTGCTGATAAGAAGGAACGTGAGAGAGTTGATAAGCTGAACCAGGCAGACTCAATGATCTTCACTACCGAGAATCAGTTGAATGAGTTGGGCGATAAGATTCCAGCTGACAAGAAGCCAGCTATCGAGGCTGCTCTGCAGAAGCTGAAGGATGCTCACAAGGCTCAGGATTTGGCTGCTATTGATGCTGCTATGGCAGAAATCAACACCGCTTGGCAGGCAGCCAGCGCACAGATGTATGCTCAGCAGGGTGGTGCACAGGCTGGTCCTCAAGATGGCGCAGGCTTTAATGGCGGTGCCGGCTTCAATGGAGGTCAGGCTGGTCCTCAGGACAACAAGGGCGGCGATAATGTCCAGGATGCCGACTTTGAGGAGGTAAAGTAATTACGACACTTAAAACATAGATAGTAGTTAAAGGGTGTGGCTCAGTAATGGACCACACCCTTTATTTTATGAGTATTAAAAACGTCTGATTCTGACATCTATCCCATCTCCTTTTAGCTGAGCAGGGATGACACTGACATCCGTCTGACTGAAATGATAAGGGAACAACACTTTGGGCTTGATGAGCTTGGCAGCACGCACCAGCTGCTCAACAGTCATCGTAGGACCGTTGCATGGGAAGTATGCTACATCAATGTCCTTGATGTTATCCATCTCAGGAACGTCTTCGGTGTCACCAGCAAAGTAAATACGCAAGCCGTCGATGGTCAGGATATAGCCATTGTCACGCCCTTTAGGATGCTTGGTCAAATTAGCCTCTGAGATATTATATGCAGGCACAGCCTCTACTGAGAAATCATTGGCAATCTGCATCTTGTCGCCATTTGCCATCACTTGGCCAGCACCATACATATCGGCACAACGCTTGTTCATAATCAACCGTGTCTTTTCTGTTGACAACAGTTTGAGGGCCTCTGCATCATAATGGTCGCCATGCTCATGAGTCACAAAGATATAGTCTGCCTTTGGCATAGAGGCGTAATCTATAGTCCTGTCGCGTAGCTTTGTCACGGGATCAATCTCAATCTCCTTTCCATCATATACTACACGGACACTGGCATGCATCAATGCATAAATAGTTACGTTCTTTCCGCTCTTGGTCTTGAACGTATCCGTTTCATAATTACCCTGTACATTGGCTGTTTCAGGGTTTGCTTCTTCTTCATTCGCTTTCTTGTTGCCATTACATGCAACCAACATGGCAGTACAAGCCACTGCCAGCATAAACAATAACTTTTTCATATTACATTTATTTATTAATGGGTTCTTCATAGGATAGTCCGTATTTCTCATGTAATCTGCGGAGGGTGCCATCAGACTTCATCTGCTTGATGAAGTTATTCACCATCAGCATCAAATCATCCTGTCCTTTCTTCATCAACACGCCAATCTCTCCATGATTGAAAGGCTCGTTGAGCAATGGGGCAGCAAGTCGGGTGTCAGTTTGCACATAGTAGGGGGCTTCAGTAACCTCTGTTATCATCACGTCGGCTTTACCTTCTGCAATGAGCGTGGGTATTTCCTCATTCTTCTGGTGAATGATGATGGTGGCGTGGGTGAGGTTTTCGTTAGCAAACATCTCATTCAGTCCGCCAGGGTTCACCATCACACGAACCTCTGGCTTATCAAGGTCGGCTAATGATTGATAGCGTTCAGCTTCAGATGCACGGCATAGTATGGTTTTCCCGTTTGCCAGATAGCCATTGCTCATCAGCATCGTTTCCTTTCTGGCATCGGTAATGGTGATACCTCCAATAGCGAGGTCAAACATCTGAGGCTCTGCCAGTACGTCAGCCGTCAGTGTGGGCCACGAGGTCTTGACGAAAGCGATCTTTACTCCCAACTTCTTTGCCATCTCTTGGGCTACCTCAATGCCAAACCCCCAATAATCTCCTGTTTTTGGTTCAAAGAAGGAGAGTGGGCGATAATCACCTGTAGTACCAACAAGCAAAGTGTCACGCTCAACAATCTTCGACACTTTACCGATAATAGGAATGTCAGTGCTGGTGGAGAGAATGAAAACTGATCGCTGCTCATTCTCCCTTCCAAACTTAATAGCTGGAGCAAGAGAATCTTCAGAAAAGAGACAAGTACTGTCAAAGTAATACTGTCCGTCCGAATTGTTATACCAGCCCCCCACATAACCTTCATGTTTCAACGCATGGTTCACAACCTTGACTAACTGATTGCGAGAGTGGCTACCTTGTGTAGCTGTATAGCTGACCGCAATTCCCTCCGTTGGCTCAGTCATAGTACGGATATCCAGTGTGAATCCGTCAGGGTGATTCTGACCGAATGCCCATACTTTATCAGCAATAGCAGATACAGAGTTCTCCTTCGAGACAATGTAACTATTTGAGCACGCAGATAGAGTGGCCTGACAACAAAGAGCCAGGATGACATACAGAATTCTCACCACATTCTTGAAATAGCAGAGGCTTGGAATGTTGGGATTCGGAAATGCCTTATCTGGGTCGGGTCTATTCATTATTTTTCATTCTTTAATTAAATCAACAGTCTGCCCATTCATTTATGCTCAACTTTTAACAAGAGGAATGTAGGCAATTCTGTTATGCTTCAATGCAAAGATAAGCAATTTCTTGAAAAAACTTACAATCTTTGTCATGGTCTATTGAAATGCTGAAGAAAAAGTTCTATTTTTGCCCTAAAATAGTTGATTATGGAGAAGATATTCGAGAATAAGGTAGCTGTAGTAACTGGTGGCGCTCAAGGAATAGGGCGTTGCATTGCCGACCAATTCCAAAAAGCAGGTGCCCATGTATGCGTGATTGATAAGCAGGAAGGGCCACATTATGTTGGCGACATCTCTAAGAAGCATGTGCTGGAGCAGTTCGCCAAAGAAATCATAGAGAAATATGGTCATGTTGACTATTTGATTAATAATGCTTTGCCATTGATGAAAGGTATCGATGAATGCAGCTACGAGGAGTTCCAATACGCCATGAGCGTTGGTGTGACCGCGCCGTTCTACCTTACCAAGCTTTTCGCTCCACACTTTGCTAAAGGTGCAGCCATCGTAAACATATCCTCATCACGTGATCGTATGAGTCAGCCACAGACCGAAAGCTATA
Source organism: Bacteroidaceae bacterium (assembly GCA_017649485.1). GTDB lineage: Bacteria > Bacteroidota > Bacteroidia > Bacteroidales > Bacteroidaceae > Bacteroides. The sequence goes on along the minus strand of JAGCGS010000023.1, from coordinate 33,462 downwards.
CTGCTGCCAAAGGTGGAATTGCTGCACTGACACATGCTTTGGCCGTCAGCCTTGCAGGACATGTTCGCGTCAACTCCATCTCACCCGGCTGGATTGATACAAATAATACCATCTATGAGGGTTCCGATGCCATCCAGCAGCCCGCAGGACGTGTCGGTAATCTCATGGACATTGCCAATATGGTGATGTTTCTCTGTTCAGATAAGGCAGGTTTTATCACTGGCGAAAACATCTGCATTGATGGAGGTATGACCCGCCAGATGATCTATCATGGCGATAACGGATGGAGGTTAGAATTGTAGGATGCCTTCTATCACTCGTCGGAGGCTTTGCTCTGGGGCGTCGCAATATCTGTTATGAGTTGTCGCAATATCTCCTATACCCCCATAGGAGATATTGCGACGGGTGATAGCAGATATTGCAATCAGAGGCTACAAGCATTCCCCTTTTTGATAGCAAGTTTCACTATCAGCGATAGTAGGCATTACTCATAAACATATCGAAACTTACGGAAGTCCAACATAAGGCAGGAGCCTTTCATTGCATTTCAATTCATTCACCTTTCATAATAAGCTGCACTGCTAAATAATGTTAATGCTATGCAATGTTTTTAAGTTTTGGGATTTATAAAGTTAGAAAGGGACTAAATTTGTAAACATAATTTATTCAAGTATGAAGATGAACGCAATGATATTAACAATGGCTGCATCCCTCTGTTTGTGGGCGTGTGGCAGTGAGGGTGAAGATGTGATAAATCCTGAACCGGTGGAGCCACAGAAAGTGGAACCAACTCCTGTAAATCCTGACCCAAAGCCTCAAGAGACAGAATTAGATCCTGTTACACGTCATAGCTATAAGCCTGTGGAACTAAATGAGACACAACAGGCCATTAATCAAAAGTTACATGAGTTTTCGTGGAAGTTGTTTAAGGAGGTATATACAAACCGAGATTCTGGAGTAAACCTCATGATTTCGCCTATCAGCTTAGAGGTTGATTTAGGCATGTTCATCAATGGCTTGGAAGGTAAAACCCTGCAGGAAATGTTGAAGACTTTTGGCTTGGAGGGTTACTCAAAGGAGCAAGTGAACGATTTCTTTAAGACTATGGTTACTGGTATAGAGGCTGCCGATGAAGCTGCAATATTTAAGAGTGCCAATGCATTCTGGTACAATCATCATTATACAGCTAAGACTGGGTACTTGACTACCATTCAGAATTATTATAGTGCCAGAACGGAAGCAATGGATTTTGCTGATAGCAAGACCAAAGAAATAATCAATGCCTGGTGTGCAGAGAATACCAATAATCGTATTCCGCACATGGTTGATAGGACTTCTGAGGCTGATGTCTTTCATTTGATGAATGCTGTATATTTTAAGTCTTCGTGGGAAACTCCCTTCAGCAAAGAGCAAACAACCAAGCAGCCTTTTATCTACGCCGATGGACAAGCCGCCGATGTTGATATGATGCACGTTTCGCATCAGGCTTACTTCCTTGAGACTGACAAGTTTCAGTGTTGTATGAAGCCATTTATCGATGGCGCTTTCCAGATGTTGTTCGTGTTGCCTAAAAAGGGCGTATCAGTGGAAGATGCTTTAAACAGCGATCTTTTTATGACTTATAATGCTTTTGCATCGCAGAGTAGGCGAGTCAACTTGGATTTGTTTGCGCCCAAGTTTACCGCAGAATATACTGAGGAAAATCTTTTCTCTTGTATGGGACAAATCAATCCGTCGTTGGTGTTTGACCCTAATGAGATGAGATTCTTTGAGGAGCAAGAATTGTCTTCGGGGTTGAAAGCTCTGCAAAAGACTTTCTTTTTAATGGATGAAGTTGGAGCTGAGGCAGCTGCTGTTACTGATATAATTATAAGGAACACTTCCGTGCCTGTTCAGCTGGAGAATAAAACGATTCGTTTAGACCGACCGTTCGTATATGCCATCATGGAAAGCAATACATTCTGTCCGCTGTTTATAGGATATTATGGTAAATAATTTAGCGTGAGAGTAAGTCTTTGAGGAAATCATTCAGTTCCTCATCCAGACCTTTTAGCAGTTCTTCGGTAACTATAAGAGTATCATCATCCATCAACAACAGTTCGGCGATGGTTTCCTTGTCATCATCGATAAGGGTAAAAGAGTAGGGCTTGATAATCTGTAGCTTGTCAAATTCGCCAGCATCTTTCATCTCATGCAGAACAGCACTCAAAGTCTCTGTAATCTGATCTTCGAGATCATCTCCTTCATAAGACACCCATTCCTTGACAGAGGTTCGTCCCAACTCTTGATCCTCGTCATCGAATAATATGCAGTCGCCTCTTAAGGGAACCGCCTGGATATGGATATCAGTCACAAAAGATTCATCCTCGGCAGTATATTTGCCGATGGCTTTGCGGATAGCAGCCTTGAGCTGTGCGATTGATGATTCGTTCAATTTCATATAACTACAGGTTATTTATTGGGCAAATTTAAGCATTATTTGCAAAAGTGATGCATGTTTAAGCTAAAATTCTTCTTCAAAACGCTGCATCTGCATCTTTACACTGGCATAACTCTGTTTTCTTTCGTTCAGTTGTTGTAGATATACCCCTGCCAGTTGTGCGATTTCTGCTTCTTTGGCTTGCATAGCATATTGTTGTGCTTTGGTAGCCCAATCTATGGCATCTTCTATCTTTTCCAGCATCTCATAGCCTAAAGCCAAGTTATAAGAAGCATACATTTTCTTCTTATTGTTTTTTGTCTCATTGAAAGTTTTTTCCCAGAGGCGCACTGCTTCTTCCCAGTTGTCCTCTTTTAATGACACAACAGCATCTCGCATGGCTACTGAACCATTAGTGAAATATAAACGGTTGGCAGTTTCCCAATAAGGGACAAAAGACTTAGCGATAAACTCGCCTGCATAAAGTGAAGCTTCTTTGATTACCCTTTGCTGGTTAGGCAAGTCGTGTATTGCCTCGTTTATCTCTTGGCCAAAACCTTGCCAGAAGATGCTATCAACTTTGGTAATGGCGGTACGAGGAGATTGATGAGGGAGATATACACGAACAGTAGGGGATACCTTTACATCGCTATTGGCTACAAACATGCCGAAATAGACATTGGGCGAAGCTTGTTGTTCTACACGTAACTCAACATTCTCAATGGCAATTAGGAAGTCTGCTCCCAATTGTTCGGTCAGGGTATTGACTTCTTCTGTTGTTAGTGTATGAGGGCGTTTCTCCGGTTTTCCTGCTCGCAAAGCAGAATCGCAGATGATGACCATATCAAAATAGTCACCATCTGCCAATGCCTGAGCCAATGCCTCTGTGGTGGTGTTGCTTTCGCCTAAAAGGTATTGCGTCTTTTGGAATTGCAGACGCGAGTTTACATCTGGCTTGTCTGTAAAATGACTATTCAAGGTAATAGGAGCTTCTTCAGCCATGTTATTCACTACTGCCACCTTTCTAAGTTGGTTGGGAAAACTCATCTCTGCAGGGAGCAAGTAGTCAATAGACAGCTGGTCGATGCTTTGGCATCCCCATAACAGTGTCAAACAAGCCAATATAAACAATACCTTCTTCATAGTTTACAATCCCTTTCCGTGGCAATTCTTGAACTTCTTACCACTGCCACAAGGACATGGGTCATTGCGGCCAACACGCTTTGGAGCAACATACGGACTTGGTCTCTGCTGCTCGCGAGTATCTTGTGCTGCGGCAGCTTGCTGAGCAGCATCACCTGTTGAGGATGGAGCCTCACGCTTATTCTCACGCAACTGACTTGTGTCCTGACGCATCTCTGGAGCGGCTTGCTGTACCTGTTGAGGCTCCTGGAGAGGAATCTGTCCTCGCATTAAAATAGATATGGTGTCATTGTTGATTACTTCAACCATGTCGTCAAACAACTTAGCAGAATCCAACTTATAGAGCACCAATGGGTCTTTCTGCTCATAGCGGGCATTCTGCACAGAGTTGCGCAATTCGTCGAGGCTACGAAGGTTCTCTTTCCATTCCTCATCTATCACATGCAGAAGGATAGACTTCTCAAACTGCTTCACAATGGTCTTGCACTCTGTCTCATACGCTTCCTTTAGGTTGCAAGAGATATTGTAAACCTTGCGACCATCAGTGATAGGAATAAGTATGTTCTCATACATTTGTCCCTGTGTCTCATAAACCTGCTTGATGACTGGATATGCGATTTCGGCCATGTGGTCTGTTCGTTTCTTGAAATTATCCATCGCATTGTCAAACACCATACCTGACAAGTCTTCTTTACTCTTGTTCATGAATTCCTCCTCAGTGAACGGAGTTTCCAATGCAAAAGTCTTCAGGATTTCCATCTTGCAATCGTCATAGGTGGCCAACTGGGTAGCATTAACACAACGTTCCCAAATCATATTGGCTATATCCATGCCAATGCGCTCACCCATCAAGGCATGACGGCGTTTCTCATAAATAACAGTACGTTGCTTGTTCATCACGTCATCGTAGTCGAGCAAGTGCTTACGAATACCGAAGTTGTTTTCTTCCACCTTTTTCTGGGCATTCTCTATAGACTTTGTAATGAGAGGATGCTCCAACACTTCGCCTTCCTTGAAGCCGAAACGGTCCATCAGGCGAGCAACCTTTTCAGATGCGAACTTACGCATCAAATCGTCTTCCAAAGAAACGAAGAATACTGAAGAGCCCGGATCACCTTGACGACCAGAACGTCCACGGAGCTGACGGTCAACTCGACGTGACTCATGTCGCTCTGTGCCGATAATAGCTAAACCTCCTGCCTCACGAACCTCAGGACTCAGTTTGATATCGGTACCACGACCAGCCATGTTGGTAGCGATGGTTACAATACTGCTCTGACCTGCCTGTGCCACAATCTCAGCCTCACGCTGGTGTAGCTTAGCGTTCAGTACGTTGTGCTTAATCTTACGCATGCTCAGCATACGGCTCAGGGTTTCAGAAATCTCCACAGAAGTAGTACCCACCAAGACGGGTCGGCCTATCTGAACCATGTTCTCGATTTCCTCGATAACAGCCTTGTACTTCTCGCGTTTAGTCTTATATACACGATCGTTTAAGTCTTTTCTGATAACAGGACGATTGGTAGGAATAACCACCACCTCCAGTTTATAGATGTCCCAGAACTCGCCTTCTTCTGTTTCTGCCGTACCGGTCATACCTGCCAGCTTGTGATACATACGGAAGTAGTTCTGCAAGGTGATGGTAGCGAAAGTCTGTGTAGCACCTTCAATCTTTACACGCTCTTTAGATTCTACTGCCTGGTGTAAGCCATCAGACCAACGGCGACCCTCCATAATACGACCAGTTTGCTCATCCACAATCTTTACCTCACCATTCAGCACAACATAATCAACGTCAATTTCGAACATGGTGTAAGCTTTCAGTAACTGGATTAAGGTATGAACTCGCTCAGCCCTGAGAGAGTAGGTGTTCAGCATCTCATCTTTCTTAGCCAAACGCTCCTCGTCGTTTAAGCTCTTGTCATTTTCCAACTCGGCAAGTTGAGTCACAATGTCAGGTAATACGAAAAAGCTTGGGTCGGAAGTATAGCTACTCAGTTCATCGAAACCTTTATCTGTCAACTCTACACTCTTCAGTTTTTCATCAATGACGAAGTAGAGTGGGTCGGTAACCTCGTGCATACGCTTCATGTTCTGCTCCATATAGATTTCCTCTGTAGCCAGCATACCGGTCTTGATACCTTGCTCGCTGAGGAACTTGATCAAAGGCTTGTTCTTGGGTAATGCCTTGTGGCTACGATAGAGTGAGAGGAAGCCATCTTCAACCTCCTTTTTATCCTCAGAGTAAATCAACTTACGGGCTTCTGCCAAGTATTTGGTAGCCAGGTCGCGCTGCTTGGCCACTAAGCGCTCTACATAAGGTCTGAAATCCTCAAATAGCTTGGTATCAGCGTTCTGGGGGATAGGTCCTGAAATAATAAGAGGAGTACGGGCATCGTCAATCAACACAGAGTCAACCTCATCGACTATGGCATAATTATGCTTGCGTTGTACCAAGTCTTGTGGACGAATTGCCATGTTATCGCGCAGATAGTCGAAGCCAAACTCATTGTTAGTACCGAAAGTGATATCTGCCAGATAAGCATTACGACGGGCAATAGAGTTAGGCTGATGCTTGTCGATACAATCCACACTCAGACCATGGAACATATAGAGAGGACCCATCCATTCAGCATCTCGCTTAGCCAGATAATCGTTCACAGTAACTACATGTACACCATTTCCAGTCAAGGCGTTGAGGAATACAGGCAAGGTAGCCACCAAGGTTTTACCTTCACCAGTTGCCATCTCAGCAATCTTACCTTGATGCAATACTACACCACCAATTAACTGTACATCATAGTGCACCATGTTCCATGTTACCTCGTTTCCACCTGCCATCCAATGATTTTGGTAGATTGCCTTGTCATCTTCGATGCGAACGAAATCGTGCGTAGCTGCTAAATCACGGTCAAAATCGGTGGCAGTTACAATAATTTCCTCACTTTCTGAGAAACGCTTGGCAGTTTCTTTCACGATAGCAAACACCTGAGGCAACACCTCGTTTAGCTTTTCCTCAAAGAGATCAAGAATCTCCTTCTCAATCTTATCAATATGTGCGAAGATAGGTTCGCGTTCTTCCAGTTCAGTAACTTCAATCTTTGCTTTTAGCTCGTCAATCTTGGCGCGCTTCTCGATGGCAGAGTCTTGAATATACTTCCTTATTTCCTGCGTCTTAGCGCGCAATGCATCATTGTCAAGACTCTCTATGGCAGGAGAGGCAGCCTTGATTTTGTCAACCCAAGGCTTTATTTCCCTCATGTCTTTCTGCGACTTATTGCCGAAGATCTTGGTCAAAAAATCATTTAATCCCATTATTTTATCTTTTTAATTTCGTTGATAAAAATGCATACTCTTTGCATTCAAACTGCAAAGTTACATTAATTTGCTTATTTATCTGCCTTTTTTTAGAAAAAAGTGCTTATTCTTCTAAAGGAAGCTGCGAACAGCCATTGGGAGCTCTTATATGGATGGCATTTGCAATGGTAGGAGCAATGCGTTCTGCTACCACAGGAGTAGATATGCTTTCTGCCTTAAAAACAGGATGCAGTATAATGAAAGGTATAGGTGTAACTGCCTCGCTTACAATCTTCTTTTCTTGTGTCTGCTCATTCACTACCTGCCATCCTGGTAACACCTCGACGATTAGGTCACCTGAACGTTTACGATGATATCCGTTTCGGCTTCGCTCTGTTCTTTCTGTATATGGAGCCAACAGTAAACGGTTAGCAGAATAGACTTCATTCACTCCACTGAACTGAACCAGAAATTCCGACGCTTTTTGTTGGACCTCTGCCATATCCAGGTGTTTATTCTCTATCAGCTTGTGGTTGAGGAATATCTGCTGATTGAAATAATGCTCCACATACTCCCCCTCACCATAAGTAGCCATGAGGAACATGTTCAGCAAAGTAGCGCAGCGATTCAGGTAAAACTCGCCAGTAGGAATGTTATAGGGTGTCAGGTCTTGATAGACAGGGTCGGTAAACCCTGTTGATGAGATGCAAAACAGTACATGACTCAAGCCCACTTTATGTTCCAATGTGTCTAAGAGTCGTTCTATACAGGAATCAATACCTATATATACAGCTTGCAATTCTTGATAACTCTCTTGTAGAGGTAAATGTTGATAAGTGCCTGCATAATAAGTGAGTGCCAGAAAGTCAGTCACCTCATCTTTACCCATGTCACTTTTTGTCAATAATTCTTCAGTCAAATAATTAACTTCCTCATTGACTGAAGGTGAAGTCAGCAGACGGCGATAGCGATTCACCCGATCCTTATCCTTTACCCTGAGGTCTGGTCCTTGTTGGCTATTAAATTCGTCAAGCCACCAAGGGAAATCCTTGTAATATGTTGTGCTGCACCACTTACCAGTTTCCGGATTAATCCAGAAAGCACAGTTTGCCGCATGGCCTGCAGACATTATAGCTGCATCACGAAAAGGAGCTATGGCATATACCTGTGCTTCCCCTTTGGTAGCAATCTTCAGCTCGTCAGGCAGGGTGGAGGAGAGTAGCTGAGCAGCCGAAGTATTCTCATTGGTGTTATTGCCCATGAAAGCTGTGTCATCCACGCAGTTACGAGGCCTGCCCGTTTCTCGGTCAAGCCATTCATTGCCGATAATACCGTTCACTGATGGCGTTGTGCCTGTATATATGGCAGCCATAGCGGAAGCTCGGTCAGATGCTTGAAAAGAGAAACCAACCTGCTTATACACCTTCCCATCTCGTAGAAGCCGTTTGAACCCCTGTTGGCCATAATGAGGTATGTAAGCCTCCATATAGTCTGTACGAAGTTGGTCTATAGTTAGCGATACGACCAAACGAGGTTGAGCTGATGCTTTCTGCATCTGCCAACCTCCTATTGTCAGGACTAATATGGTAGCCAAAAGTTCTTTTCTCATTGATGCTGGGATTGTGATAAAAGCCAGTTGTTTGCAGAACGAATCAACAAACATAGTGCCAAAGGCAGAACTGCCAGCGGAAATTTTTGCGGAATAACTGCCCAAAAAACAATAAATAAAGTTAATTCAAAGGTCAAAGCCACCAAATAACTACTTTTCTGCATCTTTTTAACCTTGCGGATAAACCAAGGTAATAATAAAAGGTGTAGGGGTTGGAAGAGTAGCAATAGATAGTTGGGACTTACTGTTGGGTGCTCGGAAAAGAAAGTCAGGAATGCAATGATACACCCTGCAATGCCGGCAGAGAAGAACAAGATAAGGTCAAAACCCCACAGGCTCTTAGGAGAACGGATTCCATAGATAGTGAGAGCTATTGTGACTATGAACAAGAACATAGCACAACGGAAAGGAGTGAATGGGGTGTCTTGATGCAGTTTGTCGGCTTGAGGTATGACCACTAAATTCCGTTTCTCAGCGACCAGTGGCTTAACTTCGTCTGTCAGGTTATTCAGGGCCGACTGTTTAGTTGGAGTAATAGGGTCGTTTACTCCGACTAAACCAGCCGTTTGCTCGGAGTAAATGAAAGCTGAATCAAAATACTCCTCCAAATATAGAGGTATGAACATCATCATGCGCCTGGAAATAGGCTTGTCGGCTTCGCTGCCCAGACACAGGTCTATGCCAAACTGCGACCAAGCATTGTTAGTTGTAAATTCATGAACAATGCTCCGGAAAGAGTTGCCTGTTTCTGTTGTCAGCATATCCTCTTTATATTGTAATTCTTCTTGCAAGCACTTCTCTATCAAGTCTCTGGGTCGAGTGGCACAGTTGTCGTAAAAAAAGTTATAACGATACATCCTGTTCTGAGGCTTGTAGTTCTCGTTCAGCAAATCGATTAAGGTGTTCTTCTCCTCTACGCTTAAGTTTAACACTTGTTCGCGAACATCCCGACGACTATAGGCATACCAATCAACAAAGTCCTTGTATGGCTGAATGCCAAGGAGGTAGTCAGTTTGTCCCAAAGTAAATCTTAAGGCAAAGTTGGGCGTGTTGAAACTGAATATACCATAATTATATATAAGGTCAATGTCCTTAGTCTCATTTTTCATTCGGATGGCAGAATGCCCAAACTGATTATAGACTTCCACTCCAGGTCCGCAAGTGATGAGGCTCACCTGCCAGGTGTCTGCAGTGTCAGTTGGCAGTACCACTGTCCGACCCTGTGCAAGTACATTTATCTGACAAAATAAAGCCAGTACCCAGAAGCAATATTTTAATGCAAATCGTCTCATTCGGGTGCAAAGATAAGCAAATTTATTCTCACTTTTGTTTTTTTAACGGCATTAAGGGCAAAAAACTTTTGATACATGAAATAAAAGTTGCATCTTTGCAAACGAATTACTACTTTTGCTGAATAGTGTACGTATTTTAGATTGGGAAATGAGATATAAAAAAGCGCTTTTGATGCTGATGCTTTTCCTGGTTTCAGGACTTGGTTTCGCGCAAAACAACACGAATTCGCCTTATAGCCGTTATGGATACGGCCAGATGGCAGACCAAGGGGCGAGTAACAGCAGGGCTATGGGTGGCATAGCATATGGTTTGCGTGATAAAGCGCATACCAATTTTGCTAACCCAGCCTCATATACAGCTATAGATTCTTTGACTTTTGTCTTCGAGGGAGGCATGTCGTTTCAGAATACGAATTTTGACAATGGTACGAACAAGACAAATGCTAAGAATACCAGCCTTGACTATTTGTCCATGCATTTCCGTGTGGGTCGGGACTTTGGTATGAGTTTAGGTCTTCTGCCTTATACAAATGTAGGTTATGACATGGAGAATGTGACATATAACTCACAGGAAGAAGAGAAGTCGTATGTTACAAATTACTTCGGAGAAGGTGGTTTGCACCAGGCTTATGTAGGTTTAGCGTATAAAATTACCCGAAAATTTTCAATTGGTGCAAATATTTCTTATCTTTGGGGTGACATTGATCATGCCATGATGCTTACCTTCCCTTACGACGTCGATGCTTATGGTGTTGGAAAGCGTGAACATGTGGGTATCAACAGCGTGAAGATTGATATTGGCGCACAATACTCTTACCAGTTTGGCAAGAAACATTTTGCTACTTTTGGTGCAGTATTTTCGCCAGGGTATAATTTAACTAATACAACCTATACCCAAGAATTGGTGGGTTTGTCAGCTGCCATCCTGAATGGAAACGCGTCAGGTTTGGCTGTCAACGAAACCGATCTGGATGTCAAAAGTGGCATCCCGATGTCTTTGGGAATCGGTGGAGCTTTTATTTATGATGGAAGACTGACTGCAGGAATGGATGTAACTTACCAGCAATGGAGCAAGGTCTCTTTCATGGGTAATGACAAAGCGTTCGTTGACAGGTTTAAGGTTGCTGCAGGAGCGGAATATTTACCTGATCCTCAATCGAGAAATCTCTTGATGAGGATGAAGTATAGAGCTGGTGCCTATTTTAATGCCCCTTATTACAAGCTTGACGGCAAGAGGGCATCAACAGAGTGGGGAGTATCCGCAGGTTTGTCAGTACCTTTGGTAAGGTCGCGATCTTACTTTAACATCTCGGCACAGTTTGCCAGGGTGAATGGTAAGACCAGCAATTTTATCAATGAGAACCAGTTGAGAATCAACATTGGACTAACATTCAATGAGCGTTGGTTCTACAAGACGAGAGTGAATTAGTTTACTGTTTACAATTTTGGTTTAGATTAAAATTTGGAGATAATAAAATTAATAATAACACTTTAAATTTAATGGCAATGAAAATTAAGAATTTACTTGCAATCGTCCTCCTCGCAGGAGGTTTCAGCACTGCTTTTGCACAGAGCCAGGAGTGCATCACCAACAGCTCTATTGGCCACGAGGCTGCGAAGGCAAAGAACTATGCTGATGCTTATGAGCCTACTAAGGCTGTCATCAAGGAATGTCCTACGATGAAGTATTACACCTTCACCGATATGATTGACATTCTCCAGTCTTTCTTGAGCACCAATCAGAAGGGTTCAGCAGAATATCAGAAGTTTTTTGACGAATTAATGAACCTCTATGACCTGCGTACCAAGTATCTGCCTGAGTTCAGGGCTAAGGGAACAAGAGTAAAGTCTGATGCTGCTGCTTTGGCTGACAAGGCTGCTGACTATTTGACTTATGCTCCGGAACCTAACCATAAGATAGCTTATCAGTGGTTTAAGGAATCAGTTCAGGGTGATGGCGTAAACACCAAGGCTTCTACCATCATGAACTTCCTCAATGAGTCAATGGCAGTTATGAAGGCTGATCCGAGCCACAGCAACCAGTTCTTGGATGACTATCTGTGGGCTTCTGACCTGACCGACCAGGCTATTGCTGCTGCTACTGACGACAAGGCAAGGGAAAACATGGAAGCTGCTAAGGAAAACGTGCTGGCTGTATTCATCAACAGTGGTATGGCTGACTGCGAGACCCTGCAGAACGTATTTGGTCCTCAGGTAGAGCAGAACAAGAGCAACGAAGCTTTCTTGAAGAACACCATCGCTATCCTGCGCATGATGAAGTGTAACGAGAGCGAAGTTTACTTTACAGCATCTGACTACATGTATCGTATCAACCCAACTGCTGACGCAGCTAATGGTGTGGCTTACATGTACTTCAAGAAAGGTGAGTATGAGACCGCTGTTAAGTATTTTGACGAGGCTTTACAGTTGGAGTCTGACAATGCAAAGAAAGCTGAGATCGCTTACGCAATTGCAGCTTCTCTGTCAACTATCAAGCAGTGGGGCAATGCCAAGAGATATACTCAGCAGGCTATCAGCTTCCGCGATGACTGGGGTGCTCCTCACATCCTGATGGCTCAGATTTATGCAGCTAATCCTAACTGGAGCGACGAGCGCTCATTGAACGCTTGCACCTATTATGTATGTGTTGACCGCTTGCAGCGTGCTAAGACATTGGATCCAAGTTGTGCTGAGCAGGCTGACGAACTGATTCGCACTTACTCTCGCTACTTCCCGAAGTCAGAAGACCTCTTTATGCAGGGTCTGAAGAAGGGTGATCGCGTTACTGTAGGTGGCCTGGTTGGCGAGACTACCACTATTCGCTAATTAAAGTATGTTTATGCAACTTTCTATAGTTCGCATACATAAACCTTTCTGCATAACCACTGTCTTCGTGGCAGTGGTTATGCTTCTTTTTTTCTCTGCTTGTAGCGGCAATAAGAAACCTATGGGCGAAGCTGTCACTAATCGTGACTCTTTACCAGCTTTAGAAACACGAGATGTCACAACGTTGATATCTGACTCTGGTGTTATCCGTTATCGCATCACTACTCCTCTTTGGCTGGTGTTCGACAAACTTAATCCTTCGCACTGGTCATTTGAAGAGGGCGTTTATTTGGAAAATTTTGATGAAAACAATGACGTAATGGCAGAAATCAAAGCCGATACCGCTTATTATTATGATAAGAAGAAGCTTTGGGAACTGCGTGGAAGCGTCGAAATACAAAACCAGCAGGGTGAGAGATTCAATACGGAGCTCCTCTTCTGGAATCAGGATACTCAGAAAGTTTATTCTGACAAATTTATCCGTATTGAACAGATTGACCGAATCATCACTGGACAAGGCTTCGAGTCAAACCAGCAGTTCACCGTTTATACCATTCACAAGCCAGAAGGAATCTTCTATGTGGAAGAAGATAAGGTGGCTGCTACTCCTGCCGATAGTTTGGATACAGAGGATCCTGCTACACCTGTAGCTGCCTCTAACGCCAGACCTTAGCAGACATTGCTTTTGAATATTATTGTAAACAAGATAAATGAACACATTATTTTATTTGCTGATATCTGTGCTATTCTCCGCCTTTTTCTCAGGTATGGAGATAGCGTTTGTATCCATTGACAAACTACGCTTCGAGATGGATCGCAAGCCAGGTATTACCTCATCTATCCTTACTTATTTCTTTCGCCACTCAAGCAATTTCATCTCTACCATGTTGGTAGGCAACAATATTGCTTTGGTTATCTATGGTATTTTGATGGCGCAGATATTGGAGCCTTATCTCATTTCCTTTGTAGGATCCAACGAATTGTTGTTATTGTTCTTACAGACAATCATCTCCACCTTGATAATAATCGTGACAGGTGAGTTTTTGCCTAAGACCTTTTTCAAGATGAATCCCAATCTTATGTTGCGCATCTTCGCAATACCTCTTTATATATTATACATCTTGCTTTACCCCATTTCTAAATTCGCCTCCATGCTGTCATATTTGGTGTTGATGATGTTGGGTCAGAAGGTAAATCGAGACGTTGAGGAAAAGGTGTTCGGTAAGGTAGATTTGGATTACTTTGTGACATCCAGTATTGAAAATGCAGAAAACGAGGATAACCTGGGCTCTGAGGTTAAAATTTTCCAAAATGTGCTTGATTTCTCGTCAGTGAAACTTCGCGATTGCATGGTACCTCGAACTGAGATATTGGCTTTAGATGTAAAGACTCCAGTTGAAGAACTGATTAACACATTTATAGAATCGGGTAATTCTCGTATCATTGTGTTCGATGGTAATATCGACAACATTCTGGGTTACATACATTCTGCTGAGATGTTCCGTAATCGTAATAATTGGGTTAAAAGCATCAAGGTAATGCCTATTGTGCCAGAAACTATGTCAGCTCAACGTTTGATGAAGAAGTTCATCAAGGATAAGCAGAATATGGCTGTGGTAGTGGATGAGTTTGGTGGTACTTCAGGTATTATTACACTTGAAGATCTTGTGGAGGAGATTTTTGGAGAGATTGAGGATGAACATGACAATTCTAATTATGTGTGTAAGAAAGTAGCAGAGCATGAGTATGTGCTATCAGGCCGATTGGAAATCGAAAGAGTAAACGAGACTTTTGACTTGAATTTGCCAGAATCTGACGACTACCTCACAGTGGGCGGTTTAATACTTGACCGTTATCAAAGCTTCCCCAAACTACATGAAACGGTGAAGATTGGTCAATATGACTTCAAAATCATCAAGGTTTCAGCCACAAAAATAGAACTTGTACGTCTAAAAGTGAACGAATAGGGTCATTAGATGATATTTTTTTGCCAAAAAAGCAATAGGGTATTACTATTTTTTGTACCTTTGCACCGTTTTTGGAAAAGAATAGGTAGTCGCGTGCTCCAAGTGACATGCTAAAAGCTATTTAAGAATGATTTAGAAACTAAAAAATTTAAAAACTAAAATATGGCAGCTTTACAAGAAATTAGGTCTCATGGACCTCTGTTGGTTGGTGTGATTGCCTTGGGCTTGTTTGCCTTCATCGCAGGTGATGCATGGAAGGTGATAGCTCCTCGTCAGTCACAAGATGTAGGTGAAGTAAATGGAAAAAAAATCTCTGCTCAAGAGTATCAGACTTTATTTGAGGAATATGCTGATGCAGTGAAGTTCTCTCAAGGGCTTACCGCACTTACTGACGAGCAGAACGATGCAGTAAAGGATCAAGTTTGGCAGGCTTATGTTAACAATAGGCTGATTGAGAACGAAGCTCTGAAACTGGGTTTAACAGTTTCTGATGAAGAAGTGCAAGACATTATTGACCAGGGTACTGCTTCAATCTTGACAAATACTCCGTTTATTAATCAGACTACAGGCGCATTCGATAAAGATATGCTTAACATGTTCTTGGTAAACTATTCCAGCATGAATGCGACTAATACATCCGCCGATGTATATCAACAATACCAGCAGATTTACAGATATTGGAATTTCATCGAGAAAACCTTACGTCAGAATCGTCTTGCAGAAAAGTACCAGGCTCTGCTTACCAAGTCTTTGCTTTCCAACTCTGTAGAGGCTCAAAACAACTTCGATGCACGTACCACGCAAACAGACTTCCTTATGGCAGCTCTGCCTTATAGCACAGTACTTGATTCTTCAGTAGTTGTTACCGATGCGGAAATAAAGGCTCGCTATGAACAAAAGAAGGAGCAATATCGTCAGTTGGTGGAAACCCGTGATATCCGTTATATTGATGTTCAGGTCGTAGCTAGCGATGAAGACCGCGCAGCTCTCGAAACAGAAATGGAGGAATATACTGATCAGTTGAAGGGTGAGGTAGCAGACTATACTACTTTCGTTCGTCAGTCTGGTTCAGAACAGCCATTTGTAAACTTGTATTACACAGCGAAAGCTCTGCCCTCTGATGTAGTGGCTCGTTTGGATTCTGTAGCAGTTGGTGGAGTGTTTGGTCCTTATTATAACGTAAGTGATAATACTCTGAACAGCTTTAAGAAATTGGAAGTAACCAACATGGCAGATTCAATACAGTTCCGTCAGATTCAAGTAACTGGTGAGACGCAAGCTCGCGCTCAGGAGTTGGCAGATAGTATTTTTACTGCTCTTAAAGGTGGTGCTAAGTTCGATGAGTTGGCTCAGAAATATGGTCAGACAGGCGAACCTGTTTGGATTTCTTCCGCAAACTATGAAGGTGCACAGGTGGATGGTGACAATCTCCGTTATATTAACGCAATTACCACTTTGCCTCAGAATCAACTTACCAATCTCAATCTGAGTCAGGCTAACGTAATCATGGAGGTTCTGGCCAAGAAGAGCGTACAGCCAAAGTATAAGGTAGCTATCGTAAAACGTCCTGTTGAGTTTAGTAAAGATACTTATAGCAAGGCATACAACGATTTTAGCGAGTTTGTGGCTACTAACAACACTTATGAGAAAATGGTGGCTAACGCTGAGGATTCTGGTTATCGCCTATATTCCCAGGGTGAGGTACAGAACTCAGACCACAATATCGGTTCTATCCGCAACACTAAGGATGCTCTTAAGTGGGTATTCGAAGCTAAGGCTGGTGAGGCTTCAAGTCTGTATGAGTGCGGTGAAAGCGACAGATTGATGCAGGTGGGTGTAGCTCGTATCAATAAAGTTGGTTATCGTCCTCTGGCATTAGTACAGGATGAGATCAAGCGTGAGTTAATACGCGAAAAGAAGGGTGAACAACTCTTGGCTAAGGTTACAGGTTCTTCTCTTGAGCAACTGAAGGCGATGGATGGCGCTGTTAGTGACTCTATTAAGCGTGTATCTTTCTCTACTGCTGCTTATGTTGCTGCTATTGGATCTGCTGAGACAGTGTTAAGCGCTGATGCGGCTGTGGCTAAGCAGGGTGTAACGAGCACTCCATTGAAGGGTAATTCTGCTATTTATTTGGTTCAACCTTACGCTCAGAATAAGACCAACGATACTTATGATGTTTTAGTTGAGAAGGTAATGGTTCAGAACAACAAGATAAACATTGCCCGTCAGCAGTTTGGCAATGATCTTTATATGAATGCAAATGTTAAGGATACAAGATATCTTTTCTTTTAGTTTTCTTCCATAAGAAAATTGATATTAAGGGTGAGAGTTGGCTGCCGAGAGGTAGTCAACTCTTTTTTTATGTAAAGAAGTTTGTTTTGATAATTATTATTTGTACCTTTGACCCATAAACAAATTTTTAAACGATTAACAACCATGAAACGAATCTTTTTTTTATCAATGCTTTGTTTGGCGATAGGCATGCAGGCTCAGCAACGAGGCAGTAGTGTGACCAGTATTCTTGAGGTACTGGATGTACAAACCGGTCAACGAACAGTTCTTAAGGAATTTCCTTTCTTGATTGAGGCTCCTAATTGGACCGTAGATGGCAAATGGATTATTTATAACAGCAGTGGTTTGATCTACAAAATTGCTGCCGATGGAAAAGGTGAGGTAGGACTCATCAATTCCGAGTATGTAGTGCGTTGTAACAACGACCATGTACTTTCTGCAGATGGTAAGTCTATTGCGGTAAGTTCAAGCCCTTCTCCAAGTGGTGGCACTTCTTTGATTTATACATTGCCATTGGAAGGTGGAACACCTAAACTCATAACTCCTTGGGGACCCAGCTATCTGCATGGATGGAGTCCTGACGGACAGACTTTGGCTTATTGCGCTTTCCGCAGCGTGGCTGAAGGTGCTGACATCTATACCATCTCGGTCAATGGTGGCGAGGAGAAACGTCTTACCACAGCAGAGGGATTGGACGATGGCCCTGAGTATAGTCCAGACGGCAAGCACATCTGGTTCAACAGCGTTCGTACTGGCCTGATGCAAGTGTGGCGCATGAATGCCGATGGATCTGATCAGACCCAGATGACCTTTGATGAGACTCGCAACGCATGGTTCCCTCATGTGTCTCCTGACGGCAAGCAGGTTATTTACATTACTTATCATGTAGGTGATCTTGAACCTGGACAGCATCTGGCCAACAAGAATGTAGAGTTGTGGCTCATGCCTGCTACTGGTGGACAGCCTAAGCGTGTGGCAGAACTCTTTGGTGGACAGGGTACTATTAATACCAACTCGTGGGCTCCTGATAGCCGCCACGTAGCTTTCATCAGTTATCGTTTGAACGAGAATAGATAACGGAGAATAATACTTTTAATGAAGTGCCCCCCGAAAGTAAATCATTGCTTTCGGGGGGCACTTGTATAAGGCGACTACCCATGGCGAGACCTCCGTTAGATGATAGTAATGTCTCACCCTATACATTAGTATGTTGTGGGGCTTCAACATAGTAATGTCTCGCCCCTCAGCAAAGCATCTTTTGAGTCCTATCTGCTAAGTATGTGATGTCTTACAGCGTAATCTCCGTCTGCAGAGGCAGGTTGTCAGATGAACCGCCCACGTATATCACAGCCTTGCCATTTTCCACGTTCCAAGCATGCTGGAACTCATTCCAGTGGCGCAGGTTATCTTTAGGAATAGAGATGGTAACCTTGGTGGTTTCTCCACCTTTGACAGCCACACGCTTGAAACCCTTCAACTCATACTTAGGACGTTCCACCTTTGAATCAGGACGAGCGATATATACTTGAGTTACTTCGTCTGCTTCCATCTGACCTTGATTAGCTAAGTCGAAGGTCACCTCAATAGTTTCACCCTCTACCTTAGCAGCCAGGTTGGTATATTTGAAATCAACGTATGATAAGCCATAACCGAATGGATACATAGGTTTCACATTTTTGGTGGTGTACCAACGATAGCCAACGAAGATGCCCTCAGAATAGTCTGCATCAGCCTTGCGTACAGCAAAACGGTCACGGTTAACGAGGTTCACAAATACGTCGCCACCACCTTGTTCCTGCTGAGGATATACACCCAGAGCGTATGCAGGAGAATCATCCAACTTAACAGGCAAGGTGAAAGGCAACTTGCCGGAAGGAGCAATCTTACCCGTCAGCACGTCTGCCAATGCGTTTCCACCTTCTGTGCCGTTGAACCAGCTATATACCAAACCTTTGGCAATCTTATTCACCTCACGCAGATCAACAGGTGCACCAGCTACCATCACTGCCACGATGTTAGGATTAACCTCAGCAATAGCCTTCATTAGCTCTTCCTGCTGGAATGGCAGTTGGATAGAGGTACGGTCTGAACCCTCGGTCTCAACTTCACGGTTGTTGCCACCCACGAAGATCACCAGGTCGGCACCCTTCACAGCCTTCAGCGCTTCCTTCTTCAAAGTAGCCATGCGCTTAGCATATTCCTCCATAGCGTTCTCTGGGAGTTGCTGTCCCCATCCAGCACGAGGAGCAGGTTCGTAGCCGCGGGCGTAGCGAATCTTAGCCTTGCCCTTCAAAGCCTTCTGCAAGCCTTCCAGTGGAGTTACCTCGTAGAGAGTCTTCACACCAGCGCCTACACCGCCAAGACCCATTGTACGGGTAGCATTATCGCCAATCACAGCAATGGTCTTAGCCTTGCTTGCCAAAGGCAATACACCCTCATTCTTCAGCAACACGATGCTCTTAGAAGCAACCTTATAGGCAATGGCCTGAGTCTCTGGCTGAGAAGTAACTTTAGTGTTAGCCACATCCTTAGGCACAGGAGTGATAGCCAGGCGTACACGCAAGATGTTGCGTACTCTCGCATCGATTACATTCATTGGCACAGCACCAGTCTTAACAGAATCGATCAATGCCTGCCCCATGTATGTGTTGCCAGGCATTTCAACTTCCAGACCACCAGTTACGGCACCAACAGTAGAGTGGGTACCACCCCAGTCGCTGATGATCATGCCCTTGAAACCCCATTCGTTGCGAAGGATGGTCTCCTGTAAGGTGAAGTTCTCAGAGCACCAAGTACCCCATACCTTATTGTAAGCAGCCATCACACCCATGGCATTTGCCTTCTTTACAGCCATCTCAAACGGAGTGAGGTAGATCTCACGTAGCGCACGTTCAGAGATGTTGACATTAACAAAACCACGCATATTTTCCTGGCTGTTCACTGCAAAGTGCTTCAGGCACACTGCTTCGTTCTGGTCTTGTGAACCTAAGGTGTAACCCACAGCCAGTTCACCACTCAGAATAGGGTCTTCGCTCAGGTACTCATAAGTACGACCTCCAGTAGGCAGACGCTGAATGTTCATTGCCGGACCTAAGATCATATCCTTGCCACGAAGCTTTGCCTCGATGGCCATACCCTTACCATATTCGTAGGCAATCTCTGGGCTCCAAGTAGCAGCCAGGGCAGATCCTGTTGGGAAGAAGGTGGCTCGGTCGGTCTCCCATCCCAGTGGCATCCAAGAATGAGGCTCCATTTCCTCGCGAATACCAAAAGGACCATCGGCATACTCCATGTCGGCAATACCCAGTCGTTCAATACCTGCTGATGAGAACATGTTTTTGCCATGTAGCATATTCACCTTCTCTTCCAGCGTCATTGTTTTAATAATCTCAGTAATCTCCGTTTCATGTTGCAGAAGCGGATTTGTCTGTTGAGCGAAAGCTGCCCCTCCTATTAGACAAGCAGCCAACAAAATTAATGACTTCTTCATGTTGATTATAATTAGTTAGTTTATTATTATAAGTTACTAAGGTTCAATTCGCATCGTAGTGGTTACCATGTTCATGTGTAACAAATATGTAGTCTGCTATGGGCATTACGGTGTAATCTACAGTCCTGTCACGCATTTTAGCTACGGGTCAATTTCAATATCTTTACCATCGTATTCCATACGGATACTGGCATGCATCAGTGCATGAAACTTAACTGTCTTCCCACTTGAAGTCTTGAACTCATCGGTTTCATAATTACCTTGTCCATAGCTCATATTAAAACCTAATATGCAAATAGGCAGTAAAAATCCTTTTCATATCATTCATTTTTAGGTAAAACTATATGGCAAAGATATGAAAAATAGTGAGCTAAACAAAGGATAATTACTTTTTTTCAACACAAAGCTATCAGTTCAATGGAGTCTTATGCCCTCTACGCCACTTCATATATTCCTCCCAAAGCTGCAATTGAGACAGGTTATGAATACCTGTGAGGAAAGCACCGTCTCGGAAGTTCATCACACATTCAGTGCCCTCGGCATATACAGGCCACAAAGGCAGATAGCCACCGTTAGGATCGCCTGTCTTGATAAAGTTAATCCAATACTGCATCACCAAGCGAGACAACGCCTCGTCAGAAGGATTGGCAGGACCGCCGAAACCACCTAATTGTCCGAAAGTCAGACCCAGCTCGCCAGCATGCATCGTCAAGTACTCGCGATTAGTTTTCTGTCCGTTGCGGAAGAAATTCTGCTTGGCGTGGTTGAAGAAGAACATATACACTTTACCTTTGCCTTTTCCTTCAGCAGTATTCTTGCTCTGCAAGTTGCCCCAGGCATAAGTTGGCCAGGCAAAAGCAGCCTCACGGAAAATATCGCTGTGGGCATCAAACGCCTCTTGTTCGGTCTTGCCTGGATACATCTCACGGAACTTCTGTTGCCAACCAGCATCGGGGAAGCTCTCTTTCATTTCCTGTTCATACTGTTCGGGCTTGAAACCACCCAAGAAACCAGTAAACATAGAACCCTCGTCGCTGTTGGTACCCATCAGTATGTTCACGTCGTTATAGTCACCCTGTTGGTACATAGGATAGGGGTCGCCCTTCAATACATAGCCGTCATATACTGGCCACAAAGCACCACCAGCCCCGAAGGCGATAGGGTCACCCATGAACTTCTCAGGATCCATCTTGCGCAAGTCTTTCAGCTTGAGTTTGCCCATGCCGATACGGTTGATGAAATCCTTGCCGTATTTCTCGCTACCTGCCATATTGCGGATAGAGTTGTTGTCGATGCGCACATTATCAACAGGTGCCATATTGCCACCACTCTCTGAGATAGCTCCACGGAACAGACCCTTGGTCAGCGGACTCTGACAAAGCATAGCCACCGAGATAGCACCAGCACTCTCGCCCATGATGGTCACTTTCTCTGGGTCACCGCCAAAGGCAGCAATGTTGTCATGAATCCACTGAAGCGCCATGATTTGGTCCATCAGTCCATAGTTACCACTGATGGCACGACCATTCTCTTTCTGGCTCTCCTGACTCAGTTCTGGCAATGACAGGAAACCAAATACATTGGTTCGGTAGGTGATGGCAGCATATACAATGCCTGCTTGTGCGAACTTCTCACCGTTGTTCTCCCACGAAGCACCTGTATTGAATCCGCCACCATGAATCCACACCAGCACAGGCAGTCCTTCACCTGCTCTCTTGGCAGGAGTAAGCACATTCAGATAGAGACAATCCTCACTCACGCCTGGCTGACCAGGACGTGCAGGACCCTGACTTTGCTGATAGGGCTTGTCCTTAAAGCTGTCGGCCTTATATACACCTTGCCACTTCTGTGCAGGCAGTGGAGCCTTCCAGCGTAAATCACCAACGGGTGGGGTAGCGAATGGGACACCCTTATAGTGAGCCATCCCGTTTTGTTCCACACCTTCTATCTCGCCCTGAGCCACAGTGGTATGCAGCAACTGGGCATTCATGCTGATGGCAAATAATGCCAAAGCAACAAATGTTATTATTTTCCTCATAAACGTCAAAGTTTAATGTTCAAAGTTCACTTTCTGGAGCAGTGAGGGCAGAGCGGTGCTTGCATCAGCTATGCCGAGTAGCGACAGAATAGGAGCGAAGCTCAATAATCATTTAACCCCTTGTGGGTCACGATAGCGGATATTTACACCATAGTCGCGGATAAAACCATTCAATCCCATCATGTTCTGCTCATTCTCGCCACCCTTGCGAGTACCTGCAATCATCTCTTCCGACATCTTCTTCAGGTCGCTGATGCGCTGTTGAGTCTCAGGATTCATACCATTATAGTGTCCCGGATACATCTTCTCGATGTTGTGGCGCTTCATGTAGGTCTCTATGCGAGTGGTGGTAGCTATCAAAGTTGAGAAGTTGGTGGTAAGCAGCAGATTACCTGAACCAAAGGCATCGCCACTATATCCCCATTTCCTGCCGTCCATTTCAAAGAAAGTAGCACTGCCAGGAGTATGTCCTGGGGTGAAAATCACCTCTATGTGGCGACCTCCCAAGTCGAACACCTGTCCATCTTCCAGATAATTCACCTTACCCTTATAGTCGGCCATGAATTGAGGCACATTCACCTCATCGCCGGCATTGATCCATATCTCAGCGAAATCATGAATAGCACTGCCCGTATGGTCGGGATGAACATGAGTAGCCACCAAAGTAATAGGCTTCGAGGTGATGCCTTCTACAATCTTCTTCAGACCGTCAATCTTAGTACCGGCATCTATCAACAAAGTGCGCTCGTTACCTTCAATAATATAGATACTCTCGTTAGCCATCAAGTGTCCGTTGCCTTCCCATGTATGCTCGTCAATACGACGTATTATCACATCTGGACCTTCGTACACCACAGGCTCATTGTATTTAAGCTGTGGCATACCTTGCGGAGTTTGCGGAGTATTTGTCAACTTATTCATGGTGGCCTCGTCCAATACATCAGAAGCTTTTACAAATGGGGCAAATGCCATGCTTGCGGCACCCAGTCCCATCATCTTCAGTACGTTTCTTCTACCTGTTTTCATATTAGTATTAATTTTGTTTTTCATTATAGATTTACTGCAAAGATAGCAATTAATATGTATTCAATATTAATAATTAACCAATTTTACAGGACCTAATAATCCTGCAGGCAATAACGGTTCATTGCCGTTGAATCCTTGCGCATCGGTCCAACCGATACGGGTAGCACCAGGCTGTTCGTCACCTATCAGGCGATTCACCCATACATTGGCAACCTTTACTTCAAGAGAGTTTTCACCCGGTTTCACTGCTTGTGATATATCCAACCTGTAAGGCTCTTTCCAAACAGCACCGCAGTACTGGCCATTTACATATACCTCAGCCAGATCGGCCACACGTCCCAGGTCAAGCACTGTCTTTCCTTCCTGTGCCACTTCAAAGGTCTTTGTATAGTTGGCAATACCTGAGAAATACTTGATGCCCGGATCGTCAGCTTCAGTGTAGCTTCCCAGAGCAGCAAATACTGCCGAAGCAGGCGCTCCGCGCTTCTCTTGGAACTTCACCGTCCAAGTGCCTTCCAAAGTCGTCTCGTTCTTCATCACTTCTGCAGGCACAGTATATGTTTGTTCAGCCTTACCAGCAAATACCACAAACACAGCATCGTCGGGCACAAGGTCAAGAGTCACTTCGGTACGACCGTCATGCTGGGTGTACGAAACCTCTTCCTGCACGCCGCTATCGGGATGCCACAGCATGGGTTTCAAACCACTGACGCGGAATGAAAGGGTAACAGTCTGGTAATCTTTTGCAGGTTTGTTCACCCAATAAACCTCAGCACCTTTCAGTGTACGATGCAAGAACTTATAACCAGCCGGGATGTTCACATCAGTAGCCACACCCGCAGCATTAAGTAAATCTGTCAACTCTTTGGTTTCCACCACATTCTTGCGTCCGCTGTCCCAAATATCAGCTATCAAAGCAGCAAATTCAGCTTCATCATCGGTCACAGATGCTGTACCCTTAGGACGCACACCACCTACAAACGCTCCGGCCTTTACCAATGATGCTATCTTCCTGAGGACGGGCATAGACATTACCTCCATATTGCGGTCCATCCACAGCACTTTGTAGGTAGTTCCACCAGTAGATACCATTTGTCCCTTCTCAAAGCTAATATGGTTCAGCAGACCATCAGGATTGAGGTAATCCCACTGATAGCCGGCAGGAATATTTGGTGAGCGTTGGAATGTAGATGTGACATTGGCATCCTCGCCATAGTAGTAGAGTATGTCAGCAACATTCAAGCCAGCCTGCAGCATGAAACTGCTGCGCGACATATAGTCGGCCCAGATACCAGCCATCGGTGCCCAACTGTCGTGGCGGTTGAACCATTGCCCAATACCTCCAAGCGACATACCCGGAACATGCACGTCATCAGGTTGGTGGGCACTCTCATGAATCACGAAACGATTGATGCCGTTGGAGAGCTCACGGTCGGCCACATGCTTAAGATTGCCAGGATGATAGGAGTATGACTTCCCACCTCCGCCAGGAGCCGTCATCGACTCTGCCGCAGCAATATTCTGACCATAGATATGAGCCACAGAAGCCGACTCTTTGTCGTCGGCATCATAAACACTCATGTCTGGCTGACCGTCAGGCCCTACAGGCACCCACGGAGCAGTTACCCACATGGCACTCATCGGTACCTCAGCCGTAGCTTTAAGATCCATGCCATCACCCACATAGGCACGTCCGCCTTCATGACTTTCGGTATAACGGCCCTTCATGCCATATTCTTCTTTCGCTATCTTGGAAAGCAGGGTATAGTTGTCGGCTATCAGCTCGCCAATTGTAGTACGCCAGTCGAAGAGGAAAGCATCACTTTCCTTGGGCGAACCAATAATCTCACCAGAAAGTACGGGCAACCATGTTTTGAGGTCGTACCCCCTACGGGTATTAAACTCTTGGAACATAGCAGGTGTCCAGGTCTCACACTCAGCCTCATAGCTGTCGGTCAACACATATTGCACACCTTGCTGCCCCATCAGCCCACCAGCAGCCTTCTTATACATATCGAAATAGGTATGGAAATACCTTGTCCAAGCCTCAGGATCCAACTTGTCCACTTCCAGACCTGTAGCCTCGAGTGGGGCAGGGTGGTTCTGCTTGCCTGTGAGCGACCATCCAAAGCGGATGATTTTCCAATTGCCCTCAGGAGCATTCCAAGTCAGTTTTCCGTTCTTGTAGAAATCAGTTACATCCACCACATCATCAGTAGTAGGGAAGGCCTCGCCAGCATCAGCCACAGTAGGCATAGAGGTCAAGCTGGAGGTTGATGAGAATGCCGCCTTGTCCTCAAAGCGATGTACCCTTGAATAAGGATAAAGCTCCAGCTCGGCAATCATAGTGCCTGCTGGAGGAGCAGACGGACCACCGCCCATTCCGAAGAAACCACCGCCTGCAGCTCGTGGGTTAGCCACCTTTACACGGAAATACTTGGCTGTAGTGGAAGGAACAGTCATGGTGACCTGAGCCACACCGCCACCTCTTATGTCGCACACATGCGTAAATGTCTTGCCATCATCGCTGGCCTCCAACTGCGTACTTGCTGGTCCACCGCCAGCACCTACCATTTTCAGCGACTTCACGGTCACTGGTGCTGGAAATTCGTACTGAATCCAGGCAAAGCCCGCCTTGTCGTCACGAGGCAGCATCACAGCATCAGCAACGCTTCCGTTGGTGAGTTGCTCAAGAGAGAAGTTGCCACCGCTGGATGATACCTTAGCACCTAATGCTGATGCGTTCTGGCGGTCAACGGGTTGCTTTACCGCCAGCACGGCAATGTCTTCGTAGTATTCATAATTAGAACCAGCTGTTCCACGACCAGCAGGGGCACCGTCAAGGAATGCGCCAGTAGTATGCGGAGGCTCAGGAAGGGTTGCATCAACATTACCTGATGCGAAAGTCTCGCTCCACACCAACTTCTTCATAGCATCCTTTTCGCTCACCCACGGACCTCCTGTAGAGCTCCAACCTGGAGCCGATGCCACAGTAAACTCCAGTCCCAGAGAATCAGCCACTTTCACTGCGTAGGCAAAAGCATCCTGCCACCCATCATCCATGTAGATCAGTCGCTTATCTACAATAGTGGGGGTACCCAGTGCGGCATCAAAGTTATGCACTCCACCCTGACGGGTATCTTTCATCCATTGTAGGTCTTTCAAGATACCTTCTTTCGTGATGTTGCCATTCATCCAGTGCCACCACACTCGGTTGCGGGCACTCATAGGTGGATTCTCCCATCCTTGCTGCAGTTCTTCTAAAGAGTCCTGTGGTGCACTGCACGAAAAAGCCATTAGCAATGCGGCAGCTACAGGAAAGATTCTTTTTATCATCATAAGCCTATTATTTTTGATAAATTCCTTATTTGATTAGATATTGATTGAAAAAGTCAGCGAGCTTATCCCAGGGGATGAGGTTCTTGCTTTCACCCTTGCCTGCCGGCTGAGTAAAGCCACCATCGTAGAGGTCGGTATGAGAAGCATTGGGGATAATGAGCAACTGCTTGTTTTCTGGCACAGGGTTGGGCTTAACGACAGTGTTATACCCCTCAGCTTTGCCTTCAACCATATAATGAAAGGCAGCCTCACCGAAGTAGCGTGAGTGGGCATCCTCACCGTGCATCACCATTACAGCTGAGCGTATCTCGTTGATATAGTAGAGGAAACGGGTATTGGCGTAGGCCTGTGTGCCGATGGTGCGCCAACCGTCGTTGGAATTGCCGCTGCGGGCATGATAGCCACGTGATGTCTTGTAATAATCATGGTAGTCCTTCACGAACTGCGGAGCCTGCCAAGGTACGCTATCCAGTACGCCACCAGCCATAGCCATCGGGTCGACGAGACGCTGCTTTGACAGCATTTCGCGGTTCTTGTGGCGTGCCTCCTCTATGTCGAAAGCATCGTTGTAGTCATTGCCACTGACGCGACTCATGTCATACATAGTACTTGCCACAGTTGCCTTGATCCGGGTGTCGGCGGCAGCAGCGTTCAGGGCGATGCCTCCCCAGCCGCAGATGCCGATAATGCCAATTCGCTCAGGGTCAACCTGAGGTAGGGTAGAGAGATAATCAACAGCTGCCATAAAGTCTTCCGTATTAATGTCGGGTGATGCTGTTCGTCTTGGTTCTCCGCTGCTCTCTCCAGTGAAAGACGGGTCGAAGGCTATTGTAACAAATCCTCGCTCAGCCATACGCATAGCATAGAGTCCGCTCGATTGTTCCTTAGTGGCACCGAACGGTCCGCTTACAGCGATAGCTGCCAGCTTCCCTTCCGATGATTCCTTCGGCTCATACAGGTCGGCCGCCAGCGTAAAGCCATACTGTGTGTCAAACATCACCTTGCGGTGGTTTACCTTTTCGCTAAGTTGGAACACTTTGTCCCACTCCTGTGTCAGTTCCATTTTTGCCATTTTTGATTCGTTAGTAACCTTCGTACTGCAAGCTGTCAGCAGTGCGGTAGCGAAGATTAGGGTTAAATAAGATTTTTTCATATTGTTATAGGTTATTCCAATGATAGTGTCACCATGATGCTGCCTTGGCCTGCCCTCAAGAAGCTCTTCAATTCGTCAATCGACTGATACAGCATCTCTCCCAGCCGGGTATAGCTCCATGAGTTGCTGCCATAAAATAGCACAATCTGGTTGCCGTTATAAAGAATAACGTCACCTGGCTTAGTGGTGAGCTGCGTGTTGCTTATGGGCAGTGATCTGCCCAAAGCTCCTACTTTCTCGAAGCCACCATAATCGTTGGCTTCGTACGTTATGGGCGCGTCAGACAGTGCTTCAACCAATGCTTTTGTAGCATTGTTATCCACCAGTTTTACAGTCAGTTTGTTTTCGCCAACTGTCATGTAAATCTCCTTTTTCATTTCAGTTTCCTTTTCTTCTTGGTTTTCAGTTTCCTTTTCACTACTCTTAATTTCCGTAGTAGGAATTGGCATTTGTGCCATCACATTGTCATCATGCGAGCATCCTAAACATATACTGGCCACCAGCAATAATAGATATTTTCTCATTGTGTCATACATCTTTTATTTACTATGTTGCAAAGATACAACAATAGTAAATCTGTCTGCATATATAGATTGTTGAATAATATACCATTATTGACGATAGTTTATTATAGCTGTGCTGAAGCCAGAAAAGCAGAGGGTGTCAGTCCGGTAATCTTTTTAAATAGTCGGGTGAAATGGTTGGCATATTCAAAGCCAAGTTCCTCAGCTACCTGTTTCACTTGCATTCCCCCCAGCAAGAGGTTCTTCGAACGCATGATGATGAAATTGTTGATGTAGTTTTTGGGATTATCGCCCATTGTATTGCGCAGAATATCGCCAAAATAGCCAGGAGAAAGGCATAGCTCACGTGCACAGTAGCTCACACTGGGCAACCCATATTTTGCTTGCAGCCCCTGATCATAATAGTCAGTGAGTAGTCGCTGAAAACGTGCCAATATGTTTACTACTGCAGTTGATAGATCCTTAAATTGTCTGGCATAAAACCTGTTACAATAGTCAAGTATCAGCAGGATATAATCTTTGACGATGATATCTGTATGTGCTTCTCCGCTTGTCTGTTGCAGTTCGGTGCGGATATTCTGCATCAAACCGTTCAAAATCTCCTTCTCATCATCAGTCAGGATGAGCGCTTCGTTTGTGTCGTACGAAAAGAAATGATAGTCAGCAAGGTGCCTTTCTATCTCTGTACCCTGAATGAAAGTAGCATCAAACAGCAGTACCCATCCGTGATACTGGCAGTATGTACCATTGAATGGCTTACCACCCACTTGTCCGGGAGAATAAGCCAAAAGCGATCCATTGGCGTGCTTATACTTACCAATGCCATATACCAAATCCTCAGGAAATTCCTCCTGAAGAAAAAGCCCAAATACATTAAAGCGGTTCATAGTATGCCTTATCGGGCCGACCTCGTCATAGCTGATGATTGAGACATGGGGATGATAGGTGGGAGCTCCGATGTCAAGCGCATAGTCATTAGGCTGATCAATGTAAAGGTCAATAGTCATCTGAAATCTTATTCAGTATTTTACTTAACCGCAAAAATAAGTATTTAGGCTTATAATATCAAATTTTCTTACAAAAAAGTGGCTTGATTGTTTCGTATGAATAACCAAGCAAAAAGATGTCCCAAATGACGATTAACTTTTTTTAACCAGCTCGTTATCGTCTGAGAACACCAAAGTAAACTTTTAGGTTACTATGGAACAGATTTGTAACCTATTGCATGATAAAATATTTCTCATTACTTTTGCAAAAACAAAACAAGAGAAAAGATGAAGAAAATATTGACAATAGCAATAGTGCTGATGGCTGTGGCGGTGAGCATTCAAGCTCAAAAGAGGATTATGTTTGACTTGTCTCACAGTCAGTGTACAGATGTTTACGAGGGACATGAGACTTATCCTCTGGTGGTGCCTGCCTATACAGAGATGGCACAACAGCTTGGTGCTGAATTGGTAGTGAATAATGATGCTGAGATAACCCCACAACTTCTCAAGAAGATTGATGTTTTGGTGATGCTATCACCTTTGAGCAACAAATTGCAGAAAGACTTAACTGAGGTTGAGAAGCAGGCGCTGGTGAACTATGTGAATAAAGGCGGGTCGCTCATCTTCTTTGTGGATGATAACCACCGTGTGGATTTAGACCGCTATGGTGCCAACGATGTTACTCGTCCTTTTGGCATTGAGTTTGGCAAGGATGTGCCCCTGCCTGGCAACGTGGGAGCCGTTTCATTCAAAAGCGAGATATTTAAGGAGCGTTATGAAATTCCTTATAGTGGTGCCTGTGTGATGACTGGTGGTACGCCTGTAAGTGTATGTATGGAAGATGGTTGGCTGCACGGCACGTATGTGAAGACTAAGAAAGGCGGAAAGCTGTTTGTGGGAGGCGACACAATGGTGGGTTTACTGTTGGGCTATCCTGATGGCGTGCGAAAGGTGACCAATAGGATGGAAACTCGTTGGTGGGGCAAGGATAGCCGTGCCTATATTACCGATCTGTTAGCATGGGCGTTGAAGAAATAAGTATATTATATTAACTTAAAAAAAGAAGAAGATGAAAAGAGTTGATTACAATTTTGCGCATAGTGCTCAGGGCATTATGTTGAATGATGAGAAGCCGGCTGCTTGTGGTGCTGCTTGTGGCTCAGGTGACAAACCAGCTGAAGAGAAGCCAGCTGCTTGTGGTAGCGCATGTGGTGCAGGTGACAAACCTGCTGAGGAGAAACCTGCTGCTTGCGGAAGCGCATGCGGTGCTGGTGAAAAATAAGCGCAGTGGAGTACTTTGCTTTTCAGTGGCACATAACTGATGAGTGCGACCAACGTTGCAAGCATTGTTACATCTTCTCCGAAGGGCATACTAAGCTCATTGAGATGCCCTGGGAGAGATTAGTAACAGTGCTTGCCAACGTGGAGCGCATGTGTCAGCGAATGGGACGTTTGCCATATTTATACATAACAGGTGGCGACCCCATTTTGCACAGTCGCTTTTGGGATTTCCTTGAGTTGGTGCATCGTCATGACATACCTTTCACCATCATGGGGAATCCTTTTCATTTAACTGATGAGGTTTGCCAGCGACTGAAAAGCCTTGGATGTCGTAAATATCAGCTGAGTATTGACGGAATGCGAGAGACTCACGACTATTTCCGTAAGCCAGGCTCTTTTGACCGCACATTGGAAGCCATAGCCACCATCCGCAAGTCGGGGATGCATTGCGCCATCATGACTACAGTTTCGGGTACCAATATCCATGAAATTCCTGATATCATCGATTTGGTGGTCGAGCATCATGCTGATATCTTTGCCTTTGGCCGTTATTGTCCTACGAGCGAGGACAAGGCTGCGCCCGATAAAGGTTGGCACATAGAGCCGTTGAAGTATCGTGAACTCTTGGAGAAATGCTGGGCGAAATACGAGCAGTACAGAGGCACTGATACTACCTTTAACCTGAAGGACCATTTGTGGACATTGTTCCTGTATGAGAAAGGCTTGTTCAAGATTCCCGAAGGTCTTGACGAAGAAACCATCTATGACGGCTGTAATTGCAGCAACTGCCATTTTACCATTTCGGCTGAGGGTAGGCTGATGGCTTGCCGCCGCTTCGAAAGCTATGTAGGTACGGTTGATGAGGAGCTGTCTGATGTGTTTTATGGCGAGAAGATGGATCAGTATCGCCAGCACGAACGCTTTGAGAAATGCGGTAAGTGCGAGTTGCTGCGTTTTTGTCGGGGCTGTCCTGCCGTTGCCTTTGGCTATACTAAAAACTTCTATGCACCTGATCCTCAATGTTGGAAAGATTAATGAAAGCTATAGTGATTGATAAATGCTGCAAGGCGGAAGCGTTAAAAGTAAGCGAAATTCCTGTTCCTAAGGTAAGGCCAGGCTGGGTGCTGGTGAAGGTTCATGCTGCCGGACTGAACCATTCGGAGGCTTTGCTGAGGATGTTTGA
This sequence comes from Bacteroidaceae bacterium, assembly GCA_017649485.1. Taxonomy (GTDB): domain Bacteria; phylum Bacteroidota; class Bacteroidia; order Bacteroidales; family Bacteroidaceae; genus Bacteroides. Next base: position 1,591 of record JAGCGS010000023.1, on the reverse strand, counting down.
GGCCGACAACGACTATATCAATACCCCAATTGTGCCAGGCATCGAGTGTGTGGGCGAGATAGCTGACCCCTCTGATTGCGATTTCCGCAAAGGCGACAAGGTGATAGCCTTGATGGGTGGCATGGGTCGCTCGTTCAACGGCAGCTATGCCGAGTATGCCCTGCTTCCATATACTCATGTATTCAAGGTAGATTATGATTATGACTGGGTTTCTTTGGCTGCTGTGCCCGAAACCTACTATACTGCTTACGGCTCTTTGTTTGAGTGTTTGCAGTTATCAGCCTCCGACACCCTGTTGGTTCGTGGGGCCACCAGCTCAGTAGGGCAGGCCGCCATACAACTGGCTAAGGCCATCGGTGCAAAGGTGATAGCTGCATGTCGTCGGGAGGAGTCGTTCGAGAAATTAGAAGCCATTGGAGCCGACCACTGCACCATTGATAATGGTGAGTTGAGCCGTCGCATTTTCAAGGCAAAGCCCAACAAGATTCTGGAGCTGATAGGACCCAAGACCTTGCAAGATTCCTTGCTGACGGTCAGCCGTCCTGGTTATGTGTGCAGCACTGGTGTGCTTGGCAATGTCTATACCATACAGCACTTCGATCCTATCAAATTCATTCCCAATGGTGTATTTCTCACGGGCTTCTATTCCAATTATCCATCAAAGAAAGCCATTAATGGCATGTTTGAGTTAATAGGAAAAAAACATATCCAGCCCCTCTATGCCAAGGTGTTCACGATGGATGAGATTGTTGAGGCACATACCTTGCTGGAACAAGGTGGGGCAGGAGGGAAGATAATTCTAAAAATGTAAATAATTATGCTCAAGAAAGAAGAAAAAAACAGTATTTTGGAGGTTTGTCCCATTCGCAATGTGGTTGCTCGTTTTGGCAACAAATGGTCGCTGCTTGTTATCTTGATCATACATGAGAAGGGTTCAGTCCGTTTTGGTGATTTGTCAAAGAGTATTCCCGATGTGTCTGCCAAAGTGCTCTCCCATACGCTCAGGACATTAGAGGCTGATGCGCTGGTTAATCGTGAAGTCTTTCCTGAGGTTCCCCTGCATGTTGAGTACCAGCTCACCGATTTGGGAAAGGAGTTGGTGCCATTCATTGTCCAGCTCACTGCCTGGGCCGACAAGCATCGTGAGTTCATTGTAGCTCATCGCAAGTCGTATAAGGGAAAGAAGCTTATCACCGAGTGATTGGAATAAATCCCAATTTCGAACAAAGAGTTACTAACTCCTCCTCTAATATAGAGGGCTGCCCGTAGGGAGAGGGAGTAATAATCAGAGGATATAGCAAGGGGTCTTGACCCCTTGTAGCTCCCTGTGAGCAGTTAAAGATAACCATAGTCTGCTGCAGTTGGTTAATTATATGTCTGAGTAGAACACTTGGGATTCGACATATTCAACCCATCAAAATTTGGTTCCGTTGGTTTGCTCATGGGCTATCTTTTTTTTAATTAATTTCAATAGTTTGATTATCAGAGTAGATAAACACGAATGACCGAGAACTGAACAATGCTTGTATCAGCTTTGCCAAGTGAAAACGGTTTAATTGTCTTGACATAACAACATAACAACATAACATTT
>JAGCGS010000022.1 GCA_017649485.1 Bacteroidaceae bacterium | reverse complement strand
CTGGATCTCCTGAGTGATGTAACCAATGTAGGAAACAACGATCACTGCATTGTTTGGAACGCCCTGGATAACGGCGTTACCATCCATGTCAGTGATAGAACCGATTGTAGTGCCTCTAACGAGAACGTTGGCACCGATGACTGGACCCATTGCATCGTTAACTGTCACTGTAACTGTGCGTCCATTCTGCTGAACTGCAGCTACACCTTCAGTTGACATTGCGTCCACGCCTGAAGCCATGGCCTGACTTGCGGCGATCAGGAGCAGGGAAGCTCCACAGAGCAAGGTCCTTTTCCAAAATTTAATGTCATTCATAATAAAAACTTTTAAAGGTTAATATATTAATAAAAACTTTATTCCTAAAAAAAGGGGCAACTGCATTCACATGTGGTTGCCCACAAAAACATTAACTTAAATTTTTTTTCTTAAATCTAAACAGATAAGGCTGCATTCACATGTGGCACTTACCTTTTCCACATTATTTTGAAAATTCTACTTTCTTCGCACGCTTATAAAGCTCTTTTACCCCTGTCTAAACAGAAGTGAAAAAGTCTTTTTTAATGCTAAAAACTATTAGCAATCAACACATTATGTCAAAATTTTCCTTTACTTCGCAGTAAAAGGAACATTTTTGTTTCTTAAGATTGATTGTCAACCCATTACGTATTCCAAGACAGTCCTGTTAGCCTCGTTGATGATTTCCTGCTGGAAAGGCTTCAGATACGTCTCAGTAACCTTGATGGACGAGTGTCCCATGGATTGGGAGATGATGGCAGGATTGACATTACAGATGAATGCCATGGTTGCCCAGGTGTGGCGGGCGGTATAAGAAGATAGTTTCTGTTCTATTTTCAGGTATTTGCCAATGGCGGCAAGGTGTTTGTTGAGCAGTTTCAGTGCGGCCTGGTATTCCTTATAGGCGTCCTGCGAGCCGTCGGCATGATGGATGATGGGAAAGAGATAGGGCGATGCGGCATTCTTATTTGCAACCGTCTTCAGCAGTAGCAGGGCTGTGCTGTCCAGCTTCACCACCAGGTGCCTGCCTGTCTTCTTACGGCGGTAAGCAATCGTGTTACCCTTGCATTCGCTTTTCTTCAGGAACGACAGATCCACAAAAGGCAGTCCCCTGAGCATGAACATCAGTACGAAATATTGCAGACTGCGTTGCAGGGCAGGCCTGAGTGGACTCTTCCTGTCCAAGCTCAGCTTGATGAGCTTCTTCATCAGGCGCGCATTCAGGGCATTCTCACGGTTTGCCTCCACGCCCGTATATACCTTATTAAATATATACGGTTTGAACGGTGCTACTTCCGTCATAACAGCCTCGTGATACACAGCTCTCAATATCCGCATGTAAGTCGATACCGAGTTCCAGGTAAGTCCCTTCGCCCTGAGGTAGCCCTCGAACGACTTCAGCCAGCTGGGGGTAATCACCTCAAATGACACGTCCTCCCGTTGGCAAAAGTCACAAATGGCATGCAGCACGGAACGATACAGGGCTGCCGTACCCCACTTCTCGTTCTGCTCATGTCGTAAGCACATTTCTTCCACAACAACGGCAATTGAATTTCGTTGTTTTTCCATCATCTACTTCTTTAGTTCCAATTTGACTCCGATTTTTTTTGTCGTCGGAATGAAAAAAAACCTAAAAAAATTTGCTAGTTTGTTTAAAAACCTTTAAGTTTGTGAGGTCAATTTCACTCCTTTTACTGCGAAGTAAAGGAACTTTCACCTACAAACCTAAAACGCTTACAAACAGCAAGATGATGGGGGAAGAAACATCGATTTTCTGTCAATAATTTTCATTTCTTCACGGTTTAGGTACATACTACCCACAAAGGTAGTGTTAATTCTACACCAAACCAAATATTTTGTAAAAAAATTTTCATAAAAAAGCCCCCCCACTATCTTCACAGACCGTGTGGGCAAAAACGTAGCAATGGGGCTTGCCCCATTGTGAATGCATCATGTAATGGTAGCAACAAGGGGACAGAGCCCCCTTGCTATCCATATTCCTAATCCCTACTTCAAGATAAACAATACCTTTCGTCGATTGTCCTTCGGCCTGGCGGCAAAGTGAATCCAATAGACGCACTTGCTTCGTTCTAAGATCAGCTCATCGAAGTCACGATGGTTCTGGTCTGACATATCCAGCAGGATAACCATGTACCTCAGTGCTTGCTCCACGCCGGCACAGCGGATATCCACGGCACAGCCCCTCATGTGATTCGATGTAGGACTGGGGTTCAGCCCAGCCCTTTTCATAGCCTCATAAACTTGATAGGAACGGAAGCCCTGATTGATTACGATGCCTTCCACGTTTTTAGCGGTATCATAATCTTCATGGGGCTCAAGCACGTACAAAGTGTTGTAGGTAAATCGCAATTCCTCCAACCAGAATACGCAGATGCCCACCAGATTCTCCGTTCGTTCGGATTTGTAATCCGAACGTGTTGAGTATGAGCATTTGCAATGCGATAAATATTTTTCGGATTAAAAATCCTTATATTCGATGCGGACGGATTGCAAATCCGTCCGAACGGGGGTCAATCGTCCAAACGGGGCGAACGGGGGAAATCGAACGAACGAGAAATCCGTCCGAACGGGGCAGATGCAGGATAGCAAGGGGGCTTGCCCCCTTGTTATTACCATCGCAAAATTTATTCACAATGGGGCAAGCCCCATAGCCAACTAACCTACTAAATAACTATGAAAAACAAGGAATTTTGGAAAGCAGTGATTCAGTTCGCCATCTCAATACTGACAGCAGCATTGACTGCGATGGGAACAACCTCGTGTATGGGTCACGGACCTATATACCTGTAACAAGAAAGCCCGGTAAGAGAATTCTGCCGGGCTTATTTTTGAATAATAAATAAGCAAACATTGGGGATTACAAGAAATAATAGTAACTTCGCTGGCGATTATTGAACAGCAATATGGAGCAGCTTGCCAACAGATGGAAGAACTGCTGAGCATTGTGAAAGTAGCACTTGATTAGTATGGTGGAAGTGATGATAACCCTTTTTGCCATTGCCGTGGTGGGTTATGCGGCTGGCAAAATGAAGTATATGGGTGGTGAATTCGACCGGAAATTATCCAGCTTGGTCATCAACTGGACTTGCCCTGCCTTGATTCTCTCGTCGGCTATGACTGGCGAGTTGCCCGACCGACGATACATTCTCCCTCTGTTGGCAATCAGCGCTTTTACTTATGTGGTGCTGACGGTGGCGGCATGGGGGCTGGCACGTCTGCTGACGAAAAGGGTGGAGCATCGTGGTGTGGTGGCGTTTGCGCTGGTGTTTGGAAATGTAGGGTTCATGGGCTATCCTGTGGTGGATGCTATCTTCGGACATCAGGCGGTATTCTATGCCGCTGTGCTGAATGTGGTAAATACTTTTGCCATATTTACCGTGGGGACAATGATGATTACGGGTGGCGAGGGTGCCGACCGCAAATATTTCAACAAGAAGGTGCTCTATAGCTCACCGATGCTCGCGGCCTATCTGTCCATGCTGATCGTGGCTCTTGGCATTGACAATGTCCCTGGCTTCATCAGTCAGCCACTAACGATGATTGGCAATATCACTGTGCCTGCTGCCCTGCTGATTATCGGTTCGTCGATGTCGCAACTGCCACTTCGTGCTTTGTTGGGCACACGGGTTATTTATGCCACTACCCTGCTTCGCCTGTGCTTGTTGCCTGTGGGTGTCCATTTCCTGTGCCTTGCCCTGGGCTTCGACCCCTATGTGACTTATATCAACACGGTGGTGATAGCTATGCCTGTGGCAACCTACGGCACTATCCTTTGCCTGAAATACAACCGAGATACAACGCTGATAACTGAGATGACATTCACCACTACTTTGCTATCTATACTGACCATACCGGTGGTGGCATTATTGCTGAAATAAAAAGGTGACCGTCCGTGAAACTGCCTCCTACGACCTCCGTTCGTTCGGATTTAAATAAATCGCTCACGCTCGACATAGTTCAAACAAGTTTGACTCCGTTCGTTCGGATTTGTAATCCGAACGTATTGAGTATGAGCATTTGCAATGCGATAAAATATATTTTCGGATTAAAAATCCTTATATTCAGCCCAGTCGGATTACAAATCCGACCGAACAATTATTCATATCCTGTTCGTCCGACTGAACGATTATTCATATCCTGTTCGTCCGACCGAACGAGGCAAAAAAGGTGACGGCCAGTGAAACTACCCCTACAACCTGATCTTGATGCCTGCATTTGCCACGAAGCCGTCGAGGGGAGCATAGATGTCACGCCATTCGGGATTGGTGCGAGACCCTGTATAGATGGTGTCGAAACGAGTCTGGCGGGAGTCGGTGAAATTCTCGAAGTTCACAAAGACTGAGAAATGCCGCCAACTCTTTTCTACCATGAAGCCACAGAGCCAATAAGACTGACCACGAGTCCCGTCACTTAGCCGCTGAGGACTGTAGTAATATGCTTCCAGACCGACTTTCCACTTGTTCTCTACCTCATACATCAGCACATTATTCAGTCGATGGCGCGGTGTCAGGAAGTTCTCATAGTGCTGGCCAAACTCCTCAGTCTTGGTGCGGGTATAGGTATAGCCGAAATAGTAATGGAAATCCCGCCAACCTATCTTCAGATTGGTTTCCCAACCCATGGTATCCGTATGTCCGTCAATATTAACCATCTTATATTGCCCATCGTTGAAAGGCTTCATCAGCAGGGTATTGTCCAGACGCGTATAGAAGAACATGTGATTGATGGAGAGTGAGATATTGTCATCCCAAATGCCTGTGGTGTAGTTCACATCCCAGTTGGCTCCCCAGCTACGCTCCATCTTGTTAGTCTGGTCGCTCACAGGCAACACACTCCTGTAAGCTATGCGCTCGCTTTCCTCTGTAAAGATGGTAGGTGTCTTGTAACCAAAGCCCCCACCCAGACGGGAAGACAGCTTCTCAGTAGGCTTGAACAGAAGCGACAAACGAGGCAGGAAGGCAAGGCCATAGTCAATCACATAGTCTGTACGCAACCCAGCCTCAACGCTGAACCAAGGGGTCAGACTGGTGCTGCCCTGGACAAATGCTCCGAAGGTGGTCTGTGTATAATCTCTCGCTATGGCTTGTTTTGCCGCATCTTCACTGAAATGGTCTGTCCAGAGATTCAGTCCACCCACCCACTCTGCCTTGCCATTGGTGAAACTGTAAGCCAGCTCGCCAAAAGTTGTCCATTGAGTGCCTTCAAACAGATAACCAGGCTGTTCGATGGAGCGATGGAAATAGGTGGCACTACCTTTGAGGTTTAGCTTGCTTGTTTCACTGAACCAATGGTTGAGGTTAAGTTGCAGGGAATGGCGCTGGCTCTTGTTTCGCTCGTAATGGGAATGGCCTCCAACATCTTTTCCCCTAATATAATGCATATCGCCACCCAAGCGATTCTCAATCATTGAGTTAAGTCCTAAACTTCCGTTGGTTTCCGGTGAGAGGTAAAGAAACAGCTTGGGACTGATATTTACTCGGTCATACTGGGGAATGGCTGAAAAATCCACATCAGAAGGGTCGTAAGCCCTGCTGGTGTTATAAGAGGCAAAGACTGTTGTGCCTATCTTGCCAAAGCGTTGTCCGAAAAAGCCACTCAGATCGAGACCTCGCGCAGTGGTGCCATTCAGCAGGAATGACAAATCACGTTCCTCTGTGGGTGTTTTTGAAATCAGGTTCACCAAGCCGGCAATGGCTCCACCACCATAGAGTGTGGATGATGAGCCTTTAATGACCTCCACCTGACGCAAATCCAAAGGAGGGGTCTGCAACAATCCCAAGCCACTGGCGGCTCCAGGAAAGGCAGGGAAACCGTCTTTCAGCACCTGGGTATATCGGCCATCAAGACCTTGAATGCGGATGAGGGCATTGCCTGATATGGGTGATGTCTGTTGCATCTGAATACCTGTGGTCTCGCTGAGCATCACGCGGATGTCGCCTGGCTTCATCATGGCTTTCTCGCTGATTTCCTCTCCTGAAAGGACCTCAATGCGTGTAGGACTGCGTTTGATGGTGCGGGTACCTCGAGTAGAAACAATTACCTCGTCAAGTTCTTCTTCCTGCTCATCAACCACTATGGAGTCTTTTTGTTCCGTAAAACCATATATGCCTGCTCCACCGTCAATATAATAAGTACGCGGTGAAGCAAAAGCTACCACCCCTAGAAGGCAAAGGAACAATGTATAGTATTTTCTCTTCATATTACCGGATTTCGCCAGCAAAAGTAGTAAGCCTTTTTTGCAACCCAGTTGCAAAAAAACTGAGAAACAGGAAGAGAGTGTGATTTCTGCAAAAAACTTGGCTATCCCGATGTGGGATAAAAAAAGCCTCGCTATCATGGTGAGATAACAAGGCTTTTGTATGAATACATCCAGATTTTATCAGAACAATCTGTCGGGATATACACCGGCATTTACCAATGCCTGGATTTTTTCCACCACGCTTTGGCGATCTTCAGGATAGGTCACGCCAAACCATTTGCTGGTGGTGTCAAGCACCTCGCAGGTGGCTGTTCCATCGGTGATGAGCTTATCCACCATCAGCGGGATGAAGAACTCGCTCTTGAGGTTCGTCATGTTCTTCGGGTCGCTGAGGAAGAACTTGAAATACTCCTCGCTGTACTGGAAATAGTCAGGGGTAAAGCCCCAGAAGTTCATGCTGACAGGGGTGGTCTCAGGGGTGGATGCCCACTCGCCGTTATCGTCGATGTACTGCACCTCGTCCTCACGACGCATAATCTTGGTGCGCTCAACCACTGAAGTAAGCAGGTTCTGCTCATTGGTCTCACAGATGCCACGGCTCACGGTGCCACTCTCGCTCAGGGTGTTACCCACACGGAAGCCCACCATTGAGTAGGTGTTCTTAGAGCCTTCAGGAAGGTTGGTCAACCACTTGCCCATCACCTCGAAAGAGTCACGACCATAGAAGTCGTCGCAGTTGATAACAGCAAAAGGTTCATGGATGACAGGCGCGCCCATCAAGACTGCATGATTGGTTCCCCAAGGTTTCTGACGGCCTTCAGGGCAGGCAAAGCCCTCGGGCAAGTCGTAAATGCTCTGGAACACCAGTTCACATGGGATGTGACCTTCGTACTTGGAGATGATTTTCTCACGGAAGTCGGCTTCAAAGTCTTTGCGGATAACGAAAACAAGTTTACCGAAGCCAGCGTGAATGGCATCGTAGATGGAATAGTCCATGATGGTCTCGCCATGAGGGCCAAGTCCATCGAGCTGCTTCAAGCCTCCATAGCGGCTTCCCATGCCTGCAGCAAGTAAAAACAAAGTTGGTTTCATATTTATTTATATTTATTGAACATTGAAGATTGAAGATTGAACATTATCCATGCGGAAATAGCGGTCTCCAACGCAATGTTCGTGGTTAATAATCTAAACCTTTCAGAACGGATAGCCAATGGCAAAGTGCAGAGCCATGGCATCGTTCCACTTAGGCAAATTAAAATAGCCTGACTTTCCGGTGTCATAAGGCGCATGAAGTCCAAGCCCCCAATCCAGACGGAACACGAGGAAGTCAAGATCGTAGCGCAAGCCAAAGCCTGTGCCCAAAGCCAGTTGGTCGAACAGGTTCTTGAAACGGAACTGCTCAGACTCTTGGTTCTCATGATTGCGGAGGTTCCACACATTGCCTGCATCGAGGAACAAAGCTCCATGCAGATCGCCAAACAAACGGAAGCGGAACTCCAAGTTCGTCTCCAGACGCATGTCGCCCACATGCATGAAGAAGAAACGGTTATCCTTATCGAGGGCATTGGCACCAGGACCGATGCGACGAGCAGGCCAAGCCCTCACGCTATTGGCACCACCAATGTAGAACAACTCTGTGAAAGGAGCATATAAAGAGTTGCCATACGCCCAGATGGCACCACCTGCGGCGCGCATAGCCAGCATCATGTCATCATTGATAACATAATGATAGCGGAACTCGGCATTGAGCTTGAGAAACTGGGCAAAGGGCGAGCCCAGGAATTTCTTCTCACGCTCTTTCCAATCACGTCCTGCCAACTTGTAAATAGCTGCTGTGACATTGCCTGCGGAGGCAAAGGTAACCTGCCACCACTTGGTGTTCCTGATGCCACGCACCTTAGAATCGTCGAAGGTGAGCGAGTATTCCATCTGGGGGATGTACTGGTCATCCAAGCTGGCATAAAGACCCGGATTCTGGTTGAACAGTTGCCAGAAGTCCTCTGTTTCATGACTCGTGGTGTTATAAGTAAGCTTCAGAGGCGTGAGGCTATGCTTATATTTGCTGGTGGGTTGGAACTCATAGGTGGCACTGCCTCCAAAGGCTTGCATGTGATAGTACTTGGGATGTACCAGCTGATTGGCATAGAGCGAGAAGGTTGTAGTGGCAGGGAAGTCGTACTCACGCTTGCCAATGCGAGGGAAGACCACGCGGGGGAACATCAGGTTGGCTGTGATACCAAACTCATAGCTATTCATGTCTGACGAGCTGTTCTTGCCCGTTTGCCACTCATAGGCTCCGGTCAGGGAGACACTCAGACTCTCACCCGCACGGAAGATATTGTTGCGAGTGATACCCAAAGAGGCACCTGGGCCCATCTGGTTGTTGCTCTTCAGTTTCATGTTAAAGTCTGCAGTCACACTGTAGGGCTTGTCCATCATCATGTTCATCACCACATCCAAAGTATCGCCCACAAGCGTACTGTCACGAGGCACATACTGCATCTCCTGATAGCGGAAGATGCCTAAATTGGTGAGTCGTTCCTGGATGCGAGTCTGACGTTGCAGGCTATAGCGATTGCGGGGAGCATCCCGGCTGATGCCTGTGGAGTCATCCATGCGTCGCTTCATTCGATAGTTGTTGTAATCAAGCCAACGATAAAGCATGTTGGGACGCACAGGCACCTTGTTATAATAGTTTATCTTCACGCCATTGTAAGAAGTAGAGTCGTTGGGCGCCTCACCCTTGGGACCCAAGAAGTTAACAGTGGTGGAACTCACCACAAAGGGTTTCTGGGCTGCTTCAGGGATGCCCTCAACAGGCACCAGGCGCAGGCTGACATGTCCTCCACCAGGAACCAAAGTGGTATCAGCCTGATAAGTCATGTAGTCTGGGCGGAAATAGTAGTTGCCCACATTGCGAAGCAGGTTGCTCAAGCGTGTGCGCTCAGCATTGAGGTCGGAGAAATTGAACTGAGTACCAGGCTTCAGGTTAGAAAGCCTTCTTGAACGCTCGAAGATACGCATGGTACGGTCAGTGAAGCCCCTGAAATAAAGTGTATCAATGAAATAGGGTTGGTTCATGGTGACCTTATACTGTATCTTTGCCTTCAACGAGTCGTTGGGTTCAGGCAACACCTGGTAGGTGACATTGCCACGGAAATAACCATAGTCGCGCAAGATGTTCTTAGCCGCTTGGGATCGGATGCCAGGATTGACAGTAGAGATGAGGACAGGATCAGCGGCAAAGTGGTTGAACATCCATTTGCCAAGACCTTCCTCGCTCTTGGCATAGGCATTGTAAATCCACAACCCTATGGGGAAGGGAGTACGAACGCTGGAGCTGCCCAAGAAGGCGTTGTTGGGGGCTGTGGCCAGGGCTGCCTCAACCTCTTCCAACGCAATGGCCCCCACCTCAGTAAGACTGTCCTTGCCATATATCTCTATCGGTTTCTGACCTATATAAAGCACCTCACCCTCAGGCAGGTTCTTGGTGGTGGAACAACTCACCATCAATCCTACTAACACTAAAAACGTTATGTATCTTATTGCTCTCATCATTGCCCTTTTTTTCTCGCCCACATCCACAAATCACTCAGGCTATCCAACTTCTTGCGGAACAGGAAGCCCACACCTGTTTCAGTAATCTCACCCTCTATGAGGTTCTCATAGTTCTTATTATGGAACGCACGAATATAGCGTGTTCCTCCACTGTCGAGACGATATTCCAATGACACATTGTCGATGAACGAGTCCATGTCGTTGGTGGCATTGTTGCCTGTGGATATCTTGCCTCCAATGTTAATCTGCACACGATCATTGAAGAATCGTTGCGAGTAACGGAAAGTATAGTCTGTCTGGGTACCTGTACTCATCTCCCTATCCTCTATGCCCACGCTGAAGGAAGCATTCGACACAGAGCCTGCCAACGTATTTATCTGACTCTGGAGCACACTGTTGAGGGCTGCACCCATGGTCAAGCCATTGGCCGCTCCACTGTTGCCCATATACATGCCTGTGGCCAGCATGGTGATGGCGGCTTTACTTCGTTCGTCAGTGCTCATAGACTGCAACTCATTCTGGATGGTGCCATCAGAAGGGGCAGAAAGGTCAAAGCTCAAGTCAGGTGCCTCAAGGGTATTCTTGATGGACACAGACACGTCGAAATCTGTTCGCCTACTGCTGTTCTCTCCATCGCTAACAGAAGCTCGGACTCGTTCTGTGGCTGTGAGGCTTAGGCGAGGGTTCATGATGTCGCCTCGCCAATCCACATAACTCCCTTGCATGAAGGTAAACTCCTTCAATGGTATGACAGGCAATGAGTACTTCATGGTGCCACCAGAGAGGGTATATCTACCCGTGAGGTTCATGTCACCCTGTGGAGTATAAAGCATGTTGAGGTCACCACCACCCTGAAGTTCTACGTATTTGCTACCATCTGTAGTCAGGTTGGCACGCAATCGGACAGCATCGTCAATGTGGACTGTCATGTTCATATCCAGCCCTCCCAACGACATGGCATTCTGGTCTTTACGTCCATTGTACAAGGTATCGTTGAAAGACACGAAGGTAACCAAGCCATCCAAGCGGTCTTCCACTGTAAGCGGAGAGTTTGCCATCACATAGGTAGCATTTGTATCGCCCAACACATTCATCTGGCCACGCATCACCAAGCCCGACAAAGGACCTCGAATGGTAGCATTCATATCTACCAGTATCTTGCCAAAGAGCAGACTCTCACGCGTCCTGGGGGCATCGAGCAGGGTATATCTGTTGGCTCGCAACGACAACACAGCAGAGGGATTGGACACATCACGGAAATCCACCACTCCCTTGACCACAAAGGGGTTGTCACTTGTGGTATAGATGGAGAAATCATTCAGCACCATCTGGTTGGCTGTAATTATAATGGGACGGTCATCCAATCTGTATCTGGCTCCTGCCTGCTGAGCCACAATCGACACGCCATCCATCTGCACCTCACCATTGACACGAGGTTTGTCTGTTATTCCCCTCACTTGGAGGTTTCCCTGTAGCTTGCCCAAGAAATTTACAATACCATCAGGGATGAACACATCTGCCACTCGCAGGGGGAAGTCCTCTACATCCGCATCAATATTCAGGGAGTCGCCTTTGATTGTTCCACTCGCCATCACCACCTGTTCATTGTCGAGCATCAGGTAAGAGTCGAGGTAGTGCTTGTTGGTTCCTTCAGGCAACCAGGTAAGACCTAAGTTCACATCGCCAACAGGCTTGTGTTCATAGGTCAAAGAATCTATCATAGACTCTGCACTGACCTGCATGGAGGTGGCAGTTTGCAGATAGGTGGCATCTACAGAAATCAAGCCACCCACCTCAGGTATATAAGGCAGTATGGCAGATAAATCTTTCAATTGCAGACGGGAAAGTTCTACCGTCATATTCTGTAAGGAGATAGTATCACTACGATCGCTACGCATACGGAAACGCAAGCCTTCATCACCTCGCATGTCGATATGGGCATACAGGCGTTTGTCCTGATGCAAGTAGAGCCAGTTGTAATCTTCGTTGAAATGGAACTGCCGATAAGCCACAATAGGTTCTTCCGGAGTAAGGTAAATCAGCAAGCCATTAGCCCCACCATTTCTGCCTCCATTGACCACAGGCTGGGCATTGAATCCCAGCTTCAAGCCCGTATTGCCCCTACCATCGATGTAATTGATGTTCATATCCACATCTTTACTGCGGATATCGCCATCCAAAAAGACATGGAACACATATTGCGGATTACGGGGACCATTGATGACACCCCCTTGGAAAGCTAAATGGGAAGTATCTTGTCGCAAGGTAAAATAAATGGTGTCGAGCTGCAAAGAATCCACCCTTAAGCCATGCAGGGCAGCACGTCCGTTGATACCCATCTCAGGGGTAAAACCATAATTCACCTGTATGTCATTGAAAGTGATGCCTTCAGTCTTGAGATAGTCCGCCAAAGGATTGTCCCTGCCTGCCCTGATACGCAAACCTCCTGCAGGCAAGGCAGCTCTCAACTCGGCATGGTTAAGTTGTCGAGTCTCTATTTGCTTGCGAAGCAACTCGTCAAATCGTTGTCCATCTGCCAGGAGTTTGTCGATGGTGGTAAGAGATTTTAAACGCAAGTCGAGATCGCCACCCTTGATGTCAAACTGAGCAGAATCTCGGCGAGCTATTCCCGTAATATGAAGTGCAAAAGGTCTGTCCAAAGGCTTAGAAGCCAAGCCAAGTTTATAAAGGTCTATATCTTCCACTTGCAGATCCACATTACCATTAAAATGAGGTACATCCGTGCGCATTCTGCCTTGGCCAGAGAGACGGAAAAGCTGATTGTCAGCAGTCAGGTTGAGGGATATTCTACTGTTTTGCAAAGAACCATCAGCTGTAATCTGACGGATGTCCATTTCCTTGAACTGTACCTGATCTACAGATGTCTCAAACTGGGACGTGGATTTGGGAGAACTAAAATCAAGACCTTTCCCCTTTGCCACCAAATGACCTGTAAACAAATAGATGGAATCTTGGGGCAGGAAATGGTCTATACGGATGGAGTCAACCCGTACATCTGCCTCGTACGCCTCACTCTGCAAATGATAAGTGCCATTGACCAAAGCATTGCCTTTGCCCTCAGCCAGTGTCATGGAGGTGCCTATCTGCTGACCATCGAGCTGCAAATTGCCAGCGAGACGCATGCTATCAGGAATGGCTATGGATTTGTCACCTGGCTTGATGCCAGCCAAACCAAGGAGGAAGCCCAGGTTACCTGTCTGTGCCTGCACAGCTAACTGCCCGCTTCGCTTAAGGGAGTCAGTGATGTTGTAAAGATTACCATGTGAGTTAAGCGAAAATGCGCCAGGCAGGTCTGCCCTCAATTGGGTAATTTCCAACCTATTGAGCGTACCATTGACCTGAGTTCGCAACACCAACGGATGGATGGGATATTGCCTGCGGAATGCTTCGTCAAGCTTGTCTTTCCCAACGAGAGCCATTAAATCTTCCTTGCCAAGGCGTGCGTTCAGACGAGCCATAAATGGATTAACTTTTGACCATTGACCATTGACCATTGGCACTTCTGATTGCAAGGATACTTCGCTATGAGGGGTCAAGATTCGCATGTCATCTATGTGCATGCCGTCGCTATTGGCAAGGAAATGACCTGTGAGAGAAGATACCTCAAACCCACTGCGCTCAAAGAGGCTCATCTCTTGAATTACGGCCTTGATGTCAGGATCTTGGTAAAGGATAGAATCCACTTCCATGCGTATCTGATAAAGAGCCAAGTGGGAAGGGTCGATGCCATCAGTCTTGTCCTGACGCTTATCCTCACCCATGTCTAAAGTCAATTTTCTGCCATCGAAGGTAAAGTTGGCCACTTCATAGCGAGCGTCCTTGAGATCAACCAAGCCGTCTTTCAGCTGAGCCTCATTGACATAGGTGCTCAGCTGGAAGGTGTCGAGGGGCATCTCAAAATCTACGCCTACTTGATTCAAGGCTAACTTCTCCACACGAATAACCCAGTTGACTGGCTCTGAGAGAGTGTCGTTTGGTACTGTATCGCTGTATGCTACATATACCTGGGAATCGGACAAAGAAAAATCGTCAATGTAAGCTTCTTGGGTATTTAAATCTACGTGATGACTCTCCAAAGCCAAGTTGCCCACATGGCCTTTTACCAATATGCCTTCTATGAGATTGGCGGAGTTCAAAGAGGCATCAGAAAGTTCTGCTTTCTGTACATCCACCTTGCCTTTTAACAAAGGCCAAGCCTTGACACGCACATCGAGGGTGCCCACATCAAGCAGGGTGTCGCCCTGCTGAACAGCTTTCAAATCGTGTACTAAAAGGTTGAGTGGGAAGCGTAAATCCACCCTACCAATGGTAATGTCCATACCCAATGATTCGGATGCCACAGAAGCCGCTTTATCGCAGACAAAATTCTGTACTGGTGGTACATAGAGGAGTACCATCAGCAGCAAGAAGAGGGTTATTGGAGCCAGGATAATCCATAGCAGGAGTCTTTTCAGATTAAACCTTGAACCTCGCCCCAAATCGCTCTCGTTCGGCTTGTCCTGAACTTGTTCAGGCACGCTCTCACCTTCCCGCGATTTTGACCACTTGAACATTGACCATTATTATTTCAATTTAATTTGTGATATTGCAAAATTGATGCATTGTCTTTCCTAAACAGTTCTTGAGCCACACGTTGCAGACTCTCAACATTTACCGCTTGGTATCGAGCCAACTCTTCATTAACCTGTTCAGCTCCTCCATTGAGTTCATACCAAGCAAGCTTGTATGCCACACGCTGGTAACTGATATCACCAAAGGTCTGTACAGACTCTTGCTTATTCTTGACTTTCTGCAACTCATAATCCCCCAACGGCTGTTCCTTCAGTTTATCTAATTCTTCCCAAACAACTTCTTCTGCCTGTTGCATGGTGACACCATTTCTGAGCTGACCTTTGATGTCTATCATGCCTGCATCACGAGTGCCAGTTACAGGTGCATCGATGGAGGTAAAGAACTGTTTGTCATGTATCAGTC
Source organism: Bacteroidaceae bacterium (assembly GCA_017649485.1). Lineage (GTDB taxonomy): Bacteria > Bacteroidota > Bacteroidia > Bacteroidales > Bacteroidaceae > Bacteroides. Next base: position 7,413 of record JAGCGS010000022.1, on the reverse strand, counting down.
TCTGCTTCAGCCTACTGGATGCTCCATTACTGAGGATATCTGAAAGAGTGTCGCAAACATAAAAGTCTGGATGCTGGAATGGTGGAGTATGAAACGACATATAAAGGGCATCCTGTGGTACAGCACGCTCTACACGCAATCTGCGTTGCTGAGTCTGTCGAGGTTCCTGGGGCAACTGACGTTCAAAACAATCACCAGCAGGAATATCGCTAAACCATTTCTCTGCCAAACTTAGTACTTGTTCCCAAGTTATGTTACCTGCTACTGACAACACTGCCTGACCTGGGTTATAGAAGCGATGGTAGAAAGCGCTCACCTCTTCCATGGTGGCTTGTGCAATATGACTAAGTTCTTTCCCTATGACAGGCCATCGATATGGATGCACCTTATAGCAGAGGGGTGACATCAAATGGTTGACATCACCATAGGGGCGGTTCAGACAACGTTGCTTGAATTCCTCCACCACAACACTGCGTTGCACCTCAAGATTACGTTCGGAAAGGTCTAATGACAGCATGCGATCGCTTTCCAACCAGAAGGCCGTTTCAGCATGATGACTGGGCAAGGTGGCGTAGAAGTTAGTAATATCAGAGCTAGTCCACGCATTGCTTTCTCCACCAGCCCTTTGAAGGCAGGTATCGAAATCAGGCACGTTGGCAGAGCCTCCGAACATCAAATGCTCAAAGAGATGAGCAAATCCTGTATGGTCGGGATGCTCATCTCTTGAACCTACATCGTATAAGACGTTCACAGCCACCATTTTGGTGCTGGAGTCTTGCGTATGCACGACCCTCAGTCCATTGTCCAGTGTGTGCTTGTTAATCTTCAAGGACAGTTACTTTTTTAATCACAACATCTTCAATCGGGCGATCAGCTGGACCTGTAGCAACCTGCTGGATTTTATCCACCACGTCCATACCTTCCACCACTTCACCAAAAACGGTGTAATCACCATCCAAATGAGGGGTACCACCTATAGACTTGTAGGCTTCAGCTTGTTCGGGGGTGAACTTAAACTCAGGTACGTCTTTCACTTGCTCACGAGCCTGGGCTAACAGCTTGTCTTGCATAGCCATTAAGGCTTTCTCATCACCTTTCCTCTGCAAGTTCACGATCTCCTCTCTATTCTTCATAACCAACTGGCTGAATGCAGCATTCAACACATTATAATCTCTTCGTTTCTCCATATTGACAAGTGTAGAATCGTTGTAAACCGTACCTGTCACAATATAGAACTGACAACCGGAAGATTCTTTCTTAGGGTTTACCTGATCACCCTGACGGGCAGCAGCCAATGCGCCACGCTTGTGGAAACGCTTGGGATAAGCAAACTCAGCAGGAATGGTATAACCCACATCGCCATCACCCAGTTGTTGGTCTTTGGTGGCCGTCTTGGAGTTGGGGTCACCTGCTTGAATCATAAAATCTTTAATGACACGGTGGAACAAGGTTCCTTCATAGGTGCCATCCTTTGCCAATTTCAAGAAATTAGCTTTGTGCTTAGGGGTGTCATTATACAACTCTACAATGATATTGCCCTCGCTGGTCTCAATCTGTACTTTAGTCATACCATCGTCATTGTTAGACGCAGACTTGCAACCCATCAACGTGCAAGCAAGCGCCATAGTCATAAATAAGCTCAACTTATTCCACATATTTTTATTTATTAATAAACGAAGTCCATAATTGTGTTTGAGGCACAACTGCCTCGACCTCAATCATTACTTTCTTTACAGGATGCAAAAAGCTCACCTTTCGAGCATGCAAGCAGATGCTGCCATCAGGGTTTGAGCGTTCAGCTCCATACTTCAAGTCTCCCTTAATGGGGCAACCTATCTTAGCCAGCTGGCAACGTATCTGGTGATGCCTGCCTGTCTTCAAGTCAACTTCCAACAAAAAATAGTTGTCAGACCTGCCTATCAGCTTGTAGTGCAAGATGGCTTTCTTGCTGCCTGGTACCTCTTTATCATAGGCATAACTCTTGTTCTGCTTCTCGTTACGCACCAGGTAGTGAACCAGTTCATCTTCTTGCTTGGGAGGCATTTTTTTAACAATTGCCCAGTATGTTTTCTTGACATCTCCATCACGGAACATCTCACTCAAACGGCTCAACGCCTTGGTAGTTCTGGCTAATACCACAATACCACTGACAGGCCTGTCGAGCCGATGGGGTACACCAATGAACACATTACCTGGTTTATTGTATTTTTCCTTAATATATGCCTTTACGGCTTCAGACAGGGGGTGATCCCCTGTCTTATCGCCTTGTACAATCTCACCAGCTTCCTTACTGACTATGATAATATGGTTATCCTCGTAGATTACTTCCATCACATATTCATACCACCATCAACCTGGATAACCTGACCTGTTACGTATGATGAGAGGTCGGATGCCAAGAAGGTGGCTACATTGGCAATGTCTTCTACTTGTCCTGCCCTACGCAAAGGTATGTTCTGAATCCATGCCTTGCGAACATCGTCTGACAACGCCTGCGTCATGGCTGTGTCAATGAATCCAGGAGCGATAGCATTGGCACGGATGCCTCTACTACCTAATTCCTGACCAATACTCTTTGCCAAGGCAATCAACCCTGCCTTTGAAGCCGCATAGTTGCACTGACCAGCATTACCATGTACACCCACCACAGAAGCCATGTTAATAATACTACCGCCTTTCTGCTTCAGCATGATAGGAGTTACAGCATGGATAAAGTTGAAAGCCGACTTCAGGTTTACGGCAATCACAGCATCCCATTGCATCTCACTCATGCGAAGCATCAAAGCATCTTTGGTGATACCTGCATTGTTTACAAGGATGTCAATCCTACCGAAATCAGCTAACACCTGTTTTACCAGTTCCTCTGTTGGAGTAAACTCTGCAGCATTGCTGGCATAGCCTTTAGCCTTGACGCCAAAAGCAGCTATTTCTTTTTCTGTTTCCAAACCATTTTCATCAATTACCAAGTCAGTAAAAGCAACGTTAGCACCCTCACTGGCAAACTTCAGGGCAATGCCCTTGCCAATACCACGAGCAGCACCTGTTATTAAAGCGGTTTTACCTTCTAATAGTCCCATATCAATTATTAGTTATTTATTAATAAGTTTTAGTTTTTTAATTCACAACTCCCAAAGCTCCTGCAAGGATATTCTCCACAATGCGCTTTGCCATGGCATCGCTTATTCCTGGGCCCAAGGTGTCTTTAATATAAGGAACCTCCAAGCCTTTCAAACAATAGTGGATAATCTGAGCCGTCAAGCCTACATTGTCTATGTGAAAGACTCCCTTCCTGACTCCCTCATTGAGAACTCTTCTCAAGATGCCCATCTCCTTACGGTCAAAGCGTTTCCTTACTTTCTCAACCAACATGATGTCCTGAAAAAAGTCAGCCTTAAGCGAACCGTTCCTATGTACCACCTCCTTGATGGCTACCAAACGGGTAAAAATCATTTCAAGCAGTTTCTTGTCTGGAGTAAGGTCTGCTTGTGCAACAGCTGCCATACGAGCTATAAGTCGCTCAAGCTCTGTCTCAATGACAGCCATATAAATCTCGTCTTTACCTGTAAAATAGGTATAGACCGTTCTGCGGCCAATATTACAAGCTGCAGCAATGTCATTAATATTGACATTGTCATAGCCCTGCTTGGCAAATAGCTCGCGGGCTTTATTGACGATTCTATCTTTTGTTTCAGTCATAGTTACATTTACTACAAACATTCACACTGTGCAAAAATAAAACAAATAAATCAACAATACAAGAAAATAAAAATTTATCTCAAAATAATTTGTCTATTCAAATAAAAAGCGTACCTTTGCACTCGAAAAACAATGAACATCGCGGAGTGGAGCAGTTGGTAGCTCGTTGGGCTCATAACCCAAAGGTCGTTAGTTCGAGTCTAGCCTCCGCAACAATAGGTAGGGTAAATAGCTAATTATAAGCATTTACCCTTTTTTATTATTAACCATGAAGGCAATAAGAAATTATATAGTACCCATAGGGATTTTGCTCTTTACCGTACTGCTGTGGATTTATTTACAGCAAACGCAACAATTCATTTTTAGTTATAGGGAACAACACCAATTATTCCTATACGATTATGATTCATTGAAATCAATGCTTACCGTTAAAGGAGGATTGTCCCAGGTTTCTGCCATGTTTTTGGTGCAGTTCTTTTCTGAAGGTTCTTGGGGAGCTTTAATTACGGCTTGTTGCGGTAGTGCCATCGGTATCTTCTTTTGGTTAGGTGTCAAGAATCTTCTGAATGCCCCTTTGTACGCCCTACCTCTCTGTTTTATTCCTCCTCTGCTCCAGATTAGTGCCTTGTCAGATACATATTACAGATTTGCCTCGCTGACTGCTATGCTGATTATCAGCATCTTCTTTTTTATCTTTTCTCTTTGTAAAAAGAAGATAACTAGGATAGTCGTTTTCGTTTTAGCACTGGTAGGCTTAGTCTTTCTTGTTTACCAGCCAGAGGGTTATTATGAACCTTTACTCGAAACACCGGCTTATTGCAAATGGCCTTGGTATTCGCTGGTTGTCTTGGTTTTACCTTGGCTGACTCGTTTCTTGCCAAATATGAGCAATGTCATAAAAACGTCCTTGGGAGTTGCCCTGGTTATTATCGTTGGTCTGTCTTTCCATCAGTTGACGAGCAAACGTATTGACGCAGATAATTACAAATTTATGGAACTGAACAGTTATGTCATCAACAACGAATGGGATAAGGTGATTGATACCTGTAATAATACTACGTTGAACAATACGCTGTTTATGAATTACCTGAATTTGGCTCTTTCTCATCAAGGCAAGTTGCTGCAACTATTATTCCATTATCCACAAATGAATGCGACTTCCTTGTTATGTGAATATCAGAAGATTCCTGATGTCATTCAGCTACAAAGCTTCATTTATTATCAGATGGGTGATGTGGCAGCAGCACAGAATACAGCTTTTAGTGCGAGTGTTTGCAACAGGTTAGGTAGTCCTTCTGCTTTACAGATGCTTGTCAAGACAAACCTGGCATACGGTGCTTACGAAGTGGCAGAGAAGTATATTGCCCAACTGGAGAAGACTTGGAAGTATAAAGAATGGGCTACTTATTATCGTTCCCTACTCCATAACGAACAAGCATTGATTAAGGATACTGAAATTAATACCCTACGAAAGAACTTGACAAAAGAAGATCATTTTGCCATAGCATTAGGTGCTATGACAGACTTGGATTATGCCTTGGAGGCAAATCCTGAGAATCAAGCTACTTTTGAATATTTGGTGAGTATGCTGCTCCTTTCCAAAGATAATATCAGTATTCGGTATTTCGTTGACAAATACACAGGTACTCCTGTGTTAGCCCAAGTACCAGAACTGCTACAAGAAGCCATCTACTCTATAGCTGAGCAGGAGCCAGACTATTTGAGGGCACATGGCGTAAGTGAATCGGTGTTTAAGAAATATAACGACTTTTATAATAAGTATATACAAAGCAGAAATGCCAGGAGAAACCCAGCTACTGACCTCAGGAGGGAATATGGACATACATACTGGTATTATCTGATGTTTAGCAAATAACATTATGAGAAAGTTTCTATTATTATATGGTTTAATGACTCTGATTCTCTGTACATCTTGTGGAGAGAGAACTATCGTGGTAGAGCAGCAACTCAACGAAGATGTTGCCATTTATCCTGATTATAAAGAGGTAACGATTCCTTCAAACATAGCTCCGCTCAACTTCAGTCCTCTGGAATTGGGAGATGCACAATTGATTGCAGAAGGGGAAAATGGCGAAGGATTCCAAGTACAATTAACGAAAGGATTCTTTGATATCCCCCCAAAGAAATGGGGCAAATTGCTGGATAAGAACAAAGGGGGAAAAATAAAACTAACCGTCTGCAAATCTGTAGATGGCAAATGGTGTGCACTTATACCTTTTTATATTTATATAGCACAAGAACCTATCGACAAGTATATTGCTTACCGCCTTATACCACCAGATTATGAATTATGGAACAAGATGGGCATTTACCAACGAAATTTGGAGAGTTTTGAGGAAAGTGCCATTTATGAGAATACGATTGGTGACTATAATTGCGCTAATTGCCATTCTTTTCAAAATGGCGACCCCAAACAATTTATGTTCCATACGCGAGAGACTCACCCTGGCACACTGGTATTCAAGAATGGGCAGATAGAAAAGTTGAACACCAAGACAGATCAGACTATTTCTTTTTTGGTGTATCCATACTGGCACCCAGACGGCAAGTATATTGTTTTCTCTGTGAATTCCACGAGACAAGCTTTTCATGCCAACAACTTGAACAGGGTAGAAGTATATGACTCTGCCTCTGATGTAGTAGTTTATGACACGGAAAAACATCAGGTGATTTCATGCGATTTATTGAAAGCAGATAGTGTTTTCGAAACCTTCCCCTCTTTCTCAGCTGATGGTAAGAGTATTTATTTCTGCTCTGCAAAAGCCGTAAATCCTATGCCCTTTGAATATCGAAAAGTGCATTATGATTTATGCAGGATTGAGTTCAATGCAGAGACAGGTACCTTTGGCAACAAGGTTGATACATTATACCATGCTTCGCCCATAGGCAAAAGCGTTTCTCTGCCCAGAGAATCACCTGATGGGAAATACATGACTTTCGTATTGCATCAATATGGTAACTTCTCAATTTGGCACAAGGATGCTGACCTATATACGATTGATCTCAACTCGGGAGAAGTTTTTCCTTTGGAAGACGCAAACAGTGACAACGTAGAAAGTTATCATTCATGGAGCCGAAACAGCAAGTGGATGGTTTTCAGTAGCAGACGAGATGATGGTTTATACACAAGACCTTATATCTGCTATATAGACGATGGGGGCAAAGCCCACAAGTCTTTTATGCTACCTCAGCGTAATCCAAAAAAATATTACCAAGATCTCTTGCTATCATATAACATACCAGAATTCATCACAGATAAGGTAATTGTTAGTCAAAAGGCCATAGAGAAGATGCTGAAAGATGAGCCAGGGCATAGTGTATCATATGCAACCGGTTCCACGAAATAACCAAGAAACTCTACACAAGTTAACACAACATATCCCCATGGGTAGTCGTGATATCTCTCACGGGTAGTCGTAATATCTCCTATGACGCGTTGCAATATCTCCTATGATGCGTCCGAATATTTCCTATACCCCCATAGGAAGCATTTCTTTACCTAATAACAAGCCTTATTCTCACGCAAGGAAGATATCAGAATGAATTATGCAGAATAAAAAAGGGGACAGCTTCCATGCTTGGAGCACGAAAGCTGTCCCTACATCCAAAGACGGCGGCTACCTACTCTCCCACCTTGTGGGCAGTACCATCGGCGTAGCCGGGCTTAACTTCTCTGTTCGGGATGGGAAGAGGTGG
>JAGCGS010000021.1 GCA_017649485.1 Bacteroidaceae bacterium | reverse complement strand
GTGGTGTATATGCAAAACTCAGGAATCGGTAATGCTACTAATCCGCTGTTGTCGCTGACACATGACTGCGTGTATGGCATTCCCATGATACTGGTGATTGGTTGGAGAGGAGACCCTGCCGTCAGAGATCATGCCCAACATAAGAAGCAAGGAGAACTGACACCGGTATTGATGAAGGATATGGATATTCCATACGAAATACTGGATGATGAAAATACTGTGGTTGACAGGTTTGCCTGGGCTGTTGAGAAAACAAAAGAGAATTCTTCGCCTGTGGCACTGATAGCAAAAAAGGCTATCCTGACTGAGAAGGTGAAGAAACAGGAATATCCGGAAAGCGGCTTGATGAACAGGGAGGAGGCAGTCTCCGCGGTAGTTGACATACTTGGCAATGATGCTGTTTATTTAGGAACCACAGGAAGAGCTACTCGTGAAGTTCATGAGCAACTAAAGAAGCATGGCGTAAGTGAAGGACATGAATGGCAAAATGTGGGGTCGATGGGACATGTTTCATCTGTTGGACTTGGCATAGCATTGGCAAAGCCTGAGCAAAAAGTGGTAGTCTTTGATGGAGATGCAGCTGCTGTGATGCATCTGGGAGCCTTGGCAACAAACTGCCGCTATAAGGCCGGCAACATGATTCACATTGTTTTGAATAATGGTGTGAATGAGTCTGTAGGAGGCCAGCCCTCTGCGGGATATGTGGTGAATCTGACTGAAATAGCTGAAGCTTGTGGCTATAGAACTCCAGGGCATGCCGTTGAAACAAAAGAAGAATTACAGGCTATACTGAAGGATTATAGGAAAGAAGAGATGCCTCTTTTTGTTGACGTACATGTACGCCAGGGTATTCGCAAAGATATGCCTAAATTGAATATTGACCACAAAGCTCAGAAAACAGCCTTGATGGAAACTTTAAAGAAGGATTGATGAAAGAACTAAAGACACCATTTAGTGAGGAGACTATTAGCCAATTGAAGGTAGGTGATGTGGTATCTATTTCAGGCTACATATTCTGTGGCCGGGATGCGGTATTGCCACGTATCTCTAAAGAATTGGAGACTGGCACATGGGAAAAACGGGGGATTGATTTGAAGGGTGGAGTGATCTTTCATACCGCAGTCAGTCCTGCAGGAGTAGGACCTACTTCAAGTAACAAGCTGGAAATAGAAGGCAGTTTTGAAACACTTTCGAAAAAGGGTGGTATCAAGTTGCATCTTGGTAAGGGTGCCATTAAGCCTGAGACGATCAAGATGTTGGCAGAAAACAATGCAGTGTTTGCCATTATACCTCCAGTAACGGCTCTTTTGGAAAGTCAGACCTTGGAACGCGAGTGTATGGCATGGCCTGAACTAGGTATGGAAGCACTGTATAGAATCAAAGTAGAAAACTATCAGGCAATTATTGCCGCTGCGAAAGGTGAAAGTATTTATGAGTAGCATAATTGAAAAAGTTGCAGACTGTTTGGTAAGGGCTGGTTCTACTTTCCGTGAAGATCAGAAAGAAGCCTATCGCAAGGCCATTGCTGATGAGCAGATTGAAAGTTCGTGCTGGGTGATGAAGCAAGTGCTGGATAATGCATTGGTGGCAGAAGAACGTCGTAGCCCCCTTTGTGATGATACGGGTATCCCTCATTTGTTCTTGGAAGTAGGTCCCAATAAGAGTATAACAGGTGCCTTGCTTGAAGAAATTAAAGAAGGTATACGCCAAGGACTCCGCCAATTGCCAGGCCGCCCTATGGCTATCAAGGGTAATGACTATGCTCGTATTGACCAGAGCGGTGGCTTGAATGATGATAGTGGTGCTTTAGCTGCTTCTCCGATATTGATTAAGGCGGTAGATGAGGATGTGATTCGTCTTACTGTGATGATGTTAGGCGGAGGCCCTGCCATACGTGGCATCACTCAGAGAATATTTCATAAGCACAGTGTGGATGTGGTGATAGAAGAGATTGTGAACCGTGCCAAGCCTGCTGTTAGTCAGTTGGGCTGTTCACCTTGTATTTTGGCCATTGGCATTGGGCGTAGCCAGTTTGAGGCAACCAGCCTGATGATGGAAGCTATGGCTAAAGGAGTCTTTGGTGTACAGAGCGACTTTGAAAAGAGAATAACTGACAGAGTAAATGAGAGCAAGACTGGGCCTCTCGGACTTGGTGGTAAACATAGTGTGCTGGCTACATTTGCAAAAATAGGTCCTCAAAGAGCCAGTGGCGTGAGGATTGTGGCTTTAAGGCCCTGCTGTTGCTTCGAGCCACGCAGAGCAAGTGTTGAATTGTAAGAATAAAGTAGAATGGATTTTACTAAGATAAGGGTTCTTGTGACAGATGCAGAGGGTAAGCAACCCTATGCAATGATTCGGGGACTGAAAGAGATAGGCTGCCGTGTGACAGTGATTTGCAAATCGAAGTTTGACACTTGCTATGTGTCGAACAAACCAGATGAACATATTCTGAACACGAAGTATAAGGAAGATAATGATGATAAGTTTCATTGGATTCTGTCGTTAGTAGAGACTGGAAAATATGATGTGATAATGCCTATTGGCGAGATGAGTACTAACTTTATTACACAGCATGAGACAGACCTGAAGAAATATGTCAAAATAGCATGTGCTCCTCGTGAAGTGTATATCCGTGCTTTCAACAAGCAGATAACTTTCGATCAGGCTATGAGGTCAGGAATACCTTGCCCTTATACCCGCAGAAGTGACCAAAACATTGAAGACTATTTGAGTAACTGCAAGTTTCCGATAATCATTAAGCCTCGTCAGGGCATAGGTTCAATCGGTTTCCACAAGTTCAATGATATTGAGGAATTCCGTAGTTATCTGGCGAATCCTTCATTCAACGTGGATGACTATGTCGTTCAGGAGTTTGTGAATTTTGAAAATCGAATTGGTACGAATCTGTTTATGGACAGAAAAGGAAATGTTTGTACATCCTATGCCGTTGATGTGTTGCGTTGGTTTCCAATTGACGCAGGGGCTGGAGTGTTGATTCAAACAGTTGATGCGCATGAGATATTGGATTATGCTGGTAAACTATTAAAAGATTTGGGATGGCAAGGATTTGCTAATGTGGCCTTTATGATTGATAAAGAGACTGGCGAACCTCGTCTAATGGAAATTAATGGACGTATCCCTGCAAGTGTAATGGTTAGTTTTATGTTAGGATTTAATGTGTCTCGTCAATTTTTGGAATTAGTTTATGGTGAAGAAGTAACTCGTTACCCAGAAAATATGCAATTTGGGAAGTATATTCGTCATCTTGATACAGATATTGCTTGGTTCCTTAAATCGCC
>JAGCGS010000020.1 GCA_017649485.1 Bacteroidaceae bacterium | reverse complement strand
TTTTGGATATGAAGATCAAGTAGCACCGGCAAAACCTTTATCAAAATTTATAAAAGAAACAAAAAAAGGTGAAATTTTAGGTGCAGCTCTAGACGGACAATTATTATCTGCTGCAGATGCAAAGGCTTTAGCTAACATTCCTTCTAGAGAAGAAATGTATGCAAAAATGCTTGGTTGCATCAATTCACCTGCATCAGGTATTGTTGGTGGTATCAACGGTGTTATGTCAGCACTTGTTAGAGCTGTTGCAGCCGTTCGTGACCAAAAATCAGCATAAGAGTAAACATATTTAGCTTATGAGTCTAATTACTCTTATAAATTAAATTAGAATAATAAACAGAATAAGATTCTGTAAAAAATTTATGTATTACAACTACCAAAATATAAAGGAGAAAATCATGAGTGTAGAAGCTATTTTAGAATCAATTGAAAAATTAACATTATTAGAAGCTGCTGAATTAGTAAAAGCTATGGAAGAAAAATTCGGCGTATCTGCTGCAGCACCGGTTGCTGTTGCTGCTGCTACTGGTGACGCAGCTCCTAAAGAAGAGGAGAAGACTTCATTCGACGTTGTACTGAAGAGCGCTGGTGCTGCAAAGCTTCAGGTAGTAAAGGCTGTTAAGGAAGCTTGTGGCTTGGGCTTGAAGGAAGCTAAGGACCTTGTTGACGCTGCTCCTAGCACTTTGAAGGAAGGCGTTTCTAAGGACGAGGCTGAGGCACTGAAGGCTACTCTCGAAGGAGCTGGTGCTGAAGTTGAACTTAAGTAACAAAACAAACCTGTTAAATCAGGTGACGGTTAGGAACCCTTTCCTACTAATAAAGGGTTCTTAACCTTTTTGTGTCTTTATTTTTTTAAGTTCTACTAATCCTTTATTTAGATGTCTTCAACAGTAAACCAAAGAGTAAATTTTGCTACTGCCAAGAATCCGCTTGAATACCCTGATTTCTTGGACGTTCAATTGAAGTCATTCAGAGACTTTTTACAACTTGACACCCCTACTGAAAAACGAAAGAAAGAGGGCTTGTATAAAGTATTTGCTGAGAACTTCCCCATCGCTGATACAAGAAACAATTTTGTCCTCGAGTTCTTGGACTACTACATCGATCCGCCACGCTACACCATTCAAGAGTGCATTGAACGTGGTCTTACTTATAGTGTCCCTCTGAAGGCAAAACTCTATTTATATTGTACCGATGTCGACCACGAGGAATTCGCACCTGTCATTCAGGACGTTTATTTAGGTACAATCCCCTACATGACACCGCAGGCTACATTCGTAATTAACGGTGCCGAACGAGTGGTAGTATCTCAGCTCCACCGTTCACCTGGCGTTTTCTTCGGGCAGAGCGTACATGCCAATGGTACGAAACTATATTCTGCTCGTATTATTCCTTTCAAGGGCTCTTGGATTGAATTTGCGACCGACATCAATAATGTGATGTATGCATACATCGACCGTAAGAAGAAACTGCCAGTAACTACACTTTTACGTGCTATCGGTTTTGAAAGTGACAAGGATATTCTTGAGATTTTCAACTTAGCAGAAGAAGTTAAGGTAAGCAAGAAGAGCCTGGAGAAGATGAAAGGACGCAAACTTGCCGCTCGTGTGTTGAAATCATGGATTGAAGATTTCGTTGACGAGGATACCGGTGAGGTAGTGTCTATTGAACGTAATGAGGTCGTAATTGACCGTGAGACCGAAATTAAGGACGACGAAATTGAGAAAATCCTTGACTCTGGAGTGCAGAGTATTCTGGTTCACAAAGATGCTGCAAATCAGTCAGATTTCTCTATCATTTATAATACACTTCAAAAGGATCCAAGTAACTCAGAAAAAGAAGCTGTACTCTATATCTATCGTCAGTTGCGTAATGCAGACCCTGCCGATGATGCTTCTGCACGCGAGGTAATCAATAGCCTTTTCTTCTCTGAAAAGAGATATGATCTGGGTGATGTTGGTCGTTATCGTATCAACAAGAAACTGAACCTCTCTACTGATCCTGATGTGAGGGTGCTAACTAAGGAAGATATTATCGAGATTATCAATTATCTGGTAGAACTGATAAATTCTAAGGCAGACGTTGATGACATTGACCACTTAAGTAACCGTCGAGTACGTACGGTGGGTGAGCAATTGTCTAATCAATTCTCTATAGGTTTGGCACGTATGGCCCGCACCATTCGCGAACGTATGAACGTGCGTGACAATGAGGTATTTACTCCAACTGACTTGATTAATGCGAAGACAATCTCTTCTGTAATCAACTCTTTCTTTGGTACCAATGCTCTCTCTCAGTTCATGGACCAAACCAACCCTTTGGCAGAAATTACCCACAAACGTCGTATGTCAGCCCTTGGCCCTGGTGGTTTGTCAAGAGACCGTGCAGGTTTCGAGGTTCGCGACGTACACTATACACATTACGGTCGTCTGTGTCCAATTGAGACGCCTGAAGGTCCTAACATCGGTTTGATTTCTTCACTCTGTGTGTTTGCCAAGATCAATGACCTTGGCTTCATCGAGACCCCATATCGCAAGGTAGAGAATGGCAAGGTAGATCTCAATCCGGAAGACCTGTTGTATCTGACCGCAGAAGAAGAACAAGAGAAGATTATCGCTCAGGGTAATGCTCCGTTGGATGAAGAAGGTAATTTCACTGGCGACAGAATTCATGCTCGTAAGGATGCCGACTTCCCAGTGGTTTCTCCTGATCAGGTAGATTATATGGACGTGTCTCCTCAGCAGATTGCTTCTATTGCAGCTGCTTTGATTCCATTCTTGGAGCATGACGATGCTAACCGTGCTTTGATGGGATCTAATATGATGCGCCAAGCTGTTCCTTTGTTGCGTACTGAATCTCCTATCGTGGGTACAGGTATCGAACGTCAGTTGGCTCGCGACTCTCGTACACAGATCGTGGCTGAGGGCAATGGTGAGGTAGAGTATGTTGATGCTACCACCATCCGCATTCGTTACGACCGTACCGATGATGAAGAGTTCGTTAGTTTCGACCCAGCTTTGGTTGAATACGAAATTCCTAAGTGGCATCGAACCAATCAGGGTATGACCATCGATCTTCGTCCTGTTTGTGAGAAAGGTGACCGTGTGAAGAAGGGTCAGATCCTTACAGAGGGCTATTCTACAGCTGATGGTGAGTTAGCTTTGGGTAAGAACCTGCTGGTGGCTTACATTCCTTGGAAGGGCTACAATTACGAAGATGCTATTGTGTTGAACGAGCGCATTGTACGTTGGGATATCATGACTTCAGTACATGTAGATGAATATGCACTGGAGGTTCGTGAAACCAAGCGAGGAATGGAAGAGCTTACTTCAGATATTCCTAATGTTAGCGAAGAGGCTACTAAGGATTTGGATGAAAGAGGTATCATCCGTATCGGTGCTCATGTAGAACCAGGTGACATCTTGATTGGTAAGATTACACCTAAGGGTGAATCAGACCCATCACCGGAGGAGAAGTTGCTACGTGCCATTTTTGGTGATAAGGCTGGCGATGTGAAAGATGCTTCTTTGAAGGCTAACCCATCATTGAAGGGCGTGGTTATCAAGACCCATCTGTATTCTCGTGCCATCAAGGACCGTTCAACTAAACAGTCAGATAAGGCTCAACTGGAGAAGATTGATAAGAAGTTTGCTGAGAATGTAGGTGAGTTGCGCAAGATCTTAGTTGATAAGTTGCTTGTATTAACAGCTAACCTTACCTCTGAGGGTGTGAAAGACTATATGGACGCAGAGGTAGTTGCTAAAGGTGCAAAGTTTACGGCTGATATGTTTAGCAACATGGACTTCAACTCAGTTCAGCTCAGTGGGTGGACAAAGGATGAGCATGCTAATGGCTTGATTCGTGCTTTGGTTATGAACTATATCAAGAAGTATAAAGAGGCAGATGCCGTACTTCGTCGCGAGAAGTTCAATATTACCATCGGTGACGAACTACCTTCTGGCATCATCAAGTTGGCAAAGGTCTATATTGCTAAGAAACGTAAGATTGGTGTGGGCGATAAAATGTCAGGACGCCACGGTAATAAGGGTATTGTCTCTCGCGTGGTTCGTCAGGAAGACATGCCATTCCTCGAGGATGGAACGCCTGTAGATATTTGCTTGAACCCATTGGGTGTGCCTTCACGAATGAACATTGGTCAAATCCTTGAAGCCGTTTTAGGTCGTGCAGGAAGGAAGTTAGGCGTCAAGTTTGCAACACCTATTTTCGACGGTGCTTCCATCGATGATCTCAACGAATGGACTGACAAGGCAGGTCTGCCTCGCTATGGTTCTACCACTCTCTATGATGGAGAGACCGGCGAACCGTTTGAGCAGAAAGCGACTGTAGGTGTGACTTACATGCTGAAACTCGGTCACATGGTTGACGACAAGATGCATGCCCGCTCTATTGGCCCGTATTCACTCATTACCCAGCAACCTCTGGGTGGTAAGGCACAGTTTGGTGGCCAGCGTTTCGGAGAAATGGAGGTTTGGGCACTCGAAGCCTTCGGTGCTGTCCATATCTTGCAGGAGATATTGACCATCAAGTCTGATGATGTGGTGGGTCGCTCAAAGGCTTATGAGGCCATTGTGAAGGGCGAGCCAATGCCTAACCCAGGCATCCCTGAATCATTCAACGTACTCATGCACGAGTTGAAGGGCTTGGGTCTGAGTCTCCATCTTGAGTAATAAGAGTAGTCATCGATCAATATTTATAATATGGCTTTTAGAAAAGATAATAAGGTAAAGAACAGTTTCTCAAAGATAACAATCGGATTAGCTTCCCCTGAGGAAATCTTGGAGAATTCATATGGTGAGGTGCTGAAACCAGAGACCATCAACTACCGTACATACAAGCCAGAACGCGATGGTTTGTTCTGCGAGCGTATATTCGGTCCGACAAAGGACTATGAATGCTATTGCGGAAAGTACAAACGTATTCGTTACAAAGGCATCGTATGTGATCGTTGCGGTGTTGAGGTTACCGAAAAGAAAGTCCGCCGTGAACGTTGCGGTCATATAGCCTTGGTAGTGCCTGTAGCGCATATCTGGTATTTCCGTTCACTCCCTAACAAAATAGGTTACCTTTTGGGAATGCCGACGAAGAAACTCGACTCCATAATATATTATGAGCGCTATGTAGTGATACAGCCTGGTGTGTTGTCTGACTTTGTTCAGCAATACGATATGCTTGAGGAGACAGAGTATGTTGACTTGTTGGATAAGCTACCAAGCGACAACAAGTATTTGGATGATTCTGATCCTAACAAGTTCATTGCCAAGATGGGTGCAGAGGCTGTTTATGAAATGTTGGCACGCCTCGATCTTGATGCGCTCTCTTACGATTTGCGTAATCGTGCGGAGACCGATTCTTCTCAGCAACGCAAGCAAGATGCGTTGAAGCGCTTGCAGGTTGTAGAGTCATTCCGCGCATCTAAAGGAATCAATAAACCAGAATGGATGATTATGAAGATCATCCCTGTGACACCTCCTGAATTGCGCCCATTGGTTCCGCTGGATGGTGGTCGTTTTGCTACATCCGACTTGAATGACCTCTATCGTCGTGTTATCATCCGTAATAACCGTCTTAAGAGACTTATGGAGATCAAGGCTCCCGAGGTGATTCTTCGTAACGAGAAGCGTATGCTTCAGGAAGCAGTTGATTCTTTGTTCGATAACTCTCGTAAGGCCAGTGCGGTTAAGTCGGAATCCAATCGTCCTCTCAAGTCTCTGTCAGATAGCTTGAAGGGTAAGGTTGGTCGTTTCCGTCAGAACCTGTTGGGTAAGCGTGTTGACTATTCTGCACGTTCCGTAATCGTGGTAGGTCCTGAGCTGAAAATGGGTGAGTGTGGTCTGCCTAAACTTATGGCAGCCGAGTTGTATAAACCATTCATCATCCGCAAACTCATTGAACGTGGCATCGTTAAAACAGTCAAGAGTGCTAAGAAGATTGTCGATCGCAAAGAGCCGATCATCTTTGATATACTTGAGCATGTAATGAAGGGTCATCCCGTACTGTTGAACCGTGCGCCAACTCTTCACCGTTTGGGTATTCAGGCATTCCAGCCTAAGATGATTGAGGGTAAGGCAATCCAGCTTCATCCGTTGGCATGTACGGCATTCAATGCCGACTTTGACGGTGACCAAATGGCCGTTCACTTGCCTTTGAGTAATGAAGCTATTCTGGAAGCTCAGCTGCTGATGTTGGAGCCCCATAATATCCTTAACCCTGCCAATGGTGCACCTATCACCGTTCCTTCACAGGATATGGTGTTGGGTCTCTATTACATCACCAAGTTGCGCAAGGGTGCCAAGGGTGAAGGCCTCACTTTCTACGGACCGGAAGAAGCTATAATTGCTTATAACGAACATAAGTGCGATATCCACGCCATCATTAACGTAGTGGTGAACGATGTCGATGAGAATGGCAAGATTGTCAAGAAGCTCATGAAGGAAACATCTGTGGGACGTGTTATGGTCAACCAGATCGTACCTGTTGAGGCTGGCTACGTCAACACCGTCATCTCCAAGAAGTCTCTGCGCGACATTATCAGCCATGTTATCGAGGTTTGTGGTGTCACTAAGGCTTGTGAGTTCCTCGATGGCATCAAGAACATGGGTTACTATATGGCGTTCAAGGGTGGTTTGTCATTTAACTTAGGTGACATCATCATCCCAGAAGAGAAAGAAAAACTGGTTAACAGAGGATATGAGGAAGTTGAGCAAGTCATCAACAACTATAACATGGGTTTCATCACCAACAACGAGCGTTATAACCAGGTTATCGATATCTGGACACATGTGAACGCTGAGTTGTCTAATATTTTGATGAAGACTTTGTCTGCCGATAAGGAAGGATTCAACTCTGTATATATGATGCTTGACTCAGGTGCCCGTGGTTCTAAGGAGCAGATTCGTCAGCTCTCTGGTATGCGTGGTCTGATGGCCAAGCCACAGAAAGCCGGTGCCGAGGGAGGTCAGATTATTGAGAACCCAATTCTTTCAAACTTCAAGGAAGGCCTGTCAGTGTTGGAATACTTCATCTCTACTCACGGTGCCCGTAAGGGTTTGGCTGATACCGCATTGAAGACAGCGGATGCTGGTTACCTGACTCGTCGTCTGGTGGACGTTTCTCACGATGTCATTATCAATGAGGAAGACTGTGGCACTTTGCGTGGCCTGGTATGTACCGCCATCAAGAACAACGACGAGGTGGTAGCAACCTTGTACGAACGCATCTTGGGTCGTGTGTCAGTTCACGATGTGATCAATCCTACCACAGGTCAGCTTATCGTAGCTTCTGGTGAGGAAATTACTGAGGAAAAGGCACAGGAGATCGAAGACTCTCCAATTGAAAGTGTAGAAATCCGTTCCGTACTCACCTGTGAGTCAAGGCATGGTGTTTGTGCTAAGTGCTATGGCCGCAACCTGGCTACCAGTCGCATGGTTCACAAGGGCGAGGCAGTGGGCGTCATTGCTGCACAGGCAATCGGTGAGCCTGGTACCCAGTTGACATTGCGTACATTCCATGCTGGTGGTACTGCGGCCAATATTGCTGCAAATGCAAGTATCGTAGCCAAGAACAACTCAAAACTCGAGTTTGAGGAGCTCCGTACGGTTGATGCTGTTAATGAGGCAGGTGAATCTGTTAAGATTGTGGTAGGCCGTTTGGCAGAGGTACGCTTTGTGGATGTTAACACAGGCATTGTACTTTCAACCCACAATATTCCTTACGGTTCAACTCTCTTTGCAGGAGAAGGTGAGACGGTAGAGAAGGGTAAGCTCATTGCTCGTTGGGATCCATTTAACGCCGTTATCATCACAGAAGCTGCCGGAAAGTTGAAGTTCCAGGATATGATCTTGAACGTCACCTATAGCGTCGTTACCGATGAATCTACTAACATGAGCGAGAATATCATCATCGAGTCAAGGGATAGGAATAAGGTACCTGTAGTAGGTATCTACGACGAAGATGACAATTTGATTCGTACCTACAACCTGCCAGTGGGTGGCCATGTGGTGGTTGAAGACGGTCAGATTGTTAAGACAGGTGATGTATTGGTTAAGATACCTCGCGCCGTGAGCAAGGCCGGTGATATCACTGGTGGTTTGCCTCGCGTAACAGAATTGTTCGAGGCTCGTAGCCCGTCGAATCCTGCAGTAGTTTCTGAAATTGACGGCGAGATTTCTATGGAGAAGCCAAAACGTGGTAACCGTACGATTAAGGTTAAGTCCAAGTCTGGCGAAGAAAAGGAGTATCAAGTGCCACTGTCTAAGCAAATCCTTGTACAGGAGAATGACTATGTTCGTGCAGGTACCCCATTGTCAGATGGTGAGATTACGCCTATTGACATCCTTGCAATCAAGGGGCCGACGGCCGTTCAGGAGTACATCGTGAATGAGGTTCAGGATGTATATCGTTTGCAGGGTGTGAAGATCAATGACAAGCATTTCGAGATCATCGTGCGACAAATGATGCGCAAGGTTCAGATTGACGAGCCAGGTGATACACACTTCCTTGAGCAGCAAGTGGTTGACAAACTGGACTTCCAGGAGGAAAACGACCGAATCTGGGGTAAGAAAGTGGTAGTTGATGCAGGTGACTCTCAGACCATGCATGCAGGTCAGATCGTGACAGCACGTAAGTTGCGCGATGAGAACAGTATGCTGAAACGTCGTGACATGAAACTTGTAAAGGTGCGTGAGGCCATCCCTGCTACATCAACCCAGGTATTGCAGGGTATTACCCGAGCTGCTCTTCAGACCAAGAGCTTCATGTCTGCTGCTTCTTTCCAGGAAACCACCAAGGTGCTCAACGAGGCGGCTATCAACGGAAAGACTGACTATCTGGAAGGCATGAAAGAGAATGTAATCTGTGGACATCTCATCCCAGCAGGTACAGGTCAGCGTGAGTTCGATAAGATAGTGGTAGGCTCTAAGGAAGAGTTTGAGCGCATCCAGGCTAATCGTCGTACCGTGCTCGATTACGAGTTGGACGATGTGTCGGCACATCACTTGAATGATTCTGCATTCGGCGATTAATGCCGGATTTAGAAGCCAAAAACATTAAATAAGGAGGTGTATGAGTAGTGCATACGCCTCCTTTTGTTATAAAACAGACTTGAAATTTGGCTATTCACGCTTTTATTCGTAACTTCGCTCCCAAATTGTTTGCTTATGACAATAAGAGATTTTTTTTCTTTTCGTGAGAACCGCTTTTTCTGGTTGAATATCATTGGCATGCTTGTTGCCTTTGTGGTTATCATCCTGTGCGTTCTCAAGGGTTTGGATGCCTATACTCGTCATGGTGAAGCCGTGGAAGTCCCCGATGTAAAGGGCAAGAGTTTGCTGGAAGCTCGTCAGATACTGGAAAAGCATGAGCTCAAAAGCGTGGTAACTGACTCCGATTATGTTAGCACCCTGCCTGCGGGTAGCATTCTCGACTACAACCCTCCTGCAGGTCAGAAGGTTAAGCGTGGACGCATCATTTATCTTAATATCAACACTCTGAGTGTGCCTCTTGTCAATGTTCCTGATGTAGCCGACAACAGTTCGTTGCGTCAAGCAGAGGCTCGTTTGCTTGCCGCAGGCTTCAAAATCAGTCATGTGGAGCAAGTGGATGGAGAGAAAGACTGGGTATATGGTGTGAAATACAATGGTCAACGCCTCATGTTGGGTGAGCGGGTACCGATCAACTCCACCCTCTCGTTGATGGTAGGTAGTGGTACCTTAGTGAAAGATAGCTTACAGACGAATAGCACCAATGTGGAAATAAAAGAGTCGCAGAAGCAAGACAAAAAAACGAATGCGGGCGATGATGATTGGTTTTAGGACGATTGACCATTTACCATTGACCATTTACGATTGACGATTGACGGTTAGCTATGCAACAAGATAATGAGGGTTTTAACCAGTTAGAGATTGAGCCTCATTCCACATGGAATGATGGTCAACAGCCAATGGTTAATAGTCAATGGGAAGAAGATGACTTGGATGACATCGAGCCTATAGTCTCTGAACCTCAGCTATACGAACATTTCCGTGTAGTGGTGGACAAGGGACAAGAAATGAGGCGAGTTGACAAATACCTCTTTGACAAGATAACCAATGCGTCACGCAACCGCATACAGAAAGCGGCAGATGCTGGCTATGTTATGGCTAATGGCAAGCCAGTCAAAAGTAGTTACAAGGTTAAACCCTTGGATGTCATAACCTTGATGCTGGACCGTCCCCGTTATGAGAACGAAATCATTCCGCAGGACATCCCGCTCGATGTGGTCTATGAAGACGATTCTGTGATTGTGGTCAACAAGCCCGCTGGGTTGGTGGTACATCCAGGACATGGTAACTGGAGTGGTACGTTAGTCAATGCCATTGCCTGGCACCTGAAAGACACCAACTACGATGCCAACGATGTACATGTGGGACTGGTGCATCGCATTGACAAAGATACATCTGGCCTGTTGGTGGTGGCAAAGACGCCTGATGCCAAAACTAACCTTGGCAATCAGTTCTTGCACAAAACCACCAAGCGACACTACAATGCCCTGGTGTGGGGAGATATGGAAAATGATGAAGGCGTCATTGTAGGCAACATTGGTCGCAACCCCAAAGACAGGATGCTCATGGCTGTATTGCCTGACGACCAGGGAAAATATGCCGTTACCCACTACCGTGTGTTGGAGCGTTTCGGCTATGTCACATTGGTAGAGTGCATCCTGGAGACAGGACGCACCCATCAGATCAGGGTACACATGAAGCATATAGGTCATGTGTTGTTTAATGACGAACGCTATGGTGGCAATGAGATACTGCGAGGCACCCGTTTTGCCAAGTACAAACAGTTCGTCAACAATTGTTTTGAGATTTGTCCCCGACAGGCTCTCCATGCCAAGACATTGGGTTTCACCCATCCTGTCACAGGCCAGGAGTTGTTCTTTTCAACGGAACTGCCTACCGATATGCAGGCGCTTATTGAGAAGTGGAGGGGTTATACTAAAAATAGGAATTTATCGGAATGAAACGTATTATTGCAATTGTAGCAGGTGGCGACACCTCGGAATATTATGTTTCCCTGCGTAGTGCACAGGGTATCTATTCTTTCATAGATAAAGAGAAGTATGAGTTGTATATTGTCGTGATGCATGGCCTTGACTGGTATGTGCAACTGGAGGGCGACCAACGTGCCAACATCGACCGTAACGACTTCAGCTTCATCCTTGAAGGGCGAAAGGTAAAGTTCGACTTTGCCTATATCACCATTCACGGAACCCCTGGTGAAGACGGTCATCTGCAAGGCTACTTCGACATGCTCCACATCCCATATTCTTGTTGTGGCGTGTTGGCGGCATCCCTTACCTACGACAAATTTGCCTGCAACCAATACCTCAAAGCCTTTGGCATCCCTGTGGCAGATTCCATCCTGTTGCGTGAAGGTCAAAGCATCGACGACGATCGCGTGGTACAGGAGATTGGTTTGCCATGCTTCATCAAGCCCAGTCTTGGCGGATCCAGCTTCGGCATCACAAAAGTCAAGACACGTGAACAGATACAACCGGCTATTGATAAGGCATTCCAAGAGGCAAAAGAGGTGGTGATAGAGTCATTCCTCGACGGCACAGAGATTACCTGCGGTTGTTACAAGACCTCCGCAAAATCAGTGGCTTTCCCTGTTACAGAGGTGGTTACGGGAAATGAATTTTTCGACTACGATGCCAAATACAATGGACAGGTGGATGAAATCACCCCTGCCCGCATCCCTGACTCCCTGCGCGACCGTATTCAGCAAGTAACCCTTGCCATCTATGATATCATCGGTGCCTATGGCATCATCCGAATCGATTACATTATCACCCAAGGTGAGAAGATTAACCTGCTGGAAGTCAATACAACCCCAGGTATGACAGCCACAAGCTTCATCCCCCAGCAAGTGAGGGCGGCAGGCATTGACATCAAGGATGTGATGACTGATATTATCGAGGAGAGGTTCAAATAAGTTACAAGTTACGAGTTATGATTAGTGAATTTGACGAAATACGCCCATACTTGGATGAAGAGCTACCCCAGATTTATGAGGAGTTGATATCCGACCCTGCTTTCGTGAAGATTGTAGGCGGTGTGCTTCCTTTCCCCTTCGAGGTCATAGCCGAGCGCATGCGTGCCTGCAAGACCAAGCTTGAATTCCAAAAGGCTTTCTGCTATAGGTTCCTGCGTGGGTTGGCCGACTCTTCCACACAGGGTGTCACCAGCAATCTTGGCACGCTGAAAGACTCCACCCATGCCTTTACCTTCATATCCAACCACCGAGATATTATTCTCGACTCAGGCTTTCTCTCCGTATTGCTCGTTGAAAACGGGCTCGACACTGTGGAGATAGCTATAGGCGACAATCTGTTGATTTACCCTTGGATTAAGAAACTGGTGCGTATCAATAAGTCGTTTATCGTGCAACGAGCCCTCACCATGCGTCAGATGTTGGAATCATCGGCACGCATGTCTCGCTATATGCACTACACCATCAATGAGAAAAACCAATCCATCTGGATTGCCCAGCGAGAGGGACGTGCCAAGGATTCTAACGACCGTACACAGGAGAGTGTGCTCAAGATGTTGGCTATGGGAGGCGAGGGCGATTTCATTGAGCGCTTGATTGAGATGAACATCGTACCCCTGTCTATCTCTTACGAGTACGACCCTTGCGACTACCTCAAGTCCTGTGAGTATCAGCTCAAACGTGATGTGCTCGACTATAAGAAAACCACTGCAGACGATCTGAAGAACATGGAGACGGGCATGTTCGGCTTCAAGGGTAGGGTACACTTCCATGTGGCACCATGCATCAACGACCAACTGCGTCAGCTCGACAGGCATCTTAGCAAGCAAGAACTGTTCACCAAAGTATCTTCCATCATCGACCGTGGCATCCATGCCAATTATTGCCTCTATCCCAACAACTATGTGGCTCACGACTGGCTCTATGGCGAAACCCGCTTTACCGATCATTATACCCCAGAAGAGAAAGAACGTTTCGAGGCGTATATCGCCCAGCAGCTTGGCAAGATTGAGATTAACGACAAGGACGAAGACTACCTCCGCCACATGTTATTGCTCATGTATGCGAACCCTCTGACTAACCACTTGAAATGCGACACAAATGACTAAGTGGTTGCCTCTGATAGTGACAATTGTGTTGGTTTCCTGCACGAAGGACTCCTATCATTACCCAAATGTAAAAGAAGAGTTCTTCACAGCCTATGCCAATGCTGACAGCATACTCACCACCATTATCACCGACGATGGCCAGAAACGGCAAGTCATAGACTCCGATAATGCCGGTCGCATAGCTCCCGATAGTCTTGTCCGTCTCTTAGGCTACTACGAAGAACTTTCTGATAACACTGCCAAGGTACACTCCTTTCTCCTTGTCACCGCCCCCTTGCCTGTACCCTATACTGAATATGCTGATAGTGTAGCCACAGCACCTCTCAGTTTGCAGAGTGCCTGGATGGGTCATCAGTACATCAACATGCTATTCAATATACAGTCGGCTGGTAGGCCACACAGAATAGCCTTCCTCTTAAACCAGCACCAAGCCCCCGATAGCGACGGCTTAGCCTCCGCATCCTTCAGTATCCATCACGATGACAGTGGCGATGCCCGTATCTATGAGTCGCGAGCCTATACCTCCTTGCCCCTCTATCCTTACCTCAGCTCGTCAGTACGTCAGTTAGATGTCAAGATCAGTTATTTGGATTACGGGGGACAGACCCAAGAACTATCCTTTGTATATAAACCCTAAAAACAGATAAACATGAGATTCTCCATTGTAGCGTTATTCGCATTCCTCTTTGGCTCTTGCCAACCTTCAACTGATGGTATGAGTGTTGTCCCTTCCGATGAATTTGCACAATTCATTACAAAGGCTGGTGTCCAGTTGCTTGACGTGCGTACCCCCTCGGAATTCGAGGAAGGTCACATCGAAGGAGCCATAATGATAGACTACCGTACCGACCCTGATGGTTTTTTGCAGAAAGCTGAGGCTCAGCTACAGAAAGATCGTCCTGTAGCCCTCTATTGTCGTGGGGGCAGGCGTAGCCATTCAGCCGCAGAAATCCTCTTCAAGGCAGGCTTCAAACAATTAGTGGAGTTGGAAGGTGGCATCCTGGCTTGGCAAGAAGCAGGCAAACCATTGAAATAGGGCAAGGAAGGTGTTCTTTGTGCTTAATAGCCAAACATTTACTTGTTTTTATTCCCAAATCACCAACTCACGGGGAAGTGCTATCTTCTTGGCTTCTCCGCGACGACCATCAACGCAATAATGGTTAGCGAGCCTCTCGGATTCGTGCACGTTTCTCGTTGAAGGAGTTGTCAAGTTAAAAAGATTCATGATGTCATCAATCTTTTGATGGATAAGTAGTTCCAAGATAGCATTGTTTACCCGCAATTCACGTAGTGTTCCATTACCTCCTTCATCAACAGTCTCGACTCAAAAGTAAAAGCTTTGTCGGCTTCATAAGTTGAGATGATGGAACCAGCATCCGAGATATCCGGACTTTAAAAAACATAAAAATAGACTTTCTTTATCCCACAAATATAAGAACAATCTTAATATTCTCAAAAATCACAAGGCTTGCGAAAAAATAATAATGAAGCTTAGGCAAGATAATTCAATTATTGTTGTTATATTTGCTAACTCATTGCTAAATAATATTGGCTACCCGATACTAGAAAGAAATAATATAATTTCTACGTTGATTAAATAGTTTATCGAGCGTAAGAAAGGGGAAGTTGTTGAATCGAGACAGGAGATACTTGAATGTATGAAAAGTAAGAGTCCTCATTTGGAAGATCTTTTTAATAAGTTGGTAGTAGAAATTGTAGGAACAAAATGATTTTGAGTAATATGAACTATCCTTTGCTTTCTGAATATGTAGAATCCATCAGGTCAGCTGAAGACTATTTGGCGGAGTTGAGTCATTTGCGTCCTGTTTTGGATGCAAAGGGGGATCCAGTGATGACTAGTGGTAACTTTGCTGTTGTTTTTAAGATGCAGGATGAGCACACAGGTAAGTTTTATGCCCTGAAATGCTTTACCAAAGAGCAAGAGGGCAGGGCTGAGAGCTACAAGATGATAGCAGAGGAGTTAGAATCTGTGAATACCACTTACTTTACCCATTTCAAGTATTACGACAAAGAGCTGTTTGTGGATTGTACCAACTCAGATGAAACGGAGTTTCCTGTGGTGTTGATGGACTGGGTGGATGGTATTACTTTGGATAAGTACATCAGAGATAAACTTAATAACCAGTATGCCTTGGAGATGCTTGCCTATGAGTTCAGTGGCTTGGCGATGTGGCTGATGCCGCAGCCCTTTGCTCATGGCGACTTGAAGCCAGACAATATCCTCGTAAAAGACGATGGAACATTGGTGTTGGTGGATTACGATGGCTTGTATGTCCCTGCCATGAAGGGTCAGAAAGCCCGTGAGTTGGGTAGTCCTGACTTCCGTCATCCTAACAGAACAGAAGATGATTTTGATGAGCATATTGATGATTTTTCTCTTATAAGCATCCTTGTTTCTTTGAAAGCAATAGCCGTGCAGCCAAGTTTGTTGCAGAAATATGGCGCATCTGATCGCTTGCTGTTTTCACAAGATGATTTCAGAGATCTTTGCAAATGCCGTCTTCTAAACGAGTTATTTCCTTCTGATGATCCTGATCTCAATGTATTATTAGGTTTATATATTATCGCTCAGACAAAAGGGAATCTTGTTAATGTGTCTTCTCATCTGCTTGACCTACCTGGGACTTCAGAACTAATAGATGAAATAGCGGATGCATGGTTTCGAGAAAAGGATGAAGAAATGGCTCCATATGACGTTAAAGAGTCTTGGGCGTTCGAGAAATTTGTAAAAAAGTTCGACCTTGTTCGCTTTCAACAAGGATTTGCATACTATTCTGTAACAGATGGAGGAGAGGCTGCTTTTTATTTTAAGAGTAAGGATGGTAAAGAAATAACCGTATTCAATCAAAGTGGATTAACAAAGGATAATCTAATACAACAGAAAGATAGTCTCATTGTCGAGCTGAGAAGATCTGGGCATTACATATTGTGTTTCAGATCCGAGAGTCGAAACGCAACTAATGATGAGGAGAAATTGGATAATGCAATGACTGAAGAGTCTTTATATGACAGAATTCATGTATATGCTAGAAAAATTATGCATAGCATAGAAGAAGAGCAAAAGGAAGAGTTGGATAAGAAAATGTCATATATAGAACTAACTATGTTGTCGGCAGCTTCTACTTTGGAAATAGTGAATACAAAAAACAACAATTGGCAGAACTTTGTGGAGCACAAGATATTCAATGATTACCTGTCAATAAAAGATGTTGAAGACTATGATTATTGGATTGAGAGCAACACTCCAGGCATGTATATATATGAGTTCGCAATTAGTGATGGAACCACTTTAAAAGAATTTGAAAAATCAAATGGACAGGTTCGGTTCTTTAGCGGGGAAATAAATGCATATCCATATGATGAAAGATTATGGGGAGAATTTGTGGACAAAAATGGCAAAAAACAAATTGTTTATGTTGATCAAGGTTTCCCGTCTGAATATAGTATATCTGATTTGATAAATGACAAACAAAGCTTTGGAATTATTGAAGAAAAAGATACATATTATGGTGGTGATATTGTATATTGCCTAAAAAAAATAAAGAAAAGACATAGCATGTTACCTGCTTATATAAGCGAAAGATTAAACTTTTACACAAAGGTTATAGAAGATGTCATGTCAAATCATGACAATAAGAAAGCATATACATTCCAACTATATAATGCTGTAATAAATGATAGGCTGAACTATAATACCCCGTATTTAGGCGCAGAAGATTTGGAATTTGATGATGAAACCATAGTTAATTGCCAAACAGGAGAAGAATATCATTATAATGCTACCTCTTTGGACAAATTTACTATGTGCATAGGGGAGATCCTTTGTAACTTGCGTCATGAGTTCAGCAAAATAATACTATAAATATGAACTATCCACTGATATCAGAATATATTGAAACCATAAAATCTGCAGAAGAGAACTTTGAGCAACTGAAGAATCTCCGTCCAGTATTGGATGCTACTGGTCAGCCTGTGATTACAGGTGGTGGCTTTGCCGTAGTGTTCAAAATGCAGGACAAGAATACGGGCAAGTACTATGCATTGAAGTGCTTTACCAAAGAACAGGAGGGCAGGGCAGAAAGTTATAAGTTGATTGCAGAGGAGTTGGAGTTTGTAAATACTACTTACTTCACCCATTTTAAGTATTTTGACAAAGAGTTGTTTGTTGATTGTACCAACTCAGATGAAACGGAGTTTCCTGTGGTGTTGATGGACTGGGTGGATGGTATTACTTTGGATAAATACATCAGAGAAAATCTTAATGACCAGTATGCCTTAGAGATGCTTGCCTACCAGTTCAGTCGTTTGGCAATGTGGCTGATGCCCCAGCCTTTTGCTCATGGAGACCTGAAACCAGACAATATTCTGGTGAAGGATGATGGCACGTTGGTATTGGTGGATTATGATGGTATGTATGTGCCTGCCATGAAGGGGCAGAAAGCCCGTGAGTTAGGCAGTCCTGGTTTCCGCCATCCTTCAAGAACGGAGAAGGACTTTGATGAGCATATCGACGATTTCTCGTTAGTATCTATTCTGTTATCACTCAAAGCCATCTCTCTCCAACCTGACCTCTTAGAGAAATATGGTGCAAATGATCGCCTGCTTTTTTCAGAAAAGAACTATTATGACATCAGCAAGTGCGATTTGCTAAAAGAATTCTTTCCTTCAGCATATTCTGAGCTAAATATCTTACAGAGTCTCTTTACCATCGCTCTCGAAAAGACGACTCTTACAGATGTGTCATTCCGTTTATTTAATCTGAGCAGGCCCAAAGAACCCAAATATAATCTGAGTACGGAAGTTACTGAAGAAGATTTTGCAAATGCATGGGTGGATGAGTATGGGGTAAAATATAGTGCAGATAGAAAACGACTCCTATTTGTGCCAGCTAATAATAAAGAGTATTCAATTAAACAAGGTACCATAGTTATCTGCGACAATGCTTTCAATGAACCAGGCACTGGTAATTATTCCTTGGAAAGAGTTTCTATTCCTAAAACTGTTACACATATTGGCAAATGCGCTTTCGAGGCTTGTTTTTCACTACATGATATACTCCTACCTGATTCCATAGAATATATAGGTGATTGTGCTTTCTCCCATTGTTATAAGGTTGCCTTTAGGATCCCAAAGATGGTAAGGTATATAGGAAAGGGAGCATTTTGGAGATGTCTATCATTGAACAATATCGACCTCCCAGTAACACTTAAATGTATCGAGTCTGGTACTTTCATGAACTGTTATTCTCTAACAGTTATTACTATACCTGATTCTGTCAATTACATAGGGGATGAAGCATTCGCAGATTGTTTCAATCTAAAAATAATAAACATTCCCGATTCTGTCGAAAGTTTAGGTAAAAAGTGTTTCTTTGAATGTTACTCTCTTGAGCAGTTGTCTTTATCGAAGAAATTAAGGTTCATAGGAGATTTCGCTTTTGAAGATTGCCGGTCTATTACCCAAATCAATCTGCCGATGACTTTAACTTATCTTGGGGATGGGGCTTTCGAATGTTGTGAATCACTGACTAAAGTAGTTATACCAGAATCTATTACGACCATTAGAAAAAAGGTATTCTGTGGATGCGATTCTCTTTGCCAAGTAACTATTCCCAAAACAGTTACACTTATTGATGAGTATGCGTTCGAAGCTTGTAATATAGCGCAAATCATTTTACCACCTTCTGTAAAAGAGATAAATTCCTTTGCGTTTTCTGGGTGTCCAATTGAACAGATTTCTATACCAAATAGGATTACATCCTTAGGAAATTCAGTCTTTTTTAATTGTACTGAGCTCAAAACAGTATGTTTTCAAACTATTATTTCTAATATAGGAGAGAATTTATTTGATTTATGCGTTTCCTTGCAAGTCATACAAATCCCTATAGGAAAGAGACAAGAATATGAGGTATTATTACCTGAATATAAAAATAAATTTAAAGAAGCTGAATGTGGATGGATTGTAAAAGATTCAAGACCTTTTAATCCTGAAGAAATTGCTGCAGTGAAAAAGGCTGAGGTAGTAGCTTCAAAATATGGGAAGAGCGTTTGTTTCTTCATGCAAGCTGGAGGCCAAACATATATTCCTTTGAGTAATAGTAGTTCATTGACAGTTGGAGATTCTGTGGATTTGAGAACAGCAAAAATTCTCACCTTGAGTCGGGAAGGTAAAGATGATATTTTTAGGATATTGGGGTAAACAATGAAAATAGTAGACATTTATAAAGATGTTATTTCGCGGACAGATATTTGGGATTATTATAACAAAGGTATAATAGCGCCCCAATTATCAGATCCAGAAGACTGTTATCGGTTTATAACAGAATATATTGTATATTCTGAAAAGTCAAAAACAGTTTTATTTGAAGGAATAGGATATTTGCGTGAACATGCTCCACGTAGATTAACTCACATTGTCTCTACATTCTTCTTAGGGTTGTGGCTTTTCAA
>JAGCGS010000019.1 GCA_017649485.1 Bacteroidaceae bacterium | reverse complement strand
TTCAAATAAAAGTAGTATCTTTGCACCCGCTTTAGGAGATGAAACAGTTTTCTGTTAAGCCCAGATGGCGGAATCGATAGACGCGCTGGTCTCAAACACCAGTGGAGCAATCCATCCCGGTTCGATCCCGGGTCTGGGTACCAAGAAATAAGTTTTCCAAGAGCAGCAGTGTTGTGAGTAAATACTTGCAACACTTTTTTATTTTAAAAAATGCAAATTAATTTTGTTTACTCAGTTAATGTCTATAATTTTGCAAGCGCAAATTCTAAACTTAAGTACATTAACTAACAATGAGGAAAGCTAATTATGACAAGTTTCCTTCTACGAAGTATGAAGGGACTATTGTGCAAGGCTGGGAGGCCATCATTGCCCAATTGAAGGAAGCAATGAAGCATCAGGTTTTGTGCGTAGATTTCTATACTGGTGTATATGAGGAAGCTATTATCCGTGAGTTTTCGGGTTTAGGGAGAGTCATTCGTACACGTGATCTCATGAAACCTGAGTCAGAAATCAGAAAGATGACAGCCCCTTTCATGACCGATGATGTGCTCTTTGGTTATGTAACCAACCTAAAGTTGGACGATTTTTTCTGTTCTGATAAGTTGGAGGCGGTTCGTGAGGAGTTGACGTCGGTGACAGAGCCTACTATTATAATAGGTATAGGCGCGTGTGAAGTGGCACCATCTGGTGCGCTGAAAGTCTATGTCGATATGGCGCGCTGGGAGATCCAGCAACGTTTCCGTAGGCACGAAGTGAAGGCCTTAGGTGTTGACAACCGTGACGATGCCGTCTCAATTCAATATAAAAGGGGCTTGTTTATCGACTGGCGCGTATTAGACAAGTATAAAGATAAATGTTTTGCCGATATCGACTGGTGGTTGGATACGCATATACCAGCAGCACCCAAAATGATAGATAAGGCAACGTTCTTCAAAGGTATAGAGCTCACCTCAAAGACACCTTTCCGTGTTGTGCCATTCTTTGATCCAGCCCCATGGGGTGGACAATGGATGAAAGAGGTGTGCGATCTGGATCGTTCGGTATCAAACTTTGGTTGGTGCTTTGATTGTGTGCCCGAAGAGAATAGTTTGTTGTTTGAGGTGAATGGTGTTCGTTTTGAATTACCTTCTGTCGATCTGGTCTTATTGAAAAGCAGACCGTTGCTTGGTGAGCCTGTTGAGGCTCGTTTCGGTAAGGACTTCCCCATCCGTTTCGACTTCCTGGATACGATGGGAGGTGGAAACCTGAGTCTTCAGGTTCATCCTACCACTCAGTTTATCCGTGAGAATTTCGGAATGTATTATACTCAGGATGAGAGCTACTATCTGTTGGATGCCGGTAAAGAGGCTGTTGTCTATCTGGGACTGAAAGAAGGTATTGATAAGGAAGCGATGATAGCCGACTTGCGCCAAGCACAAAAAGGCGATCTCGTGTTTGATGCTGAGAAATATGTGAATAAGATAGATGCCAAGAAACATGATCATTTCCTGATTCCTGGCGGTACGGTGCATTGCTCTGGTTCGGAGAGTATGGTTCTGGAGATCAGTTCTACACCCAATATCTTTACTTTCAAGTTGTGGGACTGGCAGCGATTAGGATTAGACGGAAAGCCGCGTCCGATTAATGTGGAGCGTGGTAAGGATGTTATCGACTGGGGGCGTGATACAAAGTATGTGTATCAGCATCTGCGCAATCAGTTTGAGGTTGTGGCAGAAGGTGACGGTTGGACAGAGGAGCGCACAGGACTGCATCGGAATGAGTTTATAGAAACACGTAGGCATACCTTCAGTGAGGCTGTCACGCATCATACCGATAATGGGGTGAATGTGTTTAATTTGATAGAAGGTGAGGAGGCTGTCATTGAGAGTCCTACCCATGCGTTCGAACCCTTCGTGGTGCATTATGCAGAGACCTTCATCGTACCGGCCTGCGTGGGTGAATACACTATTCGTCCTTTCGGTCTTTCAGAAGGGAAGACATGCATGACCATAAAAGCTTATGTACGTTGCTAACCAAATAACTTGTAGCTACTTATGTATCAACACGATAAAAGAATAGTACTGACGCTTGATGCGGGAGGTACAAATTTCGTTTTCTCGGCTATACAAGGCTGTAAGGAATTGCTTGAACCCATCCATCTGGCTGCAGTGACCGATCATACAGAGAAATGTCTGCAGGTGCTCGTCGAAGGGTTCTCGCAAGTGATGGATAAACTGGATGAAGCACCTGTGGCCATCAGTTTTGCCTTTCCAGGTCCCGCTGATTATGAACATGGCATCATTGGCGACCTGCCAAACTTCCCCTCGTTTCGAGGTGGTGTGGCGTTAGGACCGTTTCTGGCAGAAAAGTTTGGTGTGCCTGTTTTTATCAATAACGACGGGAACCTGTTTGCTTACGGCGAGGCACTTGCTGGTTCGTTGCCTGCCATCAACCAGCAGCTGAAGGCACATGGGTGTGACAGGCGTTATAAGAATCTTATAGGCGTCACTTTAGGAACGGGGTTTGGTGCAGGTGTGGTCATAGATGGGAAGCTGTTGACCGGTGATAACGGTTGTGGTGGCGATTTGTGGTTGATGCGCAACAAGAGATATCCGGAGCTGATAGCCGAAGAGAGTGTGAGTATCCGTGCCATCCGTAGAGTCTATGGTGAGTTGGCACAGACCGATGCCAGTATGCTTACTCCAAAAGATATCTTTGATATTGCAGAAGGCGCAAAGACGGGCAATCCGTCGGCTGCTATCGCTGCTTTTGAGGCACTAGGAGAGATGGCTGGTGCTGCTATCGTTAATGCGCTTAACATCGTTGATGGTATAGTGACCATAGGTGGAGGCGTATCAGGTGCTGCCAAATATATTATGCCAAGACTGATGATGGAACTGAAAGCGCAGTTGAAGACATTTGGTGGTGACTCTTTCCCTTGTCTGCAGATGGATGCCTATAACCTGACAGACCAGGCAGAACTGACTGCATTCCTGGAAGGGAAAGACCTGTTTGTACAGGTTCCCATGATCGGAAGACAAGTCAGATACGTCTGTGAAAAGAAGATTGGTGTGACATTATCTGAATTGGGTGCTAGTCGCGCTATTGCCTTAGGTGCATATACATTTGCATTGGCACAACTTGATAACAATAGATAACTTAAAACATAACACAAAAATGAAAAAATCTAGATTTATCTTAGGATTGATTTCCTTAGCTTGTTTGATGAGTTGCTCTACACCAGAGAGCACAAAGCTCGACGAGACATTATTAGACTATGTGAAGCCTAATCTCGGTACAGTACATAGTCGTTGGTTCTTCTATACCCCTGCAGCCGAGCCTTTTGGATTGGCAAAGTTGGGTGCTTCTACCAATGGAACCTATGGTAATAACCAAGGTTGGGAGGCTGTTGGCTATGAAGACGGGCATGGTTCTATTGATGGTTTCCCTTGTTTGCATGAGTTCCAGGTGGGAGGTATTTCGCTGATGCCTGTCACTGGTGAAGTGAAGACAAATCCGGGTAAGCTTGAAGACCCTGACAAGGGTTTCCGTTCCCGTTTCGATAAAGCTGATGAGACTGCCCGTCCTGGCTATTATACCGTGTTGCTGAAGGACTATCAGGTGAAGGTTGAGCTGACAGCAACCTCACGTGTTGGTTTTCAGCGTTACACCTTCCCTGCATCCAAGGAGTCGCATATCCTTTTTAATATCGGTAACCGTCAAGGTGAAAGCGGTGCTGTGAAAGATGCTTATATCCATCAAGTGGATAGTAATATCATCGAGGGTTATGTGATAACAGAGCCTGAGTACGTGAAGAAATATCAGGCAGGCGCCACCGTTTCAATGTATTTCTATGCTGTGCTTGACAGAGTGCCCGCATCAGTAGATGTGTTCTATCAGGATGGCGAACTGAAAGCAGGTTCGGAGATTAAGGGTCCGGGTGCTATGATGAGTTTGAACTACTCTACACGCCAGGATGAGCAGGTGAACGTGAAGATCGGTCTTTCGTACACTTCTATCGCCAATGCTAAGTTGAATCTGAAGACTGAGGCAGAGCATATGTCGTTTGACGAGGCACTGTCTGCCACCACACAAAAATGGCATCAGGCACTCAATCGTATCAAAGTTTCAGGAGGAACGGAAGATAACAAGATCAAATTCTATACGGGTCTTTATCATGTGTTGCTGGGTAGAGGACTGGCCAGTGATGTGAACGGTGCTTATCCTAAGAATGATGGTACAGTAGGTGTTATTCCCACAGGAAAAGATGGCAAGCCGGTTCATAATCATTATAACACGGATGCTATCTGGGGTGGCTATTGGAATCTTACACCCTTGTGGGCTATGGCTTTCCCTGAGTATTATAACGACTGGGTGAATAGTCAGTTGCTTGTCTATAAAGATGCTGGCTGGTTAGGTGATGGCATCGCTAATAGCAAGTAT
>JAGCGS010000004.1 GCA_017649485.1 Bacteroidaceae bacterium | reverse complement strand
GGCGGAGCAGAACGCCGAAGCCGACAAGCGTGAGCGTGAGCGCATCGACAAGATGAATCAGGCCGCCTCGATGATTTTCCAGACCGAGAACCAGCTGAAGGAACGTGGCGACAAGATTCCTGCCCAGCACAAGCCCGCCATCGAACAGGCACTGCAGCAGCTGAAGGATGCCCACAAGGCTGGCGACGTCAACGCTATCGACACTGCCATCGCAGCCCTCAACACCGCCTGGCAGACTGCCTCCCAGCAGATGTACCAGGGTGCCCAGGCTGGTCCTCAGCCCGGCGGAGACCAGCAACAAGGTCCCTTCTACAACCAGCAGGCCAACGGTCAGCAGCCTCCCAAGGATGACAACATCCAGGATGCCGACTTCGAGGAGGTGAAGTAAGAACAGATAAACAACGATAAGTAAATCATAAGAAAACCCGCATAAACATTGAGTTTGTGCGGGTTTTTAGTGTTATGTTAATTATTGATATTTTCTTGGTAGATTGATATTTTTATCATAATTTTGCACCATATTTGTACCACAACAAAAAAGTAGATAAAGTGCAACAGAATATTTGGATAAGATTATAAACCAAGAATATAGGATATGGCAGCAGCAAAGTTTCAAATAACAAGAAAGTGCAAGATCTGTGGCGAGACCTTCATGGCCAAGACCATAGAATCATGGTATTGCTCTCCCAAATGCTCCAAAATAGCATATAAACGCAGAAAGGACGAGGAGGAAAGACACAAAAGACTTGATGCAATAGTGAAACAGATACCTGAGTCCCGTGATTATATCAAAGTATCGGAAGCCTACGCATTGTTCGATATCAGCCGATTCACACTCTACAGGCTCATCCGAAAAGGGATGATTTCTCATATCAATGCAGGTGAGAAGATGATTCGGGTAAGCAAAGAGGAACTGATGAAGATGTTCCCTTTACGTTCAGAGCAGATTAAAAAACAGAAGCCAAAGCCGAAGTTGTACAGTTTGGAACCAGAGGACTGTTACACTATCAACGAGATGTGTGAGAAGTATCACATGAACGACAGTACCGCATATCTCCAAATAAGGAAGTATTCCATCCCTACAAGGCAAATTGGCAACTACGTGTATGTTCCCAAGAAGGAAATTGATAACTTATATAAATAATGTTCGCGCATGAAGAAAGCACT
The DNA here is from genome assembly GCA_017649485.1 of Bacteroidaceae bacterium. Lineage (GTDB taxonomy): Bacteria > Bacteroidota > Bacteroidia > Bacteroidales > Bacteroidaceae > Bacteroides. The sequence continues at coordinate 1,835 of JAGCGS010000004.1, read as the reverse complement.
TCACAATACAAAATCCTCTGTAAAACTCCGCAAATCGGAATACCGCGACGAGTGGTACCTTTACATAGAGTCATATCCTGTCTTTGCTCCTGGAAAGGACAAACCGCAACGAGTTCGTGAATATGTCAATCGAGTAATTACCACTCCCATCTGGGACAAGAAGCGTACAGCAAGAACTGACTCAGAGGGGAATAGTACTTATAAGCCCAAACGTGATGTCAATGGAATCATTATGTGCAAATCGCCCATTGATCAGGAATCCTGCATCTATGCTGATAATATCAGGGCCATCAGGCAAAAAGAGTACGACACCCAAGAACTCTACACAGAAATGGATGCGGCTATTGCAGAGCAAAAGGAGAAATCTCAATACGATTTCATCAAGTTCTTCCGGAATGAGGCAAAGAGCAGACACTATAACAATGAAGGAATGTGCAACACATGGTTTCGTGTCAGCGACCTTCTTTATGAATTTAATGGTAACGAGCCGCTTCTATTTGCCAACATCAACCTAAACCTAATGGAGAAGTTTAAGCAGTATCTCCTTAGAGCCCCACAAGGCGGTAATAAGAACGGAACCATTTCCACCAATACAGCCTGTTCGTACTATAGTATATTCAAGGCAGCACTAAAACAAGCATTTGTTGAAGGCTATCTGCCCATCGACATTGCTGCAAAGTCAAAGAACATCCAAGCAGAAGAAAGCAGACGAGAGCATCTGACCCTTGACGAACTGAACAAATTAGTGGAAACTCCATGCGAGAATCCCGTCATCAAAAGGGCAGCTCTATTCTCTGGTCTAACAGGTTTACGTCATAGCGACATCATGAAGATGACCTGGAAGGAGATTACCAAGGAGGGCGAGCATTATCGCATCAACTTCACCCAAAAGAAAACAAAAGGTGTGGAGTACACACCGATATCTGACCAGGCATATTTCTTCTGTGGAGAGCCTGGCCATCCTGACGAGTTGGTATTTGGTGGACTTCCTGCCCCTTCATGGATTTCAAAGCCCTTATCCAGATGGATAAAAGCAGCTGGTATAACCAAGCACATAACATTCCACTGTTTCCGCCACACGTACGCCTGTTTACAACTCTCAAACGGCACAGATCTATACACCGTCAGCAAGATGTTGGGCCATACCAATATCCGCACGACACAGATTTATAGTAAGGTTGAGGACGAGAAAAAAGAACAGGCAGCGGATGCAATCAAACTGAATATTAATGCCACTGAGTCCGATAAATTATGAAATGCAAAGAATATTATACTTCTGAGGATGCCATAAAAGGAGTTGATACCATAACAACAGAGGCTTATGAAGCAGCAATGGCCATGTACCAATCTGGCTGGGGATGGCAATATGGTCTGAACCATCTCAAAGAAGAGGAATTCTCTATTGTACGCGCCTTTAATCTGGCTCAAAATCTTAAAGAGAGCGTTATCAATTCTGATAACCGCCTGAAAACTCTTAAGAAGGAAGCCGGAGGACTTTGGCATTTCTTCAGCAAGAGAAATCGCTATGAGGTAACATGGGTGTATCAGCGAAACATAGTTCTTGGTATACTCTATTATCTGCTTGCTTTTCCTGACTTTGTCGGTTTTAACATTTCCCAGAAGCCCCATTTTCGGAAACCCCGATAAACAGGGCGTTTTTCAAATTTTGCTGGGGTGATTTGGGTGACTCAGGAATTTTGTGTACCTTTGCACCATGTTCCCCCGGAAGAAGAAAAACAGGACAGGCACCATCAGCGTGGTGGTCATAGACAAGAGCCATGGCTACAAGGAGGTGAAGAATTTCGGCGTTGTCAAGACTGAAGCCGAGGCGGATG
>JAGCGS010000018.1 GCA_017649485.1 Bacteroidaceae bacterium | reverse complement strand
GAAAATGCTACCTTCACCATGACGGGCGGCACCATCACGGGCAACTATATAGGTGTGGATATCAAATCCGCCTCTTCCACGTTCACCGTGAGCGGTCAAGTGAACATCACGGGCAATACAGAGCATGATGTCAGCCTGGTATATTATAAGAATACCTTCACCCCCATCCACATCGACGGTCCATTAGCACCCACTGCGCGCATCGGCGTATGGACAGGCAAGGATGTTAGCGGTATTAACGGCAAGACATTCACTGAGGGGCTGAATGGCAATGGCTCGAAGGCTAACTTCGTGAGCAACAATAATGACCTTGAGGTGGTGGTGGTAACCAACATGGAAACCATGAGCGGTGAGCTGGCTTTTGAACCACGCATGTTTATCACAGCCCATCAAGCGACTTTTAACGGAGTCACCAAGTACTGGGCCACGTTCTATTCATCAAACAACTATCGGCTGCCCGAAGGCTCACAGGCTTTCTACATAAAGGGCGATGACCATGCGCTGTATCTGCTGGGTGATGGCGACTTGATACCTGACAACTTTGGCGTAATCATCATGAGCGATACCGACAAGATTGGACTGGACAAGACCGACCAAGGGTGTGACAAACCAGGTGATAACAAGCTAAAAGGCACAAATAGTTCTACACCCGCTTCATCACTTGGCTCAAATGTATATGTGCTGAGCGAGGGCGATGGTGGTTTAGGATTCTATAAATTCACAGGCGAAATCCCTGCCCACAGGGCGTACTATGTGGAATGAATAATGAATAATGAAGGATGGGGGGATGATATAGCCCGTAAAACAGAAAGAGGGGACGCTTCTGATGAAGCGTCCCCTCGTCGTTGATTATGTGTAAAAATGAGACTTACGCCTCGAGTTCCTTCAGCTCCCATCCCAGTGCACTTGCACCTAATACGGCAGCATCAGCGTCCTTCAGCTCACTCATCAACAGCTTGCACTTGCCCTTGAAGATAGGCATTACGTTAGCGTCAACAGTCTTGCGGATAGGCTCGAACAGCAGGTCGCCTGCATGTGCCAAACCACCGAAGAGGATGATAGCCTCTGGGCTGCAGAATGCGATGAAGTCAACGAATGCCTCACCCAGCAGCTGGCCAGTGAACTCGAAGATTTCCTTAGCAATCTTGTCACCTTGCTTAGCGGCATCGAACACATCCTTTGAGGTGATGTCATCTACTGGGATGTCACGGAGCAAGCTTGGCTCTGTGCTCTGAGCCAATTTCTCGCGAGCAGAGCGAGCTACACCTGTAGCAGAGCAGTAAGCCTCCAGACAGCCCTTGCGACCGCAACCGCAGAGGCGCCCGTCGCGACGGATGGTTACGTGACCCAGCTCACCTGCGAAACCATCGCAGCCATAAACCATCTGACCGTTGATAACGATACCGCTACCAACACCCGTACCCAGGGTAATCATGATGAAGTTCTTCATACCACGAGCAGCGCCATAGGTCATCTCACCGATAGCAGCCGCGTTAGCATCGTTAGTCAAAGCGGTAGGGATGCCGATTCTTTCCTCGAACAGACGAGCCAGAGGCACGATGCCCTTCCAAGGCAGGTTAGGAGCGAACTCGATCGTACCAGTATAATAGTTGCCGTTAGGAGCACCGATACCAATGCCCTTTACTTTATCTTTGCCACCATTTCTCTCAATCAGGGCTTCCAGACCTGTGCAAACTGCATCAACGTAATCCTCAGCCTTTTCATACTTACCAGTCTTGATCTTGTCAACATCCACTACAGTACCACGTGCGTCAACCAAGCCAAACACTGTGTTAGTTCCACCGATATCAATGCCCACTACATAGGGCTTTTCTACTTTTAAAGATGAATCCATGATATTAATATTTTTAAAGTTAAAATGTTTATTCTGCTCACAAATGTACATAAAGTTTGCGGAGCTTGCAAAATAATAAGCTATTTTTTTCGTTAAAATTACAAAAGGCGCAATCCACTGTCAGTAATCTCTATGAGCCTGCGCTTATAAAGATCGCCTACGGCTTTCTTGAACACCTTCTTGCTGACCTTAAAACGTTCGTAGATTTCTTCGGCAGGGCTTTTATCGTGCAGGTAGCAACGTCCCCCGTTGCGCTCCATATAATTTAATAAGGTGTCGGCAAAGTCGAGGGTTTGCTGGCGACCTGAGCGTTGCAACGCCACATCCACCTTGCCATCCTCACGCACCTGCATAATATACCCCTTCAGCCTTTTGCCTATCTCCAGCTGTTGGAACACCTGGTTCTCATAGACAAGACCTTGGTACTTATTCTCAATGATTACCTTATAGCCCAAGTCGGTACGTTGCCACACCAGCAAATCCACCTCATCGTCGGGTTGATAGGGAGGCATGTCGTTAGAGAGGTATTTCTCCACCTTGGCAGAAGCCATGATGCGGAAGCTTTCCTCATCGATATGCGCATGGATAATGTAACTATAGCCCACCTCCATCTTACGCCTCTGCTCCCGGAACGGACAGAACAAGTCCTTCATCAGTCCCCAGTCGAGGAAAGCGCCATATTGGTTCACCCATGACACCTGCAGATAGGCAAACTCGCCCACCTGCACGTATGGCTTGAGTGTGGTTGCCACCAGTCGCTCCTCATTGTCAAGATACACAAAAACGTCAAGTTTCTGCCCTATCTCATATTGATAAGGTACATAACGCGCAGGCAGCAGTATTTCTCCTTCTTCGCCACCGTCTAAATAGAGTCCGAAATCTACTTCCTTTACAATCTCGAGACTATTGATTTTTCCCAGTTCTATAGCCATAATAATTAATTTTCAGCGAAGATAAGGCAAAAAATGAATATACGCAAATTTTTCGGGCTTCTCGTTTGCCGTATCGAAAAAACTATTTATCTTTGCAGTCGCTTTTGGCGGACAATGGTGTCATAGCTCAGTTGGTAGAGCAAGGACTGAAAATCCTTGTGTCCCCGGTTCGATTCCTGGTGACACCACATTATATTCAGTGCGGAAAGTAGCGCAGTTGGTAGCGCACTACGTTCGGGACGTAGGGGTCGGGCGTTCGAGTCGCCTCTTTCCGACGATAAAAGGCAGGTTTTATACCTGCCTTTTATCGTCCCGTTCGGTCGGATTTGTAAATCCGTCCGAACATGCCTAATATTTTATGGCTTTAGCCCTTACAGGGCATCCATCCTTTAT
>JAGCGS010000017.1 GCA_017649485.1 Bacteroidaceae bacterium | reverse complement strand
TCGGACAGCGTAATCCGCACTATTTTATGCTTCGTAAGCTGCACCTGTTCATGCAAGACTGGGGCGAGCAGCTAGCACCGATGGAGGCTGAGTTCCCCTGTCGCCAGTCGATTATGAAAGGCGATGATTCGTTTTTGCGCTGGGCTGTACGCTCAAAGAGTGGTAGCGGATTTATCTTTATCAATAATTATGAACGCCTGCAGAATCTCTCTGCCAAGAGAGATGTTCGGCTGGAGGCGTGTGGTGTAAAGTTGCCCAAGATGAACATCCCTGCAGGGACAATCTGTATCCTGCCTATCAACATCGATGGCATCCGCTATGCCACTGCACAGCTTATCGCCAAACGCGATGGAAAGCTATACATGGAGCAGATAAAGGGCATGCCCACAACGATTGTGCTAAACGACGGAAAAGTGCTGCGAAATGTGAAGGCGAGGGGCACTGAAAAACCAGTGTATAAGAATATCTATTTGCTGACGAGCGATGAGGCTGGCCGATTGTTCCTGCCGCAGGCGAATCAGGATTATTCTGTTTTTAGCGCCACCTATGAGAAAGTGCGCGAAGCAAAAACGCTGCGCACTATCACAATAGGCGTGAACAAGGTGGCAGAGGAACCAACCGACGAGGATTTTGAGCAGGCTGCCGTCTATCGTGTGAAAGTGCCTGTAGAGGCCGTTGAGAATATTCAGCGTCTGCTGACTATTGACTATCAGGGAGACTGTGCGCGACTATATGCTGGTGGCAGACTGATAGCCGACCATTTCAACAATGGTCGCCCGTTCCTCTTCGGGCTTTGGCGACTGCCTAAAGGATGTACTGAACTGGAACTGCGAATTCTTCCGATGCAGCAGAACGAGCCGGTATATTTCCCACGTGAGGCAGACATAACTCCCGGTGAGAAGGTAAAAAACATAAGCATTACCAACGAAGGATTGTGATTTAGTTGATTTCTTCCTTACCTATATGCTTATTTAATATTTCAAGAATCTCATGGGGCTTTTTAGCAAGACCTGTGACGTAGATGTCATAAGGCTGGCCTGGATGAAGGTTCTCTGGATAACGGATGCGGAAGATGCGCCCATTTTCTATCTCCAGATCGCTGATGCCGGCTTCTACATCCTTTTTGTAGCGGATGCTGATGAGGTCCTGCTTCTTGAAGCTTGAGAGGTAGAAAGAATCGACCTCCTCGAAAAACACTTCCCAGGGCTCTTCGGCATTGACGATTACAGAATAATCGGTGATGATGAGCTTGGGTTTACGAATAACGCAAATGATGATGTGATTAGCGATGAGATAAGCTAAAATGAACACCAAAAATGTGGGGTTGAAATGATAACCTGCATGATGAGCCGTTTTGATGCCTAATACCAAGAGTATCAACGTGAGGATAGCGAATGCTGGCAAGATAATGAGATGATAGTTCTTGCTGTAGATTTTATTCTTTTTCATATCAGTCAGAATTTTTAGGGGATGTTGATAATTCGTCTCTATATTCAAGTATGTCGCCAGGTTGGCACCCCAGCTCGCGGCAGATGGCCTCGAGGGTGCTGAAGCGGATGGCCTTGGCCTTACCCGTCTTCAATATCGAGAGATTAGCAAGGGTAAGCCCTACGCGGTCGGCAAGTTGACTAAGCGACATCTTGCGCTTGGCCATCTCTACATCAAGATTTACAATGATCTGTCCCATAAGCCGTTAAATAGTTAAATCCTGTTCCTCCTGTAATTTTAGTCCGATGGCGAATACCTCGGAGATAATCAGATTGAATGTGCCAAATAGAAAGGCATCAAAGAAATGATCGTAAACTTCGGTAAAGCTGCATCCCGAATAGAGCTCATCGCCAGCAGCTACTGCTGCAAGTATCATCAGGCCATAGGCTGTGAGTCGCAGCAGGTGAACATTCTCCCATACAAACACCTTATTATGATTGACGTTGAGGATAAAACGGAAGAAGCTGATGAATGATACAAAGGCTGCAACTACGGCAAATAGCTTAACGAAGAATCCAAAGAGTGCACTCCAGGTATGTGCTATTCCTTCTTCACTACCTTTTTCCCAACCTTCCATAAAGGCATCTGCTCCAGTTACAAATGTCATTACTACTTGTGCTGCCATCAGCAGCAATATCAACACGCAGAATATATTCAGTTTCTTTTTCATATGTAAATAGTTTTAGAAATTATACTGTAAGCTCTTGTTCTTTTTTAAGTTTGATAATATCCTTGATGAGTTTAGGCATAAATAAGAAGCTGAATACGATAAAATAGAGTGGTGCACCATATAAACTGCGGGTCATGGATGGGAAACGATCGAGATGCTCTGTGCCAATGTGATTGAAAACATAGTCGAACACATTGCCTGCAGCTATATAATATATGATGAATACTACAACCGTGAGATAATACAACCGAAGAATCCAACGAGTGTACTGCTTATGCACATAAGTAAGATAGCACACAACGAAGTAGATACACCAGGTGATGGACTTGCCTAAGAACTCAAACAGACTGCAAAGCCCTACGCAGTAATCGTAATCTGTTGTAGCATGACGCATGGTTTGGACATCGTCAATAATAGAATAGGCAACATAACTCATAAAGAGCAACCAGATAATTGTGCTCACTGGATTCTTTTTGATGCTCTGAAATAAACTTGTACTCATAGTCGTATTTATCGTTTTAATTTGTTTATTTATCGTTTATCGATATGCAAAAGTAGAAATTAAATCAATACCAACCAAATAAAAACGATAAAAACTTATCGAAAAAC
>JAGCGS010000016.1 GCA_017649485.1 Bacteroidaceae bacterium | reverse complement strand
TGTTAGATGTTAGATGTTAGGTTAGGTGTTATATAACGTACTTCAGGGCAAAATTGCTCCTGCAACTTTTTTTGGAAAAAACAGCCTAAATGTTTGGCTGTCACATTTATTTTTTGTACCTTTGTAATAGTAAAGATGGTTGGTTACTTGAATGTTGAAAGTATATGGAAACTTCTAAAAAATTGATATTGACAATCTGCTTCCTGATAGCGGCGATAGTTGTGGCTCATGCTCAGCAAACGCTGACTTATGGCAGTCATGTATATACGATGAAAGGCAACTTGTCAATGGACAAGTATAATGCCAAGGCAACGGGCGAGGTGACCTTCACTAACGTTCCTGCCGACTTCGATGAGTTTGAGGCAGTTTATCACTTCCTCGGCGAGACACCTTATGGGGTGGCTGCCATGATGCCTATGGCAATGGAGATGTATGCACGCGATAGTAAAGTAGGTGAAGAGTGCATCAAACTCATCAATACACCAAGCAATGTAAGCTCTGTGCTGTCGGTGGTGCGCGACAAACTGAAGGATGTGGGCGAGGGCGACACATACCGCCAGCGTTACCTGCCTGCTGCCACCCTGCAGGGAGCTACCCCAGGGAACGGGTATAACCCCACCAAGCCCTATACCGTCAAGATGAAAGCCAGCGTGAATAAGCACCAGGAGATGCAGCTCTTCGACGGCATGGTGATGTATATCTATATCATGGGCAAGGGATGGGACACCGAGCAGCGTTCTGTCGAGATTGTGAAGACTTCGGATGACGACCTGTTCAAGGTATTTAACTGCCCTTCGCTCTATGTGCAGTGCAAACGCAGCAAGGGAAAATGGCATGGTTTACAATAAAAATAGTGGAGATATGAGAAAGTTTTTATTGACATTGTTGGCGCTGCTGGCTGTGATGGCGGTCAAGGCGCAGGTAATCAACGAGTACGATGTGTTCTGGGACGGACGCATCCGCTTCGTGGCCACTGAGGTTGATGAAACCACAGGTGCTGCCCACCTTGAAGGCTATGACATTGATAACAACTACTATCAGTTCAACTTGAAAGCTGGTAATGGTAAAGGTCAGTATGTCCTGAACGCGCAAGGATATATCCCTTTCCTGCGCGCTGAAGGCGGCTGGAAAGTAGATTATATCAGTGAGCAGGGCATCACCTTCATGGCCTTCAAGAATCCGCAGGACAGGATCGTGAGTGTGATTACCCTCATGGATGAAGACAATGTCATGAGCATTGTAGATGTGTATCTGAACGGTATCACAGCCGATGAGTACCCTGTGAGTGAGATGCTCAACACCTATCTCATGGATGGCCAGTATCTTGCCCGATTCTCGCCGGAGGAACTCAGGGAGATGAAGGCGCAGTTGCAGGACATGCCAGACCTGAGCTTCAAGGGCAAGATAAACATGCAGCTGATAGAGACCGAGCTGGAGATTAACCCTAACCAGCGCCTGAAGCCCCTGATGAGCCGTGAAGAATTCATGGCACGTATAGAGTCTGGCGAGTTTGGCGAAGGCGACTATGTTGGCGACGGTGACTATATAGAAGAAGACGATGGCATTGCACAGAAAGATGCTGACTTCGATGAATATGTTGAAGTGGAGGTAAGTAACGAGAGGGAGTTTATCTTGGCTTTAGGCAGCAACCGCCTTGTGCGCATTGCCGATGGCGTGACACTGAACCTGAGCAGCATCCTGAACGATCAGGATTTCTTCTGGGATAACCGTCACACCAACTGGATGGATGGCGACATGGAAGAGTATCACGACGGGGCGGTGTGGATCTTCAGCGAGGAGGTGTATGACGGTCGCCAGCTTACCCTGTACAATGTGCACAACCTCACCATCGAGGGCGGTAACGGCAGTCAGATCGTGGTGCAGCCGCGCTATGCGTGCGTGTTCAATCTGTACAGGAGCACCGAAATCAAATTCCGTAACCTCACGATGGGGCATACCGACGAGGGCTACTGCATGGGAGCCGTGATAGGCTCGAAGTACTTCCACGGCATGTATGTGGAGAATTGCGACCTGTATGGCTGCGGCACCTATGGCATCTATGCCGAGAACACCAGCCTTATCGAGATGACAAACTCTGTTATCCGTGACTGCTCCGAGGGCATCATGTGGCTGAACGACGATTATAACTGCTCTTTCACGAATTGCGACTTCTACGACAACAAGAGCGGTGTGTCTGCCTATGATACTCCTGAGCTGAAGTTTAATAATTGCCGCTTCTTCCGTAACTTGGGTGAGCTGTTCAATGTACACCGCAAGGTGATGCTCGATGCCTGTGAGATGTGGCAGCCGGATGATTCGCGAGGCACTGAGAACGTGCTGTCGTATGAGGAAGTTGACTATATTTGGAATAACGACCGCGGCGAGAATGAGCAGCGCAGGGAAGGTGTAGGACCTCAGAATAAATGACTACGATTATGAAAAAAGTGCTTTTGACATTGTTTATGACACTCTCCGCGCTCGCCTTGATGGCGCAGGAGGATGTTCCGGTTGTTCCAGATTACATGGACTACGAGGATTACGATGAGATGCAACTGTTTGAGGTGGATAATGCCGTTGATTTCATCAAAGCCTTGGGCAGCAACCGCCAGATAACGATTGCCGAGAATATAACCATCAACCTGAGTAATGTGCTCGGCAGCGAGACGCTTTTCTATGAGGACAACCGCCGCAGGACGTATGATATCGACCAGTTGGTGACCGACGGAGAGACTATCGTCAGCGAGGAGGTGGAAGAAGGAGAATACCAGCTGGTTCTGATGAATGTGGAGAGACTTTACATCATCGGCAAGACAGGTTCAGGAATTGAGGTGGATTCCCGGCATGCCAACCTGTTCACGCTCAAGAATTGCTTAGACATCAATTTCGAGAACCTGAATTTAGGACACTCCGAGTCTAAAGGCTTGGAAAAGTGCTACGGCAGTGTCATCAATATGGAAAACTGTAATATGGTGTATTTTAACCATTGCGGTTTCTTCGGTCCCGGACTCTATGCTATCTCAGCCCTCAACTCCGACGACATCATTATGTCGAACAGCATTGTCAGCGAATGCTCCGACGGCATCATTGACCTGAACTACTGCCACCGCTCTGTATTCACCAATTGTGACTTCTACGACAATGGCGGTGGGGTGTGGTCATACCTTACCACCGACACCAAGTTCCGCGACTGCCATTTCTTCCGCAACGGCGGCTGCCTGTTCTATATCGACAGGAAGACGATGGTGGATAATTGCGAGTTTTGGCATCCTGTGGCTGACAGATGCAATGTGAATCTGCTCTCGTTTGACGAGCTCGACTACATCATGAACGATGAGCGAGGCGAGGATGTTGAGTTTAGGGATTTAGGTCCGCGGTAATAACCCTGTAATTCTCCTGAAAAATGAAAAGAATAGTTCTCTTTTTGATGATGTTCTTGGCTTTGGCACAGCTCAAGGCGCAAAATATTAACAACGGCAGCTGGTGGTTCGACGGATATGCCAACTACAGCATGAGCATCAGCGGCCAGTTTGTGAACATGTTTGGTGAACGCATTGACGGGGATGCCATACAGGGCCTGCTGAAGCGCATGACCAAAACCGACTACACCGTTCTTCCCATTGGCGAGGGCTTCAAGGATGTGCCTTTCCGCGCCAAGTCGGGGTGGAAGGCTGAGCATATCGTGTTTGACGGCAAGGAGTATCTGGTGATGAGAAACAAGGAAGGAAATGCCGTGTGGACACTGGCCAAGCACGATTTCAGCTATAACCTCAATGAATGCGTGATCAGGCAGCGTGAGTATGAGGAAAAGCCAGTTGAAGAGTTGCTTGATACCTATATGATGAATGCCCGCTATCTGTCACACTTCACCAAGTATGAGTTGGATGGAATCCGTCATTCCTTGCAGAAGCGCCTGATGACAGGACAGGGTCTTTCGGTGATCGGGCAGACCAACCTGCAGATGGTGATATCGGAGCTGCAGCTTTCCGACTATATGCGTCATGGGGTGAGGACACCCGAAATTATGGAGACTGAATTTGGTCAGCGGATTGTCGTGAAGAACGAGAAGGAGTTCCTCGATGCCTTGGGCAGTGACAGGGAGATTCTGCTCGATATGGATGTGGTTATCAATGTCACCAAGATGCTGGAAGATCCCGATTTCGGCAAGAAGGCCAACCGACTTCTTGTGGATGATGTGACCGGCGAGGTGGATGCCGATCAGGAGGCTGTTGTGGGAGAGCAAGTTTTCGACGGACGCCAGCTGGTGCTTACCAATATGAGGCACCTTGCCATTCGCGGACTCAGCGGCTCGATGCTATATGCCGAACCCCGCTATTCTTTCGTTCTCTCCTTGAATTCCTGCGAAGATATCATGATCGACAACCTCATCCTGGGTCATTCCTTTGAGGGTTATTGCGACGGAGGTGTCATCAATGTGGAAAATTCGCGTAATGTGGTCATCAACAGCTGCGACCTCTTCGGCTGTGGCACTTACGGAATCTGTACGCGCCAGGCGGAGCATGTGACGCTGATGAATTCTCTTATCCGTCATTGCACTTATGGCATAGCGGAGCTGAACGACAGCAGGCACCTGACATTCTATAACTGTGACATCTTCGCCAACAAGGAATTCTCGCTTTTCAACAGCTGGGGCAACGAGGATGTGATTATCGACTCGTGCCGTTTCTTCTCCAACTGGCCTGAATCTCCTTTGTTCAATATGAATCATCCCATTACGATGGGTGACAACATGATTGCCCATCCCATGCAGAACTGGGGAACGACCGACTTGATCGAGACAGGCTATTCGGTTAATAAGTGGTTCGACGGCAATTACAAGCTCTTCGAGTATCAGGGCAAAGGTCCTATGGGAATAACGAAGTGGGAAGACCTGTTGGTGCCGAATCATGAGGAATGATAGTAAGTAAGTTATACTAAAATGCAGATCGCTATGAAAAAGTTTTTTTTGATGATGCTGGCTCTGATGGCTGTGGTGGCAGTCAGTGCGCAGGTAGTCGGCGAAGATTATGACATAGATGACTATGAGGAGGAAGACGATGACTTTGCCGAATATGTGGATATCACCGTAACTACGGCAGCAGAGTTTATTGATGCCTTGGGTAGTAACCGCACAGTGCGCATAGCCGAAGGGATAACCATCAATCTCTCTCCTGTGCTCAATGACCCCGATTTCTTCGTAGGCAAGTATAATGACTGGGTAAGCGATATGTATGACTATGAGAAAGAGGTGGGTGAATACGCCATCCGCATCGCCAGCGATGAGGTATATGACGGAAGGCAACTGACACTGAAGAACATTGCTGACCTCACCATTATCGGCGGTGCCAACAGCCAGCTCATTGTGGAACCGCGCTATGCCTGTGTGATTAACCTGTGGAGATGCTCCAACATTCGCTTCCAGAACCTGGTGATGGGACATACCGAGGAAGGTACCTGTTCAGGAGCTGTGATAGGAGCCCATTATTGTTATGATACCAGTATCTTTAACTGCGACCTGTATGGCTGCGGCACTTATGGCATAGAAGCTATGAACTGCAGCGTCATCAATATGGTGAGCAGCCTGATACGCGACTGCTCCGACGGCATTATGTGGCTGATTGACTGCAACAACGCCACATTCATAAACTGTGACTTTTTCGACAATGCCGGAGGCTTGACAACCTATCACACCACTAACGTTTGGTTCAATAACTGCCGTTTCTTCCGCAATAGCGGACTGCTGTTCGCTGTTGACCGCAAGATTATGCTCGACGGATGCGAGATGTGGCATTCTGCCGATTCGCGCGGCAATGTGAATGTGCTCTCCTTCGAAGAGGTTGACTATATCTGGAATGATGATAATGGCGAGAGCGAGAGCCGCAGGCAGGAAGTGGGACCCAGAGACCCGGGTTTGGGCGGCATCCATGAAGACGGCAAGGGCTTCGACGAATACGAGTATTTGGGCGTTTATCTGAGTGATATGGGCAAGATAAACCAGATGTATGAGGAATTAGCCCCTAATTTCACGCATAAGTCGTTAGACAAATATGCACTTATAGACCTTGACAATGACGGCATTCCTGAGATATGCTTCAGGAACAGTGACAACAAGCACGGTGCCTGGTTCGGACAGGTAGCCAGCCATCCTGTTATCCTTGGATTGGAATCGCAGGATATCTATGCCGATGTGATATTGGAAGGAAACTGGGTGGTGTTCAGGGGCTATGCCAACAATAGTCCTGTAACCATCGCGTTTCAGCTGCTGAGCAGTGTGGCTGCGCATACATTGGTTTCTGTCAGCGATCAGGACGGCAAAGAGACCTATGTCTTGGACGATAAGGAAATACCAAAGGCTGAGGCTGACAAGATTCTTCATCGTGGCATCAAGTGGAATTTCTCCTATTGGCAGCCCGAATGGATAGACATTCCGAAGTAAACTGTTGGTACTATATTCGTTTGAAAGAGTAAAAGAAACAAATAAGCCTCCCCGCTTGAGGGAGGCTTGTTTTTTTGTCCTATTCTTTCTTGAGATGTTCTCGGTTTATTACGTATTTCTGGTAATAAGAAATCAATAAAGTGGTGATGGGTAGGGCAATAATCATACCCATCACACCCATCAGCGAACCCCAGATGGAGAGCGAAAGTAGGATGATGGCAGGGCTCAAGCCTGTCACCTTACCCATAATCCTGGGTGTCAGATAAGCGTCCTGAATGGCCTGCACCACAGCGAACACCGCTATGGCTGACAGCAGGATGAGCCAGAAGTTTCCCCCTGTATCAGCCGACTTCAAGATGGCCAGTATGATGGTAGGGATGAACCCCAGCATTTGCAGGTAAGGTACCATATTCAGCAAGCCGATGAACATACCCAAGCCAATGGCCAATGGGAAGTCGATGATCAGGAAACCAATGGAGAACAGGATTCCTACACAAGTAGCCACTATTGCCTGCCCACGGAAATACTTGTTCATTCCGTCCTTCACATCGCCTACTAACTTTATGCTGAACGGACGATAACGCTTAGGTACCAGGTTTACCCATCCCTCAGAGATACTCTCATAATCCAACAAGATAAATATAGTGTAGAGCAGAATCATCAGCAAGGAGAAGAAGCTAAACACCACATTCACACTCTCTGCTATAACAGACCACACTTTGGGAAGAGCGTCACGCACAGCCGTGATAAAATCCTCACGTTTAATCAAGGATTTGAGCTGTTCAAGGTTCAGGTGTTGCTCAATGAAACCGTGAATCATCGCAGGCACACCATCAGAAGGGGATGACTCGATGTATTCAAACAACAAATCCTTGATACGCAGCGACTCAGACACCATTGGAGGAATAATCAAGAAGAAAATGCCCAAGCCTACAGCCGTTACTACGGTAATAGCACAGATAATCGCCAACACACGATACTTCATTTTGCATCGATATTGGAAGAATTGCACCATAGGGAATATGAGGTAGGCAATGAGCCAAGCCACAAAGAAAGGCAACAGCACATTACTCAGCCTGTTGAGTATCATGAGGATGATGACCGCAATCACCACTCCCATCGCGGCACGAATAAATTTGTCAAATGTTATCTCCTTGTTCAAAATCATACTTTACCTCCTAATCTTTTTATAACAAGCTCTGCACAAAGGCTCATACTCTTGCGTCTCACCTAACATCACCTGTTTCTCCCCACTTACCTTGCGATGAGAATACATCGCCAGGTCGCCACACTCCACGCAGATGGCATGCACCTTGGTTACCTCGTCGGCTATCGCCATCAGTTGAGGCATAGGTCCGAAAGGAACTCCTCTGAAATCCATATCAAGACCAGCAACAATCACACGCACACCATTGTCGGCAAGTTGATTGCAGATGTCTGGCAAACCCATGTCGAAGAACTGTGCCTCGTCGATACCCACAACGTCGATATCTGACGAAAGCAAAAGGATGCTGGCAGAAGAGTCGAGTGGGGTGGAGGCAATGCTCTGACCCTCATGAGTCACCAGATCATCCTCGGAGTAGCGGGTGTCGATGGAGGGTTTGAATATCTCCACCTTCTGCTTGGCGAACTTGGCACGCTTCATGCGGCGTATCAGTTCTTCCGTCTTGCCAGAGAACATCGATCCGCAAATAACCTCGATTCTACCTCTTCTACGGGTCTCTTGCATATTGTTTTCAGAATAAACTTCCATATACAAATACTAAATTTAGTTACAAAAGTACTACTTTTGTGGAGTATTTGCTATTTTAAGCCAATTAATTTATAACTTTGCCCCCGAATTTATTGAAAAGAGAGCATGAAAACAGGTATCTTGTATATCGTACCTACCCCAGTGGGAAACATGGAGGATATGACGCTAAGAGCCATCCGTATCTTGAAGGAAGCAGATGTGATTTTGGCGGAAGACACCCGGACTTCTGGCATCTTGCTGAAGCATTTTGATATACAACATGGTGCCTTATATGCCCACCATAAATTCAATGAGCACCAAACAGTGGAGCCTTTAGTAAGGCGTTTACTGGCTGGCGAGCATGTGGCTTTGATATCTGATGCAGGCACACCAGGCATCTCTGACCCAGGTTTTCTTTTGGCCAGGGAGTGTGCTAAAGCTGGGGTGGAGATACAATGCCTGCCAGGAGCGACAGCATGCATTCCAGCCTTAGTGAATAGCGGTTTACCTTGTGACAGGTTCTGTTTTGAAGGTTTCCTGCCACAGAAAAAAGGTCGTCAGACTCGCATCAACGCTTTAGTGGAAGAGACGAGAACGATGGTATTCTATGAGTCACCCTATAGGGTGCTCAAAACCCTTACCCAACTGGGTGAGGCTTTTGGTAAGGATAGAGAAGCATCTGTGTCGAGAGAGATTTCTAAAGTGCATGAAGAAACCCTAAGAGGCACCCTTGCAGAATTGATAACCCATTTCACCGAAACCGAGCCACGCGGTGAATTTGTGATTGTAGTGGCTGGAAAAGATAAAAATGTTTAAGCGTATGAAGAAAATTATGTTTACATTGATGGTTGCCGCTGTTAGCTTTGCATCTTGCAATAGTCTGGGTGGCAACGACAAGAATCTGCAGGCGCAGAATGACTCACTGATGAATGAACTGAATGTGCGCGATGCTGAGTTGGACGAGATGATGGGTACTTTCAACCAGATTACCGAAGGCTTCCGTCAGATTAGTGCAGCTGAAAACCGTGTGGATTTGCAACGCGGCTCTATGGCAGAGGGTTCTGCCAGCGCCAAGCAGCAGATAGCACGTGATATCGAGTTTATCCAAAAGACCATGCAGGAGAACCGTGAGCAGATTGCAAAGCTCAACGAACAACTCGCCAACAGCAAGAACCAGAACTCTCAGCTTAAGAAAGCTGTTGAAACTTTCACCAAGCAGTTGGAGGAGAAAGCTGCTGAAATAACTTCTCTGCAACAGGAACTGATGGCTAAGAACATCCGTATCCAGGAGTTGGATGAGACGGTAAGTGAGTTGACAGCTGTAACTGAAGAATTGCATGCTCAGAATATGGCTAAGACGGAAGTTGTTGAACAGCAGGACCGTGCCTTGAACACAGCTTGGTTTGTATTTGGAACTAAGAGCGAGCTCAAGGAGCAGAAGATTCTGACTGGTGGTGGACTGTTCAAGAACGGTGAGCTGTTCAGCAAGGGTGAAGTGTTGAAGAGCGATGAGGCCAACCTGGATTACTTCACAGAGTGTGATATCCGTACCACAAAGGAGATTCGTCTCTACTCTAAGTCAGCAACTCTCCTGACCAGTCATCCAGCAGGCACTTATACTTTGGATAAGGATGCCAGAGGTGAACTTACTCTGAACATCACCAACCCCACTCAGTTCTGGAGTGCCAGCAAGTATCTGGTTATTCAGGTGAAATAAAATGAATGGTTTATCCCCGCCAAACGGCGGGGATAATGTTTTCAACCTATCACGATGTTATATTTAGGCGAAACTATATCGCTGGTGGTGGCTTTTTCTTGGACCATCACTGCTCTTTGTTCCGAAGTGGCAAGTAAGCGACTCGGAGCCTTACAATTAAACGTCATCCGCATGCTGCTCTCACTTTTTCTGTTGGGAGTCACATTGTGGTTTTTCACTGGTTCACCCATCCCGCAATATGCCGGTCCGCAAGCTTGGATGTGGCTCTTGATGTCTGGTTTGGTGGGCTATGTCTTTGGCGACTACTGTCTTTTCAATTCTTATATCCTGATAGGCTCCCGTTTCGGACAGCTCTTTATGACCTTGGCTCCTCCCACAGCTGCTTTTGCCAGTTGGATTATGCTGGGTGAACACCTTCATCTGCAAGCCTGGATAGGTATGTTGATAACCCTGGTGGGTATTGGTATGTCTGTACTCAATAAAGGCAATAAGGAGAGTCATCATAGAGTGGCGTTGAAACTCCCGCTGAAAGGAGTTATTTTTGGCATAGGGGCTGGTGTAGGTCAAGGTTTGGGCTTGGTGCTCAGTAAGGTGGGCATGAACCACTATGAGGCAGGTGTGCCTGAAGGTATGGATGCTGTGAACGACCTTTTGCCTTTCGCTTCCACCTTTATCAGGGCGATAGCTGGTAGCTTGGGCTTCCTTTGTGTGATGGCCTTCCAGAAACAGTTCTATACCCTGCCCATCGCCTTGAAGGACAGTAAAGGTATGAAGGCAGCTATCGGGGCAACCCTTACTGGTCCGTTTATAGGTGTTTCTTTGTCGTTGATGGCTGTACAATATACTGAAGCAGGTATCGCATCCACATTGATGGCGCTGGTGCCTGTCCTCATCATCTGGCCGGCTCATGTATTGTTCAAACAAGAGGTTAAACCTCTCGAAATCGTGGGTGCCATCATCAGTGTAATCGGTGCTTCGCTGTTCTTCCTTTAATTTGTTCGTTTTTTTTCATGGTTTTTCAAAGGATTTTATTATTTTTGCCTTGTTAAACTATCGACAACTGTATTGAATGAAGGAATTTGTTATATCCGAGGCTAAAACCGAGACCGCTGTGCTGGTGGGTTTGATTACCCAAAGGCAGAACGAACAGAAAACGAATGAATACCTCGACGAGTTGGAGTTTCTGGCTGAGACTGCTGGCGCGAAGGTGGTTAGGCGCTTTACCCAAAAGTTGGTGCAAGCACATGCTGTTACCTATGTGGGCGAGGGTAAGCTGCAGGAGATCAAACAATATATACTGGATGAGGAAGATGCTGAGCGAGAAGTGGGTATGGTTATCTTCGACGATGAGCTATCACCCAAACAGCTTCGTAATATCGAGCAGGTACTGAAGATTAAGATACTCGATAGAACTTCCCTCATTCTTGACATCTTCGCTATGCGAGCTCAGACAGCGAGTGCCAAGACTCAAGTGGAATTGGCGCAATATAAGTACATGCTGCCTCGTTTGCAACGTTTGTGGACACACCTTGAACGACAGGGAGGTGGCTCTGGAGCAGGTGGCGGCAAAGGTATGGTGGGCTTGCGTGGCCCTGGTGAAACCCAGTTGGAGATGGACCGTCGAATTATCCTCAACCGAATGTCGTTGCTCAAACAAAGACTGGCTGATATTGACAAGCAGATGTCCACCCAACGTAAGAACAGGGGCCGTATGATTCGTGTGGCTCTTGTGGGTTATACCAATGTGGGTAAGTCAACCCTTATGAACCTTATGGCCAAGAGTGAGGTGTTTGCCGAAAATAAACTGTTTGCCACTCTTGATACAACTGTCCGCAAAGTGGTGATTGACAACCTGCCTTTCCTGCTTTGCGACACTGTAGGATTCATACGCAAGTTGCCTACAGACCTGGTGGATTCCTTCAAATCTACCCTCGATGAGGTGCGTGAAGCTGACCTGCTGATGCATGTAGTAGATATTTCTCACCCTGATTTTGAAGAGCAAATCAAGGTGGTGAATAAGACGCTGGCTGAGATTGATGCCGGAGGCAAGCCCACAATGATTATCTTTAACAAGGTGGATGCCTACACGTTTGTGGAGAAAGACCCAGACGACCTGACTCCCAAGACCAAAGAGAACATCTCGTTAGAAGAACTGATGCATTCTTGGATGGCAAAGATGGAGGACGATTGCATCTTCATCTCTGCCAAAGAGAAGACAAATATTGATAACCTGAGGGAGGAAATGTATAAGCGGGTGAGAGAGCTGCATGTGCAGAAATATCCTTATAACGATTTCCTGTACCCTCAAGCTGAAGACCAAATTTTATGAACTACAGAAACTTAACAACGGATGAAGTGGCGCAGCTCGAATTGCAGGGTTGTACAGCCACAGATTGGAGTCAGGTGAGTGTGGCACCTGATTTCGACACGCAGTATGTAGTGGGAGCTCATTTCTCTGGCGACATCCGCCTGGGATCGCTACATGGAGAATTTACCTTGAAGGGTGGCATCACCAAACATGCAGGATTAAGGCATGTTACACTGCACAATGTTACGGTGGGTGATGGCTGCTATATCAAGAATGTACACAATTACATTGCCAACTATACAATTGGCGATTATACCTACATCGAGAATGTCGATAATATTGTTGTGGATGGTAAGACGCGTTTTGGTAATGGTGTAGAGGTGTCTGTGCTCAACGAGACAGGTGGTAGAGAGGTGGCTATCAGCGACAAGCTATCGGCTCAGCTGGCTTATATTATGGCTATGTATCGTCATCGTCCCGAGTTGGCAGTTCGTCTGCGTGAGATAGCCGACTATTATTCTGACAAGCATGCTTCTGAGGTGGGCGATATCGCAGATCATGTAACCATCCTGAATGTGGGCTCCATTACAAATGTTCGCATTGGGTCATATGCTAACATCATTGGCGCCAACCGTTTGTACAATGGTTCTATCAACAGCAAGCAGGAGGCTCCTGTACATATAGGTCATAATGTGATATGCGATGATTTCATCATTTCTTCTGGCTCAACCCTTGACGATGGAGCTATGCTGACTCGCTGTTTTGTGGGTCAAGCTTGTACATTGGGACATGGCTATTCAGCTTCCGACTCTCTGTTTTTCAGTAATTGCCAAGAGGAAAATGGTGAGGCCTGTGCCATCTTTGCTGGTCCTTTCACGGTGACTCACCATAAATCTACCCTGCTGATTGCAGGTATGTTCTCGTTTATGAACGCAGGCTCTGGCTCTAACCAAAGTAATCACATGTATAAGTTGGGGCCAATCCATCAGGGTATCTTGGAGCGTGGAGCCAAGACTTCATCCGATTCTTACATCCTTTGGCCAGCACGAGTGGGTGCCTTCTCGTTAGTGATGGGGCGTCATGTAAATCATTCTGACACCTCCAACCTGCCTTTCAGTTACTTGATAGAGAAGAAAGACACCACCTATCTGGTGCCTGGTGTCAATCTGCGTAGTGTGGGAACCATCCGCGATGCGCAGAAGTGGCCAAAGCGAGATAAGCGTACTGACCCTGATAAGCTGGATTGTATCAACTACAACCTCCTAAGTCCATATACCATCCAGAAGATGTTCAAGGGTTGCGAGATTTTGAAAGACCTGCGTCATGCTTCAGGCGAGCTCTCCGATGAATATTCTTACCATAGTGCCAAAATTCGCAATTCATCCTTGGTAAATGGCATCAAGTTCTATGAGACAGGTATCAGAAAATTCTTGGGCAACTCCGTCATCAAGCGTTTGGAAGGCATCCATTTCCAAAGCGATGCGGAAATCCGTGAGCGTCTAAAGCCTGATACCGAGATTGGGAAGGGAGAATGGGTGGACATCTCTGGCTTGATTGCCCCCAAGAGCGAGGTGGATCAGCTGCTTGACAACATTGAGAGTGGCAGGGTGAACAAGCTGAAAGAAATCAATGCCGACTTCCTTCGGATGCACACCAATTATTATACTTACGAGTGGACTTGGGCTTATGGGCGTATGCAGGAGTTCTTCAATCTGGATCCAGAGAAGATTACTGCTGCTGATATTATACATATCGTGGAAAAATGGAAAGAGGCAGTAGTGGGTCTCGACTGGATGGTGTATGAAGATGCTAAGAAAGAATTCTCTTTGGCATCAATGACGGGCTTTGGTGCCGATGGTACCAAGTTCGAGAAGGAGCAAGACTTTGAACAGGTTCGCGGCGACTTTGAAAGCAATCCGTTTGTAACCGCTGTGCTCGACCACATCAAGGTTAAGACCGCTTTGGGTGATGAGCTCATTGAACGTCTGAAACCACTGGTAGAATGATATTTTTTTAACCAAATAAAACTAACGTAATTATGGCAACAAATCCTCCGTTTCACTATCAACCCATGTTCGAACATGGAGAAGATAAGACTGAGTATTATCTGCTTACCAAAGACTATGTGTCAGTAAGCGAATTTGAGGGCAAACCCATCCTGAAGATTGAGAAGGAAGGTTTGACCGCTTTGGCTAATGCTGCTTTCCGCGATGTGTCTTTCATGTTGCGTCGCTCTCATAATGAGCAGGTGGCTAAGATTCTGAACGATCCAGAGGCCAGCGACAACGACAAGTATGTGGCCCTGTCATTCCTGCGTAACTCTGAGGTGGCTTGCAAAGGTCAGCTCCCTACTTGCCAGGATACCGGTACCGCCATCATTCATGGTGAGAAAGGTCAACAGGTATGGACTGGCTATTGTGACGAAGAAGCTCTCTCTTTAGGTGTTTATAAGACCTATACTGAGGAGAACCTGCGCTACTCTCAGAACGCTCCATTGAATATGTACGATGAAGTGAACACCAAATGCAACCTGCCTGCTCAGATTGACCTGGAAGCTACAGAAGGTATGGAATACCGCTTCCTCTGTGTAACGAAGGGTGGTGGTTCTGCCAACAAGACTTACCTCTATCAGGAAACCAAGGCTCGCATCCAGAATCCTGGCACACTTATTCCATTCCTGGTAGATAAGATGAAGAGCTTGGGTACTGCCGCTTGTCCTCCTTATCACATTGCATTCGTTATTGGTGGAACCTCTGCTGAGAAGAACTTACTCACCGTGAAATTGGCTTCTACTCATTTCTATGATGAATTGCCGACCACTGGCAACGAGTATGGCCGTGCCTTCCGCGATGTGGAATTAGAGAAGCAGCTGCTCGAAGAAGCCTATAACATCGGCTTGGGCGCACAGTTTGGTGGCAAGTATATGGCTCATGATATCCGTGTGGTTCGTCTGCCTCGTCACGGAGCATCTTGCCCCATCGGTATGGGTGTGTCTTGCTCTGCCGACCGCAATATCAAGGCGAAGATTGACAAGGATGGTATCTGGATTGAGAAGCTGGATGACAACCCAGGCGAACTGATTCCTGAGGCTCTGCGTCAGGCAGGTGAGGGTGATGTGGTGAAGATTGACCTCAACCAGCCTATGAGCGAGGTATGCAAGATCCTTTCTAAGTATCCTGTGGCTACACGCGTATCACTGAACGGAACCATCATCGTGGCTCGCGACATCGCTCACGCCAAGCTGAAAGCTCGCTTAGATGCTGGCGAGGACTTACCAGATTACTTCAAGAATCATCCTGTGCTCTATGCAGGTCCTGCCAAGACTCCTAAAGGTATGCCTTGTGGCTCTATGGGTCCTACCACCGCCAACCGTATGGATCCTTATGTAGATGAGTTCCAGGATCATGGAGGCTCTATGGTAATGATTGCCAAGGGTAACCGTACCGATGTGGTGACTGAGGCGTGCAAGAAGCACGGAGGCTTCTATCTCGGCTCTATCGGCGGTCCTGCAGCTGTGTTGTCACAGAATAACATCAAGAGCATCGAGTGTGTGGAATATCCAGAATTGGGTATGGAGGCTATCTGGAAGATTGATGTGGTTGACTTCCCTGCTTTCATTCTGGTGGATGACAAGGGCAACGACTTCTTCAAACAGATCAAACCTCGCTGCGCTTGCAAGTAAGACAAAAATGGGGGGGCTAACAAATAGCTCCCCCATTTATTTTCTTTTGGTGGATTAACATCGTTAAACCTCCTCTGTCTCAATTCTTCTCTCTTCCTCCTTAGCTTCTTCAATCAATGCCCTCACATCCTTATCATATTCGTCATTCAGATCATACCTTCCGAGAATGGCATCCAGCTCAGGACTCAGGATAAACAGCTCGTTCAGCAGCAGCAACCTGAGCTCGTTATCCATAGCGTGATACTTATGGTTAGCCTTGAAGCCTATAAACCTTTTGGGCATCTCCTTCAGTCGTTCTATCACCTCTCTCACTACATCCTGCTTTTCAATGGCCTCTCTTTTCAAAGCTATATTCCTCCTTAACTCATTCCTTGCTTCCTCATATAGCCTCCTTGCCTCAGGTGTGTAGTTCTTCTCCGCCGCGCTCATTGTCATCATGTGAGTCCTGATGTTCGTGTTATAAGCCTCAATACTGATGTTTAGCCCCATATCCTCCACCAGCAGATTATACAGTTCGGGCAGGTCGTAAGGAGCAAAGGCACTATCTACATGAATAGACACAGGATCATAGCTGTATGGATAGCTCAGCGACCTTTGCACTTCGTTTCCGATAATGCGATTAATCCTGAATGTCCTGAACGGACTGCAAGCCACGCAAACTACCAAAACCAACCATATATACACCAATCTCTTCATCGCGACAGTATTTTTTCGCAAACCTACACCTTTTCTCTAATATCTCCAACTTTTTGATGTGTTATTTAGCATTTCTTTGAGGTTACCACCATCTTTTACTTTGTTTTATGATAATTAAGAGCGTAGAATACTTTCTTTTTTGCTTGAAAATAATTATATTTGCAACAAACATAAAACTTCATCATTATGAAAGCTATCAAATATTTGGGCATAATCTTGATGATATTCGGATTATCAGCCTGCACAAATGACGATTTTCTTGATGGTATCGATGAAGGATTAAAAACGTTTACATCCTTCAAGGCTACCATTGGCGAGCCTGCTGACACTCGTGTTTCTATGAGTGACAATGTTCAAGACGGCAAGAGAGATGTGTATTGGGATGAAAAGGATGCGATTGCCGTGTTCAGTGATGTGGATAGTGAGTTAAAATTTTTCTATGCAAAAGGTGTTGATGGTAATACAACGACTTTCGGAGGGGATGAGGTAACGGGAACAGAATTTTATGCCTATTTCCCCGCTTTCCCCACCAATTCTTCCCAAACATTCATTGAAAAGGATGCCGATAATCCCAACATTCTCCACATCACGTTATTATCACAAGGAGTTAATGAGGGAGATCTCATCAATATCCCCATGCTGGCTGTTTCAAATAACGACAATCTTTTGTTCAAACAGTTGGGTGGTATGATTCACTTCAACATTACTGGCATTACTAGGATTGAGGAAATCTATCTCCGTGGCAACAATGGTGAAATGCTCTATGGTACAGGAACCGTTGACCTTTCTGAAGCAGAGCCTGTTATTAAACTAGACTCTAAACAGTCAGTCACGACGGCACCTCCTACTACTTTGGGTGGTATCTTCCGAACGGGATATAACAACACGTTGGAAAAGGGCGAAGTGCTGGACATTTACTTCCCCTTACCGCCAATGGTCTTCGAGAAAGGCTTTAGTTTGGAGGTAAAGAGTCATGAAGCAACTGGAGCACCGATTAGCATTATTAAGAAGACAACCGCATCCGTGGAAATCAAGCGTGGCGAGATAAACCATTACCCAACGGTGGATATAGAGGAAGAACTTAGAAAAAATGAACCGATTAGCTTTGCTGACAGTGATGTAAAGAATGTCTGTGTTGAGCATTGGGATACAGACGGTGATGGTGAGCTTAGTTATGCAGAAGCAGCTGCTGTGACGGATATTGGCGATGACTTCTCATATGATACTTACATCGACACTTTTGATGAATTCCAATATTTCACAGGTGTTCAGTCAATACCAAATTCTGCTTTTAGGGGCTGTACCAACCTGTCCAGCATAAAGATACCTACAAATGTAACATCTATAGAAGATCTTGCTTTTTATGGCTGTAGTAGTCTGACTAATATTGATTTTCCAGAAGGTGTAACTACCATTGGTTATTTCGCATTCCAGGATTGTACTAGCCTGAACAGCGTTGAGATACCCGAAGGTGTAACATCCATTTCTCCTTATACTTTCTCTGGTTGCACTAACCTTTCCAGTGTTAAGTTCCCTGAGAGTCTTGAATGGATTTTCCCAAATGCTTTTTATGGTTGTGTGAGTCTTACCCGCATTGAGATACCTGCATCAGTGAAGCACATAGAAGCTAATGCTTTTTATGGCTGTGATAATCTTTCCAATGTTAAGTTACATGAGGGATTGACAGGCATTAGCCGTGAAGCATTCAGAGATTGTGTCAATCTGAATGGCATTGAGTTGCCTCAAAGCTTGAAAACCATTGCCGGAGCAGTCTTCTCTGGTACCGATCTTTTCAGCATCGTGATACCTGGTGGCGTTATATCCATAGGTGAAAGAGCTTTCAAAGATTGTGGCTCTCTGACCAGTGTTACCTGCCTACCTCTTACTCCTCCTCATTTGTCAAGTAGTGCATTTGATGGTTCAGATTGTCCAATCTATGTTCCCGCAGCCTCTTTGTATGATTACAGGAATGCTGCAGGTTGGAGCGACTATGCCGAGCGAATCAAGGCAATACCGTCATCTGACAATATCCTCTTTGCTGACACTTATGTTAAGACCATCTGCGTTGAGAATTGGGATACGAACGGCGATGAAGAGCTGAGTTATGCAGAGGCGGCTGCTGTAAAGGATATCGGTCAGATATTCAAGCAGCAAAAAGACATAATCTCTTTCAATGAGTTCCAGTATTTCACAGGTGTAACTTCCACAGCAGAAAGTGCTTTTGAGGGTTGCTTCAATCTGACCAGCATTAAATTACCTGATAGCTTGATCGGGATTGGCGACAATGTTTTCTATGAATGCAGAAGCCTGATGAAACTTGAGATACCTGAGAGTGTGACATCTATAGGCGTTTTCGCATTTTATGGTTGCAGAAGTCTGATAAGCATTAATTTACCTTCTGGTTTGACAAACATTCCTCTTTATGCGTTTTCTGAATGCGGAAGTCTGGAAAACCTCAAGATACCTGAAGGTGTGACTAATATTGGTATTTATGCTTTCAAGAATTGCGCCAATCTCGCCTACATCATGTGTACACCTGTCAACCCACCGGTATTGAGTTTTGGCGCTTTAATAGGTACGGAAGCCAAATTTTATGTCCCTGCTGGTTCTGTGGATAGCTACAAGGCGAATGAATGGTGGATTTCCTTTGCTGACCGAATCGGGGCAATCCCATAATAGCTGGGCTTAATAGTAAAATAATGGAGAGGGCAATTCACGTTGTCCTCTCCTTATTTCTGTTAATAAATGGGTCTTTGAAAGAATAAGATTATTAGTTCTGATTCAGGAATGCCACTATATTATTATAGTCGGCATCCTTCATGATAACTTGTTTATTAGCATCCAACAGATAGAAAGAAGGAGTGGCAGGTATGAAATACAGTAATTTGTCCCTTATTTCTCCATTGGGGCTATAAGCGTCAATCCAATTGCTTGGATATTGATGAACGTCCTTGCGCCAAGCATCAATATCTTTGTCGGCATAGATTGCCAACACCTTTACATCAGAGCGTTGCAGAACCTCTTCCTTTATGGCAATGGGCATAATACGCTTGCAATTCTCGCAATCTGGGTCGTGGAAGAACAACAATGTGTATTTTGCCTGTATCGAGCTCATATTGCCTTGATTCCCATCACGCTCTATATAGGCAAAGTCTGTTGCCACACTTCCTGGCAAGTTCTTCTTGGCTTGCGCCAATTTAAATACATAGCGTTCACGCTGAGCCACATCGTTGGCATAGTAAGGCCTAATATTACGTAAGAAATGCACATAAATGGCATCATTACGCAAAGGAGAGTTGGGGTTGTCAAGGTAATGGCTTATCAGTTGACTATAATAATTCTTGCTCCAACGAGAAGAGAAAGCCTTGTTGTAGAAAGCCTTTGTTGCCTCATCTATGATGATGTCGTTGCCATAACTCAACAAGTTCAGAAAATCGGCAAAGCCTTGCTCGCCTAAGTCTTGGTTTACTTGTGTGGTGTCACTGAACTGATAGTTGTCCCAATAATGATTCAACAGATAGCTGAGCCTTGCCTCAGGTAGGATGATTGTTTCTGGTATCTGAGGCAAAGGGAAATCAGTTTGTGCCATCAGTGAGATGGCACAAACCAAACTTATTATCAAGGTTTTCAGTCTATTAGTCATTACTCTCTATTGTAAACTATCGTTTAAAAAGGATTGAACATGATGGATTTACATGAAGACAATGAACATCGGTATCGATGACACAAGTATTTTGTTAATAGATTTTGTTCTTGTTCGTTTCCATTAAATAGAAATATTATTTCTTAAACAATTTTTTTGCGAAGTCGCGGAAGGCGCGACGCCAGGTGAGCCACTCGTGGGCAGTTCCCTCAGAAACATAAGTCACGCAATTAATGCCTTGTTTCTCAAGAGCCTTGCAACTGTCAGTAAAGCCAAAGCTACCTTCCTCTGTACCCCAGCTGATGTGCAGCAGGCGAACTTGCTTGTTGAAAGCCGCAGGGTCGGCAAAGGCACCTCCATAGACAGTCTTCACGTTTTCGTCATTCACTCTGAACAAACCACTGAGCAACCCCATCCATGCGAATTTATCCAGGTTTTTATTCTCCAACACCGTCATAGTGGTTTGCATGCCTCCACGGGAAAGACCTGCCATGCCTCTATTCTCACGATTAGGAATGGTTCGGAAAGTCTTGTCGATGAAAGGCACCAGGTCGTTCACATAGACGTCTGCCACAGTCTTACCCTCCACATTGCGGATGGTGGGGGTGAAATGCATATCTCCACTCATCACCACAACAATCATCTCCTCTGCTTCCTTGTTGGCAATCATATTGTCGAGGATGAAATCCACATGACCCTGATCCACCCATCCATTTTCATTCTCACCACTTCCATGCAAGAGATAAAGCACGGGATAGCGTTTCTTGCCTGTTTCATAACTGGCTGGTACATAAACGTTGATGTGGCGCCAAGTGCCATTGACCTGAGAATAGTATTTCAAGGAGCGGATCTGTCCGTGAGGCACATCCTTGTTGAAGCGATAATAATCGCCCTCAGGACCTTCAGGCACCTCTATGCCACCTGCGTTGAGTCCATAGCCGAAGAAAGACAAGCTGTTGGGATCAGTTACCCTTGCCCCATCCACATTCACAAAATAATAGTGGAAGCCCACTGGCAGCGGATCTGTCTCGATGGTCCAAACCCCATCAATATCCTTTGTTCCCTTAAACTCATTGGGAACGCTCACGCTTACTGAGTGAGCCAGAGGTAGGTGGAACTTAAAGTAAGCCTTGCGGGTGATGGGATCCACACGCGGATATTCCTGTCGCAAAGCGTTGGTCTCTGAGGGATAGGTTCCCCTTTCATAATCTGTCATCGCCTTAGGCAACTGGTTTCCCTGTTGTTGGGCGAAAATCCCTGTAGCTACAAATAGTAGGGCAAGGGTAGTGAAGATTGTCTTTCTCATAGTATTGCAATATTTGATTTCAATGTATTCAATGATATATCAACCGCAAAGATAATAGATAAAACGATAAAACGCAATATTTATGCCTAAGATTTTAGGGAAGAAGAAAAGTTGATGGCCTTAAGCTGAACTCGGGTTGTGATAAAACAGACCTCTTGTTGTAATAAAGCTAATCAGCTTAAAGGGAGCCTATCCAAATACCTGTTGGAACTCTTGTTCGAAATTGGGAGTGAAAACCTCTTTGCCGATCTTGGCTTTGATTTCTGCTATGCTCCAAAAGCGTCCTCCATCGAGTTCGTTAGTGGGACGAATATTTCCATCATAAACTGTTTTATGTACAAACACCAGCTCACACTCTCTTACGGAGTCATATACATATACTTTGATGCGCTCAGGGGTATAGTTAGTAATGCCAATCTCCTCTTCCACTTCGCGTTTGAGGGCTTGCTCCACATTCTCGCCCAAATCTACATGTCCACCAACAGCTGTGTCCCATTTGCCTGGTTGGATATCCTTCCAATCAGGACGCTTCTGGAGATATAATTCACCTCTGGAGTTAAAAACATGAAGGTGCACCACAGGGTGCATCAATCGGCTTCCATTGTGGCATTCACCTCTGGTAGCTGCTCCTGTGATGTTACCTTGCTCGTCGCAGAGGGGGAGGAGTTCTTGTTGGTTGTCTTTCATTTTTGGGATGGGGTTAATGGGATTTATGGGTCAATGGTAAATGGTGAATCTTCAATTCTCAATAAAAGAAGAATCACCATAGCTGAGGAAACGGAACTTGTGTGCCATCGCATAATCGTAGATCTTGCGCCAATCCCCTTTCACAAAGGCTGATACCAAAAGGAGTAGGGTGCTTTGGGGTTGGTGGAAGTTAGTCACCATTGCCTTCACTACATGGTATGTGTAACCTGGTACAATGATAATCTGCGTACTGCTATGCAAGGTTTCCAATTCATGATGCTCCATATAGGCGAGCAAAGCTTGTAGAGCCTCTACAGGAGATATGTCCTGAGCCTTAGATGGCAAATTATATGGTTGCCACTGCTTCACTTTCAAGTCATTATCCGTTGCCTCTGGGTTCAGAATCAGGGTCACACCCATGTGGTAGAGTGACTCCAAAGTCCTGACAGAGGTTGTGCCTACCGCGATAGCTTGACCTTTATGATGGATAAGGCTCTCAATAGTAGCCTTGTTAACAGAAATCCATTCGGTATGCATCTCATGCCCTTCGATTCTTTCGCTCTTTACGGGCTTGAAGGTGCCAGCTCCCACATGCAGGGTCAGCTCCTCCATATCAACTCCCTTTTCTTTTAGGGCATCAAGCACCTTTTGTGTAAAATGCAACCCAGCCGTAGGAGCCGCTACAGAACCTTTGATCTTGGAATAAACTGTCTGATAGGTTACCTTGTCGCTCTCCTGAGTCTCTCTATTTAAATATGGTGGGATGGGCAACTCGCCAAACACCTCCAGGATGTCGGCAAATGTCACCTTCTTGTTATTCCAACGGAAATCCACCCACTGGCTTGTGCCAATATCTTGTTTCCTTTCTGCCGTTAGTTTGATGAGCCTGCCTTTCACGATCATCTCCCTTTTCAGAATCTCGCCTTTCCATTTCTTGAGGTTGCCAACCAGACAAAGCCAAGCCGCATGCTCTGTCTGTTGGAAGTTTAAAGCATAATCTGCTGGCTCTATGGGCTCTAAGCAGAACACCTCTATTAAGGCACCAGTCTCCTTACGGAAATGCAGGCGAGCCTGAATGACTTTAGTGTTGTTGAATACCATCAATTCTCCTTTATCTATATAGTTGGGCAGAGAAGTGAATATGTCTTCGCTCACATTGCCTTGGCGATATAGCAATAGCTTCGAATGGTCTCTTTGGGGTAAAGGGAACTTGGCTATTCGCTCATCAGGCAAGTCGTAATTGTAATCTTGGATTCTGATGCGTTTCGGGTCTTGTATCATATTTTTTTCTTAATTTGTGTGCAAAGATAATAAAAATCTTTATATTTGCATCAACAATTTAAAATGTATATTTCATGGATGACCTGAATCTAACACCATTTAGAAAAACAGTAGTAGGTGTGCAATTTCTCTTTGTTGCTTTCGGATCTACTGTCTTGGTGCCTTTGTTAGTAGGGCTTGATCCCTCGGCCGCCCTGTTCTCCGCCGGTATTGGCACTCTCATTTTTCATTTAGTGACCAAAGGTATGGTGCCCATTTTCTTGGGTTCCAGCTTTGCTTTCATTACTCCTATCATAGCCGCTTCCGGACAATGGGGCATGCCTGGCACCTTAGCAGGGTTTGCAGGTGTGGCACTCATTTATTTCATTGTGGCAGGGTTGGTAAAGTGGAAAGGTATGCAACTGCTCGACAGGCTATTTCCTCCAGTGGTGATAGGTCCTGTCATCATGCTGATTGGTCTATCACTCAGTGGTACAGCCGTTGATATGGCGAAGACCAACTGGCTTTTGGCTCTCATTAGCTTGGCAGTTGCCGTTGTGGTATTGATGTTTGGAAAAGGCTTGGTGAAGTTGGTGCCTGTGATTTGTGGCATAATCGCTGGTTTTGTGGTGGCAATTTGCCTGGGTGAGGTGGATTTCTCTGCTGTGGCGAGTGCCCCTTGGTTGGCTTTGCCAGAGCATATCCGACATCCTGAGTTACCTGCTTTCCAGTGGGAGCCCTTTGTTTTCATGATGCCTGTGGCTTTGGCCGCTGTGGTTGAGCATGTGGGTGATGTTTATGCTATCGGTGCAGTAGCTGATGAAAATTTTGTCAAGGATCCAGGCTTGCATCGCACCATGTTGGGTGACGGTTTGGCTTGTTTGGCTGCTTCATTATTGGGTGGCCCTCCAGTAACAACCTATAGTGAGGTAACAGGCGCTGTTCAAATTACTCGCATCACTAATCCTCAAGTCATTAGAATTGCTGCAGTAACAGCTTTGATATTCTCTGTGGTAGGAAAACTTAATGCTTTGTTGCAGAGCATCCCCCAGGCAGTATTAGGAGGTATCATGTTGCTACTCTTTGGTTCTATAGCAGCTGTTGGTATTCAGAACCTGATGCGTAATAAGGTAGATTTTGGGGTTACACGCAATGTGATTATTGCCAGTGTGATTCTTACAACAGGCATAGGTGGTGCTGTTTTGACGGCAGGTTCTTTCAGCCTTTCCGGCATTGGCTTGGCAGCTCTTACAGGTTTGGTGCTGAACCTTATTCTGCCAAGAACAAAGGAATCGTAATAGAGTATCTTAACATTCCAATTGAAATACTATGAAATACAAATTATTGAGTTATTTGGGCTTCGACCCAGACAATCATAGAATCAAAATTGAATTGCTGGCAGGTTTGACAACCTTCCTCACCATGAGCTATATCCTTGCTGTCAACCCATTGATTTTAGGTGATGCAGGTATGGATAAAGGAGCCGTTTTCTCGGCGACTGTGATAGCTGCAGCAGTAGCCACTTTGGTAATGGCTTTTTATGCCAAGTTGCCATTTGCCTTGGCTTCAGGCATGGGTTTAAATGCATTCTTCGCCTATACTTTGGTGGCAGTCATGGGTTATACCTGGCAAGAGGCTTTGGCGGCTGTATTTTTCGAGGGTATCACCTTTATCCTGTTGACCCTATTCAAGGTGCGCGAGGCCATTGTCCATGCCATCCCCCTCAACCTGCGCTATGCCATTTCCGTAGGTATTGGTTTGTTTATTGCCTATATCGGCTTGAAAAACGGTGGGGTGATTGTGGCTAATGAATCTACAATTACAGCTTTGGGTAGTTGGACTCCCACCTCATTGATAGCCATGTTAGGTATCTTGGTGGGTGCCGCTTTGCTCAAGCTCAAAGTGAAAGGAGCCTTATTCTTCACCATTATCTTGATGACGCTGATTGGCATTCCATTTGGCGTTACCCAGGTTCCTGAAGGCTTCACATTGCTTAGTTTGCCCGACTCAATCGGTCCTGTGGCTTTCAAGTTCGATTTCTCTCGCTTCATATCGTTGGATATCGAGTATTATATTGTGGTATTCACCCTGTTGCTCATGGACTTGTTTGATACCCTTGGCACCCTGATTGGTGCAGCTACTGGTGCAGGTATGGTTAAAAAGGATGGGCGTATTCATGGCTTGAACAAGGCGCTGATGGCTGATGCTGTAGGTACTACAGTGGGTTCTATATGTGGTACTTCTACAGTAACCACTTATGTGGAGAGCACTACTGGTATAGCTGAAGGTGGTCGCACAGGTTTGACTGCTTTCACGGTAGCTATGTTCTTTATCCTGTCGCTTTTCTTCTCGCCTTTATTCCTGATGATTCCAAGTGCAGCTACCACCAGTGCTTTGGTGTTGGTGGGCGTTATGATGATGAGGCCTATTACTAAGATAGAACTTGATGATATGACAGAGGCCATGCCTTGCTTCATCACCATTTTGATGATGCCATTTACGGCCAGCATTTCTGAGGGCATTGTGTTGGGTATGCTCTCTTATGTGGCAGTGAAGGTACTCACAGGCAAGGCGAAGCAGATTTCTTGGGTAATGTATGTGTTGGCTGCATTCTTCGTGCTGAAGTATATAGCTCCACTGATTTGATAGTTTATTTAATAAGGATATAGTTATGAGAAAGTGGTTGTTTAGTATTATAGTGGCATTGACAATGGTCAATGGTCAATGGTCAATGGTCAATGGTCAGAATGTACAGTTGTTGTACGACTTAGGTCATACTTTATATGGCGATCTGTCTGGCCGTCCAAATATCACCTCTACAGTGGAGATGTTTAAACCTGATAAGTGGGGTTCTACCTTCCTGTTTACTGATATCAACTATTATACTGATGGTGCAGCAGGTGTGTATTGGGAGTTTTCTCGCGAGTTCAATGTAACAAAAAACAAGCGTTGGGCAGCACATATAGAGTATAATGGTGGTGCAACAAGTATTGAGCATACCGCCATCGCTTCCCGTTTCCAACATGCGCTTTTGTTAGGTGGTGCATGGAACTGGGCAAGTGCAGATTTCTCTAAAACATTCTCTGTACAAGCTTTATATAAACAGTACTTCAAAGGTATGGGTCGAAAAGGTTTTTCCAGTGCCCAGCTTACTGCTGTTTGGGGGTTGAACTTTTCCAATGGTTTGGTAACCCTTTCCGGCTTCTGCGATGTATGGTATGACCCTGATGTGAAGGGCAAGCTTAGCTTGCTGAGCCAGCCACAGTTCTGGGTGAACCTCAATACACTGAAAGGTATGGATGGTGTAAACCTGAGCTTGGGTGCGGAAGTCGAAGTTAGCAATAATTTCATTTTTAATGACAAAGGAGAGAACGACAAGTTCTATGTCATCCCTTCTTTGGCGGCTAAATGGACATTTTAATTAAATTATAAGTAACTGGTTTTTATTATGTGGAAAAATTTAATTTGCAAGGTATGCCTTTGCCTGATGGCTTGCTTTATGACAGTGAGTTTAGCAGAGGCTAAACACAGAAATTTCAAGGTTTCTGTTTATGTTCGCGCGTATGAAGTGGATAAGATGAAGGACACACAGTGGCTGGAATCCACTTGGAAGACCATCTCTGATCAGTTGGATGTGGATAAGATTTATCTGGAAACACATCGCGACCTACTGATTGTGGATGATGCTACCATTGAGAAGGCAAAGAACTTCTTCCTTAAGCAAGGTCTGGAGGTAGCTGGTGGTATCACTTATACCATCGATGAGAGCAATGATTTCGAGACATTCTGCTACTCTGACCCCGAACATAGAAAGATTGTACAAAACATTGCCGAGATTACGGCTCGTCACTTTGATGAGTTCCTGCTTGATGACTTCTTCTTCACCAGTTGCAAGAGTCCTGTGGAGATTGCCGCCAAAGGTAATATGACTTGGACAGAATATCGCCTAAAGCTGATGAACGAGGCTGGACGTAACTTGGTGGTAGGCCCTGCCAAGGCAGTGAACCCTAAAGTAAAGGTGATTATCAAATACCCTAATTGGTATGACCACTTCGCTGGCTTGGGCTTCAACTTGCAGGATGGCCCTACTATCTTCGATGGAGTATGGACAGGTACAGAAACTCGTGATCCAGCAGGTGACCAACACTTGCAGAATTATCTCAGTTATAACATCATGCGCTACTTTGAGAACCTTCGTCCCGGCTACAATGGTGGTGGATGGGTTGACTCAGGTGGCATTAATATGAGCATGGATCGCTATGCTGAGCAGTTGCATCTGACCGCTATTGCCAAAGGTCGCGATGTGATGCTTTTTGCTTACAACCAGTTGATTGGTGTAGGTCTGCCAGATAATTTCCGTGGCAAGTGGCAAGGCACAGGCACCAGTTGGAACTATGACGAGATGCGTGCTCCATTCCAAAAAGGTAGAGAGACAATAACTCCTTCCACTATGGCTCGCATTGCCGATATCGTTTTGCGTAAGGCTGATGAGTTGTGTGGCAAGCTGGGCAATCCTATCGGCATCAAGTCTTATAAGCCATTCCATGTGCTAGGTGAGGACTTCCTCCAGAACTACTTGGGTATGATGGGCTTGCCAATGGATATGTATCCTACCTTTGCAACTGACCAAAACATTGTATTGCTGACAGAGCAAGCTGCGGGCGATCCAGATATCATGACTAAGATTAAGAAACAGCTCCAGGGTGGGCACGATGTGATTATCACCTCAGGCTTATTGAAGGCTATCCCAGAGAAGATTGCTGAAGTATGCGAATTGCGTTGCTCCGACCTTAAGGCAATAGTAAACGACTTTGGTCGCTTTGGCAAGAGCCAGCGTGAGTTTATCATTCCTCAAGTTCTTTATCAAACCAACGATAGCTGGGAGTTGATTAGCGCAGGTCGTCCATTGACGGGTGGTGTATCTGGCTTCCCTATCCTTCACAAGGCTTTGTATTCTGGTGCATATCTGTATGTGCTCACTGTTCCAGATGACAAGGGTAATCTGTATGACTATCCAGAACCAGCTCTGAATGAAATTCGTCGCATCATGAGCCAGGATATGGATTTCTACATGGAAGGTCCTGCTAAGGTGAGCTTGTTTATGTATGATAACAAGACGCTGATTGTAGAGAACTTCAATGATGAGCCAGTAAATGTTAAGTTGGTGGGTGATGTTAAGTTCAAGAAGTTCACCAACCTGGAAGATGGCTCTGTGGTAAATGCTAACCAGGAAGAAATTTTGATTAAATATACTCGCCAGCCAATGAGTAAGTTCGCCATGACGGTGAAGCCTCACTCTTATATGGCATTCAAGTATGAGTAATTAGTAACAGTAGAGACGGGCATTGGCTCGTCTCTACATTTTTATATTAGGTAACAATGAAGATTGGAGACAAAGTGCGTTTTCTCTCAGAAGTGGGAGGTGGTAAGGTAGTAGGTTTTCGAGGCAAAGACATTGCCTTGGTTGAAGATGCTGATGGCTTCGAAATACCCATGCAGATAAAAGAGTTGGTGGTGATTGAAACGGATGATTACAATATCCCTACACCCCAGCAGAAACAGAAGAAAGCAGAGGAAGCCCCTCGTGCCAAATCTGATGTTGCTGCTCCCTATCGTGGTAAGACACCTACACCTCCCAATGGCAATATTAGCCAAAGGTCAATGGCCAATAGTCAATCTTCAGTGGTTAATAGTCAATCCGAAATAAAAGGTGGTGACATACTCAACGTCTATCTTGCCTATGTCCCTATTGACATCAAGCAAGTAAGCACCACTCCTTTTGAAACCTACTTGGTGAACGATAGTAACTACTACCTTTATTACACCTATTCTAATATAGAGAACCAATCTTGTCAAGTGCGTTCACAAGGACTGATTGAGCCCAATACGAAGCTTTTCTTGGAGGAGTTTGAGAAGTCACAACTCAATGATTTAGAGCGTGTAGCCGTGCAATGTATCGCCTTCAAAGAGGGTAAACCTTTTGCCTTGAAGCCTGCTGTTAGTGTGGAGTTACGCATCGATGTTGTGAAGTTCTACAAGTTGCATACCTTCCAGGAGAATGATTTCTTTGAAGAGCCTGCCTTACTCTACGACATTGTGAGAAACGACCAACCTGTCAAGCAGATGTATGTTAGTGCCGAGGATGTGAAGAATGCCTTGATACAGAAGAAAGATGTACAACCTGCCCGCAAACCAGTACGTCAGAAGGAGCAACGTAATGCCATCTTGGAGGTGGATTTGCATATTAATGCTTTGCTCGACAATACGCATGGCCTAAGTAATGCCGATATGTTGCAATATCAGCTCAAGAAGTTCATTGAGGTAATGGAGCAATACAAGAACCAACAGGGCAAGCGCATCGTGTTTATTCACGGCAAAGGTGAGGGAGTCTTGCGTAAAGCCATTCTCGACGAGCTTAAACGCAAGTATCCTCGATGCAAGTGGCAAGATGCCAGTTTCCAGGAATACGGCTTTGGAGCGACACAGGTCACTATTCATTAAATAAGGCGAGGCAGATGCCTCGCCTTATTAATAAGCTTCGCGATATTTGCTCTCGTCTTTATCCTCCAACATACTGAGATAGGAGGCATAGCGGCTTTGACTGATCAGGTGTTGTTCTACAGCATCCCGAACAGCACAGCCTGGCTCGTGGGTGTGGGTGCAATTGCCATATTTGCAATTGGCGGAAGTATGGAAAATCTCAGGGAAATAGTGACCGATTTCCTCTACCTCCATGTCGAATGTGCCGAAACCTTTGATGCCAGGGGTATCTACGATATAGCCACCTGTTGGGAGTTCATACATCTCACTAAAAGTGGTAGTGTGCATACCCTTGAGGTGTGCAGCAGATATTTCTGCAGTCTTTGCCTTGTAATCCAAATGGGGTAGCAACAGATTGATGAGTGACGACTTTCCTACGCCTGAATTACCAGAAAGCAAGGTAACTTTACCTTGCAACCTATCCTTCACGGCTTCTGTGCCTTCGCCTGTCTTCACTGACATGGGGAAGCAATCATAACCAATGGTGGTGTATAGGTTTATAAGGGCTTGCATATAGCGAGTTTCATCCTCGTTGTAGAGGTCTGTCTTGTTAATGATGAGACAGACAGGCACACGATAGGCCTCTGCTGTTGCTAAAAAGCGATCAATAAAGATAGTATTCGTCTCTGGGTGGCTCACTGTTACCATGAGGAAAGCCTGGTCGAGGTTGGCGGCAATGATGTGGCTCTGCTTTGACAGGTTCGATGCCTTGCGAATGATGTAATTCTTTCGATCCTCTATTTCAGATATCATTGCCGTACCCTCAGGGTTACGGATTATACGCACCCAATCACCCACAGCAACAGGGTTTGTGCTACGGATGCCCTTGAGTCGGAAGTTGCCTTTTATCTTGCACTCCACCACTGGTCCCTCGTCAGTCTTGACCAAGTACCAGCTTCCTGTATTCCTAATGACCAGTCCTCTCAATCCACTTAAACTGTCATAATCTCCTTGTTCTTCGCTGCCAGCACCTCATCCACCTGCTTGATGAACTTGTCATGCAGTTTCTTCAGTTCTTCCTCACCATCTTTCTGGAAGTCCTCAGATAGACCCTCCTTCACGGATTTCTTCAGGTCATCGATGCCATCACGACGGGCATTGCGGATACTCATCTTTGCATTCTCAGCCTCGCCCTTGCACTGTTTGGTGAGTTGGATACGACGCTCCTCTGTCAATGGTGGGATGCCTAAGCGGATAATCTCACCGTTGTTTTCTGGCATAATGCCCAGAGAGGAGTCGATAATTGCCTTCTCAATCACACGGAACATATTCTTGTCCCAAGGTCTGATGGCGATGCTTCGTGCATCAGGGGTGGTCACTGTGGCACAATTCTGGATGGGTTGCATAGATCCGTAAGAATTCACTTTGATGCCATCCAGTAAACGAACATCGGCTTTGCCGGCACGGATATGAGCCAGTGCGTCTTCCAAATACTCTACGGCCATGCCCATAGCTTCCTGGGCTTCGGCCAGTACTGTCTTTACATCTTTCATAATATCTTAATTTTTTAATTTCTCAACTGTCAATGGTTAATGGTTAATGGTCAATAGTCAATGGTCAAGGATGCACCAATGTGCCAATGCCTTCACCTGCAATTACTTTCTTCAAGTTCCCCACCACATCCATGTTGAACACCACAATGGGTAGGCCATTGTCCTTACACATACAGATAGCAGATAGGTCCATCACCTTTAAGCCACGGGCCAATACCTCGTCATAAGAAATATCATCGAACTTCGTAGCCGTAGGATCCTTCTCTGGGTCAGCTGTATAGACACCATCTACACGAGTACCCTTGAACATCACATCAGCCTCAATCTCAATGCCTCTCAGGCTTGATCCTGTGTCGGTAGTGAAGTAAGGCGAACCAGTACCACAGGCAAATACGCAAACCTCACCAGCCTCTAAGCACTCGATGGCACGCCATTTTGTATAAAACTCGCCAATAGGTTCCATGCGGATAGCCGTCAAAACGCGTGTCTTTACCCCTATGGCGGTAAGTGCACTACTTAGAGCCAAAGAGTTGATGGCAGTAGCCAGCATACCCATCTGGTCACCCTTCACACGGTCAAAGCCTTTCGATGCCCCACTCAAGCCTCGGAAGATATTGCCACCACCAATCACGATGCCAATCTGCACTCCCATACCATGGATTTCCTTAATCTGCTCGGCATATTCTGCCAATCGCTGTTCATCGATGCCATGACCTTTGGCACCCATCAGGCTTTCGCCACTCAACTTCAGTAATATTCTCTTATACATATTGATTTACAGTTTAATTCTTTAATGTTCCAAAAGCTGTTGAAGCTTCAACGGATTGTTTGTTGTTATATAATCAACGCCTTCGTCGATGAAAAACTGCAAGGCATCAACATCATTTACTGTCCAGACATTCACTTCCAAACCCAGTTTATGTGCTTCCTGTGTCCATTCAGGATTGTTTTTCAATACATTCTGCTCGTAGTCCAATCCGGCAAAGCCCAACGTCTTCAGCTTTTTAGGCGTATAGTCATTGTCGAGATAGTAAATCTTGGTGTCAGGCAACAGCTTCTTGAATGCCAGACAAGCATTGATACTGAAAGCGATGATATCAGTACGATCCAACACCCCATAGTGCTTCAGCTTACGTGCAATCTTAGCGGCACATTCGTCCTCGCGATTGAAGTCGGAGAGTGATTTCATCTCCAAAATCAGCCTGACCTTCAACTCCTTGCCTTTAGCTAAGTATTCATCCAGGGTAGGTAGCTTCTCACCATTGTCCAAGCGGATAGCCCTTACCTGCTCAAAGGTAGAAGTCTCCATGTTCACACCTTTATATACCTTATCGTGATTTACCACCAGTTCGCCATCTGCTGTCATCCAGACATCGAACTCAGAGCCAAAGGCACCGATTGAATCTGCCTTTACCAAAGCGGCGATGGAGTTTTGTGCCGACCCTGGGGTGTCCCAGAAACCACGATGACAAATTACCTTTTGAGCATTAACCATTGACCATTGGGCATTGACCATGATCAACAGTAATGACACAACTAACTTATAAATAGATTTCTTCATAATCCCAACTATTAATTATTGCTAATTCATCAATCAAACCATTTCTTTGTTTTCTTAAACAAGTCATCCAACCAACTGTTCAGGTAGCCAGTTCTTGCTACCAAGCTCAGCACATTGAATCGCTTGCTCAGATAAGGTACACACATAACTGTTTGATACACATGTTCCCAAGTGATTCCAGCCTCAATGGGTTTCGTAGGCAAAGCACCCAGCTTCAAGATATCATACAACTGTCTTACAGGCATGATCTGCTGATTCAGTCGGTCTTTCACCTCTGGCCAATACTCCTTTAACTGTTGCAATTCGATGCTCAGTCGCTCTGGAGTCACATAGTTCGACACGGCCACTTGCATACCCAATTTCTGCAGACCTACCTTGCTCAGCGCTTCGTGAGCTTGGCGCTCGTATGCCTCCAGCGAAGGCCATTCCTTCACACACTGATCCACATCCAGCACTTCTTCCAAAGAGCAAGTTAGCAATTTGTTATAGATAGCTGTAACTGTTAATAAGGCGATACTCAACAGCTTGCCATGAGGCATCTTGTCCTTGCCATTCACGGCTCGCTCCATTTCCCAGATACCTGTTAACTGATGCTCTGCACCTGAAGCGGGCAGGTCGCTCTTTACCACCTGCATCGACAAACCACTCAACAACAAGCCTTCCATCATCTTCTCGATGTTCTTTCTCTCGTCTATTGGCTCACCAGCCATGATGCGTTCAACTGAAAGCATCGTTTCATGAAAACCACTCTGGCTCATCTTCCAAGCCTTTTCGTTGATATGGTCAATGCCCATCCAGTCAGCTAAAATCCAATCGGCACCAGCAGTCATCTTTGCCAGCAAGTCGGCATAGCCACTCTGATTCAGTTCGGTTGGCGCATTGATGATGATTTCCGTATCAGCCAAAACCGCTTGAGGACCAGGGCAAGGGAACGTCTGCTTGATGCCATTCATGCGGATGGCTGCTCCATAGGCAGTATATCCACCATTTGATGCAGCTGTAGGCACCACCATATAATGACGCCCAGCCAAGTGGGAAGCCAACTTGGTCAAATCGTTCACTGTGCCTGCACCCACTGCGATAGGAATCACTTCCAGAGGCAGTTGTTTTAGCCTGTCGAGCAGAATGCCCATCGTGTCGAAGTTGGCATGCAGGTTCTTACCCTCATAAATCACATGTTCTTCCACCACTATACCTGCCTTCATCAGTGATTCTTCCACAGACTTGCCTGCAATGGGGTAGGTGTTGGTGTCTGCCACCACAATGGCGCGAGCATGAGGGAATTGCTTCATGAACAACTCTCCCACCTGGTCGATAATACCAAAGCCAATGCGCATAGCTCGCGTATCGTTGATGGATTGTAAAGCCTGTTCCATCTGCAACATCCCACTTCTGAAGAAACGTGGTGTATAAGCAGGATCTTCCTTAATCAAGGAGTAGATATGTTGGATAATGTCTGGATTAAACTCCAGTGAAAACTCGTAATTCTGCATAACTTACTTTTATTTCATTCGTTATTCAAATAGCAAAAATAAGCAATGGTTTTGAATTATCAAAATTATTTTAACCTATTCACTGTAATCTTTGACGGATGGGCCTTTTCG
The DNA here is from genome assembly GCA_017649485.1 of Bacteroidaceae bacterium. Taxonomy (GTDB): domain Bacteria; phylum Bacteroidota; class Bacteroidia; order Bacteroidales; family Bacteroidaceae; genus Bacteroides. The sequence goes on along the minus strand of JAGCGS010000016.1, from coordinate 24,497 downwards.
TGGAAGATTTTGATGTCTGACTTCACGAAATCCTGCTCATCAGCCTTGGTGATGTCGATAAACTGTTGCGGATTGAGGTCATTCAATGGGAACCAGGTACTCTGCACCTGAATCACAATGCGATGTCCCTTCTGGAAACAGTGGGCGATGTCTGGCAAAGCAAACTTCACCTGTGTCAGTTGACCAGGCTTGAAGCCCTCTGGATGTTCAAAGCTATTGCGATACCTGCCTCGCATCACCTCACCTCTCACCAACATCTGATAGCTTCCCATGATCTTCGTCAAAGGTCTGCCTTCATTGAATTTATCGGCTATCTCCTGACTGTATCTGAAGTCCTCAGGGAACTCGTCAATCACCTTCACCACAAAGTCGGCATCAGTGGTGCTGATGGCTACTTGCAGGTCGGCCATAATCTCTCCTGTCAGTGTAACATCCTCCGTCAATGTCTCCGTACGGAAAGTCAATACATCCGGACGACGCTCTGCAAAACGCTGGTCGTGAGTCATATACTCACGCGTCTTGCCCCTGTTGATCTCATCCGTGTAAGGCACAGGATGATTGGGGTCGGAGGTATATTGACTGAATGACCTGCCTGCCTGGGGAGCCTCGTTCGACAGCTTTCCGCCTGCTTGCAGGTAGAAGCTAACAGGCTCACTGTTTCTTGGAGGCCATTGGTTGAACTTTTTCCACTCATTGGCACCAGAGATAAACATATAGATATGGTTATCCAAGTCAGGTTCTGGCCCTTCACCATTCAGGTAATGCTGGAAGAAATTATACTCCACCTCATGCAAGTAATAGTCAGAGGTGTTGGCTCCGAAGTAGATGTCGCCCAAGTGGTTGCCTTTGTCTCGCTCCCAAGCTCCATGAAACCAGGGACCCATGATGAACTGTGTTTCTGTCTGAGGACTCAGTTCCTTCAATGCCTTATACACGCCCCAAGTGCCATAACAGTCCTCTGCGTCGAACAAGCCACCTGTTACCAACATAGCTGGCTTCACATCCTTCAAATGCCTGCGGGCATCGCGAGCCTGCCAGAAATCATCATAGTCAGGGTGAGCCATCAGGTCTTTCCAGAAGGCAATGCTGTCGCCCACAATCTTTGTGATGTTCTTCAGCGTTTTCTCTCTCAGGAAGAAAGAATATTCATCGTCCAGGAAGAAAGGCTTCATGCGAGTTTGTGTCTTAGTGGGTACAGGGCGAGGCCTGCCAAACGACTGAGCCACAAAGTTCAGCATGTCAGTTATCATCAATACGCCATGATGGTGGTAGTCATCGCCCATCCACCAATCCGTTACAGGAGCCTGTGGCGCTACTGCCTTGATGGCAGGATGCCCACTCAGAGCCGCCATTGTCGCGTAGAAGCCAGGGTATGAGGTGCCTAACACACCGATATTGCCATTACTCTTCACATTCTTGACAATCCATTCAGCGGTGTCATAGGTGTCGCTTGCCTCGTCAATGTCGTTGTTGGTTTGTTTATTGGCAATGAAAGGGCGCACATCCACAAAGTTTCCCTCACTCATCCATCTGCCTCGAACATCTTGCAATACAATCACATAACGTTCTCTCGCATAGTTCCTCATCTTGTTCCATAGGTTGCCACTATAGCCCTCTCCGTATGGAGATGCCTGATAAGGAGTTCGTTGCATAATTACAGGCGTCAGCTTGGTGGCGTCTTTGGGTTCATAGATGGCAGTAAACAGTTTCACGCCATCCCTCATCGGAATCATTACCTCTCGTTTTGTGTAGTGTTGCTCCACCCAATCACGAGTCACATCCTGTGCCTGTAAGCCGAGGCATATCAGCATGCATATTAAACCTAAACCTATTCTTCTCATAGTGTTTCTTTTTTTTTATAATAATGGTGCAAATATAATGGTTGTTGCAGAGAAAAGCAAATTTCATCAAGTATTATTCATGCAGATGAATTTTGCAAAAACATGCCGACACTTCACTTTTATGTCTTAAGTGATTGCTTTTCAGTTTGTTTAATTAGTGAAGTGTTTGCCAAACACTTCACTAACACTTCACTTTTTGTAAAGTGTTAAAATTTGACGTAATGAAAATGTTTTGTTTGTTTTGCTGACTATGTGCTTGTCTTCTGTTCTTTTAATTGATATAGTGTCATATTTTACCTGCTTTTTCAAGGCTGAAAAGGTGGAGTGTTGGTGAAGTGTTTGCCAAACACTCCACCAACTTATCACATTGTGTTTCTTTGTATTAAATAGTCAAAGTGAAGTGTCGGCATGTTTTCGGGAAATTCGTTTTCATTGTTATTATGTCTTGTTAATTGATTGTTAATCAAGAATGAAATTTTTATTGCATGATGTCAATGATACCAATAATGCTGTTTTGACATTTTGAAACTGACCAAAACTCCTCTCGGTTTCGGTAATCGGTTACTCAGCTACTTTCTGGCAAGTGCCCAGCTCCGACCTGACAAATACTCAGCTCCGACCTGGCAAGTACTCAGCTCCGACCTGAGCGTCCATCCTCTTCGGGCGGGCTTCAAAATTCTCTAGAGAATTCGAACGCTTGCTTCAAGTAAAAGGCCCGATTACTTCAACTAATCAAGCCATTCGCTTGAAGCCTCTGATAGTTTCATATAACTCTTTCTACTATCTCTCCCACGTTTTTCCAGAGACTTTGCTATGGGATTTTCATTCTTTATGACCAAGAACAAAAAAGTCGTGCAGATTGAAATAGACGACAATGTAAAGAAACTCACTATCGAGGGTATGGATAAGGATGCTCAGGTTATAATGCGTGAAGAACTTACTGACGATGAGTTGGATAATGTGGCAAGTCTAAAAAACGTTCCTCTATTTTTTGTGATTAACCAATAACTATTTTCAGCTTCGCTTCAATAAAAAATGCAAGCTTATTTTGTTCTGTCTTCCGCTTGCATTATCTTTGCACCCAAATTGAGATTTATGATTGTTTGCATAGCTGAGAAACCATCGGTGGCGAGGGATATAGCGCAAGTCTTGGGGGCTCGCGAGCGTAAGGACGGATATATCGAGGGTAACGGGTATCAGGTAACCTGGACCTTCGGCCATCTTTGTACACTCAAAGAGCCGCAGGACTATACAGATGCTTGGAAATCATGGAACTTAGGCTCCTTGCCTATGGTGCCTCCACGCTTCGGCATCAAGCTCATCTCTAATCCTACTTACGAGAAGCAGTTCCACATCATTGAGGGATTGATGCAAAAGGCAGACATGATTATCAACTGTGGTGATGCCGGCCAGGAGGGTGAGCTGATTCAGCGATGGGTGATGCAGAAGGCTGGGGCGAAGTGTCCCGTAAAAAGGCTTTGGATTTCATCACTGACGGAAGAGTCTATCCGTGAAGGCTTTAACCAGTTGCATGAGGCTTCCGACTACCAGTCGCTTTATGAGGCAGGCCTGAGTCGCGCCATCGGTGATTGGCTCTTGGGCATGAATGCCACACGCCTTTATACCATTAAATACGGTCAGAATCGTCAGGTGTTGAGCATAGGACGCGTGCAAACCCCCACTTTGGCACTGATAGTGAATCGCCAACAGGAGATTGAGAATTTCGTGCCTCGCCAATACTGGGAGCTGAAGACCACCTATCGCGATACATTGTTCAATGCGATAGTGAAGAAGAGCGATGAGGAACTGATTGCTGAGGCTGAGAAGAATAAAAAGGATGATGAGCCAATAGACATCTCTAAGGTAGTGAATCCTGGCATGGAACCCATTGCCAATGAGGCAGATGGATTGGCGTTGGTGGAGCGCATCAAGAACTTGCCTTTCGAGGTGACTGATGTAACGAAGAAGGCAGGTAAGGAATACCCCCCCAGGTTGTATGACCTCACTTCCCTGCAGGTGGATTGCAACAAGAAGTTTGGCTTTAGCGCTGATGAGACTTTGAAGCTCATCCAAAGTCTGTATGAAAAGAAGGTAACCACTTATCCGCGTGTGGATACCACATTCTTGAGTGATGATATCTATCCCAAATGTCCAGCTATCTTGAAAGGCTTGAAAGGCTATGAAAACCTGATTGAGCCTCTCGTGGGTAAATTGGTCAATGGTCAATGGTTAATGGTTAATGGTCAATCGTCAACGGTCAATGGCAAATTACCCAAGAGCAAGAAAGTGTTCGATAATTCCAAAGTGACTGACCACCATGCCATTATCCCAACAGGTCAGCCTCCTGTAAACCTCACTGACCAAGAGAAGAAAGTGTTCGACTTGGTGGCTCGCCATTTTATAGCAGTATTCTATCCTGAGTGCAAGATCAGCACCACAACGATAGAGGGCAGAGTGGAGGATATCCCCTTCAAAACCAGTGGGCGACAAGTTCTCGATCCTGGTTGGAGGGTTGTGTTTCAAGGCGACAATGATGATGACGATATTAATAACAATACTCTATCTTCAAAGAATGGTCAATCATCAATGGTCAATGGTCAATTCAAAAAAGGCGAGCAAGGCCCGCACATTCCTGAACTACAAGAAAAGTGGACGCAACCCCCAAGGCCTTATACAGAGGCAACCTTGCTACGAGCAATGGAAACAGCTGGTAAACTGGTAGATAACGATGAGTTGCGGGATGCCATGAAGGAGAATGGGATAGGGCGACCATCTACCAGAGCTGCTATCATTGAAACGTTGTTCAAGCGCAACTATATCCGTAAGGAGAGAAAGACGCTCATTGCCACCCCCACAGGCATCGAGCTGATTGGCTTGATTCGTGAAGATTTGCTTAAAAGTGCCGAACTGACTGGCCGCTGGGAGAAAAAGCTTCGTGAGATTGAGAAGAAAACCTATCAAGCCGGACAATTCCTGGAGGAGCTGAAGCAGATGGTGACAGAGATAGTAAATGCTGTGCTCTCAGATAATTCCAATCGACGCATAACGGTTGTGAATCCAGGGGAGGAGAATAAGAAGAAGAAGGCAACAGCTTCAAAGAAAGAAGGTGCTTCGATAGCAAAAAAGAAACCTGCTCAGAAAGTGTTGGTTCCCGATGATGCTATCATAGGCACCCCTTGCCCCGTTTGTGGCAAAGGTCACATCATCAAGGGAAAAACTGCCTATGGTTGTTCAGAATGGAAGGCAGGTTGCTCTTTCCGTTTGCCATTCAAGTCTCAGTAATTTGGCCTTTTGGGTAATCTATTTCTCTTTCTGCCATCTCTTGTGAGGTTAGTGCCAAATACCAAATTCGTTGAATTGTTTTCGCATAGATAGTGATTTTTTAGGCAATACCTATTTTTAATTGCTTTTTTCTTCGGTTATTCATTTATTCTTTCTATCTTTGCATGTTAATATGTTGAACATTTAAATCAGAAAAAATATGATGAAGTTTATCGTTTCAAGCTCTGACTTGTCTGCCCATTTGCAGGCCATCAGCCGCGTAATCAACGCGAAAAACACACTACCTATTCTCGACAGTTTCCTGTTTGAGTTGCGTGACGGAACCCTTTATATGACAGGCTCTGACGGAGAGACGACAATGACTACCCAGGTGGAGGTGACAGAGAGTGAAAAAGACGGTAAGATAGCCATCAACGCCAAGACGATGCTGGATGCCCTGCGTGAGGGAGCTGATGTTCCGTTGACTTTTGAGGTTGATGAGGATACAATGGCAGTGACAGTGAGCTACATGAACGGTCACTATAGTCTGATGGGACAGAATGCCGATGTTTATCCGTTGCCGTTGGGCTTGGGCGATCAATATACAAAGGTGGTTATCTCGTCAAGCGTGTTGCAGAAAGCCATTGGTTGCACACTGTTTGCTACCGCCAACGATGAACTGCGTCCCGTGATGAATGGTATCTATTTCGACATAACCGAGCAGGATATCACCTTTGTGGCTTCAGACGGACACAAGTTGGTGCGTTATCGCACCACTGCTGCCAGCGGAAGCAACCAGGCTGCTTTCATCCTGCCCAAGAAGCCTGCCGGCTTGCTGAAGAACCTGCTGGTGAAGGAAGAGGGTGATGTAACATTGGCTTTCAATGACCGTAACTGTGTGATTATGGTAGGTGACTATCGCCTGGTATGCCGATTGATTGAGGGTAAGTATCCTAACTATAACTCAGTGATTCCAAATAATAACCCCTATGTGCTGACACTGGATCGTCAGACAGCCATCAGTTCCATCCGTCGCGTGTCAATCTTCTCTTCACAGGCAAGTAGCTTGATCAAGCTGACACTGGGTGAGAACAAACTGACTCTGTATGCACAGGATATTGACTTCTCTACCTCGGCTCAGGAAACGATTGACTGCCAGTATGAGGGTGTGGATATGAGCATTGGTTTCAAATCTACCTTCCTCTTGGATATCTTCAGCAATATTGATTGCGACAATGTGGCGGTTGCTGTGGCTGACCCGTCGAGGGCTGGTGTGATTAAACCTGTGGATCAGGAAGAGGGAGAGAGCCTGCTGATGCTGCTGATGCCGATGATGCTGAACGACTGAGGAATATGAAATTGAACTTAACTACTCCGATTGTCTTCTTCGACTTAGAGACAACGGGAACTGATATCAATAAGGACCGCATCGTGGAGATCTGCTACCTGAAGGTGTGGCCTAACGGAAATGAGGATGCGCACACAATGCGAATCAATCCTGATATGCACATACCTGAGGAGGCTTCGAAAGTGCATGGAATCTATGACGACGATGTGAAGGACAGTCCTAAGTTCAAGGAGGTGGCAAAGAACATAGCCAAGGACTTTGAGGGCTGCGACATTGCCGGCTTCAACTCCAACCGCTTTGATGTGCCCCTGCTGGCAGAGGAGTTTCTGCGTGCAGGTGTGGATATCGACCTAGGGCGTCATCGCTTCATTGATGTGCAGGTAATCTATCACAAGAAAGAACAGCGAACCCTCTCGGCTGCCTATCAATTCTATTGCGGCAAGAACCTGGAGGATGCACACACAGCACTGGCCGACACACGCGCCACCTATGAGGTGCTGAAGGCACAACTCGACAAATATCCTGATTTGAAGAACGACATCAAATTCCTGTCGGAATATTCATCGTTCACCCGCAATGTGGATTTCGCGGGCAGGATGGTGTATGATGGCAATGGCAATGAGGTGTTCAACTTCGGCAAGTATAAAGGTCAGCTGGTGAAAGATGTGCTGGCTAAAGACCCAGGCTACTATAGTTGGATACTGGGCGGAGACTTTACGCTGAATACCAAAGCGGCTTTGACGCGCATCCGCGTTCGTGAAATGATGAATAAATGATCCGTTCGCTCCATATAGAGAACTATGCGCTGATTGAGCAGCTCGACATTACCTTCGAGCAGGGCTTCTCTGTGATTACTGGCGAAACGGGTGCAGGCAAGTCTATCATGCTGGGTGCGTTGGCGTTGCTGTTAGGCCAAAGAGCTGATAGCAAGGCTATCCGTCAAGGGGCGAAGAAGTGTGTGATTGAGGCACATTTTGAGTTTCCCCAGCAGCTTTTTTCCGACTTTTTCAGCCATTATGAACTTGAGTATGACGACGATTGCATCTTTCGCCGAGAGGTAAATACATCGGGGAAGAGCAGGGCGTTCATCAACGATACGCCTGTGCAACTGAGTGTGATAAAGGAGTTGGGCGACAGGCTGATTGATATCCATTCGCAGCATCAGGACCTATTGCTCAACGACCAGCATTTCCAATTGCATGTGTTGGATGCAGTAGCCCACCAGCACGAGGAGGTGGTGAACTATGCAGCTCGTTATAGCGGTTGGAAGAACGCAATGATTAAACTGAATAAACTGAAAGAGGAGGCTGAACGAACTAGTGCTGATGAGGATTATGTGCGGTTTCAGCTGAACCAGATGGATGAGGCTCATCTGCAAGCCGACGAACAGGAGGCACTGGAGCAGGAGGCTGAGATGCTGAGTCATGCGGAGGAAATCAAGTCGGCGTTGTACCAGTCATCGCAAATGCTGGATGGCGACGAGCAGAGTATGTTGCAAGCGTTGAAGGATTGTCATGCTGCCCTGCAGGGTATCGTGAAGGTTTATCCTGTTGTCGCAGAGCTGGCTGAAAGGGTGGACTCATCCTACATTGAGCTGAAAGACATAGCAGATGAGCTGATGACGCAGGAGGAGCAGGTGGAGTTCAATCCACAGCGACTGGAAGAGGTGAACGAGAGGCTGAACACCATCTATACCTTACAGAAGAAACATCATGTAGATACCGTGAGCGAGTTGTTGCAGATAGCGGATGACTATCGGAGCCGCTTAGACAACATGACATCGCTGGATGATGAGATAGCCAAAGCGGAGAAGGAAGCTGACAAGCTTTATAAGGAAGAGGTGCAGATGGCACGGAAGTTGTCGGAGAAGCGTGGGGAAGCTGCCAAGAAGGTGGAGAAAATTATGCAGGATCTGCTGGTTCCGCTGGGTATGCCGAAAGTGCGTTTCAAAGTGGAGAAGGAGGCTCGCCAGGAGATCAATGAGTCGGGCATAGATAATGTGAAGTTCCTTTTCTCTGCAAATAAGAATGGCGCGTTGCAAGATATCTCTACAGTGGCTTCTGGTGGCGAGATAGCCCGTGTGATGCTGTCGCTGAAGGCGATGCTGGCTGAGGAGGCGAACTATGCCACCGTAATCTTCGACGAGATAGATACGGGTGTGTCAGGCGAGATAGCCGCCCGGATGGCCAAAATGATGGAAGATATGGCCAAGACGATAGGTGATGATAACGGGCAACAGCGATTGGAGCGTCAAGTGATCAGCATCACGCACCTGCCTCAGATTGCAGCTAAGGGTAGGGTGCACTATAAGGTGTACAAGAAAGATAACGAAAACGAAACGGTGAGTCATATCCGAAGACTTACGCAGGAAGAGCGTGTGGAGGAGATAGCACACATGCTGAGTGGCGAGAAGCTGACGGAGGCTGCGATGCAGAATGCTAAAGAGCTTTTGGGAATATAAAAGTAAAACAGACATAAAAGCAAATTATGAAAAAGAGTATGATTAGGATAGTGCTTGCGTTGGTCATTGTATTCTTCAGCGGACAGTGGTCAATGGTTAATGGACAATCGCCAAAGTGGGCAGACAAAGCCCGTCAGGCTGTGTTCTCCGTAGTTACCTACGATAATGAGGGCAAGATGCTGGGCACAGGCAACGGATTCTTCGTGAGCGAGGGTGGTGCCGCCCTGTCGGACTATGCTTTGTTCAAGGGAGCCTCAAGGGCTGAAATCGTGAACGCTGAAGGCAAGCGCCTGCAAGTGTTGGAGATTATGGGTGCCAACGAGATGTATGATGTACTGAAATTCAAGGTGGCATTGAATGGGCAGAAAGCCACAGCGTTAACGGTGTCGGCGAATACACCAGTTGTGGGTAGCACAGTCTATCTGTTGCCTTACTCGACACAAAAGAAAACCGATGTGACACCTGGTAAGGTGAAGGAGTCATCCCGCGTGTCTGGAACATATCAGTATTACACATTAGAGTTACCTCTACAGGACAAGATGGTGAGCTGCCCGCTGATGGATGCCAACGGACAGGTATTTGCTTTAGCACAGCAGAACTCCGATGAGACTGACAAGAATATTTGTTATGCGATAGATGCCCGTTTTGCAATGACACAGGAAATCAATGCTCTGTCGCTGAACGATGGTTCGTTGTCAAGCATCGGTATCAAGAAAGCTTTGCCTGACACCGAAGACCAGGCACTGGTGACGCTCTATATGGCATCCACCACTACCAACCCAGACGGTTACGCGATGCTGTTGAATGATTTTGTGGCTAAGTTCCCAGGTAATGCCGACGGATATGTACGCAGGGCCACCCATCAGTTAAGTCGCTCGCTGGATGAGGTTTCGTTGGCGAAAGCAGAGGCAGATCTGGACAAAGCGTTAGAGGTATCTTCTAACAAAGGTGAGACATATTATGAACGTGCCAACTTGATTTACAACTACCAGCTGACCAATCCCGAGCAGACTTATAAGGATTGGACTTTTGAGAAAGCGTTGGGTGAGGTGCGTGAGGCTTTGGCTACCAATGATCTGCCAGCCTACGACAAGTTAGAGGCTGATATCCTGTTCGCTATGCAGCGTTACGACGAAGCTTATCAAGCCATTGAGAAAGTGAACAATTCTGCGTTGGCATCAGAATCTACCTGGTACAGTGCCGCTCATTGTAAAGAGCTGATGAATGCGCCAGCCGACGAGGTGATAGCCTTGATGGATAAATGTATTGCCACTTTCACCCCTCCCTTCACGGAAGCTGCTGCTCCTTACCTGTTGGAGCGTGCCCGTATCTTGACGAATGCTGAGAAATATCGTCCTGCATTGGTGGATTACGATGAGTATTTCAAGGCTGTTAACGGTAAGGTAAACGACCAATTCTATTATCTGCGCGGACAATGTGCTATGCAGGCAAAGGCTTTCCAACGTGCGTTGGACGATTATGCTGAGGCGATAGAGCAGAATCCTGATGAGTTGACCTATCGGGCTGAGTTGGCTGTGGTGAATATGAGGGTAGGACGGAATGATGAAGCCGTGAAGGTGCTGGATGAGGCAATAGCGAAGGATGCAGCTTATGCTGAGCTGTATCGCCTGAAAGGCTTGGCTCTGTTGCAGCAGAAGAAGAACAAGGATGCTCGTACCGCTTTCGACAAAGCCAAAGAGTTAGGTGATCCGCAGGTTGATGCCTTAATCGAGAAATACTTTTGATTCGAGCAAGTCGGCAACGATAAAGTTACTGCCTCCTACGAAGATGAAATCTTCCGGGAGGCTTTTTTGCATCGCTGCCTCAACAGCAGACTTTACGTTGGGATAAGCCTCTCCCTCTAAGCCTGCCTGGGTTGCCAACTCATATAGCTGCTTGGCAGGCAAGGCACGGCTTACGCTGGCTTGTGTGAAGTAATATTTCGCTTCTTTAGGCAACAAAGCCAACACCCCGCTGATGTCTTTGTCATTCACCATACCTATTATTATATGTAGCTCGTGACAATCCTGTTGTTTCAGTTGCTCGGTAACATATAGCATGCCACCCACATTGTGGCCAGTATCACACACCAAGGTGGGATTATCGTGTAGCTTCTGCCACCTGCCCATCAAGCCGGTCAGCTCTACCACATGGGCAAAACCTTGTCGAACAGTTTCCTCATCGATGTGATAGCCTGCTTCCTTGAGTAGGGGTAAAGCAGTGAATAAGGTGCGCTTGTTCTTTTCCTGATAGATACCTTTTAGCTCATACTCCACACCAGGATAGTCCTCACGGTCGTTCTCTTCGGCAAAGAAGATGGGTGCATCCACTTTCTCGGCTTTCGCTAGGAAGACTGGTTTTGTCTCTGGGGTTGTTTCACCAATTACCACTGGGACACCAGGCTTGATGATGCCGGCTTTCTCTGAGGCAATCTTTGCCAAAGTATCTCCCAAGAACTGGATATGGTCGAGACTGATGTTGGTGATGATACTTAGGTCGGGCATAATGATATTGGTGCAGTCGAGCCTGCCTCCCAAGCCCACCTCTATTATGGCAACATCAATCTGCTGGTCGGCAAAGTACTTGAAAGCCATAGCTGTGGCCAACTCGAAGAAAGAAGGGCGCAGAGGTTCGAAGAAACTACGTTCCTGCTCAACGAACTGCATCACATACTCTTGGGAGATGGGTGTGCCATTCATCCGAATGCGTTCACGGAAATCCACCAGATGAGGCGAGGTGTAGAGTCCGGTTTTGTAGCCTGCGCTTTGTAAAACAGCGGCTAAGGTGTGACTCACCGACCCTTTCCCATTGGTTCCTGCCACATGGATGGTGCGGAACTTCTGGTGAGGATGGCCGAAATGTTCATCCAATGTCAGGGTGTTGTCCAACCCCTCCTTATATGCTGCTCCACCTATCCGTTGGAACATCGGTACTTGGTTGAATAAATATGTCAAAGTCTCTTGATAATCCATTTTATTTTTTGTAAATTTGTCACCACAAAGATACTAACTTTATAACTTATTTTTACCATGAAAGACTTAAAAATGTACATCAACGGCCGCTTTTGCGAGAGCCGTTCAGGAAAATGGATTGACGTGCTGAACCCTTCAACGGAAGAAGTAATCAGTCGCCAGCCAGAAGGAACCATTGAAGATGTGAATGAAGCGCTCGATGCAGCTAAAGCCGCACAGAAAGCTTGGGCTAAGACTCCGGCCATTGAGCGTGCAGGCTATCTGTTGAAAATTGCTGAGGGCATCAGGAAACGTGAGAATGATTTTACTGAAATCATTATGCGTGAGCAGGGTAAGACCCGTGCCTGGGCTTCTATAGAGGTGGGCGCTACCATTTCCTATTTCGAGTATATGGCAACCTTCGCGCGTCATATTGAGGGTGAAATCATCCCATCTGACCGTCCGAATGAGACCATCTTGCTGACCAAGAAACCTATTGGTGTGGTGGCTGGTATCCTGCCTTGGAACTTCCCGTTCTTCCTGATTGCCCGCAAGGCTGGAGCCGCTTTGATAGCTGGTTGTACCATTGTTATCAAGCCTTCACAGTTGACCCCAGAGAACTGCACAGAGTTTGCCAAGATCGTAGATGAGATTGGCCTGCCTGCAGGTGTCATCAATATTGTGACAGGTAAGGGCTCTGTAATTGGCAACGAGATGGCTGGTAGCCCGAAGATTGACATTGTGAGTGTGACGGGTAGTGTGGGTGCTGGCGAGAGTATCATGCGTGCTGCATCGAAGAACATCACCAAGGTGAGTCTGGAATTGGGTGGTAAAGCACCAGCCATCGTGATGAAGGATGCCGACTTGGAGAAGGCTGCTCAATGGATTGTTGACTCTCGTATAGGCAACAACGGACAGATTTGCAACAATGCAGAGCGTGTGTATGTGCAGAAGGAGGTGAAGGAAGAATTCACCAAGATTCTGGTGGATAAGATGTCGAAGGTGAAGGTGGGTGATGTATGTGCCGACGAGAGTGTTGACATGGGTCCTCTGGTAGAACAACGTGCGCTGGAGAGTGTGACTGAGAAGGTGGAACGTGCCATCAAGCAAGGTGCTAAGTTGCTGTGTGGTGGTCACCGTGTGGGCGAGAAGGGCTACTTCTATGCTGCTACCGTGCTGGATAACTGTACTCAGGATATGGACATCATCCATGAGGAGACCTTTGGCCCTGTGATTCCGCTGATAGAATTCTCAGATATCGACGAGGCTATCAAGTATGCAAACGATTGTGAATATGGTTTGGCATCATCTATCTTCTCGAAGGATATGGATACCATTGTGAAGGCTTGCCGTGAGTTAGAATTTGGTGAGACTTATGTAAACCGTGAGCACTTCGAGGCAATCCAAGGCTTCCATGCTGGTGTGAAGAAGAGTGGTATCGGCGGTGCCGATGGCAAGCATGGTGTTGATGAGTATTTGGTTACCCATGTAACTTATCTGGATACCCATTATGATGAATAGTTGATTCTTGAAAAAGCAAAAGCCTATATGAAGGACTATCCCGATAAGATGACGCCTGAGGAGGCACGCATTTTTCGAGATGATGTGTTGAATATTGTTGGCCAGATCCCACATGGGAAGGTTACTACCTATGGTACGATAGCTGCCTTGGTGGGCTGGCCAAGCCATTCGCGCATGGTGGGCAGGACACTGAGATATACACCAGGCGCTGAGCAATATCCTTGCCACAGGGTAGTCAATAAAGAAGGACGTACAGCTCCAGGATGGCTCCTTCATCGGCATTTGCTGGAGCAAGAGGGTGTGCAGTTCAAAGCTAATGGCTATGTAGATATGACCCGCTATTATTGGGAACCGTCTATAGATTAGCTGTGGCGCTCTTAGTTCTATTGTATAACTGAGAATCAGATGATAATAAAAACCTTAGCAGTTGTTATGTTGCTGAATTTATTTAACGGGCAAGCTAAAGAGCCTGTGGTGCGACCAGCCATGCAGGCCAACCGGTTCTATACGGGCGATCCCAAGATGCTGACGCAGGAGGTTGACAGCTTCTTGGCTCTTCATAGTGGCAAGGATGTGTACAGTAATGTGTCTGCTCTCATCGTGCCTCATGCAGGTTACTATTTCTCGGGCAATGTGGCTGCTTCGGCTTATATGACACTCGACCCTAAGAAAACTTACAAGCGGATCTTTCTCTTGGGTCCCAGTCATCAGGAATGGCTCGATGGGGCGTCAGTGGATACAGAGGCTGATTATTATGCCACTCCGTTGGGCAACGTGAAAGTGGATCGCGAGACGGCTAAGAAGCTGGCAAAGACCAAGAATGTGTTTACCTATAAAGCTTCTGCTCATGAACAAGAGCATTGCTTAGAAGTACAGCTGCCTTTCTTGCAAAGAAGGCTAAAGGAGGTGCCACCGATCATACCCATCATCATCGCAACCAATAACTTTCAGAAACTGAAGCGGATGGCAGACGAGCTGAAGCCTTATTTCACTGATGAGAATCTCTTTATCATCAGCAGCGATTTCTCTCACTATCCATCGTATAAGGATGCTTATGAGGTGGATGCTAAGACGGGTAAAGCTATCGAGAGCGGCAATGTGGAGGAGTTTATTGAGGTCTTGAATGAGAATGAACAAAGTGGGAAGCGGAACTTGGCAACAAGTGCCTGTGGTGAGTTCCCTATCATTACGCTGATGCTGATGTTGGATCCTAATTATGAGGTGAAGCACCTGATGTATCAGAACTCGGGCGATATCGACAACCACGACCACAGTCGGGTGGTGGGCTATCATTCTTTTGCTTTCCTGCGCAATAAGGTGGACTTTGCTTTGACAGATGAGGACAAGCAAGTGTTGAAGAAGATAGCTCGTCAGAGTATCGAAGATGCGTTGGCAGGTAAGGATGCCTCGCCTATCGACTCTTCATTTTTCGCGATTCATCCTGTATTGAAGATGAAATGTGGGGCTTTTGTGTCTCTCTATAAAAATGGCAGGTTGCGTGGTTGCATCGGACATTTCGGTGAGGACTTCCCCCTGCATGAGATTGTGGCGGAAATGGCAAGAGCGGCAGCATTTGAAGACCCACGCTTCGACCCCGTCAAGTGTAAGGAGCTGGATAATATAGGCATTGAGATTTCTGTGCTCACGCCTATGCGACGCATCCATAGCCTCGATGAGTTTGAGTTGCACCGTCACGGCATCTATATCCGTAAGGGCTACAGAAGTGGTACTTTCTTGCCGCAGGTGGCAGACGAGGTGAATTGGACGAAGGAGGAGTTTGTGGGGCATTGTTCACAAGACAAGGCTGGACTTGGTTGGAATGGTTGGCGCGATGCGGAGTTGTATGTTTATGAAGCTATTGTTTTCTGATGGGGCCATGCGAGTGTAGATATTACCTGCGTTTGGATGATGGCTCTGTAGAGTGCCAGCTTTGTCCGCATCACTGCCATATAGGCAATAGCAAGACGGGAATCTGCCGTAGCCGTCGTAATCATGATGGTGTGTTGATAAGTGAGGTCTATGGCAAACTCTGTTCGCTGGCTATCGATCCTGTGGAGAAGAAACCGCTCTATCATTTTCATCCGGGTACCGCTTGCCTCTCTCTTGCTTGCACTGGTTGCAATTTCCGTTGTCTGAACTGTCAGAACCACGAAATCTCGCAGGTGGCTCCTGCAGAAGTTGATTATTATAAATTGTCGCCCGAAGAGGTGGTGTCTCTTTGCAAGAAGCACCATTGTCCAGGTATCGCCTATACCTATACCGAGCCACTTACTTATCTTGAATACATCATTGATATAGCGAAGCTTGCCCACGAAGCTGGACTTTGGAACATCTTGGTCTCGGCAGGCTATGTTTGTCAGGATCCGTTAAAAGACCTGCTGCCTTATCTCGATGCTGCCAATATCGACCTGAAATCATTCAGTGATGACATCTATAGAAAAGTTAGTGGTGGCCACTTGCAGCCTGTGCTTAACACGATTCTCGCTATGCGTGATGCTGGGGTGTGGGTGGAAATCACCAACCTTGTGATACCTGGTATCAATGATGATATGAAGATGATTCAGGAGATGTGCCAATGGCTTAAGGAGAACAACCTAGCTGATGCCCCTCTGCATTTTAGTCGCTTCTTCCCCAGATATAAGATGAGCCAACTGTCGCCTACACCTGTCCAAACACTTAAAGCTGCCAAGCAGATCGCTGAGGAGGCAGGCATCCGGTATGTGTATTTGGGAAATGTATAGATGCCAACTTAAACGAGCTGGTGTGCTTAGTAATTTCTCTCGCCAAAGATCAGGGTACCTATGCGGATGAAGGTACTTCCGTGGCGGATGGCGATGGGGTAGTCGTCCGTCATACCCATCGACAATTCCTTAAATGCTTGCTTGTTCTGGAAGATAGTGCCTTTCAGCTCCTCGAAGAAAGCCTGTAAAGAAGTGAACTCACGTTCCACCTGCTCCATGTCATCCGTATTCGTTGCCATACCCATCAGTCCGCAGAGGCGCACATGCTTCAGCTCCCTCCATTCGCCATCATCCAAGAGTGTACGACATTCGTCAAATGTCATACCAAACTTTGTTTCCTCATGGGCAATGTGAATCTGCAGCAAGCAGTCGATCACACGTCCTGCTTTCTCAGCCTGACGGTTCACTTCTTGCAGCAGATGCAGACTGTCAATGGCGTGAATCATGGATACGAACGGAGCGATATACTTCACCTTGTTGGTCTGCAGGTGTCCGATAAAGTGCCATTCTATGTCAGCAGGAAGCACCTCGTGCTTGGCCTTCATCTCTTGCACCTTGTTCTCGCCAAAGAGTCGTTGTCCGGCATCGTAAGCCTCCATGATTGCTTCAGCAGGATGGAACTTCGAGACAGCAATCAGTCTCACCCCCTCTGGTAGTTCAGCCGTAATCTTCTTTATCTCTTCCGAAATCATGTTACAAATTACCTATAATCAATGGTCACTTTTCGGAGCAGCGAGTGCAGAGCAATGCTTGCATCGGCTATGCCGAGTTGTGATGAAATAGGAACGAAGCTCAATGGTCAATCGTCAATTGTCAATTGTCAATGGTAAATGGTCAATCGTTCTTCTTCCCCCCCAAACGGATAAACATCCATCAGCGGAGTTTCCTGTAAGCTGGCAATGACATAATCAGCCATCGTACCCTTCATACCTTCATCAAGATTCTTCAGGGCTGTGTGGAAGTTGGTAGCCTGCACCAGCACATAAGTGTTAATCTTTTTCTCCTTACCACTCTTCTCGTCGAGGGTAATAAACACCAACTTAGCCTTATACCAACGGTCTGAAGCAGTGTCTATGCTATAAAAAAGATCTGAATAATTAGCGCGTTTGATGTTGGCCACAGAGAACTCACCAGACATGAAAGGAGCTATCTCCTCGGTGATGCGGGCTTCTGCTTCAGTAAAGCTGAGGGCATCCACTAAGTAAGGTTCAGTAACCTTTTTAGTCATTCCGTTCTCTATCGTCTTTTCGTATTGAATCTTACATTCAAACCAAGTATGTAAAGCCATAGTTTAATAGTTTAATTGTCAATCTTTTTTTGTTCCTTTATAAATCAAATAGCCTACAATCACCACACCAATGGCAATGAATGCATAGCCTATCTCGTGACTATACTCCTTCACCTGTGTCAGCAGCTGTTCTTCCGTCTCGATGCCTGGCACCTTACTCAGGTAATAGCCAATGGCGGCAAGGATGGAGTTCCAGATGCCTGCACCCAAGGTAGTATAGAGGATAAATGTGCTGAGTTTCATCTTAGACAAACCTGCCGGGATGGATATCAGCTGGCGTACTGCCGGAATCAATCTGCCGATAAAGGTAGATATGGCTCCGTGTTCAGCAAAATAAACCTCTGCCCGTTTCACCTTCTCCTCGTCTATCAGGCAGATATGTCCGAGTCGGCTGTTGGCAAACTTATAGATAATCGGTCTGCCTAACCAGCGGGATAGATAATAATTGATAAGTGCCCCGATGTTTGCACCCAAGGTGGCAAAGAATACCACTAAAAACACGTTCATGCTGCTGTCGCTGGCAGACTTCCAGGCTGCCGGAGGCACTACCACTTCAGAGGGGAATGGGATGAAAGAGCTCTCTATCGCCATCAGTAGCGTGATGGTCCAATAGTTAAGGTGATCAAGGCACCATTGTATAAATGCTACAGACTCCATATTCTATCAATAACCAATATTGTTGCGTAAACTCTCCAGGAGCATGTCGATGGACGTTTTGTCTTCGCTTTCTATCAGTTCAATGGATTGTTTAATCTCATACTCCGTCAAGGGTTCGTCGCTCAAATCGCTGTATTTCCTGAAATCGTCATACTTCTTATGCACCAGTGCAATAATGCCCATTGCCCTATAGATATACTTGCGGCTGGGCTCAGCTTCAACAGCCTTTTTGAGATAATTCATTGCCTCGTCAAGGTTGTCTTGTGCCAAATACACGGATGCTATCTGGATAAGCACCTCGGCATCGTCAGGCCTTTTGGCAAGCACCTTGTCGTAGTATGCCAACGCCTCTTTGTCCCAACGCATGTCACCATAGCAGACACCAAGTCGGAAATAGGTATTCAGCTTCTGCTCTTCAGAGAAGTCCATATTCTTCAGGTAGAATTTCATCAGTCGGATGGCATCCTCTCCACGGTTTTGGTCAAGCAGCAGTGCCAAGTCGAACTCGTTCATCTCATCGGGCGTTACAGCATGCAGCCGGATGGCCTCCTTGAGGTTCTCCTTGGCACGTGCTTCATTGCCTAAGATGGCAAACAAGTTACAACGAGTCAAGTAAGCCTCACCCAAATCCTCGTCGTTGGTGATAGAGAAATCACAGGCGTCTATGGCCTTGTTATATTCCCCTATAGCCAAGCGACATCTGGCAAGGCTCAACCAATAGTGGGCAGAAAAAGGATCCTTGTCAATCAACTTCTCACATATCTCAATGGCTTCCTCATATTGGCTCAGGTAGCAGTAGGCACTTACCATGATAGACATGTAATCCTCTTCATCCTCCATACCTTCGCAGTGTTTCTTCAACCAGTTGATAGCCTTCTCAGAGAAGTGAGTCTCCAGATACATATTCGCCACCATGATGGGGTCGAAAAAGTCTGAAGGGAATGAGTTCAGGTAAGTATCAGCCTCTTCAAATTGGTCATTCTCAATCATCAGGCGAGCCTTTAGGATCTGCCTGTCACCGGAGAAATCCTCTTCTATCGCGTCTGCCATAGCCTCTGCTCCCTCAATGTCACCCTTGTCAATCAAGCGGTAAGCCTGTTCGATGTTCAGCATCGTGTTGTCGGGAAACAAACTCAGGGCAAAAGCCATCACCTCGTCGGCCTTCTCATTCTCATAGTTGTTGCTGTACCAAGTACAAAGGTCTGCCAAGTCGTTAGGTTCCATATACGCATACTTCCCCTCGGCACGCATCGCCTCATACTTGCGTGCCAACTCGTTCAGCCTTTTCTCCTGATCAGATAACGGATTCCTTTTTACCATCTAAAAACAATAACTCAACCAATGAAATTACTTATTTATCTTCCCCCAGGTATCTTTCAGGCTGACGGTGCGGTTAAACACCATCTTCTCTGGGGTTGAGTCCTTATCTACACTGAAATAGCCGATACGTTGGAACTGCAAATATGTGAGTGGCTTCATGCCTTGCACAAACTTCTCGATATAGCACTTGGGCAGAATCTCTAACGAATCAGGATTGATCATCTGCTTCATGGCTGTCAGCGCATCACAGTTCTGCTCCTCGCGTATCTGCTGCATCACGTCACGGGGGTTCTCCACCTTCCACAATCTGTCATACAGGCGTACCTCTGCCTCCAGGCAATGGTTGCAACTCAGCCAGTGGATGGTGCCCTTCACCTTACGGTTAGCACCAGGCATACCACTCTTGCTTTCCGGGTCGTACTCGCAATATACCTCCACCACTTCGCCAGCCTCGTTCTTCTTGCATCCTGTACACTTCACGATGTAGGCGTTCTTCAGTCGTACCTCCTGACCAGGTGTCATGCGGAAATATTTCTTAGGAGCATCCTCCATAAAGTCCTCCTGCTCAATCCACAACTCACGGCTGAACTCAATCTGATGCGTACCTTCCTCCATGTTTTCAGGGTTGTTAATGGCCTCCATCTCTTCCACTTTCCCTTCTGGATAATTGGTCACAATCAGCTTCACCGGATGCAGCACGGCAGACACTCGGGTTGAGCGGGCGTTCAGGTCTTCGCGCAGGGCACTTTCCAACAAGGCAAAGTCGTTGAGCGCGTCGAAGGTGGTATAGCCAATCTTATCTACAAACTTACGGATGCCCTCTGGTGAGTAACCGCGGCGGCGGAAGCCACAGAGAGTCGGCATACGTGGGTCGTCCCATCCGTTCACCAAACCTTCCTTTACCAGCACCAGCAGGTTACGCTTGCTCAGCAACACATAGTTCAGGTTCAGCTTGTTGAACTCATACTGACGAGGACGGTTGTCGTCCAGGTCGTTGCCGTCTTTCACCCAATCCACGAACAAGTCATAGAGCGGACGATGAGGCACGAACTCCAAGGTACAGAGCGAGTGGGTCACTCCCTCAAAATAGTCACTCTGTCCGTGGGCGAAGTCATACATGGGGTATGCCTTCCATTTTGTGCCGGTATGTGGGTGCGGATGGTTCACAACTCTATAGATGATGGGGTCGCGGAAGTGCATGTTCGGGCTTGCCATGTCAATCTTGGCGCGCAGCACCATCTTGCCTTCCTCAATCTCACCTGTGTTCATCTGCTCAAACAGGCGCATGTTCTCTTCCATCGGACGGTCACGGTAGGGACTGTTGGTGCCAGGTTGGGTAGGGGTGCCTTTCTGGGCAGCTATCTGTTCAGAAGTTTGCTCGTCAATATAAGCCTTGCCCTCCTTGATAAGCATGATTGCAAAGTCCCACAACTGCTGGAAGTAGTCGGAAGCATAGTATTCGTTGCCCCATTGGAAGCCTAGCCAATTGATGTCTTCCTTGATGGCATCTATATACTCCATATCCTCCTTAGTGGGATTGGTGTCGTCAAAGCGCAGGTTGCACACACCGCCATAGCGTGCAGCTATGCCGAAGTCCAGACATATCGCTTTGGCATGTCCTATATGCAGATATCCGTTCGGCTCGGGCGGGAATCGGGTTTGTATTCTGCCTCCGTTCTTACCCTCTGCCAGGTCTTTTTCAACTATTTGTTCAATAAAATTCAGGCTCTTCTTCTCGCCCGTTTCTTCAGTCTTAATCTCTGCCATAATATATATAGGTATGTTAAGTGTAAATAACGGCACAAAAGTAAGCATATTTTCTTGGATAAAGAAATGTAAAAGATAAAAACATGTTATAAGACATAATTTTTTATTTGCATATTATTTATAATTGGCGTTAATTTGCATTGTTATCCTGAAAACAATCTTTTTACCTTAAAAAAACTAATACCTATTGAAAACTGAAAACGAGGGGCTTTGTGAAAAGCTCCTCGCTTTTTTAGGGTCTTACGGGGGAGCGTTTCATCTAAAGATAGCCGGCAGTGTCGGGACGAAACAAAATAGCCAAGCTTATTTGTTTTTGTCTTCTACTTGTACTATATTTGCAGCAAAGATATAAAAAAGAATTGATATGTTTTCCGGTATTGTAGAAGAATGTGCCAAAGTAGTGGCAATAGAGAAAGATAGAGAGAATGTGCACTTCACCTTAACGTGCTCATTTGTAGGTGAACTGGGCATTGATCAGAGCGTGTCGCACAATGGTGTATGCCTCACGGTAGTGAAGAAAACGGCTGATACGTATGTGGTAACAGCCATGAAAGAAACGCTCGACCGCTCCAACCTCGGGTTGTTGAACGTGGGTAATGAGGTGAATGTGGAACGAAGCATGATGATGAACGGCCGTTTAGACGGTCATATCGTGCAGGGACATGTGGACCAGACTGCCGAGTGTATCGCTGTGGATGATGCCGATGGCAGCTACTATTTTACCTTCAGGTACGCCTTCGACAAGGCGATGGCTCAGCGTGGTTACTTCACGGTGGATAAAGGTTCTGTCACGGTAAATGGCGTCAGTCTTACGGTTTGCAACCCCACCGACGATACCTTCCAGGTGGCAATCATCCCTTACACTTTCGACAACACCAATTTCCACAGCATTCAGGTTGGGACAATAGTCAACCTCGAGTTCGACATCATTGGCAAGTACATCAGCCGCCTAATGGAGTATAAATAGAGAGTTAGGCAGACAAGTTGAAGTTTAAATAAAAGTAGTATAATTAAAAAGTTTATTGTTATGAAGAAGTTTTTTATCACATTATGTATGGGCGTCGCCCTTTTCATGCTGACGGCTTGTGGTGGCTACAATGGCGATGTTGACCATGACGCTAAGATCCTGGCGGAAAAAGTGATTAACGGCGATTCCAATTTGCAGGATGCAGTAAAAGAGCTGCAGGAGTATTACTCTGACCATGGATATGACCAGCTAAAGGTTGCCCAAGTGTCATTGAAGGCAGGGCAGATTATAGCTAAAGACGCTTTGAAGGGCAAATAAAGCTTCCTTCTTTTCAAAAGAAGAACATAGACCTTGAATTCTTAGCCTTCTGTTCTAATTCGCCCTTCATCCTGTTGATGGCTAATTGGAAGAATAAGGCTATCAGATGCTCGTCAGTTCCATCAGTCCTAATCATTTTGAGTGACTCGATATAAGCATTTCTGTCTTTCACCTCAATAATTAGGAGGGGATGGTTGGCCCTGAGCAGAAGTAAGTTGCTAAGTAACCTGCCTGTGCGTCCATTTCCATCTCGAAAGGGGTGCAGGTATTCAAAATAGCCATGGAACCGGGCAGCTACCACCATTGGGTGTTGCCCGTTCTTAATGGCTTGTTCTGTCGATGTCATCAACTGAGGAATACGTGCTATCAGCTTTTCGTGGCGCCCCATGCTGCCGGTCACCTTCTTTTGGTATTCCTCTCGCACTAACTCGTATGTCTCAATCTCTTGCTCAAACATGCTGAAAAATTAATGAATATGTAATGAAAAAGCAAGAGAATACTACAACATGATGTTATTAATGCTATTGATAGTAAAAAGCTGCATAGGATTCTTGGTGTTATAAAAATAATCACTACATTTGCGGTGTAAGGAAGCAATTCCTCCAACATATTGTGGATTATTAGAAGAAGCGTTATGCTTTGCTTGCACAGATGAGACTTGAGATATTTCTTCTGGCTCAACGGATTTAATTTGATTATTTGTTATGAAAAAGGAATATAAAATAGCGTTGGTAGTTGTGCTGCTTGTGATTCTTTGCTGTGGAGTCATTACC
Organism: Bacteroidaceae bacterium; assembly: GCA_017649485.1. GTDB lineage: Bacteria > Bacteroidota > Bacteroidia > Bacteroidales > Bacteroidaceae > Bacteroides. The sequence continues at coordinate 1,283 of JAGCGS010000016.1, read as the reverse complement.
TGCAGAAGGAGTTTCTTCGCTGAGCAAGTGAAACCAACGGAAGACCGCAGCGAGTTTGTAAACTTGGCTGAAGCGGTGCCCGATGCTATCTTGGAGATTCGCTACTATGGCACATACAACTTCGTGGGTGAACGCATTGACGGCTATCTGGAGCCAACGGCTCTGCTAACACGCCAGGCAGCTGAGTGTTTGAAGGCTGTGAGTGATGACGTGAAGGCGCATGGCTATCGCCTGAAGATTTACGATGCCTACCGTCCGCAGGAAGGGGTGGATCACTTTGTGCGTTGGTCGAAGAACATACCTGATACGCTGATGAAGACCTATTTCTATCCCGATTTGGATAAGAGTGTGCTTTTTGCCCAGGAATACATCATGGAGAAGAGCGGACACACACGTGGCTCTACAGTGGACCTCACTTTGTTTGATATGGCTACTGAGAAGGAACTCGACATGGGTGGCACCTTCGACTGGTTTGGTGTGGAGAGCCATCCAGACTTCTGTGGCGACCCAGAGACGGGTGAGTATAATGCCAACGATGACCGCAGTCCCACAGGCAGAACCATTACCGAGCAGCAGTTCCAGAACCGCATGATTCTGCGCCGTGCCATGCTGCGTCACGGCTTCAAGGCATTGGATTCCGAGTGGTGGCACTTCACCCTGCGCGACGAGCCTTTCCCCGATACCTACTTCACGTTCCCAGTGAACTCAATTGACAATTGACAATTGCCCATTGAACGTTGACCATTGCCCCCTCGTTCGTTCGGATTTGTAATCCGAACGAATTGAGTATTAGGATTTGCAACCTGATAAGATATATTTCCCGCATTACAAATGCTCATATTTAGCCCGTTCGGATTGCAAATCCGAACGAACAGGGTGGGGCGGACGAACGGCGTGTTTCAAAATGTCAAAGATCGCTTTTCTGGAGCAACGAGCAAAAGCTCAACGTTCAACGCTCAACGCTCAACGCTCAACGTTCAATGGTCAATCGTCAATGGTCAATGGTCAATACCTCCGCTGAGGTAAGCCAGCGCCTGCTTCTGGTCGTCGAATTACCTCCCATCACCCGTCGGAAAGCTTCCTTTCCCCCTATTGGAATGCTTCCCGTCAGTCGTGGGAGATACTGCGACAGGTCTTGGGAACGTCTTCCCTTGGCCATAGCAAGCATTATCATCCCGGATGACGATGCAAAGTTACAACATGGCAAAATAGTTACTGTACCCATTGGTACTCTTTGATACCCTTTTGTAGCTTTTGGGCAGCTTTTGATAACTTTGTACATG
>JAGCGS010000015.1 GCA_017649485.1 Bacteroidaceae bacterium | reverse complement strand
TCAAAAGGGAACAACTGCTCATTAAATATACCATTTTTGTATACCCCGAATCTTACCCCAAATCTTTCCATCCATTTGTTAACAGTTTCACGGCTGTCAATCAATTCGTTAATCCTGATGTTCATAATAACAATGTGTTTTTTACTACTAATCTATTACCACGGTGCAAAGGTAACTCATTTTGGATAAAATCAAGAAACATATTATCAAAATGTCTTATAATTAACAATAATTAATAGCAAAGTGAAGCATAATTGATTTATATCATTACATAATGATAGAAAATATTTATGTTTGCTTTCAATATAAAAGAACAATAAACGGATGATGGTCTTATTTATAAAGCATATTAAGAAAAGGAGCAACATCCGCTGTGGATGCTGCTCCCTGCTGTTTTATTCAAGATAGCCCTACATTACGAGACCTCAATGGCCTTGGTGACCTTACACATAAGTGCTGCGCGTTCATGTAAAAGAATAAATTCGCAACAAAATGCGATTATAAACAGTTTCTGTTCTCTACGGTTATTGATATTCGTAAAAATCACAGCAAGTTGCGATTTGTCATTGATTTACAAATTATCTTACGAACTAACGAAATTTCAAAATAACACAAGTATATTATATACTATCTCTTCGTAAGATGTTCGTAAGTTCGTAAGATAACCGTGAAAAAACGAAGAAATTAGGCACTTTTTCACCTGCTTCCATGCATCAATCTATTAGTTTAAATAGTATGCCAAAGATAGTCTTATACGTAATGCTCATTAATCTGATGACATTTGACCATCAGTCTGACAGTCTAAGTCTGCTGGTCTGATGACTTAAGACCGTGAGTCCGTTGGTGTCGGATCAGCAGTCTGTATATATCGGACTGTCAGTCAGTACGTATCAGACTGCCAGTCCGATGCTATAAGACAGGTGTGGACTCAACAACTACTGATAATCAGCATTATAATATAAACTGTCTCAACATACGTAATTGATTGGACAAACACTATGTATTTGCAGCGAATATACCTGTTTATTTCACCTTATCGGCACATTATCTTACGAACGTACGAATATCTTACGAACGTATTAGTCCATAATATTCATCGCTTATTTCAGGAAATTCGTAATTCGTAAGATAACTTCAAATCCTATGATATTCTTTAACTATTTGCATTGAGCTTCCCTAATACTGCGCCAAATCCGCATAGAATTTGCTGACTTCTATCTGCATGTTTTCAATCGTAGATTGGTAGCGATTGGCAAGTATAGGGATTAATTCTTCTTGGGGTACCTCTTCCATATATGCACGTAGGATATCAGTGCCCAAGCGATTGAGTTTCATAACCTTCTTTACTCTCAACGTATCTTTTTCCTTGAATGCCACCACGAAATGGTCAGCCAACTCGGCTATTTCAACTTTGTACTTCATACTTCCCTCCTTCCTTCTGATTCTGATGATGATGCGGTTTCTTTCTCCTTCTTCAAATAGTTGTCATACAGCAACTTCATCTCTTGCTGCATTTCATCCACAAATATTGCCGGCATTTCAGGGTAACATTCCTTGTAATGTGGACAGGATGTGAGGAATATACATAAAGGATACTTGGCACAATGTCTGCAATACTCCAAAGGCGGTTCCCCCTGCTCCTTGAAATAAGCTATCATCTTAGCATCAAACTCATCGCTATCAACGTGCCCAACATGTTGCGAATCAGTATAATGCTCGCACTTTGTGATGTAGCCATCAGGCTGGATTACTACAGTGCTATCGTTATCACTCATACAATTGTTGGTACGAAGAAAAGGTTGATAGTAGTTGGTCCTGAACATACCCCAATCTTGCAACTTGTCTTGTATCTGCTTCATTTTCTTTAACAAAACAGGACGCTTCAGGTCGTCATCCACACCTTTATGATGAAGCTCGTCCTTGAATAATAGGTGCAGATAAGCGTTCAAGTATTTCGACTCGGCAAAGCGCTCATGCAACTCTTGCGCTAACCTCTCCAGATCATCGGCATTGTGGGTGTCCATATTCATGCGAATATTCACAAAGATGCCTGCTTCCAACAAGTGACTGATGTTGTCCAGCACTCGCTGATAGGCATTTACACCTTTATATATATAAGCCTTTACTCGGTTGTAAATCTTTTCTGTGCCATCAATGGTAATCTGGATATTTTCAAGTTTCCACAGGTCTCTTGCCTGTTTCACCGTATCAGCATCCATGAGGAATCCGTTGCTGATCATGGATGATTTATATTCGATATTTGCATCACATAACCTATTACAAATCAGATCAATCACCTCCTTATTATAGAGCGGTTCGCCCCCAAACCAACTGATAGAAACGGGGTTTCCTTCACATCTACGGATAATGAAATCAGCCGCTTTGTTGGCGGTTTCCTCAGTCATTGGCCTCCGGCTCTGCCCCAACTCATAGCAGTAGAAACAACGGGCATTGCAGTCGCTGGTAGTCATGATGGTATAGCTTGTAATACCCTGCTTTGGCTGTTCTATCATTCGGGCCACATTTCTGAACTGATCACTCAGTTTACAGTCATCATGATCTAAAGGCACCAAAAACCAGTTGCTTATCAGGTCTGCTAGATCAGAAGGCTGTTGCTCAAACACTTGCTGCTCTTCTTTCGTGAGTAGCACCATCTGCTTGGTCATGTTATTAAACAAAAGCAAACCATCATCTACAGGGGTTTGCACCACAAAAGTCATGAGCCGATAGGTCACATCGGCACGATAATTTTGCTTGCCAAGTAACTTGGCGAGGGCCTTGGGGGATTCTAAAATCGTTCTCATTCTGTCTAAGATAAGGTAATAGCCCTTAACTGATGCAAAGATACAAAGAAAAACAATTAATCCTCAACAAAAATCTTATCTTTCTCAAACTGAATGTCTTTGTAGAGAGCTTGAACGCCTTCTACACTCTCGGGAATAATATGAAGTCGCACCCCACGAATATGCTCCTTCGGGTTAAAATCTGCAGGATTATCCACCTTATGACTCTGAATTTCAAGCTTCATGAGTCCAAATTCGTCCAAATGAACTTTATCGCCATTACGGAGGTGTTTCTGAATTACTTCAGAACTGGCAACATTGACTTTACGGATAATCTGAACAACGTGCAGTTCAACTTCAAGAGCAGACGCTTGTCAGGGCACATGGAATACTGGTTGGTGGAGAAGTGATCTACTTCTCCAAAATCCCTTGGAAGTAAGCCCTTACATCACTCCACTTATAATAAGGGAACATATCGGTGGTAACAGGGATGTGAACCTCCTTCTCGCAATGCAACACCTTCACGAGGATATCGTTAGGGTTCTTCTCGTTGCGGAAGAACACCAGTTGCACATTTGCCGCCATAGGAGTCACCTTGTAATTTGCCCAAACCTTGTAGAGCTCATTGGGGTCGCTGATGGCCACACCAAAGTTCTCAATCTGCATCAAGGCACAAAGGTTAATCACATTGCCATCATGACCGAAACGTAAGGTAGCAGCCTCATTACCAGTGGCTATCGCCTGATCGGCGCTCTCCACAATGTTCTGCAACAGATGCTTGGCATTAGCGGCAACGATGCCATGACCATCGGCATGATTGGCAGTACCCACATAGAAACTGAAGTTGCCTATCTGCCAGAGGTCGAACAACTCCTGGGGTTGCCACAGGTCAAAGAACGAAACCTTGGTCTCAATGTTTTGCATGCCTATAGTAATCTGATACAAATCCTGCATCACAGAGTTTGGATTCACCTTCTTCAACACAAAGTTGTTGTCGGAGAAGAGCGTGGCAATCAGGCGGTCAGGGTGAATCTTTGACTCCTGGAACTTGCGGAACTGCTCCACCCAAGGACCATTGCGAGAGTCGGTGAACTTGTTTGCCTCTGGGGTCTGATAGTTCAAGTAAGACATGTACTTAGGACTCGCCTCGTAGGCAATATGTAAGGTGGGGTTCAGCTCTTTAAGACGGTCGCAGAAAGCCACCATACTCATGGTGCATCGCAATACCACCGTTGAGCGAGCCGAGAGGTAAGCATTGTTCTTGAACACCTCGGGGAAATTCTGATACATACGCTCAGCAATGCCCCGATGTTGGCGAACACCCAAAGGACTAAGGTCTCCTCCGTGCCCATCAGCCTCAGCAAACACCTGTTGCAGACGGTTATACACATCCTCACCCAAGCTTGTCAGGGCATGTTGCTCATGGGCATCCTTGAACAGATTCAAGGCACGAGTATAGTCCTCGTTGGAGATTAGATAGCGAGAGCCATGACGACCGTAATGGCTGATATAGAATGGCTTATAACCTTTTGGCATTTTTGTTTGAGGCTCTATCTGTGTGGGATATGCCAGATATACACCACCTGCCTTCTCTGGGTTGGCAGTGATTTCCTCTAAAGAAGACTGGGCATAGGAACTCAAACACAACAGGGTGGTTGCTACAGCCAAGTAAAACTTAATGTTTCTCATGGTTTCATGGTATTATAGATTTCACAAATCGTTTCCTTCAGCACTGGATGCACGAGTGTGGGGGCAATTTCCACCAAAGGCATCATCACAAACATGCGCTCTTGCATCAAGGGATGAGGTAGGGTCAACCTTTCGTTCCGCAACACCCATTCATCCATCAGTAGGAGGTCGATATCAATGGGCCGATCGGCATAGCCACCTTCTGTTGACTTGTGCAACCTGCCCAACTCTCGCTCAATGTCTTGTGTGATATCCAATACTTCCATAGGTGAAAGCGTTGTTTCCACAGAGATCACAGCATTCTGGTAAGTGTTGGATGAGATATAGCCCCAAGGCTCGGTTTCATAAAAGGCAGATTGGCAAACCAACCTACCTATACGCTTTTCAATCAAGGAAATAGCGAGCAACAAATTTGCCCGCTTATCTCCTAAATTCGACCCTAAACCCAAGTAAAGCATCACTTGTCTGTAATCAGCATGGCATCACCATGAGTACCAAAACGATAGCCTTCCTTCATGGCTACATGGTATGCCTCCATCACTTGCTCATAACCTCCGAAAGCAGCCACCACCATTAATAAGGTAGAAAGTGGCATGTGGAAGTTCGACACCATAGCATTCGCCACGGAGAACTGGTAAGGAGGGAAGATAAACTTGTTGGTCCATCCTGAGTAAGGCTTCATGTGGGCATCGGTACTGACACTACTCTCGATAGCACGCATGGTAGTAGTGCCAACCGCACAAATCTGATGTCCACCATCCTTAGCCTTATTAACAATGTCAGCTGCCTTTTGGGTGATAAACATCTGCTCAGAATCCGTCTTATGCTTAGTTAAGTCTTCCACATCCACCCCACGGAAATTTCCCAAGCCAGCATGTAAGGTGATGAAAGAGAAATCAATTCCCTTAATTTCCAGGCGCTTCATCAGCTCACGACTGAAATGCAGGTTGGCTGTTGGAGCCGTTACTGCACCCTCGTTCTTAGCGAAAATTGACTGAAAACGCTCGGCATCTTCTGGCACAGGGGCGCGTTTAATCATCTCATGAGGCAGGGGTGTCTCACCTAAAGAATAGAGTACTTTTTTGAACTCATCATGCGGGCCATCGTACAGGAAACGCAAAGTGCGACCACGCGAGGTAGTGTTGTCAATTACCTCAGCCACCATCGATTCGTCTTCGCCAAAATACAACTTATTGCCAATGCGAATCTTTCGGGCAGGATCTACCAACACATCCCACAAGCGTTGTTCCTCATTAAGTTCCCTAAGCAGAAACACCTCGATGCGGGCACCAGTTTTCTCCTTGTTACCATACAGACGGGCAGGAAATACCTTGGTGTCATTAAAGATAAAAACGTCCTTGTCATCGAAATAGTCGATGATTTCCTTAAATAGTCGATGCTCAATCTGACCTGTCTTACGATGTAATACTAACAGGCGACTCTCGTCTCTATACTCTGTAGGGAACTGAGCAACCCTTTCCCCAGGCAGACGGAAATTAAACTGTGATAACTTCATGTATTTAGTATTATTGACCATTGACCATTGACTGTTAACCATTAAAGGCTGAAAGTCAATGCAATAATCTTGTTAGTTTTCTTTTTGATAAGGAGCAACCTCTTGCTCTTTTAGCCACGCTTCGAAATGCTCGGGATTGAGACACTGCTCTACTCTAACATCTCCTACCTTAGTACGACGCAAGGCCGTTAAGTGGGCTCCACAATGCAAAGCCTCACCAATGTCTCTGGCTAATGCCCTGATATAAGTGCCTTTGCTACAGACAACCCTGATTTTCAGCTGATAAAAATCTCCGCTTTCCATCAGGTGAAGTTCGTTTTCATCAGGCTCTCTCCTTCGGTGAGGCGAAGGTTCATAGCTGGTCATTCGTCCAAGGTCCAGTAACTCAATCTCATCAATCACCAGCAACTTTGGCTTCAGCTCCACCTCCTGACCCTTGCGAGCATAGACATAGGCTCGTTTACCAGCCACATTGCAAGCCGAATAGACAGGTGGCACCTGCCAAATCTCACCTTTGAAGCTTTGCAAGGTTTGTTCCACCAACTCGCGGGTGATATGCTCCGTAGGATAAATTGCATCAATCGGGTGCTCCTGGTCATAAGATGGTGTGGTGGCACCTAAGCACAAGGTTGCCTCATACTCTTTAGTATGGTATTGCAACTGTTCTATCTGCTTGGTGGCTCGGCCTGTACAAATGGTCATTACCCCTGTTGCCAAAGGATCGAGTGTGCCTGCATGACCCACCCTTAGTTTCTTGACACCCAGACGCTCACAGATGAAATGCCTCACATGATTCACCACTCGGAAGGAAGTCCATCCGTATGGTTTATCGAAATTCAGTATTTCTCCCGTTTGGAAGTTTAATTGACCATTGACCATTGACTATTGACCATTTACCATTGACTATTGACCATTAGAACAAACTAAACAAAAGCGTTGCAAGTCCCACTATAGCACAATAGATAGCAAAGTAAATCAGCTTGCCCTTCTTCACAATGTCAATCATCCACTTACAAGCCAAACATCCAAAAACGAAAGCTGACAGGAAACCCACAATAAGAGCCATCAGTGACACATCACTTCCAGCCTCAGCGGCACCTTCCACAATCTTCATGCCATCCAACAGAGCCTCGCCCAAGATGGGAGGAATGACCATCAGGAATGAGAATTGAGCCAACTTCTCTTTCTTGTCGCCCAACAACAGACCTGTGGCAATGGTACTTCCACTTCGGCTCAAGCCTGGCATTACGGCACAAGCCTGTGCCAAGCCAATGATAAAGGCATCTTTCATGCTGATGTGCTCTTTCGTGCGAGGCTTTGCAAAGTAGGAAAAAGCCAACAAGGAAGCCGTAACCAGCAACATCAAGCCCACAATAAACAGACCTGAACCAAAGATTTCCTCTACCTTATCTTTAAAGAACACACCCACTATGCCGATAGGAATCATAGAAATGAGGATGTTGATGACATACTTCATCTCATCGTTCATCTTGAACTTGAACAACCCTCTGAATATCCAGTCTATCTCTTTCCATAGGATAACAAGCGTACTCAACACTGTGGCAACATGCACCACGATGGTAAATGTCAAGTTATCTTCACCCTGGATGCCAAATAAAGCAGAACCAATGGCCAAGTGGCCGCTACTGCTAACAGGCAGATACTCAGTGAGTCCTTGTATCATGCCCAATATAAACGCTTCTAACCAACTCATTGTTTGTCCTCCGTAGGTTTCTTAATCACAGCGTAAATCATTATTACAAAACCAATCAGACAAATCAATGGAGCTATCTTGATTCTTCTCACGCTGAAGATGTCAGGCTCAAAATGGTCAATTGTGGTACTGGGACCTGTCATCAGCAGGAAACCAATGATTACCACAACCACACCGATGGCTATAAGTATCATATTATTCTTGCCAAATGCAAAATTCTTTCTATCCATATCTTATACTTTAAATCTCTGTCTCTATTAACTATCAAACATAATACAACTTACTTGCCTTCATTTTTAAGAAGCGATTGACTGACCAATAGGCACAAAGCATTGTTATACAAACACCTGTCAACAACACTATTACACTAACTATCAGCAACACCTCTGGCGAAATCACCTCTATCAAATGCGGTTCATTCACCACTAACCAAAACGCTGCTCCCCAAAGGGCAATGTTAGCCAATAAGCTCGCCATTATTCCAATCCAAAAGTTTCGTACCATAAAAGGTCTGCGAATAAACGATCGACTTGCCCCTACTAACTTCATGGTGTAAATCAGAAATCGTTGCGCATATACTGTAAGACGAATCGTGTTGTTAATTAGCGCAAACGAAATCAGTCCCAATACCAGAGCCAAGCCTATCAGCATCAACTCAAGTTGTCCTACATGGCGATTCATGCTCTCAATCAGATTCTTCTGATAAAGTACCTCTTGGATGTTAATGTTCGTGCTCAATCGCTGTTCTATTAAGGCAATGCTGTCGTTGTTGGCATAATCTGCATGGAGCTTGATCTTTACAGAAGCAGGGAAAGGATTATAACCCTGAAATTCCTCTGGATCGGTATTCAGCTCCTCCTTCATCTCCTCTAAAGCCTGAGCCTTGGAGATGTACTCAGCCTGCCTGACAAAGGGTTGTGCCTTCAGCTCATCGATGAGCTTAGCAATCTCCGTTTCAGGCAAATCATCACTGATAAGTAGGGAGAAATTGACATTTTCCTTTACATATACCGATACACTTTTGGCGGCTAAGGCAAAGAATACCACCACACCTAACACTATCAATACCAAGGTGGTACTAACAGTAGCTGTCGCTGTCTGCAAATTAAAAAAGCTAATCTTCTTCGCCATATTTTTATTTCTTCTTCAGAACATAGATCAAGGAACTACTGCGCTCCTTATGCCCCCAACTGCTCACCCAAGTTTTTAGACCAGTCCACAATCCACGCAAAAAGCTCATCTTGTGTCCCAGACGCTGCTCTGTGAGCATACTCACATAGAAACCGTCGAGTGGCATCGGCATGGTTTTTATAACCTTAAAACCATGCTTCTCAGCAAAGCGTTTCATAGTATCTGGAGTGAAATGCCACAGATGGCGGGGAACATCCCAAGCTGCCCAATCGGCACCATACTGCTTGGCATCAGTAGAAATGTTGTTGGGAACAGCTATCACAAGGGCTCCTTCGTCTTTCAGCCAACGATAGAATTTATCACCCATAATATTAAGGTTGTGTAAATGTTCCAACACATGCCAAAGGGTGATACAATCGAAAGATTTGTCTTGTAAGGTATTGAAAGCTTCCTCACCATCACTCTTCAAGCCAAAGTGCTTTAAGGCAAAGTCCCTTGCCTCAGCATTTTTCTCAATGGCTCGCACTGTCCAACCCCATTCAGTCATGAGATGGGCAAAATAGCCTGTGCCTGAACCTATTTCTAACAACCAACCTTGTCGCAAACCTGTAGCCCTTGTCACATGCCCAGCCTTAGCTGTCAGATTCATATTGCGGGCAATGTGATAGAGCCTGTTTATCAAGCCTTTTTGGGTATCAGAATGGGAGATATAGTTAGGCGACTCATAATACCTTTCGATTTCTTGTTCATTGGGCACATCCTGCGTCAATTTGAAGCCACATTCTTCGCATTGCCATACATCAAAAGATTCCTGACTTACCAGTCGGTCAACGGTAGTAAACAGAAACTTAAAATTCTTCCCACCGCATATAGGACAACTATCTGTATGCACTATCTTATTCATAAGGGTACAATCTACCTTAAATTGATGCAAAAATACAAAATAGATTGCATTTAACCCATTCTTTTAAGGAGTTTTAAGAATTAGCATTGGTAACACTCTTTTAAAACAGAGGGCTGAAAGCAACTGCCTTCAGCCCTCTAATATCAAAAATCATACATTTTACATTTTTCTATCGGCTTCGATAAATGCAAGGAGACGTTCAACAGCTTGTTCCTCAGGGATATTCTTCTCCACACACTGCTTCTGCTTATACAAGCTAACCTTGCCTCGACCAGCACCAACATAGCCATAGTCAGCATCAGCCATCTCACCAGGACCATTGACGATACAGCCCATGATACCTATTTTGAGCCCCTTGAGATGGGCAGTAGCTTTTTTAATCCGGGCAATGGTTTCCTCTAAGTTATAGAGTGTGCGACCACAACCAGGACAAGAGATATATTCGGTTTTAACCATGCGCAGACGACCAGCCTGAAGAATACTGAATGCAGTTTGATCAACCAATGAATCCTTCAAGTAACCATTGTTATAGAGCATAATGCCATCACAGAATCCATCGAAGATGAGAGGTCCCATATCTGCTGCTGAACGAACTTGCAAGTCCTCCTCATCTTGTTCAGCATAGTGTTGTATAAATACTAACGGATTCTGCAGTCCACTGAGCATCAGCTTATGTGCTACAGCACGCTGTTCTCCTACCCTATTGATATGATTGCTCTGACTAACAACCACTACTTCAGGATGATACTTCAGACATGCCAACACTTCATCATTCAGGTCACGATAGGTGACAAACAAAAACTTCAGTGAGGCAGGGTTCATACTGATGAATGGCAGAAACTCCTTCTTATAGGCAGGATAAGTATTGGGCAAACCCTCCCAAGCATCTGCATCCACAATATATTGCATATCTTCTAACCTTTCTGCAGGTAAGTTGCGACCCACATATACATAATCAGGTTTGAAATCCAGATTGAATACCTGTGGCTCAGTAAATCGGGCTGCAATAACTACAGGGACATGCTCACCACCAATGTTATGTACTGCAACCGTTTTGCGACGCTGAGGATGCAGGTAGTCGAACCCTGGAGCGACTTCTGCTTCTATAGGTAAATACAGATTACGAGCTATCACATAATCGCGCAGTTTCTTGGCTACAGGAATCTCTTTTTCAGGAGCTTCACTGAGTGAGACACGAATGGTGTCGCCATAGCCATCGGCAAGTAAGGCTCCAATGCCCAAAGCCGACTTGATGCGACCATCCTCACCCTCACCTGCTTCGGTAACACCCAGGTGTAAGGGGAAGGACATTCCCTCACGCTCCATCACATCCACCAACAAACGAACTGTACGAACCATTACAGAGGCGTTTGATGCCTTTATGGATATTACCACATCCTTGAACTGCTCCTCAACACAGATGCGTAAGTATTCCATACACGATTCCACCATTCCCTCTGGGGTGTCACCATAGCGAGACATGATGCGGTCGGATAATGAACCATGGTTCACACCTATTCTAATTGCTGTATGTTGCTCTTTACATATACTGAGGAACTGAACAAATCGTTCACGCAATCGTTGCAGTTCTTGGGCATACTCATCATCTGAAAAATCTACTTGTTCGAACTTTCGCGCAGGATCCACATAATTGCCTGGGTTAATGCGAACTTTCTCTGCATAAAGAGCGGCTACATCAGCAACGGCTGGATTGAAGTGTACATCTGCCACCAAAGGCACCATACACCCTTCTTGACGCAGGGCAGCATTGATATTTTGCAGGTTCTCGGCTTCAGCTACACCTTGTGTTGTAAGACGCACATACTCACCTCCTGCCTCTACGATGCGCTTAATCTGTGCCACACAACCTTCCGTATCACGGGTGGAAGTGTTGGTCATACTCTGCAAGCGTATAGGATAAGAGCCGCCCAAAGGGGTGGCTCCTATATTCACTATGCCGGTCTTGCGGCGCTGGTAATTGAACAAGTTCATCAGATTACCCTGCAATCATACTTGACATTTGCCAGCACTTCGTTGGCTTGTGTTACCTTAGAAGCAGACTTCTTTTTATAGTCTTCCAACTTGCCTGCTAACTTAGCATCAGACAAAGCCAAAATTTCAGCTGCCATCAATGCCGCATTCTGACCACCATTTACTGCCATTGTTGCAACAGGAACACCAGGAGGCATCTGAACCATAGAATAGAGTGCGTCAACACCCATCAGCGGACCGCTATTGATTGGAACTCCAACTACAGGCAGCGTGGTATTCGCTGCGATAACACCAGGCAGAGCGGCAGCCATACCAGCTCCTGCGATGATTACCTGAATGCCACGGCCTTTAGCCTGCTGAGCAAACTCAGCAACAGCACCTGGAGTTCTATGAGCAGAGAGTGTACACATCTCAAAAGGAACTTCCAATTCGTTCAGGAAATCGGCAGCCTTCTCCATTACGGGCAGGTCACTGATGCTGCCCATCACGATACTTACCAATGCTTTCATGTGAATTTAGATTATAAGTTAATTAATTTCTTGTATCCTTCTGCGTCCAAAAGCGCATCATAATCAGCTTCAGGATCAGGTTTGATTTTGATTAGCCACCCCTCACCGTAAGGGTCTTTGTTAACCAACTCAGGCTGGTCTTCCAAAGCTTCGTTCTGTTCGAGTACCTCACCACCTACAGGCATGAATATATCGGAGATGGTTTTCACCACCTCAATTGTACCAAATACCTCGCCTGCTTCAAGAGTCTCGCCTACAGCCTGGATATCCACAAACACGATATCGCCCAACTGGTCCTGAGCATAGTCTGTAATGCCTATATAGGCTTCGTCACCTTCTACACGAATCCACTCGTGTTCACTGGTGTACTTGATGTTTTCAGGAAAATTCATATTAATTGTTTTTTAGGTTATACAAATTGCATTTCGCAAATATACCATAAAAAGGAATCATATGCAAATTTTTTTCGATTTAAAAGAGCAGAAACCTGACTAAATCGTTGTAAAAGGGATGTAAGACCATAAAAGAGCAGGTTAAACCAACTGCAAAACCCACTAATACCTCACCTAAGGAATGATGCCCTAAAACGATTCGGGCTGACCCCACGACACCAGTCACAAGTATCATAACACAAAGCCACCAAACGGGATTATAACCAAAGAGCATACTGAATGCAACCAGCCCCCCAATAGTTGCACCAGCTCCTGCCATGTGCTCACTGATTCGCCAACGAAGGTTGAGGATAAGACAAAGAATCATCAAAAAGAGGGCTGTGCAAATAATACCAGTCATATACCATGGGATGTTGAGGCGCCGCATGATAACCAAGCAAAACACATATGACACCATATAGAGAAACAATGGCACGTATCTTTGACGACGTTGTGCCATATCATCGTTTGTGTAGCCATTAACCTTCCTAAAAATAAATATGGTGAGATGAGGAATCAGGATGGTGAAAGCATAGACTACTCCTAATACAATAAGCTTATATTGCAAGGGCATGATGCGCAAGTAGGAAAAGATAAACAGGATGAGGAAAGCCACAAAAGCGATGTAATACGGCGAAAAAAACGCCGATACCAGCTTAGCTAAACGCTTCAATACCATCTCTGTCTTGCTATGATCTTCCATAATACTTACTCTCTACGCATACGAGCTATTGGGATATTGAGTTGAGAACGATATTTAGCTACAGTACGACGAGCCATCGGATAGCCATTCTTTTCCATCATCTTAGTCAACTCATCGTCAGTCAGAGGATTGGACTTATCCTCTTTGTCAATAATATCTTTTAGCAACTTCTTCACTTCACGGGCAGACATCTCCTCACCATCTTGCCTCATGAAACTCTCGACGAAGAAATGACGGAGTGGGAAGATGCCAAAGCGCGTTTGCGCATATTTACTGTTGCAGACACGAGAAACGGTTGAAATGTCAAGTTTGGTCCGTTCTGCCACATCCTTCAATATCATGGGTTTTAGCAAAGACTCGTCTCCTTCTTGGAAATAAGGTAACTGCAGTTCGATGATGGCTTTCATCACACTTGACATGGTCGTTTGTCGTTGGCGAACAGCATCGATGAAACCCTGTGCAGCATCAATCTTCTGTTTAAGAAATTCTGCCACATCTTTTTGCTCACGCGTCTGGTTAGGGCTGCCTTCTGACAGTTCCTTTAACTGACGACGGAAGTCATTGTTCAAACGCAACTCAGGCAAATTGGGATTATTGAGACTGAAAGTAACATGTCCTTCATCATCGGTATCCACCAAAAAATCGGGGGTAATCTGCTGCAGATTCTTACCGATGGCTTCTCCCATCGAAGCTCCTGGGCGGGGGTTTAGACGGGTAATCTCCTTAATGGCTTGCTGACAATCAGCCTCGCTGACCCCTAATTGCTGGCAAATCTTGTTCCAATGCTTAGTGGAAAACTCCTTGTAGAATGAACTGATGATCTTCTCTTCCAACGGTAACCAGACATCATGCTTGCCCTCGGGGGTATCCCCCTTGCGTTTTATCTGCAAGAGCAGACATTCCTGCAAGTTGCGCGCTCCAATACCTGCTGGGTCGAACTCCTGAATGATGTGCAACACATCCTCCAGCTCCTGCACCGAGGTTTCTACTCCTACATAAATGTGCAGCTCATCGGCAATGGTGTCAAGCGGTTTACGCAACAAACCGTCATCATCTAACGACCCAATCAAATATTCTGCCAACTGACGCTGATGCTCATCCAAATCGTGTTCACCTAACTGGTCTTTCAGTGTTTCAAAAAAAGAAGTAGTGTCACTGAATGGAATCTCCTCCATCTTTTCATTACGACTATAGTTCTGCTCCTGTAATCGATAATCGGGTATGTCGTCATCATTACGATAATCGTCCAAAGCATTGTAGCTTGTATCACCTTCATCTTCTGCATTTTCCAATTCGTCTGCTACATCTTCGGGAGTTTCATCTTTGCCTTCCTCCAAGGCTGGATTATCCAGCAGTTCTGACTTCACTCGATCCTCCAGCTCAACAGTTGGAAGCTCCAGCAGTTTCACTGCCAGAATCTGCATCTGCGAGAGTCTTAGCGACTGCTTCTGCGACTGTACCTGAATCTGATTGGAGTTCTGAGCCATCTTTTTTATCAATTCGTCTTGCAAATTTACGAATAAACTTTGTATCTTTGCCCATTATAACAAAAAAACTTGAATAATATGTTTGCGAAAGAAACCTATGTACAGCGAAGAGCTCTGCTGAAGAAAACCGTTGGCTCTGGTGTGTTGCTTTTTTTAGGCAACGATGATATGGGCCTCAATTACGAGGATAACGCTTTCAGATTTCGGCAAGATTCCTCATTTTTGTATTTCTTTGGAATCTCACAAGCTGGTTTGGCAGCCATCATCGACATCGACGAAGATAAAGAAATCATCTTTGGCGATGAAGCTTCCATCGACTTCATCGTGTGGGCAGGCATCCTTCCTACCATCCGCGACAAGGCAGCTGAGGTGGGAGTAAGCGATACGCGCCCATTCTCTCAAGTAGTTGATTACCTGCAAAAGGCAAAGTCCAAAGGGCAACAGATTCATTACCTGCCCCCCTATCGTCCAGAGCATAAACTGAAACTGATGGACTGGCTGGGCATCGCCCCCAACCAACAGGAAGGCTCTGTACCTTTCATACGTGCCATTGTGAAGCAGCGCAATATCAAGACTGCCGAGGAAATTGAGGAGATTGAGAAGGCTTGCAACGTGACAGCCGACATGCACATAGCCGCTATCAAATGTTTGCGCCCTGGTATGCACGAATACGATGTGGCTGCAGTAATTGAACATGTGGCTGCCTTGAACAACTGCGAGTTGTCTTTCCCCACCATTGCCACAATCCATGGTGAAACCTTGCACAACCATTATCATGGCCATCTGGTAAAGCAAGGCGATTTGTTTTTGATTGATGCTGGTGCCGAGTTAGAAAGTGGCTACTGCGGTGATATGTCATCCACCTTCCCTGCTGATAAAAAGTTCACACAGAAGCAGAAGGACGTATATGTAATCCAGAATGCCATGCACTTGGAGAGTGTAAAGGCATTACGTCCAGGAATCCCCTATATGGAGGTGTATGACATCTCAGCCCGTGTGATGGTTGAGGGCATGAAAGACTTGGGCTTAATGAAAGGCAATGCTGAAGATGCCGTGCGTGAAGGTGCTCACGCTCTGTTCTACCCGCATGGATTGGGTCACATGATGGGTTTGGATGTGCATGATATGGAGAACTTGGGAGAAATTTGGGTTGGCTACGATGGAAAACCAAAGAGTACGCAGTTCGGACGTAAGAGTCAGCGTTTAGCCATTCCTTTGCAACCTGGTTTCGTTCATACTGTTGAACCTGGCATTTATTTCATTCCTGAATTGATTGACCGCTGGAGAAAAGAGGGTAGATTTACCGATTTCATCAATTACGATAAGGTGGAAGAATATCGGCACTTTGGCGGAATCCGCAATGAGGAAGATTATTTAATTACTGAAAACGGTGCTCGCCGTTTAGGCAAGAAAATCCCTTTAACACCTGAAGAAGTTGAAGAACTGCGATAAATGATATCCCCGACCTATTGGCCGGGGATAATCTTTTTTATGTATGTAAGTCAAGTACGAAACGAGTACCCTTAGTGAACTTCGGATCAATTTCAAGGTCACCATTCATTTTCTTCGCCATCTCCTTACAGATTGGCAATCCAAGTCCATCGCCCTTGGTCAAATCCTTAATCTCCAAGAAAGGTTTGAACACATCTTCGGCTTTCTCTTCAGGGATACCACAGCCTGTATCTGCCACCACAAACTGCTGTACATGAGCGCCACGTTTCTTGAAATCCAACCAGATATTTCCTTCTGCAGGAGTATATTCAGCCGCATTATGTAGTAAATGCAACAAGATGTGCGATACATACTCCTTGTTAATCTTGGCATTCATCTTCGGAGCATTCACCATCAAAGTCACATCTGGTTTAACCTCGTCACGAATTTCATCCATCAGTTCCTCACAGAACTGCAAGATAGGTGTATCTTCCAGTTCAACGGAATTGTCTGGCATGTTCTCCAATTCTGAAAGCGTTTGGATATGAGAAGAGAAATCAAGCAATGCTTGCACTTCCGGAATACGACTGTCGAGATTTTGCAGTGCGGGATCCAGCTGAGCAGAAATATTACTTATGAACTTAGCTTTCAAAGCATTGGTCTCCTCTGCCAACTTGATGGCTTTTTTCTGCTTACGAGTCATAAAAATGTAACGCAGCAACACGATGGCTCCAACAATCAGTACAGCAGCCAAAGCAGCAGCCAACACACATAAACCAATAATAATCAGTTGTCGAGTACCTAATGAACTGTCTTTCTCTGCGATGATAGCCTCATTAGCAGCAATCTGTTGCTTCAGTGCCCCCGTTTCATCAGCCAGTTTCATGGCATTAGCCGAATCCTTCCAGATGATGTAATTGCTATAGGTCTGAGCCACCAGATTGGCATTGTTACTCTTTTTGCCGTTGGAAATCAGTGTCTGATACACCTCGTCAATCTTGTCATACTCTTTCGAGGCGGTGAGTTTAGAGGCCATTTCCTTGAACACGGCATCACCCTGAGAAACTTGTCCGAAAGAATAATAGTATATGGCCTTATTGTACAGCAAATCATTCTTCAGATTTTCGTCATTGGCAGACTTCGACTGATTGTCCATGAGATTGATTTGCTCCAACGCCCTAGCCGAGTTCCTCATTTTCATATACATCTGCAGGCGCTCTTTTGTTACTTGATAATGCAATGCAGGTTTGATGCTGCCAGCTTTCTGCTCTTCTGCAGTAATGGCCTGGTCAACACGCCGCAGTAGTTCGAAACCCTCTTTGAAAAAATTTTCCTTGTAGTACAATGCGGTAGCCCTTGTGCCACACACCACACCTTGTTCAATCTGTCCTTTCCCAGCATATTCATCAAAAGCTCGGATGAACAGTGATCGTGCAGCAGCAATGTTGTTGTTCGCATCTTCAGTCTCCGCACGCTGGTGCAGATTGCTTTTCTGCTCTTCCTGGGCGTTTAAGAACGCACAACTGAAGAGCATACTCAAAAATAAGATCAATACCTTTTTACTCATATCATTAAGTCTTTATTATCAATAAATAAAACTGCTCCCCCCAATGAACTCACGTATCAGTGAAGTATGAGGTATCTCATTGTCGCGGATAGCATAAAAATACTTCAAGAACTTCAGCAGACGGTAAGCCTCAGCATACTCGCGACAGTTCTGTGGAACCATGCCCAAGATGGGCTCCACATGACTGCGAAAAGCGGCAAACTCAAACCACAACGCGGAATTGAACATAGCATCTGCGTTCTCCTGGAAGGGGAAAATCCACTTATCCTCACCTGCACGGACACTTTGCCAACGAGCGATGGTTTGCTGAGCAGAATAACCACGATAGTTGAAGTCACGTACAATGCGACGCACCAATCTGTTATCGGTGGTTGGTATCCAGTTGTGTCGATCCAAGGCAATGGTGGTCAAAGCAGAAACATATATCTTGAACTTGTTCTCATCGGGTATCTGAGGTGTCAATTCTGGGTTCAATCCGTGATTGCCCTCCATAACTAACACCATATTTTCCCTTAGTCGCAGTTTCTGACCACGATACTCGCGTAAACCTGTCTGGAAGTTATAATATGGTAACTCAACCTCCTCCCCGCGCAGGATTGCCTGCATCTGGTCATTGAACAACTGCAGGTCGAGGGCATAGATACTCTCATAGTCATAGTCACCCTTCTCATCTTTTGGCGTTTCCACACGGGGTAGGAAATAGTTGTCAAGTGAGATGGGATAAGGGATGATACCATTGGTAAGTAGCTGTACTGAAAGACGCTTACTGAAAGTAGTCTTTCCCGATGATGATGGCCCAGATATCAACACTAGCTTCACAGGTTTTCCTTCTGCAGTTCGCTGATAGATTTGTTCGGCAATATGGGCAATCTTCTTCTCTTGCAAAGCCTCTGCTACGTTGATGATTTGGGTTGCATAGCCTTTCTGACAAGCATTATTAAGATCCCCTACAGTCTCCATATTCAAAATGTGATTCCAACGTAGATGTTCCCGAAAAACATCCAACATCTTCTCCTGCTTCACAATATCATCTAACTTCTCTGGATTCGTGCGACTTGGTATTCTCAACAGCAATCCGTCGTAATACTTCACGATATCAAACAAACTGAGTACACCAGTAGAAGGCACCAAGTTGCCATAATAGCTATCCACCGTATCGCCCAGTTTATGATAATAGGTATATAGCTTACCAGATGTTTCCAGCAGCTTCACCTTGTCGTTTCGCCCCTTTTCCAGGAAGACGCGCTTTGCCTCCTCAGCTTGGCAATCAACCCGCTGGAAAGGCATATCAGCAGCTACAATCTCCTTCATCTTCGTCTTAATGGAATTCACATCTTCTACTGTTATAGGTCTGCCTATCTCCAATGAACAATAATAACCATTGGAAACAGGATGCCTTAGGAAAAGTTCACTATCAGGAAACAGCTCGCTAACAGCCTTATAAAGCACAAAGCAAAGAGAACGGACATAGGTGCGCATGGCGGAAGGATCACGCACATCTAAGAATTCCACATCTTTGTTGTTATAAACTTTGAAGTTAAGACCTTCTGTGACATTGTTTACCCTGGCACTGATCACTGGATAGGGTAATTCCACCTCTGTAGCAGGAAAAATGTCCAGCAAATCACAGCCAGCGGGAAACTCCAAAATCTTGCCATTATTAACACAATATAAACGTACCATATCTCAATTCTTGTCGTTTTCTTTTGTTTTCAACTTGTAAAGATATGACAAATATTTGAAAAAGTAGCAAAATAAAAGAAACTTTTTTGTTTTGAATAAAAATCAATACTCCGTTAAGTTATAAAAACATTATTTAGATACGAATCTTAACATAAAAAATAACAAGCCTATTTTGATTTGCACTCGACTTTCACTAACTTTGCAAAAAAACATAACTGATGAAAAATGGACGAAGCTAAGAGTATTGAGATATTGCTGGAACATGACATTAGACCTACAGCTAATCGAATTGTATTGATAAAGACATTGGCTGAAGCTGAATACCCTTTGACTATGACGGAATTAGAGGATTTGGTGGATACCATCGACAAGTCGAATGTATTCAGGGCTTTGACACTTTTTAGGGAGCATCACTTGGTACATGTTTTACAGGATGGGGCGGAAGCTGTGCGCTATGAGTTGTGTCATAGTCATGAAGAAGGGCATGACGATGACATTCATGCCCATTTTTACTGTGAAAAGTGTGGACAAATTTTCTGCCTAAATAACATTCCCGTGCCAAAAGTAGCCCTACCTGAGGGCTACCAAATGAACACGATTAATTATTTGATCAAAGGCATTTGTCCTAAGTGTGGTGGTTAGAACATAAATAAAGCGGCAAAGAGCAGACGGTGGTTACTTACATCGTAAGTATTCTTCACTCTTCCTTTAGCATTTGGCGTACCATACCAAGCGGTAGTGAAATTATATTCTAAACCGAACTTCCAATTAGGTATATTCAGAGTCATTTCTCCACTAATAGTAGCCATCTGATCCACATTTGTGCCAACACCAACTAACTCAGTTACATTTTTGCTCGCTCCTAAGTTCTTCAAATAGCCAGCAAAGATGCCACCACGCCACTTCTGACCATACATAATGTTCAACCAGCTATGTGAGATACGAAGAGGAGCATATTCTTTCACTCCTGTCTTGGCATTAGTACTAGTTACACCATAACCACCCAAAGTGTTGAAATGGTTCATATTTTGACTCAGAAACGTCTTTCCAGAGATGGTAAGCAAATCCTTTTTATAACGTCCATGAGCTTCTAAGGTCAAACCATTCACCCTCTCACTAGTCTTATAGCCTTCATCCGTCTTGGTGCGTGGCATAATAGACATAAAGTGTATAGCTACACCTAAGGTAGAGTTCTCATCGTGGATATCAAGGCTGGCAAACAACTCAGGGATTTTGCTGTTGCGCAAATATTCACGGCTACGCACATTACCAGGACCCATAGCCGCCACCATCGATTGCCAAATAGCTGCAGCTCTAAACTTTAATAAATTATCTTGGTATTGATAATGAATCTGTGGCGCACGGCTTAGTGGCTGATAAGGTGCTCCCACATTGAGGTTCATCAGTTCAGATGTTACAGTATTGTTAAGTGGATGCCAAGTCTGTCCTGCAATAATAGATGAACCATTCTTAGAAACTTGTAAGTAAGCATGACGCATACGTACAATACCTAATGTGGTACTATTGCCTCTAAAGTCAAACTCCACTTTGGCAGAAGTCTTCCACCCTGCCAAATCAGGACCATTCACATCTACACCCAAACGGGTATGCATGTTATACAAGTTCAGATTGCTCACCCCATTAAGATCCTTGCCTACAGGATCCAAATCCTTGCCTTTTGGGTATGACAACAAAGCTCCATCCACACTTTCATTGTTCTGACGACTATTGAAAAAGATGTCGTTTCGTACCTGTCCGTAGAACTTATAGCTGAAATCATTCTTCTGAGCCCAAGATGTGAGCGAAACTGTCATCACGATTAAAGTGATTGTTAAAAACTTCTTATTCATGTTTTTATCATTTAAAATGAGTACATAATCATAGCGTAAGGTCGGTGGTTTACAATGGCATGGGTATTTTTTACCTTACCATAGGAATCGTTCAAGCCATAAAAAGCCTCTGTGAGACTATATTCAAAGCCGAATCTCCAGTTGGGAATATTATAACTGAGCATGGCGGAAACAGTAAACATTTTGTCAATATTAGTACCTGTACCAATGAGTCCTGTCACTGGTTTAGAAGCCCCAAAGTTCTTGATATAGCCTCCAAAAAAACCACCTCGCCACTTACTGCCATATAATACATTTACCCAGCTTTGCCAAATGCGTATGGGTGCATATTTCTGTTCTCCTGTTACAAGGTCTTTGCTGGTAACGCCATAACCTCCCAATGTGTTTGACTGGGTAAAGTTCTGGTTTAGAATGGTCTTGCCAGCCATTGTGAACAAGTTCTTTCGATAACGTCCGTAAAGCTGGAAGTTGAAAGCACTGACACGTTCATTTACCTTATAGCCTTCATCTGATTGTAAACGAGGCTTGATAGAGGCAAAATGAATGACATAACCCAAGAGCGACCCTTTGGTGTTGTGTATTTCTGCCTTATGAGTAAACTCAGGAATACCACTATTTCGCAAGTATTCACGACTTCTGCCATTTGGTCCTATAGAGCCTCCTTGAGCCTGCCAAAGCATGGAAAAAGAAATCAAAAATCTGGCAGGATCATTATACTGGAGTTTGATCTGAGGCACACGACCAGTAGGTTGATAAGGGGCACCCACATTCAAACTGATCGTCTCATTATAAAGTGAATGACCCATGTCATGACCTAACTGGCCTACCGACAACCACCAATTATCCCAACGGAACCTCATCACCACATTGCGCAAACGAAGTATCCCCCCAGAGCCGTTTAACGAACCTCGAAAATCGAGGTCAAACTGTCCGGATGTTTGCACTTTACCCCATTTAGGGCCAGTTACTTCCAACCCCAACATAGTATGGAAATTAAACAAATTGGCGGAACTAGCTCGGTTGATATCCCTACCAGTTTCGTCAATTTGTTTGTCTTTTGGAAAAAGCATCACAAAGCCTTCCGATGATTCCTGTGCTTGGCGGTTCTGATAATAGAAATCATTTCTTACTTGCCCATAAAATCTAAACTTACTGCCAGCATCTTGAGCTGAGAGTGTGGCGGTAAGAAAAAGATATGCTGTCGTCAGCAACCAGTGATGCTTCATGACTCCATCAAAGCTACTTAAGCCTTCTCAAAGTCTTCCTTGCCTACGCCACAGAGAGGGCATACCCAATCTTCTGGCAGGTCTTCGAATGCGGTACCTGGAGCGATGCCATTGTCTGGATCACCCTTAGCTGGGTCATACTCGTAACCACAAACTGAGCAAATGTATTTATCCATAATCGTTCAAAGTTTAAATGTTAGTCATTCAATTATCATCTCTATTTGCAAAAGTAATATAAACAAAGCACAAAAACAAGATGTTTTCTACTTATTCTTTGTGGGAATGCAAATTAAATGCGTAATTTTGCATCATTATTCGAATATGATGTTTTATGACAGATAATAGCCATATTTTAAAGGGTCTTACAGACATTGAAGTACAATTCAGCAGGGAGAAGCACGGATGGAATGTGCTCACGCCGCCCAAGCGCAAACCTATTTGGAAACTCTATCTTGAGAAGTTTGAGGACCCTGTGATTCGTATATTATTGGTAGCAGCATGCTTGTCACTCGTCATTTCCGTGTTTGAAAACGAATATGCCGAAACCATCGGTATCATAGCAGCCATTCTCTTGGCTACGGGTGTAGGGTTTGCCTTTGAATACGATGCCAACCGAAAGTTCGATTTGCTCAATACCGTTAATGATGACAATGCCGTAAGAGTTATACGCAATGGTCATGTAAGCGAGATACCACGAAAGGAAGTTGTAGTCGGTGATGTTGTATTGTTAGAAACGGGAGAGGAAGTACCAGCAGATGGCAAGTTGTTGGAAGCTACTTCACTATTAGTGAACGAATCATCCTTAACAGGAGAACCGTCTGCTTCTAAGACCACAAACGAAGCTCATTTCCACAAAGATGCCACTTATGCAGATAATATGGTTATGCGAGGCACCACTGTTCTTGATGGGCATGGAGTGATGGAAGTGTTGTTTATTGGTGACGCCACAGAAATTGGTAAGGTTGCACGACAAAGTACGGAGGAAACCCACGAGGAAACTCCTTTGAATCAGCAATTGGAGAAATTAGCAAATTTGATAGGTTATGTAGGCTTCACGGTAGCAGGCTTAGCATTCTTGGTGTTTTTCATCAAGGATGTGATTTTGGCTTATGACTTTGTTAATCTACACACTTTTGAAGATTGGTTAGACCCTATTAAGGACACTTTACAGATATTTATGATGGCGGTAACGCTGATTGTCGTAGCTGTGCCTGAAGGATTACCCATGAGTGTGACTTTGAGCTTGGCATTGAATATGAGGCGTATGCTCTCTACCAACAACTTAGTTCGAAAGATGCATGCTTGTGAGACAATGGGTGCAATCAATGTGATTTGTACAGACAAGACGGGCACATTGACGCAAAACCAGATGCAGGTGCAGGAAGCCTGTTTCTTCGGACTTCGAGGTGAACGCAAACTGAAAGACGATGAAATCAGTGCATTGGTGAAGGAAGGCATCTCTGTCAATTCCACTTCATTTTTAGAAATACCTGATGATGGGAGTAAGCCCACAGGTATAGGCAATCCCACAGAAGCGGCCCTACTCTTGTGGCTTCATGCACAAGGAATAGACTATTTGAGACTGAGGCAAGATGCTAAGTTGTTAGACCAATTGGCTTTCTCTACCGAACGCAAATACATGACTACCTTGGTTCATTCTGCTTTGTTGGGCAAGGATGTATTATATATAAAAGGTGCACCTGAGATTGTGGCGAAGATGTGTTCTCAAGTAGCAACAACAAAAGGTTTAGAGCCTATTGGGAATTACAAGCAAACGATTGAGCAAGATCTGCTTGCTTTTCAAAGTCAAGGTATGAGGACACTTGGATTCGCCTATAAAATGGCAAATGACACAATCTTCCTGGGTTACGTTGCCATAAGCGATCCAGTTCGACCTGATGTTCCTAATGCAGTAAAACAATGCCAGTTAGCTGGTATTCAGGTGAAGATTGTAACTGGTGACACACCTGCAACAGCTAAAGAAATAGGACGTCAAATAGGCTTGTGGACAAAAGACGACAATGAAATTAATTGCATAACAGGCACAGATTTTGCCTCCCTCAGTGACAAGGAGGCATTAGACAGAGTACTCGACTTGAAGATCATGTCAAGAGCAAGACCAACCGATAAGCAACGTTTGGTTCAGCTTCTTCAACAGAAAGGTGCCGTAGTAGCCGTTACAGGTGATGGCACCAACGATGCTCCTGCCTTGCATCATGCCCAGGTGGGACTTTCTATGGGATCAGGCACCTCTGTTGCTAAGGAAGCTTCAGACATTACCCTATTGGACGACTCCTTCAAGAGTATCGGTACAGCTGTCATGTGGGGACGTTCGCTCTATCGCAACATCCAACGTTTTATATCGTTCCAACTCACTATCAACCTGGTGGCTTTACTCATCGTCTTACTCGGTGCTTTTGTGGGAACCGAGTTGCCTTTAACTGTGACACAAATGCTTTGGGTAAACCTTATCATGGACACCTTTGCCGCATTGGCATTAGCATCAATTCCACCCAGTGAGAGTGTGATGCACGAGATGCCACGTAAACCTACCGATTTTATCATAAGTAGCCCGATGAAGACTTTCATCTTTGGCTATGGTATGATATTCTTATTTGTACTCATGGGACTTCTCTATTATTTCAATCAAGCGGAAGGTGGTATGACATTGCATCGTCTGACCATATTCTTCACGGTGTTTGTGATGTTGCAATTCTGGAACCTGTTCAACGCCAAAGCATTTGGATCTTATGAATCGGCTTTCAATAACCTCAGTCATTCTTTTGGGTTGATGGGCGTGGCCATCCTGATATTGATAGGACAGATCCTAATTGTGGAGGTGGGTGGCTCTATTTTCCGTACTGAGCCTCTTAGCATGATAGAGTGGATTGCTATTGTTGGTTTTACTTCGTGTGTACTTTGGATTGGAGAAATTGAACGCTTTTTCAGGAGGGTAAAGCATGGGTAGAGTAGCAACAATTGGCTTTTTCGATGGCGTACATCGTGGACATCTGCATCTTTTGAAGCAGGTGTTGGAGGTGGCGCATAATAGTAATTTAGCTTCTATGGTAGTTACCTTTGCTCAGCAACCACGACATGTGGTGAGCCATGAAACAAACTGCTTTTTTTTGTTAAACACCACTTCTGAGAAAATTCGTTTGCTTCAACAAACTGGTATAAATTATTGCGAGGTGATGGAGTTTACTCCAGAATTAGCTTCATTAACAGCTTATGAATTTATGCAATTGCTGCATAATGAATATCAAGTGCAAGCTTTGGTAATTGGCTATGACCATCGATTCGGTCACAATCGTTCTGAAGGTTTCGATGACTATGTGCGCTATGGCCAGATATTGGGCATCGAAGTGATACAAGCCACAGAGTTCCCAGCAGTCAGTTCTTCTAAGATAAGGAATTTATTACTCAGTGGCGATTTGGAAGCTGCCAATCAGATCTTAGGTTATCATTACATGATTGAAGGTAAGGTGGTGAATGGTTTCCACGTGGGTCATACCATAGGCTTCCCTACCGCCAATTTGCAAGTGGCGTCAGAGAAGTTGATTCCTGCCAATGGGGTATATGCTGTTTGGGTGAAATTGGATGACAAGCTACATCAAGGTATGTTAAATATTGGGAACAGACCTACATTAGCAAATGGAGATGAACGTAGTATTGAGGTACACATTTTCAATTTCTCCGAATATATATATAATAAGGTGTTGTGTCTATCATTGGTAAAGCGCACCCGTGGTGAGGTGAGGTTTGCTTCTAAAGAACAACTCATGCTTCAGTTAAGGCAAGATGCAGTTGACATAAAAAAAATATTGGAGACATGAAAAAATCAATTATCCTTGTTCTTTTATATCTAATGGTGCAAGCCATTGTAGCATTTGTTATAACCACAGCTTTTAATGTGTATTCGAACAATGCAAATGCTTTAATAACAAATGAATGGCCGATAATTGTCACCTTGTTAGCTGCTGACTTTGTAATGGCAGGAATATTATTGCAGAGAGGTTATCTCTCTCATAAACGATTGTGGAATCCAACGAATGTTCATTGTCTATGGTGGACAGTAGTAGCTGGCACTACTGCCATTTTTATAACTGATGCTATATCATCTGTTGCCAGTTTTCTACCCAATTGGTTGGAGGGAACCTTCAACAACATTGAGGGTAACTTGTTAGGTATTATAGCAGTAGCCATCATAGGCCCCATTTTAGAGGAAATGTTGTTTCGAGGAGTCATAACTACAGAGTTGCTGAAAGCTTATCCTCCCAAAAAGGCTATTATCACTTCGGCTATCATTTTTGGCGTTTTTCACCTCAACCCTGCACAAATATTAGTTGCCACATTATTGGGTTTGTTGTTGGGATGGCTGTTTTATAAAACACATAGTATGATACCTGGCATCATTGTTCATATTCTCAACAATAGTAGCTCTGTCTTTTTTACCCAAACTTATCCCAATGCTGAGAATTTCTATGATCTCTTAGGGTTAGCTCCATATATTGTATGTTTGGCAATAGCCATACTTCTACTTACGTATTCTATTAAGAATTTAGCATAAAAAGGGGAAGCTAATAGCTCCCCCTCTTCTTACCTTAAACTTCTTCTGCTCTTACCAAGCTTAACTTTGTCATCAGTCACATTGAAACCTGTTATACTAAGTTTCGGCTTCTCACCTTGCGTATCTGCATTTGCCAAAGTTATATGAATCTGTTTGCTCTCGTAAGGCATCAAGCTAAAGTAATTCTCATTGTAGAGTACAGGAGCCATCATACAAGCCGTCTTATCACCCTTCACCGCTAAACGAATCATCAGGGCAGGAGTGTCGCTATCGTTCTTAATCACACCATCCAGCACCCATTCATCACCTTCACGAACCACCTTGATATCATGGATAAGCTGGATATAAGGCAAGTCAAGCAACGACTGGTAGTTACCATCCTCTTTCCCTCTTACATAGAAGTTTTCAGACAACAGCTTATCACCTTGCTTCAGCGACAACTTAATGAAATATGTACTGCTCAAAGCTGCAGGTTCTTCCAGAAGAAACAGAGCTACCGTCTCGTCATTCTTCACATCGAACGAAGCTTGCTTCTCCCATACCACCTGACCGTTCTGACTTATTAACTGAGCCATACCTGTCACGCCAGCAAAATCACCTGCATAATAGTTCACAACCTCAATATCATCGCGTACAGGATTCCACTGAATATGGATAGGCTCACAAGCCTTCTTGCTACCAAAGTATGCACCCGTTGGGTTTAGATAATAATCGTAGGTTTGCCAAACCATAGACGGCCAAGCTGGATGGCTCATCCACAATAACAAACCGCGACGATGCTCACCACGTCCCTCAAACATAGCACGATAGCCGTTATAGTTTACCCACTGTGCCCACTCTGCAAACTCCTCTGCATTCTTGGGTTTGTCAAACATTTTGGCAATCATCCTGTTGAAAGTTTCTGTCTGTTGAGCTGAAGGACCATTGCCACCTAAAGCATAGTCGTGCAATCCATATATATGATTTGGAGTAGCCAAAGAGCTTACAGGTTCCAGGTTGTCTTCACCAAATGCCAACTTCATGCTCTCATAGGTCATCACATTAGGCATACCTCGCTCACTATGGAAACGATCGTGTCCGTAATTGCGGAAATACTCTATTGGCTCCAATGCCTCATACGGACCCTCACCACTCACTACACCATCAGCAGAGTGAGAGATATAACGCATACCGGGATGCAGTTCGGCCACCAAGTTTCGCAATTGTCCATCTAAAGTTACAGGCGGATAGCCCTCATTTCTACCCACATAAATACCAAGGGCAGCATGGTTGCGGATGCGCTTAACATAATCTCTAGCATTGGTTACAAACATATCCTCGTAATAAGGATCTGGCCCGTCAGCTGGGTTAGCCAACCAGAAATCTTGCCAAATCAGCACACCATATTTATCACATGCCTCATAGAATTCCTCATCGCCAATCATGCCCACCCAATCACGAATGATGGTGAAATGCATGTCGGCATGATACTTCACAGCTGCATCATAATCACGTCCACGATAATTGAGGTTGGATTCAGCCATTCCCCAGTTGCCACCAAAGCCCACAGCTCGCTTCCCATTGATAAATACTGTCAATCGAACAGGGTTCTTGAACTGTTCCTTACCTCTCAGTACGCCACCTGCTTGCACGTATGGCTCATCCACGAAAGTCAGCTCACGCACACCCGTCTTGAAGGTCTTGGCATCACTTTCACGATTATCAATTGTAAAGGTAAATTTACTATCATACAGATTCTGTTCGCCATAACCTACTGGCCACCAAAGCTTTGGG
Organism: Bacteroidaceae bacterium; assembly: GCA_017649485.1. Taxonomy (GTDB): domain Bacteria; phylum Bacteroidota; class Bacteroidia; order Bacteroidales; family Bacteroidaceae; genus Bacteroides. The sequence goes on along the minus strand of JAGCGS010000015.1, from coordinate 74,992 downwards.
TTATCTAATCTGGCTGAGGGCAATTTTACCAATTTACTCTCTCCAGGAGCCAACTCCACTTCCATCTGTTCTGCTACACCTGAGTCCCCGTTATTCATCTTGAAGTTCAGCATCCCCTTCACTACTTTGTCGCTATTGTTCTTCAGGGTAGCTTCCGCCAAGATATCGGCACAGTCGGTGTCAGGCAACGGGAGGTCTGTCTGAACAAATGGGTCTTCAATGGTCACTACACCAGCGTATGTGAGATATACATCGTTCCAAATGCCAATGTTACGCCCTCGGATGGTAGGAATCCAATCCCAACCAATAGAAGCATGGAAGGTGGGGTTATCAGCACCCAATACACCTCCATTATAATCTGGCGACCAAGCTGTTTGCTCCTTCACCACACCAGGGTGTGCATTTTTGATAATCTTCACTGCCAACACATTCTCACCTTGCTTTACAACATCTGTAACATCAAACTTGCCACGCATGAAGGCACCGTCAATATTGCCTATTTGCCTGCCATTCAAAAAAATCTCAGCTTTCCAATTGATGCCATCAAATTCCAGGAACATCCTATCACCCAAAGCATCCACTTTGAATGTGTGTCGATACCAGAAGTCGGAATAGAAGAACGACTCGGATATCTGCAACTGGTTGTCAGCCACATTGGGATCTGGCACTGCGCCCACATTCACATAGCTCGACAATACTGTTCCGGGAACGGTTGCTGCAATCCACGCCCCATCGTCAAAGCCTGTCTTGGCGATAGCCTCTCCAGAGGCATTCACCTCCGAGGCGCGTTGCAGTTTCCAGTCGCTCCCATCTAAGGAGAGTTTCCCATTCAGAATCTGTCCATTATCGCTGTTCAGGTTTGTCCATGAAGCCTCAGCAACTTGGGATTGAGCCGTCAAGCCTCCCTTACCCATCACTTCCAACTCGCTCAGCACGTATGGCTTACCTCCAGCAGCTTCTGCCAAATTCAGACGCACATAGCGGCTCTTCACCGTCTTGTCTAAGGCAATCTCATCGTTCAGATTCTCGCCTCCAGGTAACTCAGCCACTTGTTTCCAGGTCTTGGCATTGTCAGAAGCCTCAACCACACCCTTGACAGCCTTGTTGACCCAATGCAGGTTAATCTTGTCATACTGAGCTCGTTCACCCAAGTCCACCACCAACCATTCATTGCCTGCTGAAGCACTCATCCAGGCACTGTTGAAGCGGAAAGATGGCAAGGCTGAAACTTGCTCGTTGCCTTTCAGGAATTCCCAAGACATGATGGTCCAACTCTGCGCGCTCGGCATCTTCAGCTCCACCTTGAAGTGACTATATGCCTTTGCGGCAGGTAGTTTTACTACATAATTAATCGTGCGGGTCATAAGGGGATTAGCGCCAGAATTATCACCACTTGCCACCACAGGAGGATTCTTCACTGCCCCATGTGGATAGAGAAACCTCACAGGCGATTCTCCTGTGGCCACTTTGCGAGGGGGGTAACCTGCCCGAGCTCCACCTTCTACACCAAGATAGTTGCTACCTTTTTGTTCATCCAGTTCTTCCCACCTACTGCCATCTGCCGAAGCCAGCATCCTCACCTCATAGCCACGAGCCTTCCTGGTATCGAGCACCACCCTGCCTCTTAGGGCTATCTGGTCGATATCCAGCTGCATATCAGCCATATCGTACTGCAAGAAGATGTCGTCACCATTCACAACATACGTTGTAACATCGTTTGAGTCGAAGATCACCTCCTTCTTGTTGCGAGGCACCTCACCTTCTTGTGTAAACAACCGAGTAGTAGGAGGCATCTTGTCAGTCAGGATGCCATCAGTAACCAGTTGGGCGGTCAAATTATAATCTATGCTTGACGAAGCATAAGACGTCCTGAGTTTCGCGACATTGCGATACGTATTGTCTGTCACCAATTTAGGTGCGAACCACTCTTCGGGATTACCAGGATAATTACCTGGTTTCCGGTTCATCCCTTCCTGCGACGGTTGCTGACCACCGCCACATCCTGCCATCATCAAGGTTATGCTAACCAGCATCGCCCACGGCTTGCCAAAAGAAATGTGCATCATAGCTTTATGTTATTTGTAAAATGTAACTGCAAATATAAGGATTATTTCATATTAACAAAAAGAATTCTAACGAAATGTTTATTTTACCTATATGATTATGAACGCCAAAGCTTTGAGAAGCAAAGCAGAAGTGGTTAATCAAAGAGGTCAAAATGAATTTCGGATTTGTCTTATACTGATTCCCTGAGGAATCTTACTTGATGGGGAAAAAAGGGGATGACTGCAATCGCCATCCCCTTGAAAAATATCGTTAAATGTATATTATAATGACTTGATGTCCTTTGCGTTCTCTGGCATGACATATCTATCACCGGTGCCCTTGCCGATAGCTTCACGGAACTGTTGGTCATAACCAGGGGTTTCACGTTGGCCTTGAATCACTACACCGTTCTCTGATGGCTTCACTATCTGGTCGTTGTGCTTAACGGCAATCAAACGGAAGAGCTTGTCCCAACGATCCATCATCTGCTTGGTATAGACCGCAGTCTTGTTTGTGAGGTAAGCTGCCTTTTCACGCTTCGTGAGGTTCTCGACATCTTTCAACACTTGATCTTGGTCGGCAGCATAGAAGTCTTCTAGCTCTTTCTGTGCATCACGCAGGTCGCCAATCATTACGCTATAGCGAGGATAAATCATGTTGGCAACTACATTGTTCACCCAGAAAGCGCTCTTTGAACTATACTCATTGCTCAGGTTATTCTCACGACGGAAAGCTTCCGGAACTTCCTGAACTCCGCAATATACAGGCACATAGGCAATCATGTTGGCATCGTCGCAATTGAAATACATGACACCACCCACATCATCAGGCAACCAGCCACGCAGGTGAGACACCAATGTGAAACCTGACTGAGGAGTACCAATGGCACGTTCACGGAAATACTTTTTACCATCCAATTCCCAGTTCATAGGCAAAGGGCGATAAGGAGAACTCCAAGGACCTGCACTCATATCTGTGGTCATATCAAGAGGTGTACCCTCGAAGTGATCGCGCATGTCGTTCATAATGTCACGAACAGACAGTTTCTTATCGGGCTTGATATATAGAGGCAGATGGTCGCATACATCAAACTGACCATTGATGTAAGGCAAATACTGATCCATCTCGGCTACATCAGCCACATGATGACGGAAGAAACTCCACACACGGGCATCGGCATAGCGCACATTCTCGAATGTCAGGGGGCAATAAGCATCACGGAAGCTGAAATCCTCTTCCTTGCCGCTGAAAAAGCCTTTCTCGCGGGCGAAGGAAATCACATCCTTGGAGTAGAGGCAATTCTTGGGATCCTTTAAAGGGAATTGACGGATGCGAGAAATGTTGGCATGGGCTGAGATGCAATCGTCAGGTATGCGAACAGCTACCCAAACGGCTCCCTTGCGACCAGGACCCTTGCCAATGATTTCAAGAATCCACGCCTCGTTCTTGTCGCATACGGTGATGGTCTCACCTGTGCTGTTATAGCCATATTCTTGCAAAAGGTCTGTCATGACGATGATGGCATCGCGAGCTGTAGCTGCACGTTCGAGCCCCAAATGAATCATGGTGTCGTAGTTCAACAATCCCTCGGGGTTCTGCAGTTCCTGGCGACCGTCGAAGGTAGTTTCCACGATGCTTACCTGCTTCTCGTTGATATAACCAATCACATCGTAAGTGTATTCCACCTGATCGATGTAGCCCCTTACTTGGCCATTGTTGCCCCATCCACGAATGGCAATCTTTTCGCCAGGTTCATGCCTGCCACCAGGCGTGCGACTCATTGAGCCTGCAAAGCCGTAGCCGTCGCAGTTATAAGTACAAATCACTGAGCCGTCAATGGAGGCGGCCTTGCCTACTATCAAGTTAGTGCATGCTTCAGCAGGCGTTGCCAGAAGGATGGCAACCACTGCCATCACTGATACGAAAAGTTGTTTGATCTTCATAATTTGTAGTCTTTTTCATAAAATAATGTGCAATTTTCGTAAAATTTAGCGATATTTGCAAACAAAATAAAGATTTTCTTTAGACGTTACACTTTAAACTAATATGCAAATGAAAAAGAATTTATTTTTCGCAGGTATGCTGTTGATGTCATTGACGGCATGCAAGGGCAACGGTAAGCAAGATGCCGTTGAAATCAAAGACCTTCCACGTGTGGAAACTACTGCAAAAGTTTCTCAAGCAATGGATGGCTATTTCAAGGCCGTGGAGGAAGCCAAGCAGGACTTGCACAGTATCATGGTTGTGCAACATGGCAATGTGATTTACCAGCGTTGGTTGAGTGAGGGTGAGGAGAACAAACCGCATATCCTCAACTCTGTGAGTAAAACTTTCACCTCTGCTGCAGTGGGTTTGGCTATCTCTGAGGGAAAGATGAAACTCACCGACAAACTGGTGGATTTCTTCCCTGACAAGTTGCCAGCAGAGCAGAGTGATAATCTCAAGGCTATAACCGTGCGTGACCTGTTGACCATGAACTGTGGCCATGACACCGACCCAACACGTGTTACCCGCAATGCCGAGGATGGCGATTGGATCAAGGCTTTCCTGGCTTATCCTGTTGAGCACAAGCCTGGCACATTCTATTGCTACAATAGTTTGGGAACCTATATGCTTTCAGCTATTGTTCAGAAGGTTACTGGCGAGAAGGTAGTGGATTACCTGATGCCACGCCTCTTTGAGCCACTGAACATCGATAAACCAGAGTGGCAAGAGAGTCCGCAGGGCATAAATACAGGTGGATGGGGTCTTTACCTCAAGACCGAGGATTTGGCAAAGATGGGTCAGTTGATTTTGCAAGGTGGCAAGTGGAATGGCAAGCAGGTGTTACCAGCCAACTATGTGGCAGAGATGCAGAAGGCACAGGTGCCTTGTGTGCCCGCTGGCGTGAAGCCTCAGCAAGCAGTTGAGATGGGCTTGAACAAGGAAAACAGCGACTGGGTGCAGGGCTATGGATACCAGATGTGGCGTTGCCGTCATAATGCTTTCCGTGCCGATGGTGCCAATGGCCAGTATATCATTGTCATCCCTGACAAGGATGCCGTTATTGCTACCACTGCCAACATTGGTGATATGCAAGCAGAAATCAATCTGATTTGGGATTATATCCTACCAGTGCTTTAAAAACGAAAAAGGGGATACTTGAATGTATCCCCTTTTAATTATATTAGGTGTATTTACCACTTTATGCCAGACACCTTGGCAATTTTACGGATAATCTCAGTGTTATCCATTCTGCCAGAGAATTCCTGACTTCCTGCGCCTACTGCAAATACTGGAACATAAGCGGCTGTGTGGCTACCTGATGACCAAAGCAAGTGAGCCTGCTCTGCCATTACATTCCTTGCTATAGTAGCCAACTGTTCTGTGCGAGAATACAAATTCTCATCAAACCTTGCCCTACTTCTGGTAAAAGTCTCCTCGAAACAGTCACGCAATTGTTTCTCCTGATCCCAAGTGATAGTCAGCTCCTTCCAGAAGCCCATCTTGTCGGCCAGCAAAGCCTTTGCATCTTCCCAAGTAACCTTGTCTTTCTTGCGCAAATCAGTGATGTACCTTGACAAAACATCGATTGATTGCTTCTGATATGACAGAGCCTTCAGGTTCAGGGCATAACCACCACTTGAACGACCCATTGACAAACCACCCGTCTCATGGTCAGCTGTAACGACAATCAGAGTCTCTTTCGGATGTTTCTTATAGAACTCGTAAGCCACTTTAACGGCATTGTCCATATCCTCCAGCTCATACGCCATAGTAGCGGCATCATTAGCATGACCTGCATAGTCGATTTTACCACCTTCAACCATCAGGAAGAAACCCTTCTTGGCATTCTCCTTCATCAGGAAGTCGATGGCACTCTCGGTAATCTCAGATAAAGTCAAGTCGCCAGGCTGACGGTCGATTGCATAACGCAAACTTGTCTGATCGGCATCAGCTTTCTCCATCAGGATCATCTTCTGGGCACTATTACGCTTAGCCTTATATTCATTTACACCACGAGCCAAAGTGTAACCAGCTTGTTCGAAGATGGGGAATATACTGGGAGCATCCTTACCATCGAAGGTCTTTTCTGGCTTCTGGAAACCACTGCCAGCAAAAAAATCGAAATTTGATTTTGGCAACCATAAGGCAATCTCATAATACATATTTCTATTTATTTCATGAGCATAGTGGGTGCCAGGTGTAGCATGGTCGATGCTCACGGAAGTGGTGATACCCACTCGCTTGCCTGCCTTCTTAGCTTTTTCTGCAAATGATTCTATCGGATTTTTGTCAACATCAACACCCATGGCACCGTTATAAGTCTTTTCACCAGAAGCCAATGCGGTACCTGCAGCAGCAGAGTCAGTAACAGAACTGGAAGCAGAATGAGAATTAGCATGGCTCGCTACAGGGAAAGAGGGGAATAGCAACGCCTTGATGCCAATGCGACCTTCCACCTCAGCTAAGAACATCTCAGTTGTGTTCACTTGGTTCAGACCCATGCCATCGCCAATAAAATAGAACACGTACTTAGCTTGTTGAGCATTCAAATGGCACACAGCCATCAACAACATAACAAAAACAAAAAACTTTTTCATAAATGCGATTTTTATAATATGTGTTGCAAAGATAGCAGAAAAAAGTGGATTATAGAATACTTGAACGTATAATAAAAATGTTATTAGACATAAAAAAATACTTCGTTAATGGCAAAATTACGATTTGTTGGCACTTTTTTACATTTGTTTAGATTATTAAAACGATATATAGCGTATATTTGTATCATATTTTTAACAATGGACATAAACAGAAACAACAACTGATCAAAAAATGAATAAATTTAATTTTGTAAAGGAATTAGCTCGTCGATTAAAAATCACCGACACAGCAGCAAAAGCATTTGTAGATGCATACGACAGGTTAGTCATTGAAAAGATGCGCGAAGGAGAGGAAGTTAAACTTCAGTATTTCGGTAAATTCGTTCCTCATCGTCAGCCAAAACGTCCGGGACGTGACCCGCGTAACGGTGAGTATCATGATATCCCAGAGCGCATTACCATCAAGTTCAAGGTCAGTGCCAATGTCTTGGATGAACTGAATGGTTAGAATATTGATTAATAGCACTTGCTATGAGAGGTCTAAAAAGGGGCATGCAATCTAACGGATTAGCATGTCCCTTTAGCTATATATCATGCCCATCAATTGTTAAAATATCCAATAATCCAGCAACCTGCTCGAAATCCATATACTTTTTACAATGTGGATTTGGCTAAAATTATTATTTTTGCAAAAAATAATCAATTAATATAGTAACTATGAATAAACTGATTGAAGGAATCATTGCTCGCGCCAAGGCCAACCGCCAGCGCATCGTACTTCCTGAAGCTACAGAAGAGCGTACCTTGAAAGCCGCTGACCGTGCTTTAGGCGACAACATTGCCGACATCATCCTCATCGGTGATAAACAAGAAATCCACCGCATGGCCAATGAGTTCGGACTGAAGAACATTGATAAGGCCACCTTGATTGATCCGTTGGATAACCCCAAGGCAGAGGAGTATGCTGTACTCTTGTCAGAGCTTCGTAAGAAGAAGGGCATGACTATCGAGCAGGCTCGCGAACTGGTGAAGAATCCTCTCTACTTAGGATGTATGATTATTAAGACAGGCGATGCCGATGGTCAGATATCTGGTGCATTGAGTACTACGGGTGAAACTTTACGTCCAGCCTTGCAGATTATCAAGTGCTCTCCTGGCATTACTTGTGTAAGTGGTGCTATGCTGATGATTACTCAGCAACCACAATTTGGCGAAGAAGGTGTGTTGGTGGTGGGTGACGTAGCCGTAACTCCTATGCCAGATGCCAACCAGTTGGCACAGATTGCCGTATGTACCGCAGAGACGGCTCGTGCCGTGGGTGGTTTTGACGATCCGAGAGTGGCCATGTTGAGTTTCTCAACCAAGGGTTCCGCTACGCATGAGGTAGTTGACAAGGTGCTTGAGGCTACCAAACTTGCCAAGGAAATGGCTCCTGAACTTAAGATTGATGGTGAGTTGCAAGCCGATGCCGCTTTGGTGCCTTCTGTAGGCAAGAAAAAAGCTCCTGGTAGCGACATCGCAGGCAATGCCAACGTACTGGTATTTCCAAATCTTGAAGTGGGTAATATCGCCTATAAGCTCGTACAACGCTTAGGCGACGCACTGGCCATTGGTCCTATTCTCCAGGGTATCGCACGTCCTGTGAACGACCTGAGCCGTGGTTGCTCTATTGACGATGTATATTACATGATAGCTATTACCGCTTGCCAAGCTCAAGCAGCAAAAAGTAAATAAATATAGAATATAATGAAAATTTTAGTTTTAAATTGTGGAAGTTCGTCAATCAAATACAAGTTGTTTGATATGACAGACAAATCCGTCATCGCTTCTGGTGGTATTGAGAAAATTGGCTTGGCCGATTCATTCTTGAAGTTTACTTTGCCTGACGGAGAGAAGAAAATCATACATAAAGACATTCCTGAGCATACTGTAGGTGTGGAACTGATTCTTAAGACCTTAATTGATCCTCAATATGGGGCTATCAAGAGTTACGACGAGATTAACGCTGTGGGTCATCGCATGGTACATGGTGGTGAGCGTTTTACAGAATCTGTACTCCTCACTCCCGAAGTGTTGAAGGAGTTTGAGGCTTGCAATGATTTGGCTCCTTTGCATAACCCTGCTAATTTGAAGGGTGTTAATGCTGTTACCGCCATCTTGCCTAATGTTCCTCAAATTGGTGTGTTCGATACAGCTTTCCATCAGACCATGCCTGACTATGCTTACATGTATGCTTTGCCATACGAGTTCTACGAGAAATACAAGATTCGTCGTTACGGTTTTCATGGCACTTCTCACCGTTTCATCACCCAGTATGTATGCGAATTCTTAGGCGTGAAGAAAGAAGGGTTAAAGCTCATTACTTGCCACATTGGCAACGGTGCATCCATTGCAGCAATTAAAGATGGTAAGGTTGTTGACACTTCTATGGGTCTTACCCCATTGGAAGGCTTGGTGATGGGTACCCGTAGTGGTGATATCGATGGTGGTGTGGTTACATTTTTAGAAAATAAGTTAGGTGTGAATGCCGCTCAGATGAGCGATATTCTCAACAAGAAAAGTGGTATGCTTGGCATTACAGGTGTGTCAAGTGATATGCGTGAGCTCGAAGTGGCTCAAAAGGAAGGTAATCCTCGTGCCATCCTTGCAGACAAGATGTACAACTATCGTATCAAGAAATACATCGGTGCCTATGCGGCAGTATTAGGTGGTGTTGATGTGATTGTCTTTACTGGTGGTGTGGGTGAGAACCAATCCAGCATGCGTGCCAATGCCCTTGAAGGCATGGAATTCTTAGGCATAAAACTTGATTCGGAACTGAATGCCACCACCGTGAGAGGCAAGGAAGGTATCATCTCTACCCCCGATTCAAAGGTGAAGGTGGTTATCTTGGCAACTGACGAAGAGTTAATGATTGCCCAAGATACCATGAATATTGTCAATGCCTAAGGCAAAAAAGTGAACAAACTGCGCAAGAAAAAGCAAATTCTTGCGCAGTATTTATATTCTTTCCTCATTATCTAATAAAACAATAACCATTTAAAGTAAGGAAAGGGCATAGATATGAAGAAGATTTTATTTGCATTGGCTTTGGGCTTCGCGCTCACTGGATGCGTGACTGCCTATGACACCTACGATGGATATGGATATAACGACTATACCTATGGATATAGCACAGAGTATATCATCATCAATAACGGTTATCGTTATGTCTATGATGCCAGTGTGATTGATGCAATCACCAATCGCATGGTATTGGAGATGGCTCTCGACCGTGCTCGTGCGGCTCGATTGTTGGAGTTGAATAGAAGGTATTTCTACATCTTCCACAGCATGCCTAACTATAGCTTTGGCTACTACAACTTTGCACCAGCACCTCCTCCACCTCCTCGTGGACCTGTAGGACCTGGCTACTATGGTGGCTCTAACCGTCCTCCTTATGGTGGTGGCTATGGTAATGGCCGTGGCAACTACTATGGACGCGGACAAGGTGGCTATCGTACCGACTACGACGTAAATATGACTGAGCGTGACCTCCAGGCTGCCGCTAAAGAATATACTCGTAGTGTTAAGTCTATCGTGGGCAACCAGAACTACAACGTGTTTGAGAACAAGGTACGCTCTGATGCCAAAGCTGCTAACCAGAAGGTGAATGCTGTGCGTGTGAATCCGAACCTGAATGCAGTGAGGAGCAACACTACCGGCAGTAACACCAGCACTGGAACTACTACACGTACTCGTACTGGCACGAACAACACAAACGTTCGTACTAATGCAGGTACAGCAGTACGTAGCAATGGTACTACGAGTGGCAACAACACTCAGCAGAGCACTGGTACTACTACGAGGACTCGTGTTCGTAGCAACACCAACACTACTACCACTTCTCCTCAGCAGGGTACAACCACCACTCGCTCTCGTGTTCGTAGCTACAACACTTCAAACACCCCTCAGCAGAGTGGAACTACTAATACCCGTGTTCGCAGTAACACTTCGACCAGCTCAAGTAGCAGTAGCACAACCAATACCACTACCACTCCTACTCGAAGCCGTACGCGTACAAGATGAGAAAAAGGGAGCATCAAGCTCCCTTTTCTTATTCACTAACCAACAAACGTTCTAACTCTTCCGCATTCAATCGTAAATGAAACTCTCCTTTATAGGCAACTGAAATACCACCTGTTTCCTCACTTACGATAATTGCCAAAGCATCCGTCTCCTGAGAAATACCCATACCGGCACGATGCCGCAATCCCAATTCTTTAGGAATATCCAAATTGTGTGAGACAGGTAAGATACAACCTGCCGCCTTGATGCGTTTATGACTAATTACCATCGCTCCGTCATGCAATGGACTATTTTTAAAGAATATATTTTCAATTAACCGTTGATTGATATTGGCATCAATGGTGTCGCCTGTACGAACGATATTATCCAGTGGCACATTACGTTCTATCACTATTAGTGCTCCCACCTTACCCTTTGCCATATTCAGACATGCCATTACAATTGGCAACACATCCTCATGCGTGCTATTCTTATCCTTGCCCCAAGTAAACAACTTAACCAGTGCCCTGGCATTATGATGAGAACCAAGTGAGAACAAAAAATGCCGAATCTCCTCTTGGAACAGGATGATGATGGCCAGTACACCCACACTGATCAACTTATCAAAGATAGAGCCAAGCAACCTCATCTCCAACACCTGAGTAACGACAAGCCACGATAGCACAAAAATCATCAAGCCTGTAAACACTTTCATTGAGCCAGTTGATTTCATCAGTCTATACAAGTAGTACAGTAACGTTGCTACCAATAAGATATCTATAAAATCCTTAATGCCAAATTGGAAAAACATAATCTATTCTTAATCTGTTATCATTCAAATTCATATTTTTTTAGCGCTTGGCACAATCTGATGGTTTCAACCGCCTCCTTCACATCGTGTACTCGCAAAATATTAGCTCCCTTACTCAACGCCAACGTGTGCAATACCGTTGTGCCATTCAAAGCTTCTGAAGGTGATGTACCCAACATCTTATACACCATAGACTTGCGAGATAAACCCACCAGCAAAGGCAACTCAAAGATGTCAAATGCTTCTAAGCGCGCCAACAACTCGAAGTTATGCTCTAAGGTTTTACCAAAGCCAAAGCCCGGATCCAATATCACATCATACACCTCATGTTCATGGAGTCGAGCCACCTTCTCTGCTAAATGCGCTATCACCTCCTTCACGACATCATCATATTGGGGATTCTGTTGCATCGTTTGAGGTGTTCCCTGCATGTGCATAATAATATAAGGAACGCGCGCGTGAGAAATCACCTCCAACATCCCTGTATCAGCATCACCACCAGAGATGTCATTCACTATTGCTACCCCAAACTCTTCTATACACATCTTTGCCACATCTGCCCTGAAAGTATCCACAGAAACTATCGCATTGGGTGCTACCTTGCGCAAAACAGACAGGCCTCTCTTTAGACGTTGCATTTCCTCTGTTACAGGTACATCATCCGCATTTGGACGAGAAGAGTAAGCCCCCACATCCAAAATATCGGCACCTTCTTCCACCAACTTACCCACCCTCTCTTCCACTTGTTGTTCTGTTGGTGTCCTACTTCCATCGAAGAAAGAATCAGGTGTAAAGTTCACGATGCCCATTACTTTTGGAATCGACAAATCTAATAACTCTCCATGCACATTGATTGTACCCGTAAACATTATTATCTGATAATTTGATTACAAATGTACGGAAAAAATCCCTATATTTGCATGCAATAAACCAAAGAAATTATGATAGAAAAACTTTATCAATTATTTCAAGAATGTAATGGAGTAACTACTGATAGCAGAAATTGTCCGAAAGATTCCATGTTCATTGCCCTTAAGGGTGAAAAGTTCAATGGCAACACATTCGCTTCCAATGCTTTAGAGGAAGGTTGTAAATATGTGGTCATAGATGAGGTTACTTTCCTCCCCGAAAATGACCCTCGTTATATCCTCGTGGATGATTGCTTACAAGCCCTACAACTTCTTGCCAACCGCCATCGTCTTGAATTGGGAGCATCTATACCTTCCAAACCATGTAGTAAGGGCATCCCCATTATAGGCATCACTGGTACTAATGGCAAGACCACCACTAAGGAACTCAGTGCAGCTGTTTTGTCGAAGAAATATAATGTACTCTATACACAGGGCAATCTCAACAATAGCATTGGTGTGCCTCTCACCTTGCTTCGCCTGAAGCCAGAGCATGATTTAGCCATCATTGAAATGGGTGCCAGTCATCCGGGTGATATCAAAGAGTTGGTAGATATTGCTGAACCTAATATAGGAATCATTACCAATGTAGGTCGTGCCCACCTCCAAGGCTTCGGTTCGTTCGAGGGGGTCAAACGCACTAAAGGAGAACTATATGATTTTATCAAAAACACTTCTGGTGAGGTCATCATCAATGCAGATAATGAAGACCTCTTACAAATGGTGCAAGAACGTGGAATTGAAAGCCTTACTTTCTATGGTGAAAAGGCAGAAGATGTTACTGTTAGAGGTAAGGTAGCCCAACACTCCCCTTTGTTGCATTTCCAATGGTCAGGAAAAAGTGGTCAATGGCATGATGTACAAACCCAATTGATTGGTGATTACAACCTAAGCAACATGCTTGTTGCCATTACTTTAGGTCAAAGATTTGACGTAGATAAAAAAGATATCTGTGATGCTTTACAATCTTACGAACCTCACAATAACCGTTCCCAACTCACCAAGACTCCCCATAACACACTTATTGTTGATGCTTACAACGCCAATCCCACTAGCATGAAAGCTGCCATCGACAATTTTTTTCATTTGGAGGCCGATAATAAGATGCTAATTTTGGGAGAAATGAGAGAGTTAGGATTAGAGAGTATTCAGGAACATCAAAAGATAATAAAACTTATCGAAGACTATGGATTCCATGATGTGATTTTGGTAGGAGAGGAATTTATCCATACAGGTACTACCTTCCTCTGCTATCGCGATGTAAGTGCCTTAGTCAAAGAGATCAAAGCCAATCAACCCAAAGGTAAGACCATTCTCATCAAGGGATCTAATGGTACAAAGTTATTCACCTTGCCCGAGCTTCTTTAGAAGCTTGGGCAATAAATATTTAGCCATAATAGCCGCAAGCACAACTCCTAAAGAATTTGCTGCAAAATCCAACCACTCGCCACCACGATATTCTGTGCAATACTCTTGCAACAATTCCACTACGCCTCCATAAATCAGTGGACAGACAAAAGCACCGATCCAGGCATGCCACATAGGAGCACCTGTTTGACGCCTACCACGGAAAAATTCCCACCACAACAAGCTACCCATAACGAAATACATACCCGTATGCACTAGTTTATCTATTCCCGGCACTTTATCCAAATCTGTCGATGGGGGCTTAAAAAGAGACAAAAAAGTCACCAACAAAATGACGGATATTGACAATGGATAACGTTGAATAAATGCTTTCATCATTAAATTATTTTCATTTCTGTCGCAAAAGTACGGATAAATGTGTATTTTTGCAACAAAATTTTGATTTATGAGCAACGTAAGCAGAGTAAACTTCGGTAGTAAGATAGGTGCTATACTGGCTGCAGCTGGATCAGCGGTGGGGTTAGGTAACATTTGGCGTTTCCCATATCAGACGGGCAACGATGGTGGTGCGGCTTTTATCCTCATCTATATTGTGTGCATTCTCTGCTTCGGTATTCCTGTTATGATAGCTGAGTTCACCATCGGTCGTCACTCTCGTGCCAACACTGCCAGGGCATACCAAATTCTTGCCCCTGGGACTCAGTGGAAATGGGTTGGACGATGGGGAGTGCTGACAGGTTTCCTGATCCTGAGCTATTATGCTGTTGTGGCAGGTTGGACGTTGGAGTATTTTTTGCAAGCTGCCGGTAATACTTTTATTGGTAAAAGTCCCGAACAGTTTGCTGCCTCATTCAACACTTTTACAGATAGTCTTTGGCGACCTGTTCTTTGGCTTGCCCTATTTATGTTTGCCACCCACTTCATCATTGTGAAAGGTGTGCAACAAGGCATTGAACGCTCTGCCAAGATTCTGATGCCAATTCTATTTGTGTTGCTCATTATTATGGCTATATGCTCCATCATGCTCCCTGGTTCAGGACCTGGCTTGGAGTTTTTGTTAAAACCTGATTTCAACAAGGTAGATTCTGGCGTTTTGCTTTCAGCCATGGGACAAACATTTTATTCTCTTAGCTTGGGTATGGGATGTCTCTGCACTTATGCTTCATATTTCCAGAGTGATACCAACCTTACTAAGACTGCCCTCAATGTAGCAAGTATCGACAGTTTGGTAGCGATACTGGCAGGTTTGATTATTTTCCCTGCGGCTTTCTCAGTGGGAATCCATCCCGATGCTGGTCCGAGTTTAGTATTTATAACTCTGCCCAATGTACTCACACAGGCTTTTGCAGGTTTGCCGTGGCTTACCTATATACTCAGTACTGCTTTCTATCTTCTTCTCGCATTAGCAGCTTTGACCTCCACCATTTCCATGCACGAAGTGGTTACTGTCTATTTGCATGAGGAATTCAAGATGAGTCGTCGCAAGGCTGCTTGGTTGGTAACAATTACATGTGGAGTCATTGGTATCTTTTGTGCCCTCTCTATGGGAATAGGCAAGGAATACACCCTCTTTGGCATGAACTTGTTCGATATCTTCGACTTCTTGACAGCTAAGCTGATGTTACCTATTGGAGGTTTCTTTATCTCCATCTTTACAGGATGGTACCTCGACAAGAAGATCTTACATGAGGAGCTTAACAGAGGAGGTCATTTACATCCCTATGTATATAAGGCCATTGTGTTCATTCTTCGAGTTGTAGCCCCCATTGGTATTGGCTTTGTGTTCATTAATGAGTTGGGGATTTTGTGAAAAGATCTTACTATGTGGCAATTTCTCAAAGACTATCATTTCTACCACAAATCCGATAAACGGGCCATCTTGGTGTTGCTTAGCCTCATCGCTCTCACCATTGGTGCCACTATCTATTTTGAGCAAACAAACCAACATGCTACCTCATCCCAAGATGAGGCTCAACTCCAAGCTTTTGCTGATTCACTACAACAAGTGGATAGCCTTCGTTCCATCCGTCGTCGAACTTATGCCGAAAATAACAATACACCAAGACAATCCTCATCGAAACCCATCTATCAACCTCGTCAACGCCAAAACAGGCAAGAGCGTTCCACTCTTCAACGTTATGACACTGTACCATCCTTACTCTTAGATACCCTGCCACGCTATGAAAGAATTGAGAAATACATGCCAGGCACCATAGTTGAGCTCAACAAAGTTGACACTACAGAGCTAAAAAGGATTCCTGGCATAGGAAGTGTAATCGCCAAAATGATTGTTAATTATAGAAATCAGTTAGGAGGATACTACAAAGTGGAGCAATTACGTGAGATTAACTTAGATGCCAGTCAACTGTTGTCTTGGTTCACAGTTGATGAATCCGATATCCGCAAAATACCCATCAATCATACCAATGTAGATCGTTTACGTCGCCATCCCTACATCAACTTTTACCAAGCCAAAGCCCTCATTGAGCATCGACGCAAACATGGAAATCTAACCAGCCTCAAGCCTTTCATCCTCTATGAGGAATTTACGGAAGATGAGTTGGAGCGTATCACTCATTATATTAGCTTTGATGATTGACCATAATCAATCCATCTGTTAGGTGAATTGAACGGTCTGTCTTCTGTGCCAACCCTTCATCGTGCGTCACAATAACGAACGTTTGACCTAATTGCTTGCGGAGGTCAAAAAACAATTGGTGGAGCTCCTGCTTATTGTGACTATCCAAACTCCCTGACGGTTCATCTGCCAACACCACATCTGGGTGATTTATCAATGCACGAGCCACTGCAACACGCTGTTTCTCACCACCAGACAACTCATTAGGTTTATGTTCAGCCCTCTCTTGCAACCCCATGAAATCTAATAACTTCATGGCCTCTTGACGAGCCTCCTGCATTCCCTTTCCAGCGATAAATGCAGGAATCATCACATTTTCAAGAGCAGTAAACTCTGGCAACAATTGATGAAACTGAAAGACAAAACCTATGTGCTCATTCCTAAATGCCGAGAGCTCACTCTCATTCAGCTTTAGTACATCCTTACCATTAATCAATATCCTTCCGCTATCTGGTACATCTAAGGTACCCATAATCTGCAAAAGCGTAGTCTTGCCAGCCCCACTTGGACCTACTATACTCACTACCTCTCCTTTTTCAATACGCAAATCAATACCTTTTAGCACTTGTAAATTGCCGAAACTCTTTGTAATACCTTCCAACACTATCATCTTCTACTGTTTTTTTAGCCATTTATAAATCCATGCTCCAATACGTTGATACAAACGCACATCATTACTCACAATAGGTTTAGAGAAAGTTATTGTTTCCTTTACCTCATCGCCCAGTTGATCTGGGAATACCAACATCAAACTACTATTGTTAAAATATGTGCTAATCTGTTGAGGCAACTCCTCAAACAGTGGATTATATGATATAGATCCTCTGCGAGCGCTCACAATCACCAACAGATGGTCATAATTCACATGTCCAGTCAAAAGTAACAAATCATCCCACTTCTCTAAAATCGAGAAGCTCGTTAGTGTCTGCTTATACTTTGCTTCCAAAAAACTTTGGATGTAACCAATGGTCTTCTCTGTGGCAAAGAAATGAACTCGGCATCCCATTGCCGCACCCATTCTACAACAATTGCGCAACCACTTTTGGAACCCAGCCTCATACTCTGCCTTAGGAGGAACTGCCACCACGATACGTCGAATGGTGTTCAGTGGCATAATGAATTTCGCCACAATCACCTCACGGTGAATGCTTTTCAGTAGGTTCTCCGTCACCTTGCCATAGAATGAATCCATGATATTTACCTTGCGGTGCAACCCCACCACCACACAAGAGGCATCTTGCTCTTTTGCCGTATGAATGATACCAGAAGACACATTTACATCATATCTGCTCAGTTGCACCAGTTCAACATTTGCTCCTGCAGTAGCTTTAGCCGCCTTATCCAAGCACAACCTTCCACGCATTTCTGCTCGTTCTGTCTGCCCTGTGTCCGTCATTACATGCAATGCCAGTATGTTATCCTCAAACTTTGAGCTCCTAATCATCAGTGCCAATTCAATCAGGTAATCAATTGTGTCTAAGTACGCTACAGGTATAAGAATCTTCTCCGTGGTACGCTTCAGATGCTCATCAGGTTGTGTTTCATTCATCGCCATCTGCCTAGCAGATTTGTCGGTAATCAGTGAACTCACGATGCATGTTACCAAAATCAGCAAGATTGTACCATTCAACACGTCATCATTCAGTAATCGTGAGCCATCTGGCAAGATTATGTTATATCCCACCATCACAGCAGCCAGAGTAGCAGCCGCTTGAGCCGTGCTTAAACCATAAATCAGTCGGCGTTCTATGCTCTTTAACCCGAAAATCTTCTGAACGAGGAATGAAGCAATCCATTTGCCTGTAAGTGCCACAGCAATCATCACTCCTGCCACCTCAATGGCATTGACACTTCCAAATAAAACATGCAAATTGATAAGCATACCCACACCTATCAGGAAATAAGGGATGAACAAGGCATTGCCCACAAACTCTAAATGTCCCATCAGCGGAGAAACATGTGGGATCATCCTATTCAGTACCAAACCTGTAAGGAATGCACCCAAAATGCCCTCCATATTAGCGAGTTCCATTAATGCAGCCGCAAGGAACACTAATGCAAGCACAAAGATATATTGCGTAACAACCTCTACATACCTGCGGAAGAACCAGCGTGCAACCCTGGGGAATACCACAACGATAGCGGTTCCAATCACAATCACTTTACCTACCAACAATAACCAGTATGTACTATCCACATCCCCTTTGTGCAAACCTGCTACCACAGCAAGCACCAACAGAGTAAGTGTATCAGTAACAGCTGTGCCTCCCACTGCGATGCTCACACTTCTTTGATTCGAGAGGCCATATCGAATCACTATCGGATAAGAAACTTGTGTATTCGACGCATACATACTCGCCAACAATAAAGCTGTCGCAACTCCATATTGTAGCACACTAAGGTTCGTAATAAAACCTATTGTAATAGGAATAAAGAAGCATAACAATCCCTGAGTCAGCGCCTTATATTTATTCTCCTTGAAGTCGTTCATGTTCATTTCCAAGCCTGCCAGGAACATGATGTAATACAACCCCACCTTGCCAAAGAGCTCAAAACTACTATCGCGTGCCAGAATGTTGAAGCCATGCTCTCCAACCAACAGACCTGCAATAATCATTCCAATAATATGAGGGATGCGAAGCTTGTCCAACACAATAGGAGCAAACAGAATAATCACCAACACCAACAGGAAAATCCATGTTGGGTCGGTAATCGGAAAGGTTATATATTGGTTAATCCAGGTCATCTCCTATCATATTCGTTTTCAATATGCAAAATAACGAAAAGTTTTCTTCTTTTCGAAATTTACCAACTTATTTGTGAAATAAAACTTGGTTATTCCCAGCTCTCGGTTTGATTACTCCAAGCTCTTGACTTGATTGCTTCAAGTAAACGGGCTTTTTGCTCCGAGTAATCGACGAAATTCTCTAGAGAATTTTCGGGTTTACTCCGAGCAGATGCTTTTATTGCCCCGAGTAATTAACCTGACAACTCGGAGCTAATGGATTAAGAGGTTGTAACAACCTATGTGATAGGTTGGTGAAGTGTTTCCCCCAACACTTCACCAACTAGATCTCCTGATATCCTGCATATTACACTCAAAAAGTGAAGTGTTGGCATGTTTCATGAAAATTCTTTGATATTATTATTGTTGACAACTATGAGAATGTATTCTTCAAGTGCTTTATTAAAAAACTATCATCAAACTTGGCGAATACGTAAAAAACGACTATCTTTGCGACTCAAAAATTGTTTAAAAAGTAAGAGAAAATTATGAGAATAGCAATTGTTGGAGCAAGTGGTGCAGTAGGACAAGAGTTCCTGCGCGTGCTCGAAGAGAGAGATTTCCCTATTGACGAACTACTATTGTTCGGTTCATCCCGCAGTGCAGGTAGCAAATACACTTTCCGTGGTAAGGAAATTGAGGTGAAGCTCCTGCAGCATAACGACGACTTTAAAGGTGTTGACATTGCCTTCACATCGGCAGGTGCAGGCACCTCCAAGGAATATGCAGAAACCATCACTAAGCATGGTGCCGTGATGATTGACAACTCCAGTGCTTTCCGTATGGATGCTGATGTGCCTTTGGTTGTTCCTGAGGTCAACGCTCCAGATGCTAAGGTGCGTCCTCGTGGAATCATTGCCAACCCAAACTGTACTACCATCCAAATGGTGGTTGCATTGAAGCCTATTGAGGAGCTCTCTCACATTAAGAGTGTACATGTTTCCACCTATCAAGCCGCCAGTGGTGCAGGAGCTGCTGCTATGAAAGAGCTTTATGAACAGTATCGACAAGTACTTGCAGGTGAACCTGTTACAGTTGAGCGTTTCCAATACCAGCTAGCATTCAACCTCATTCCCCAGGTAGATGTTTTTACAGAAAACGACTATACCAAAGAAGAGATGAAGATGTTTAACGAAACCCGTAAGATTATGCATTCAGATGTTCGTGTGAGTGCTACTTGCGTTCGAGTTCCTTCATTGCGTTCTCATTCAGAGGCTATTTGGGTAGAGACAGAACGCCCAATATCTGTAGAAGAAGCAAAAGCTGCTTTCGCAAAGGCAGAAGGCTTGGTAATTGAAGATAACCCTGCCGAGAAGAAATACCCTATGCCTTTGTTCCTAGCAGGCAAGGATCCTGTATATATTGGACGCATCCGCAAAGACCTGGCCAACGATAATGGCCTTACCTTCTGGATAGTAGGTGATCAAATCAAGAAGGGTGCTGCCCTCAATGCCGTTCAAATTGCTGAATACTTAATCAAGGAAAAGGCACTTTAGCCGTTCTTTAGATGATAATCCAACAAGCCTTTCATAGGCGTCATTTCCACGAGGTTGCCAAAGTTTGCATCAAACTCTTTGGCAACCTCATTTAGTAGAGGCAAGAAATCACAAGCCATGTGACCTGCTGAACAAAACGGCAAACCAATGTGCTCATACTGTTGAACACAACGAGAAAAGAAATCCCTGAAATTTCGCTTCACCAAACCTTGCACATACTCATGCTTCTGAAAACCCTTCAGAAAGACACAAACTGAAGCCAAGAAATTCTCTGGATGCAAATGTTCATATACCAAATTCTGCAACATAAACGGAGTTGCCTCGTATTCCTCATAAAAAGCTTCTATTAACTCTGTGGGAGCCATACACTTAAGTACATCCGACAAAAACATTCGTCCCAACACTGTGGCACTTCCCTCATCGCCTAACAGATATCCTCCCGACATTACTGATGCTACGATATTCTTTCCGTCATAATGACATGAGCCAGAATTATTCCCCAAGATGCATGCTATTCCTTCTTTATTTTGCAACAACCCTCGAGCCGCAGCTAATAATGTAGAATCCACCACAATCTGAGATTTAAACTGGGTGGTAAATGAAGCTTCCACTATGCGTTTCCGCTCTTCCGTACCACATCCTGCACCATAATAATACACCTTCTCATATTTCTGATGGAAAAACATCTCTGGCAGATTCAGCCTCACCAATCGGCTGATTTCCCTACGAGATTGCAAGAACGGATTAATAACTTCAGTTTTGGCAGTACTAATCACTTGGTCACTATCAATGATAGCCCATTCCGTACCAAATGACCCAGTTTCAACAATCAACCTCATTCTGCCTTCAGTTTAGATTTCAATGCAAAGATAAGATTAATATCCAACTTCTCCATCAAAAAAAAGATAAAAAAAGTGAAAACTACATTTTTAGAAAAGCCATAAGTCATATAGTAAAACGCTGCTTTTAATTGAGCAAAAACCGCAATCGCCCATCCATTCAGCGTTTCCGCCATTTTTACACAAAAAACTTATCCAATATTTTGCACTTCCCTCAATAATCTGTATCTTTAACCCCCAAACCAAAAGAACCATGAAATATATATTAGCCATTAGTATCCTGCTCTGCATTGGTTGCAAAGCTCAGCCACGTCAAGACACAACCCTTGACGCAACCCCTACTGCAACTCAAACAACAGCTGACATTGTCATCACTGGCGATGCTCAGACAAACGCCTATTACCCTCATCTTATGGGCCATCGTGTAGCAGTCTTTGCCAACCACACTGCACTCTTGCCTGATGGTCAACACTTAATCGACCGTTTGTTACAAGACAGCATTCATGTCACCGCAGTCTTTTCTCCCGAGCATGGTTTTAGGGGCACAGCCGATGCAGGTGAACATGTTTCCAGCAATATAGATGAACAGACAGGCCTACCTATCCTTTCTTTGTATGATGGAGGCAACAATCGTCCTTCTGCGTCCTCAATGGCCAAGTTCGACATTCTCCTGGTTGATATACAAGATGTTGGTTTGCGATACTATACCTATTATATAACAATGTGTAGGCTTATTCAAGCATGTGCTGACCACCAGAAAGCAGTTATCATTCTCGACCGTCCCAATCCCAATGGTCACCTTGTTGATGGTCCCATCCTTGATATGAAACACAAGAGTGGTGTAGGTTTGTTGCCTATCCCAATCCTTCATGGTATGACCTTAGGTGAACTTGCCCAAATGGCATTAGGCAAAGGTTGGTTGACAACAAAATATCCTTGTAATCTGCGTGTTATCCCCTGCTTGAACTACACCCATCAAACAGAGTGGATTATTCAGGTACCACCATCACCCAACCTCCCTAATATGACTGCTGTCTATCTCTATCCATCCTTGTGCTACTTTGAGGCCACTCCTGTAAGTGTGGGTCGTGGCACCGATTTGCCATTCCAAATATATGGACATCCTAACATGAAACATCGCACCTATTCCTTTGTGCCTGAGTCCCGTCCTGGAGCCAAGACTCCTCCTTTGCAGGGCAAAGTTTGCCAAGGAGTTAACCTCACTTCCCTCGACCATGAAACCCTCCGCACTAAAGGTATCGATCTTAGCTATTTAATTGATGCTTACAACGATTTGAATCAAGGTGACAAGTTCTTTACCAGTTTCTTTGAGAAGCTTATCGGTGTAGATTGGGTCCGTCATATGATAGAGCAAGGCAAAAGTGCTGAAGAAATACAGAACCGTTGGCAAAGTGATGTCCAACAGTTCAAGCAAGATCGTAAGCCCTATTTGCTATATGAAGAGTAATAAAAGCGATTAATATTCATCAACTTACTAAACCATGAGAAAAACACTGATTTTGATTACTGTTTTATTTGTACTTATTACAGTTATAGTGATTCTTGGCAACATCATAACCATAGGTGAGAAAATGACAATGGTAATTGGTGTACCTTATCTCGAATATGCATTCTACCTCATTCTTATTGCCCTTTTTGCATATCTTGTTTATGTTGCCATTTTGCAGCCTTTCTTGAAAATACATAATACCCCCGAATTCCCTGTTTTAACAGTTGAGGACAAAGACAAAGGGATGACAGACGAAGAATACAGAAAACGTTTGATGGCTTTTGGCGATAGAATCTGTGACAATTGTTATTATTTACCTGTGTCACAAAGAACTGACCATCAATCAGAACTGAAAGTGGAGTTGGCTAACATTGATACAAGCAAAGACATTAGCCTTCTCAAAGATTTCTTGTCAAAAGAATTGAAACAAAGATATCGTACCATTGACAAACATATAATTACTTATGCTACTAAGGTATTTGTAATTACAGCAATTTCTTCTAGCAATAGTATCGACACTTTGGCTACACTTGGTCTTAATTATCGAATGATTTCTGATATCGTCCAGTCTTCTGGCTTTCGTCCTAACAAAATACAACTGATAAAGGTGTATTATTATGTCATTTCTTCTGCTTTTTTTAGCTATTTCTTTCAAGATGTTGCACAATCTGTAGTAGATAATATGACAGATATTGACGATGTTGATATTGATGTAAGTGATGTTGAGATACCTGATATAGATGCTTCAAACATTGACTTTACCCAGTATATCAAAGACTTGAATTTGCCTGGTGTTCCTTTGGCTCCACTTGCTAACGGGCTAGCAAATGCGATTATGACAATAACCATTGGATATATAACTAAATACTATCTCCGGAAGGGATCGAGAGAACTAAAGGGTGCAAAAAAAAGGTCAGTCAAACTCAAAGCAAAAATGAAAGCTCTAACTCAAACTCCACTAATCTTGGCAGAAATACCAGCACAGCTAGGGAACAGTGGTTTGACATGGGCAATGAAGGGATTTGATAAAGTATACAAGAAGATGTCAAAAAACAAATCCCCTGAAGGAAAGGATTTTATGGATGATTTAGATGATTTTGAGTCAATAGATGATATACCAGAAGTAGAACTAAACAAAAATAAGGGCATTTTTAATTTCTGGAAATAAAGTAATACTCATCCACAGGTTTTTTATACAAGGTGCTTGTAACTTTCACCTTTTTTGATTAATATTGCAGCAGAAAATTAATAAGGATAGATATGATCAATCACAATACTGACCATCTTAAGACTAATAAGCAGTTTATGTTGGGTAATGGACTGCTTGCTTTTGCTGTATTTATCATTGTGGCACTATTTTTTTACCTGAGCTTCCGTGAGCAGAGTAAGAAACAAGAACACATTTATGCTGAATCTTATGCTATCTCATTAGTTAAAGGATTTATAGGCAACGACATACAAGTGTTGGTAAACGATAGCGTACTTTACAATGCTCCTGTCTATCAAGAGCCATTGACCTTTAGCATTACACGCTTTGCAGAAAACAGTTCTGTCATTATTGTTGATAATGCTTCTGAGCAAATGGCTGTGTTTGAGTTAAGCGAACAAGGTGGAGTGTATAGTTTTGAGAATAAAGAAGGGGAAGTTATTTTAAGGGAATAATGCTACCTCATATCACATACAGAAAAAAATAGGTCTTAATTAAAAGGAAGTGCGGGTAAAAGGACTCGAACCTTCACGGATTTCTCCACCAGATCCTAAGTCTGGCGCGGCTGCCAATTACGCCATACCCGCAGTTGGGTTGCTAAATTGTCTGGCAAAATTAATGCTTATTATGGGGATTTGCAAATTTCTTAAGGATTTTTATTCAAATATGCCCGAGCTGCCTCAATAATGGTGTCGATGCCCTGCGCTTGATCATCGGCTGAGAGAGCTATGGCGACATCAGGCTCAATGCCAAATTCTAATTGCTGCATGTTGGCATCATAGGTAGGGCAGGCACTGAAGCGAACACCCCAGCCATTAGGTAGCTCAGAGGTAAAAGGCATGCCAGAGCCTCCACCAGTTTTGTCACCCATAAGGGTGACTTGTGGCATATATCGCATGGAGTTTACAAAATCGTTAGTAGCACTATAACTGTGTCGATTGGTGAGTACCACCACAGGCTTCTGCCATCTTATCCCATCAGAAGGCTCGATGTACATTGGTGTAGGATTAGAAAAATCGCTATGCCCCTTACCAGTCTTGTGGCTCATAAATCCTACTAGTATCTTCTCGTTGGTGAAGCGACTTGCCAAACTGCTGGCGTTGGTCAACTCACCGCCCCCATTGTTGCGAACATCTATGATGATTCCATTGCAGATATCGAGATAGCGGAACATTTCGTTTAGCGCATTGTTTCCCACTGCAGAGGAGAAACTAGTATATGAAATATAGCCAATGTTGTCTGGGAAAATAGTATAACGCAAACCTCCACTAACACGATAATCATGACCTAAGTATTTTTCTATCAATTCCTCGTTATAATTACGTGGATAATCTTCGAACCAGTTCCAATAGCGGGCTGTGTTGTGATAAGCATAAAGATTCACATGCCCGTCTTTAAGCTCTGCCAACATGTTACCAAGTATCTGAAACAGCTTATCGTTGCTGAGATCGTTGGTAATGTAGGGCATATATCGTTGACGCACTGCACCCCAATCCACCTGCTTATAGTCAAGGAAACAGTAATGTTCATCGATAATGGTCCACAATGCTTCAAAGTTGCCCATGGGAGAGTTTGTATGATTGTCTTCATGCACACATCCAAGCAACATGACCATCAGGGATAATATGTAGGCGATGCGTTTCATAGTCTCTGAAAGCGTTTCACTACTCCAATCATAAAAATGTGGCTATATATGTGTGATTTTATCTGGTTGAGATTTGCCTGTTGGGCATCCCATACATAGGTGAAACGTAAGGTAAGTTTGCCAAAGGGATAATCAGCCGAAAACATCTGCCTCAGTGAGGGAGTGCTGAAAGGGGTGACGCACTTGATGGTGCCTCCATGTTCTCCTACTGAGAAAATCTCGTAATAAGACTGACCGTAGTGGGGCATGAACATCAGGCCGATAAGTGGCAGGTTGGCTTGATAACGCAGCAACAGGGGGCGTTGATTGAGTTCAAGGTTCCACAAGGCAATGACAGAGGCATCAATAGAACCATATGCTCTGATTGACACGGGATTATTGCCATTCCGCATATTGTAGGTAAAGCCCCCATTGAGGTCGGCTGCACCTCCTAAAAGTACATCGAAACGGGGGGTTAGAGGTTGACGATAAAACCAACCATAGTTCCAGTTGGCAAGGGCTGTCGCGGTTTTGTTGTTCTCAACACGATTATTTGTATAGCCAAAGTTACCCTGGAAGTATGTTTGTTGCCACACCTTGCCTTGTATGAGGTGGGTCTGGTGCATAGTCTCGCGCGATAAGCGAGCCTCCCAACCCTTGTAGTTCTCTGGCGAGAGATAGGTATCCTGAAGGGAGGTTAGGCCAATGCCATAAGAGGTAGCTCGGGTGTAGACTCTGTTGACCATTGAAGAGCCCTGTTTGCCGTTCAACTTCTCTTGATTAAACTCAGGGTTGTTCTCATTGAACGATTGATTATTGACCAAAGGTTCTTGGGCATGAGTGATAACAGTAATGACCAAACAAACAATGATTATTATGTTTATCTTAATTCTCATTATCCTTTTTCAAAAGTCAATGGTTAATTGTTAGAATAGTTTCATTTGACCCGTTAACTCGTCGATGATATCACTATTCGACTGTATGTTGTCAGCTTCTGTTACTTCAGGTTTCTCACTTGGAGCAGGATCCACTGGAGGTTCTGGGAAGCGGGTAGGTTCCAGTTCCTTCACATTTTTAATTTCAAATGTAGTAAGGCGTTTACCTTTTGCTTTATAGCTCTTGATAGCGATAAATTCGTCGGCATCCACCTCCAACTTGCCTCGGAAAGAATCGTTACCCCCAAATTTTATCTCAAAACGGGCATAATACTTATCTGTCAGCAAAATTAGCTTGTTGTCAGGATTATCACCCAAGTAATTCTGCTTGCGGTTTGTAGCCTCAAAGTTAAAACGTTTCACATAAGGATAACCTTTCTGTGATTCATCGTAAAGCACTGCCGTCCAAACTTTATTAGGGTCAAACTTCTCCATCACCAGAATATTATCCTCATAATGGTTGTTCGTGTCGAAATCAGTAGTATAGAAATCACCATTATCGAGTACCACTAATATCAACTCATCATTCTGGAATTCGCCTAAGCAACGGCCATGACCATCGTAGTTCAGACGTTTTACATCGTCGTCAAACCATACTTCACGTCCGCCTAAAGTAGAACCTCCATGTGCCTTCAGTGTGATACGGTGAATAGCAAATTTTGAGAGAATATTACCCATGGCCTGACGTCCTTTAATGAAAATCTGACTGAAATCCTGAACAAGAATAAGATTTTTCACCCGTTGGTTTGGCTTCAGTGTCACCTTGATGACTTCTGCTTCGCCATTAGGGTTGGCTGTGAAATACAGCATGCGCGAACCTTCTTTACCCTGTGTCACAGTATACTCACGGTCATGTACCACAGCTGTCACGGCAAATCGCTTAATATAGTTCCAACCGTCCTTGCCATCTCGGTAAACTACATTATAAATAGTGCGCTTATCATTTTTGTTGAAGAGGCTGATGTAGTAGATGTCTTTGCCAATGAACTTCTTATCGGCTACTGAAGTAACGACATATCGGCCATCACGGAAGAATACAATCACATCGTCAAGGTTTGAGCAGTTGCATACAAACTCTTCCTTTTTCATTTGGGCTCCATAGCCAATAAATCCTTCCTCGCGGTTTACATATAGTTTCTCAGTGGCTTCAATGACACGAGCCGAATCAATAACGTCGAAGTTACGTACTTCAGTACGACGAGGGAATTGCTTGCCATATTTTTTCTTAAGTTTGCGGAACCAGTCAACCGTAAATTCAATCAAGTTGGCCAATTGCTTGTTGATTTCCTCAATGTCAGCTTTCATCTTTAAGATGGCTTCTTCTGCCTTGTCAGAGTTGAACTTCAGGATGCGTCCCATTTTTATTTCCAATAGTTTCAGAATATCATCCTTAGTCACTTCGCGCACCATATAAGGATAATAGGGAGTGAGGCGATCGTCTATGTGTTCACAGGCGGCATCTATGCTTCGCGCCTCTTCAAACTGTTTGTCTTTATAAATGCGCTCTTCTATGAATATTTTCTCTAATGAGGCAAAATGAAGTTGCTCCAATATCTCGCTCTTACGAATTTCTAACTCCATACGTAGTAACTCCTTGGTATTATCTACTGAGCGACGAAGTACATCACTGATGGTAAGGAATTGTGGTTTACGATCATCTATGACGCAACAATTGGGAGAAATGTTGATCTCGCAATCTGTAAAAGCATAAAGGGCATCGATTGTTTTATCAGATGAGACACCACTCTGTAAGTGTACCAAAATCTCTACGTTGGCAGAAGTGAGGTCTTCCACTTGTTTCACCTTAATCTTACCCTTTTCGTTGGCTTTTACAATAGAGTCGCATACATTGGCCACAGTACGGCTGTAGGGCAGTTCACGTATAGCTAGAGTATGGTTGTCCACTTTTTCTATTTTTGCTCGAACGCGCACGCTACCTCCTCGTTCGCCATCATTGTATTTTGAAACTTCAATAGCACCACCTGTCTGAAAATCGGGATAGAGTTTGAAATCTTCGCTATGCAGGTAGTTAATAGCAGCATCGCAGATCTCGTTGAAATTGTGTGGAAGAATCTTGGATGACAGACCTACGGCTATACCTTCTACACCTTGAGCTAAGAGTAAAGGAAACTTTACTGGTAGGTTTACTGGCTCTTCGTTACGGCCATCGTAAGAGAATTGCCACTCGGTAGTTTTAGGGTTAAACACCACCTCCTTGGCAAAGCTTGTAAGGCGGGCTTCTATGTATCGGGGTGCAGCTGCACCATCACCTGTGAGTATGTTGCCCCAGTTACCCTGGGTGTCGATAAGTATCTCTTTCTGTCCTAATTGAACCAATGCATCACCTATAGATGCATCGCCATGAGGGTGAAATTTCATGGTCTCGCCTACAATACCCGCTACCTTATTATAACGCCCATCTTCCATGCGCCACATGGTGTGTAGAATGCGTCGCTGCACGGGCTTAAGGCCATCAATGATGTGGGGAACAGCTCGTTCCAATATTACATAAGAAGCGTAATCTAAGAACCAGTTCTCATACATACCACTTAATTGATGCTTCGCATTGGCATCGTGGGTATCAGTAGGTTTATAGTCAGAATGACCAGTCGCTTCGTCTGTAGCGAAGTCATCGATGGGCTTATCAGTGTCTTTACTCATAAAATAGTTCTAAATTTGTGCAAATATACAGAATTTTATAGAATTATTTGAACGGAAAGCAGTATCTTTGTGGCAATTTTATGAATTAAGTGTAAAAATTTTGAAAGATATGGCACAAGAAGATGTTTTCAAAAAGATTGTTGCTCACTGTAAGGAATATGGTTTTGTATTTCCTAGTAGTGATATTTATGATGGTCTGGCTGCTGTGTATGACTATGGCCAAAATGGTGTGGAACTGAAAAATAACATCAAACAGTACTGGTGGCAAAGCATGGTACTGCTACATGATAATATAGTGGGTATTGACTCAGCTATTTTTATGCATCCTACTATCTGGAAGGCTAGTGGACATGTGGATGCATTCAATGATCCGTTGATTGACAACAGAGATTCCAAGAAACGCTATCGTGCTGATGTGCTAATTGAAGAAGAAATTGCTAAATATGATGACAAAATAAATAAGGAGGTGGCTAAGGCAGCTAAGCGCTTCAAGGAGAACTTTGATGAGAAAAAATATCGTGCTACTAGTCCAAGAGTATTGGATTTACAAGAGAAACGTGATGCATTACATACCCGTTATAGTGCAGCAATGAACGCCATGGATCTGAACGAGTTGCGTCAGATTATTATTGACGAGGAGATTGTTTGTCCAATCAGTGGCACCAAGAATTGGACGGAGGTTCGCCAATTCAATCTGATGTTCTCTACTGAAATGGGTTCTACTGCCGATGGAGCTATGAAGGTATATCTTCGTCCTGAGACAGCTCAAGGTATTTTTGTGAATTACTTGAATGTACAGAAGACTGGCCGTATGAAGGTACCTTTTGGCATTGCTCAGATTGGCAAAGCTTTTCGTAATGAAATTGTTGCCCGACAATTTATTTTCCGTATGAGGGAGTTTGAGCAGATGGAGATGCAATTTTTTGTGCGTCCTGGTACAGAAATGGAATGGTTCAGTAAGTGGAAGGAAACCCGAATGAAATGGCATCAGACACTAGGCTTTGGCACCGACCACTATCGTTTTCATGACCACGAGAAGCTGGCACATTATGCAAATGCTGCTACTGATATAGAATTCCTTATGCCATTTGGTTTTAAGGAAGTGGAAGGTATTCATAGTCGAACAAATTTCGACTTGAGCCAACATGAAAAGTATTCTGGCAAGAGTATCAAGTATTTTGACCCAGAAACGAATGAGAGTTATACTCCATATGTGATAGAGACTAGTATTGGTGTGGACCGCATGTTTTTGAGTGTTATGAGTGCAGCATATACTGAGGAGCAATTGGAGAATGGGGAAACCCGCGTAGTGCTTAAGCTGCCAGCTGCGTTGGCTCCTGTTAAGCTTGCTGTGTTACCACTAGTGAAAAAAGATGGCCTACCTGAGAAAGCTCGCGAAATTGTGAACGAATTGAAGT
The DNA here is from genome assembly GCA_017649485.1 of Bacteroidaceae bacterium. Lineage (GTDB taxonomy): Bacteria > Bacteroidota > Bacteroidia > Bacteroidales > Bacteroidaceae > Bacteroides. The sequence goes on along the minus strand of JAGCGS010000015.1, from coordinate 44,116 downwards.
TCCACTTTAATACGATTTATGATGAGAAAGATAGTATAGGCAAGCGTTATCGTCGTCAGGATGCTGTTGGTACTCCGTATTGTGTAACGGTTGATCACGATACTCTGAATGATAATTGTGTAACACTCCGTAATCGTGATACTATGCAGCAGGAGCGTGTGGCTATTAGTGAGTTGAATGGCATCATTGCTGACCGTGTGAGCATTACGAGCTTGTTGAAGAAATTACAGTAAGACATGAAACATTCTTTGTATATTAGTTTGGCTGTTGCTTTCTTGATAGGATTAGCTTCTTGTTCAGAGGTGAAGGATGCTGACGAGTATGACAACTGGAAGGAGCGCAATCTTGCGTATGCAGATTCATTGAGTGACTTGACTGCTGGCAGGGTAATATTTACTGCAGCAGAGGCTGATGCGATGCAGTTGGGCACACTGTATGCCATTGAGACAATGGCCAGTACAAATAAACAGAACCAGTATATTTATGTGAAGAAATTGACTAACAATAAGATAGGCAAACGACCATATTATACTGATAGTGTTAAGGCTTACTATTATGGCACTTATATCAATGGCACTCGCTTCGATGGCAACTTTAAAGGTTTTAGTGGCATTGACAAAGGTATGTTGGATGGGAATATGAATATGCCTAGTCAGTTTAACAGCCCTACTGAATTTGAGATAAGTGGTCTGATAGCTGGTTGGAAAATTGCCTTGCAGTATATGCGCGAAGGAGAACGTTGGATGGTATATATCCCTTACCAAAGTGGTTACGGTAAGGATGGCAATGGAGTTGTGTTAAGTTATTCACTACTCTGTTTCGACTTGATTTTAGATGAGGTAATAAGATAAATAAATCCCCGCTAAGAAGCGGGGATTTATTATTATACAATTAACTTCGATTTGGTGATGAAGTTGATAATATTCTCAATCTCTGAACTACTCTCAATCTCACTCTTAATGCGGATTGCTGCATCTTGCGGACTAATATTGGAATGATAAAGAATGAGATATGCATTCATGACATGACGTAACGTCTTGTCATCCATCGGATTGAACGTATTTTTTTGCAAAATGACTGAGTTCACCCCATGGTAAGTGGCAGGATTACCCTTAACCATGATATATGGAGGTACATCTTTGCGCAAGCGAGTTCCTGAAAGGATGAGCGTCCAATTACCAATGTGCACTTCTTCATAGATAATTACAGCATTGCTCAGAACATTATAGCTCTCAATCACGCTGTTACCACCGATGATAGTCTTCAAACCTACCATCACAAAGTCTTTTAACACGGCACCATGGCAAATATGTACACCATCCATTAAGTGGCAGTTATTGCCAATACGGGTGGCATGACCTAAATTGGTGGCACGTGCAATGACTACATTCTCACGGATATCGTTATCATCACCGATAATGACCTCAGTTTTATCACCCTTGTATTTCAAATCTTGAGGTTCAGTACCAATTACAGCACCATGATGAATTTTGTTGCGATTGCCTATTCGGGAACCGTCCAATATCGTTGCATGAGCGTAGATATAGCAATCATCTCCAATTACTACATCGTCGGCAATATAAGCGAAGGGTTCTACAGTTACGTTCTTGCCCAACTTCGCACCTTTTCCTATGTATGCTAATTCACTAATCATATTATTAACTAATGGTTAATGGTCAAATAGTCAATTCTTCCCTCCTCCAAGTGCAGTGTATAGATTGATGACAGCTTGCATACGATCGTAAGTATCTGTCACCTCTGCCAATTGGGCACTCAGATATGATGATTGGGCACTTAGTACCTCCAAGTAAGAAGAGGTACCCAACTCGAACAGATCAGCAGTATCTTCCGAAGCTTTTTTCGCAGATGCCACTTGTACCTTGCGAGATTCAGACTTCTCTGTATTCATCTGATACTTGTAAAGCGCATTGCTCACTTCATTGCCAGCTTTAAGCAAGGTAGTTTGGAAGGTCAGCTTGGCTTTCTCTTCGTTGGCCTTGGCCGCTTTCAGATTAGCAACGAGCCTGCCTTTTGCAAACAGAGGCTGTGTAAGACCGGCCATCAGGGTAGTCATGAACTTCCCAGGATTAACAACCTGTCCTAAATTGTTTGTCCACGATTCTTGACCTGTGATGGTAAGCTGGGGGAAGAATGCAGCACGGGCACTATTGGTATCATAGTAACATGCTGCCAATGACATCTCTGCCGCTCTCACGTCAGGACGGTTAGTGAGCATCTGCACAGGTACACCTGTTTCAAAAGAAGTAGGCAGTTGCTGAGCGTCAAATGTGGTACGAGGAATCTCCTGACCTGGCACATTGAGTATCAGGCACAGGGAGTTCTCAGTTTCTCGAATGGTTTGCTTGATTCCTGACAAAGAAGCTACTACCTGAGAATAGTTAGTACGACTCTGTTCTACAGCAGCACTGTTGGTCATGCCGGCATCTTTCATTGCCTCCATAGTTTCCACAGTACGTTTCATCAGTCCTGCCGTTTCCTCTGAAATCTGATACTGACGGTCGAGCATCAGCAAGGTGTAATACAAATTGGCGACAGCAGCAATGATGTTAGCCTGAACAGCTTGCTCGTAATACTGAGCTTGCTCGTAGGAAACTTTCGCCTTGCGGTTGGGGTTAAGTAACTGGCCAAAGAGGTCAACCTGCCAAGAGGCAGCCACAGGAACAGAGTATGTCCATACATTAGTTCCCATCGCATGGTTATAAGTACCCTGCGGACTAAACGTGAAGCTGGGCAGATATGACAGGCGGGCAGACATCAAGGATGCCTGAGCCTGCTCTATCGTAAGCTGAGCACTGCGGATGTCAGCATTGTTCTCCAATGCCTGCTCGATGAGTGACTGGAGTTGGTAGTCAGTAAAGACTTCCCTCCAAGGTACATCGCCGAATGTTTGCCCAGCAACAGCATTGAGTGTATCAGAAGCCGAAAGTGGGTCGCGATACAGACCGTCTGTTACCAGATCATCAGGTCTTTCATAAGATTTGTAGATGCGGCAACTGCTCATCATAACTGCCGCGCCTACCATACATATAATGATACTCTTTTTCATAGATAATCCTTATTTAGTATATTGTGCAATTTCAGGAGTTGCGTCAGAGTTGTCAATATCCGACCATTCAATAGGCTTCACCTTCTCCTGCAAGTGCTGGAATACTACAAACAACATTGGCACAAAGAAAATCTGCAGAATCATGCCGATAAGCATACCACCTATGGCTGACGTACCTAATGTGCGGTTACCATGAGCACCTACGCCAAAGGCGAACATCAGAGGCAACAGACCTACGATCATTGCAAGAGAGGTCATCAAGATAGGACGAAGACGGGCTGCAGCACCTAAGATGGCAGCCTTTGTCAGACTCATACCCTGCTTTCTACGGTCGAGAGCGAACTCAACAATCAGGATGGCGTTCTTAGCCAACAGACCCATCAGCATAATCAATGCAATCTGCATATAGATGTCATTAGACATAGAGCCCATAATCATCTGCATGATAGAGAACGAACCGATGGCACTCATGATGTTCACGAAAATGAAACTACCCATCAGACCGAAAGGTACAGAGAGCAACACAGCCAATGGAAGGATGTAACTCTCATATTGAGCAGCCAACAGCAGATATACGAAAACAAAACAGAGCAGGAAAATCATGGCGGTTGTACTGCCAGTAGTCTCAGCCTCTTCACGGGCCAAACCACCCAGCTCATAGCCAAAGCCTGCTGGCAAGGTCTCTGCCACTTCTGCAATAGCATTCAGAGCTTCACCAGTTGAATAGCCTGCTGCAGGAGAAACCATAACGGTCATAGCTGTGTACATATTGAAACGGTTGATTACGTCAGGACCATACACCTTCTTCATGCTGAAGAACTGTGTAATAGGAGCCATCTCACCCTTGTTGTTCATGATCTTGATATTTTTCAGCGTCTCAACATCCTTGGTAGCCTCAGGGTCAGCCTGCACCATTACACGGTACATACGACCGAAACGGTTGAAGTTGGATGCATACATACCTCCATAGTAGCCCTGCATAGCACTCAGGATAGTTGCTGGACTCACACCAGCTCGTTTACAAGCCGCTGCATCAATATCCATCTCATACTGTGGGAAGTTAGGATTGAAGGTGGTTTGGGCCGAGTTCACTTCTGGTCTTGCAGCAAGTGCAGCATTGTATTGGTTCACCACCTCAAAGAAATTATCCAACGAGCCGCCGGTTTTATCCTGCATGTAAAGCTGGATGTCACTTGACATGGAGTAACCCGGAATCATTGGAGGCTGGAAGAACAGCACCTGAGCCTCTGGGATAATCTTCTGAGCACGCATATAAAGCGTGATGAAAGCTATCTGTGAATTCTGCATCAGCCCTCGCTCTTCAAAGTCTTTTAGCTTGATGATGAAAGAACCATAAGAAGGACCGCTACCACCTGTGAAACTGAAACCAGAAACCATAGTACGGCTCTGAACGGAAGGCTCGGCGGCAATCAGGCTATCTACACGCAACATAACCTCGATAGCACGTTCCTGTGAGGTTCCTGCTGGCAGAGTCACTGTTCCCATCAGAGTACCTGTGTCCTCTTGTGGCACCATGCCTGTCGGAGTAATCTGCATCAACAGTACCAGTGCTACGATGGAAGCAGCCACAACTCCCAAGGAAAGTTTCTTATGATCGATGAAATAAGCAACCGCTTTCTTATATTTCTCCAAAATATTGTCATACCAGCGGTTAAAGCCTTGATGGAATTTTTCAACGCGGCTTGGCTCTTTCTCTTCTTCCCCTTCCTCATGTTTTTTGTGAGGCTTCAGGAAGATGGCGCAAAGGGCAGGACTCAAGGTTAACGCATTGATAGCCGAGAAACCGATGGCGATGGCCATAGTCAAACCGAATTGCTGATAGAATGCACCTGCCGTACCGCTCATGAAGCTCACAGGGATAAACACTGACATCATGACCAAGGTGATAGAAACAATAGCACTTGCCAACTCACGCATAGCGTCAATACTTGCCTGCTTAGCAGAAGTATAGCCTTGGTCGAGCTTGGCATGTACACCCTCTACCACCACAATCGCATCATCGACCACAATCGCAATGGCCAGCACCAATGCCGAAAGTGTCAGCAAGTTCAAGCTAAAACCGAAAACATAGAGTAGGAAGAAAGTACCTACCAATGCCACAGGGATGGCGATGGCAGGAATCAGCGTTGAACGGAAATCCTGCAGGAAGATATATACCACAATGAACACCAGGATGAACGCCTCTATCAACGTCTTGATAACCTCACTGATTGAAGCGAACAAGAATTCGTTCACACTCTGAGCAATGTTAATCTTCAAGCCTGCAGGCAACCTGCCCTCATAGCTTGCCAATGTTTTTTCAATCTCCTGTACGGCTTCTGTAGCGTTAGAGCCTGGCAACTGCATGGCTATGACCGTAACGGCTTTATGTCCGTTTACACGGTTGAAGAAAGAGTAGGTCATACGACCCATTTCCACCCTTGCCACATCCTTAATTCGCAGCAGGCTACCGTCATCGAGAGATTTCAATACAATGTCTTCAAACTCCTCAGGTGTCTGCAAACGACCCTTATAGCGGATGGTATATTGGTAGGTCTGGTTGCCTTGAACGCCAAACTGACCAGGAGCAGCCTCCACATTTTGTTCTGCCAAAGCATTGGTAACATCTGTTGGCATCAAACCATACTGAGCCATGATGTCAGGTTTCAGCCATATACGCATGGAGTAGTCAACACCCATCACATTGGAGTCACCCACACCCTTTACACGCTGAATTTCTGGCAAAATGTTGATGGCTGCATAGTTCTCGATAAACTCCGTGGTATGGGTGTCACTCTCGTCATAGAGAGAGAAAATCAGCAACATAGAAGTCTGTCGCTTCATGGTGGTGATACCCACACGAGTTACCTCGGCAGGCATCAGACCTTGGGCCATAGACACGCGGTTCTGCACATGGATAGCAGCCATATCGGGGTCGGTACCCTGCTTGAAGGTAATTGTAATTGATGCCGAACCGCTATTGGAAGCGGATGAACTCATGTACATCATATTCTCCACACCGTTGATCTGATTTTCCAACGGAGTTACCACCGTGTTTAGTACCGTCTGGGCATTTGCGCCAGGATAGGTGGTATATACCATGATGGTTGGAGGCGCGATGTTAGGATACTGGGTAATTGGCAATTGAGTCAGTCCAATAAAACCCAATATCACAATCACGATGGAGATAACCGTACTGAGTACTGGCCTATTTATAAATCTATCTAAATTCATTTATGTTACAATTTATTAATTGAATGTTTAATTGTCAATTGTCAATTGTCAATTTATTGCATAGCACTCTGCATGTTACCTTCCTTCTGATCCTTCAGGTTCTGCTGATAGATTTCCTCTTTCTCAGCTGAAGTGATAGGCTGAATCAAAGCACCGTCTCTCAAGTTCTGCACACCTTCCAAGGCAATCTTGTCGCCATCCTTCAAACCTCCTAATACGACGAAGTTCTTGCCATCTGTCACAGGGTGGCAGGTAATTTCTGTGGTTTTGACTGTATTGTCAGGCTGTAGTACATAAACGAATCGCTTATCTTGTACCTCGAATGTTGCACTCTGTGGCACCAGGATAATGTTCTCCAAATCGTTAGGGAACACTACGTTAACGGTAGAACCACGGCGCAGCACCTTCTTTGGGTTGGGGAAGAGGGCGCGCAAGTTTACAGAACCTGTTGTGAGGTCGATGTCACCACTGATGGTTTCTACATGACCACTCTCACTATACATGGAGCCGTCAATCAGTTGAAGCCGAACCTCTGGAAAACTTTTGATGATGTCTTCTGCACCGTTACTCTCAGTCATTTGCAACAACTCACGCTCTGTCATGCTGAAGTAAGCATACATGTTGCTCAAGTCACTAACTGTGGTCAGTGGTTGAGCCGATGAAGGACTTACCAAGCTACCCAAGCGGTAAGGAATCTGACCTACTACACCATCAGTAGGACTGGTAACGGTAGTATATTGCAAGTTTTTCTGAGCATTCGTCAATGCAGCTTCAGCCTGCGCCAAACCAGCTTTTGCACTTGCCAGTTGGTTTTCCTGCATCTGTAAGTCGTAATCGCTGGTAATGTTTTTTTCGTTTAGTCGTCTGCGGTTATCAACTGTCAATTGTTGGGTTGCTACAGTAGCTTTAGCACTTTCTACAGCAGCTTTTGCTTGGTTTACTGCAGCTATATACTGTGTCTGATCAATGGTGAACAATACTTGTCCACGTCTTACAAAAGAGCCTTCATCTACATGGAGGCGAGTAATGAATCCGCTTACCATCGGGCGGATATCAACGTCTTGCTTACCTTTGATGGTAGCAGGATAAGAGTTTGTCAAGTGAGAGGTTGTGTTGTTCAATGACATCACAGTGATCTTCGGTGCATTACCACCCATTTGGGCACTGCCTCCACCTCCACAGCTGCTCAGCAAAGCTATACAGCCGGCAGCTACTAAAATCAATCTACTCTTCATACAAGTTTATACAATTATTATATTACTATTATTTGGGGGAAACTCTTCTAAAGTTTCAGAGTTTTGCAAGTTGCAAAGTTACGCTTTTTCTCTCATGTCGCAATGTCTTTATTCTTATTTTTGCATTATTTTCACTTTTTAAGTATGATTTTTGGCTGAGAACCTTTATTTTTGCACCATGTTTTATTTTAACAGTAAATACGGCATTCGTTTGTTGAGACGTGGGACACTTCCTTTGATGGTTGTGGCTGCGTTTTTTTATTCATGTGCCAGCGTTGGGACATTGGGTGGTGGTGACTTTGACGAAACCCCACCTAAATTCTTGAAAGGCAACCCTGCACCAGGAGAACTGAATTCTTCTCGCAAACGTATCACTATCGAGTTTGATGAGTATCTGAAGTTAGATAAACCACAGGAAAAGATTGTTATCTCTCCACCTCAAGTACAACAGGCTAATGTAAGGGCTAGTGGCAAGAAAGTGCTAATAGATTTGCAAGACACACTGATATCCAACACCACTTATACGATTGATTTCGGAGATGCTATACAAGATAATAACGAGAGCAATCCTCTTGAGAATTTTGTTTACACTTTCTCTACTGGCGAGCGTCTTGATACTATGGAAGTATCAGGTACTGTACTTAATGCTCGTAACTTGGAACCTATCAAAGGTATGATGGTAGGTTTGCATATGGATTTGGCAGATTCTGCTTTTAAGACGAAGCCATTCGACCGTGTGGGACGTACTGATAGTAGAGGCAAGTTTACTATCAAGGGGGTGGCTCCTGGCGAGTATCATATCTTTGCTTTACAGGAATCGGATCAGAATTACTATTATTCTGCATCTTCGGAAACAGTAGCTTTCCGAGATTCTTTGGTGATTCCTTCGTCAGAATTACGAATGCGTCAGGATACCACTTGGATAGATTCTTTGGTGATTGATACCATAGTGGAACGTCAATATACGCATTATTTGCCTGATGACCTGATGTTAAAGGCTTTTGTAAATCAACAAAAAGACCAACGTTTAGCTAAGTCGGAACGTACTACTAAAAAAGACTTTACACTATTCTTTACTGCACCATCAGACACTTTTCCTACTATAAAAGGGCTAAATTTCGATGAAACAGATGCTTTTGTGATTGAAAAGTTAACTGAACGCATCGATACCATTAAGTATTGGATAAAGGACTCACTAATATATCAACTCGATACATTGCAGATGGAGGTTTCATATTTATATACTGATTCACTCAAGGAGCTTGTACCTCGAACAGATACGTTGAAACTGGCATCAAAGGAGAAACCAAAGAGCGAGAAGGAATTGCAGAAAGAAAAAGAAGCAAAAGAGAAAGAGGAGCAACGAAGAAGAGAGCGCGGAGACACTTTGAAAGTTGAGCCTAAGATTGAATATTTAGCGGTTGATATTTATGCTCCTTCTAGTATAGATGTTTATGATTACCTCACTCTCACTTTCCCTGAGCCTATAGCAAGTATTGATTCAACATCCTTCCATCTGAGACAAAAGGTGGATTCGCTTTGGAAAGATATTCCTTTTGAACTAGTACATGATAGTTTGGATATCAAGATTTATAATGTTTATGCCGATTGGAAGCCTGGAGAGAGTTATACTTTTGAAGCAGATAGTGCTGCAGTAACTGGCATTTATGGACGTTTTATAGATAAACAAAAGAAGGATTTTAAGGTTAAGACGTTAGACACCTATGGGCAGATATTTTTTAATATCACAGGTACACAAGAAGGTGATTTTGTAGAATTGCTTGATACCAAAGACGAGGTGGTACGTACTGTGGATGTAGAAAATGGCAGGGCAGACTTCTATTACCTTAATCCTGGAAAGTATGCAGCTCGCTTGGTGAGAGATTCAAATAGAAATGGGAAATGGGATACAGGCAATTATGAGTTATCTTTGCAACCCGAAGAAGTGTTTTATTATTCTCGCATGATAGAGTTTAAAGCGAATTTTGATGTGTTGCAGGATTGGAATCTCAACGAGTTGGCTTTCGACCGTCAAAAACCAGATGAAATTAAAAAGCAGAAACCTGAACAGAAGACTGATAGAAATAGGGATAGAAGAAACAACAATAATAGCAATAGAAATACTAATAACAGAAATACCAATAGGAGATAACATGAAAAAGATTTTTGCTACTATTCTGATGATACAGGCTCTGTTGCCCTTGCACATGCAGGCACAACAGTGCGAGGTTGAGAACTTAGCTTTTAAGGCAGGTGAGCAAGTGAGGTATGACCTTTATTTTGATTGGGGCATTATCTGGAAGAAGGTAGGATATGCCACTTTCACGACAGAAAAGGCTACTTACAAAGGTCAGCCTGCTTATGATATTCGGCTGATGGCTGTTGGTAGTAAAGAAGCAGACATGCTATTCAAACTCCGTGATTCTTTACAAGTGTATATGACTGAACGTCTGGAGCCTTTGTATTATAAAAAAGCGGCAGAAGAAGGTAGTCACTATTCTGTAGATGAAGCTTGGTATAGTCATGAGGGTGGAGTTAATAAAGTGCATCAGTTACGCACTCGTCCTGGTGTTGCAGATTTTACACCTGTGGAAAGTGATACAGAGGACAGTCGTTGCATCTACGATATGTTAAGTATTATTGCCCGTGCACGTAATTTCTCTCCAGAGCATTTTGTGCAAGGTCATCAGACCACTTTACCTTTGGCAACTGGTCGTAAGGTAGAAGATGAGACGCTTATCTGCTTAGGAAATAGCACTATCAAGGCTAAGGATGGTAAGAAGTACGCCTGCAAGGGTTTCTCTTTATATGCTTATGATAAGGATGGAGAGAAGAATGAACTCTTACGTTTCTATATAACTGATGATGACAATCGTCTTCCTGTCCGCATTGATTTCTACCTCAAGATTGGTTCTGCCAAGGCTTACCTGAAAGAAGTTAAGGGCAATGCTCACCCGCTGACTTCAGCAAATAAATAACTGTCATTTATTCTATTGATCTTTTGCTCCTAAAAATAGAAGAGGGGACGTCCTCAACGGATATCCCCTCCTCAAACAAATAATCAAAAAGAGTATTATAGTGGTTTGCCGTTCTTAGCCTTTAATTAGCGGCTGCCACCAGCCCACCATACTGGCTCAGAATATACATACTGACCATTACCATATGCAGCATTTACATTAGGATTGGTAGTAGTATCACCTGAACCGTAAGTATAACGCAGTGGGAAACTCTTCGGGTTCTTCAGCTCTAACAAGCTTTCTTGACCCAAAGAAATCAGACGACGAACGTCGTTGTAAGTCTCCAGAGACTCACCATTTGCACCCCACATTGACAGATATTTCTGAATCAAAGTCTCCTTCAATGGGTTAGCAGCAAAGCGAGGCTTAACTTCTGCATCAAAGTAAGCATCAGCATCAGCAGCAGTCAGATCACCATCACCAATGATATCTTCGATACCACCGTAAGCGCCTACTGTAGGAGCTGTACATGCAGCGAATACAGAAGCTTCCAGATTAGCAAATGACAACTCAATAGCTTCCTTCAAGATTGGTTCAGCTTCTGAAGTACGTCCCAAACGAACCAATGCCTCAGCCTTCAGGAACAGCTGTTCACGATAGCTCATCATGTAAGTATCAGCAGTCTGAGCAAACATGAACGCAGTATAAGAATACTTATAAACGCCTGGGTCAGAAACACCATTCTCGAAGAGAGACAACTCGTCAGCTGCCAAATGAGCCCATGAGTTACCATCCCAATAAAGACGGTTGATACGTGGATCATTACGTTCTGCCAACTTGTCAAAAGCGCTCTTGCTTGCACCCAGACCGTCACGGCTCCACTCGAAGTCGAAATGTGGGTTCAACTGGTTAGCATCATATACATTGAATGTAGCCTGATCAGCTTCAGATGCAAATGCCTGATCAATATACTGCAGAACACTGTTCAGAGCAGCATCACCATTACGCTTCAATTGGCGCATAGTATAGCGAGCCTTCAGAGCGTTAGCAAACTTAACCCAATTAGCTTTAGCACCACCATAAATCAAATCATAACTGCTCAGAGAGTTACCAGTAGAAGAATTTACGTCAGCAATACCAGCATCCAGATAGTTGAAAATCTTACCATAGAGCTCCTGCTGTGAATCCAGCTTAGGCTGCTTATTCTCATCTGGGTTGAATGATTCACTGAAAGGAACATCACCAAACAAGTCGGTCAGAATAGCCAAGTTATAGGCTGTCAGAATTTCTGCAACACCTTTCACCAACGGATCGCTTGACTTTTCCTCATCTGACAAGATTACGTTCAGGTTTCTCAGAGTTCTATACAATTCGCTCCAGCTATTGTTATATGTAGAAGCGTTTGAAGGCTCACCATTACGCATTTCAGCGTGGTTCATCTGGTTGTCGACACCTGCCTCATGCTCAACATATACTGCAGCGTAAGTATTCAAGTCACTACCTGTGTTCTCCCATGCTGATGACACGATGACCTCAGCCAAAGTGTATTTTGCAGGAGCATCAGTAGCGTGGTTTCTATCCTCATTAATCTTATCCATAATGTCTTCAGAGCAAGACACCATGGTGGCAGATACTAATGCGGCTGCGAAAACGCCAAATGTTAATTTCAATATTGATTTCATAATCTTTCTCCTCTCTTTTAGAATTTAACTGTTACACCTAAACCGTAGCTTGAAGTTCCTGGGAGTGAGAAACGCTCGAATGAACCAGACATATTGTTGTTACCCTGAGAAACTTCTGGGTCAATACCTCTGATCTCAGACCACAGGATGAGGTTACGTGCGAACACGCTTGCTGTTACACTCAGCCAAGGCTTATCGATTACAGGATAGCTCAGAGTGATTTCACGCAGCTTGATGAATGAGTTGCCATAAACAGAAGCCTCGTCAACTGTATTCATTGCGTCGAAGTAGTAATAAGCATCGCTACCCTTGATATAAATGTCGTTAGGTGAGTAAGAACCGTCAGCATTCTGCTTTACAGCAGGCTCCTCGAACAGGAACTGATCCTTGTTGCGGTAGTCAGCTGTACGCTGGGTTACACCGTAGTAGTCAAGCACGTTGGTAGTACCACCATAGATCTGACCACCCTGCTTCCAGTCGAAAGTTGCGCTCAAACGCAGCTTCTTATACTCTATGTTGGTGTTCAAACCAAGACGGAAGTCTGGAGATACAACACCAATCACACCGTCGGCACCTGACATAGGAAGACCATCTTCGTCAACAACGATGTCACCATTGTCATTGCGCAGATACTGAGAACCGTAGATTACAGGATACTTGTCACCAATACCGGCGCGAACCTGTGGAGTGGTGAAACCACCCAAGAAGATACTTTCAACACCTTCTGCCAATTCGTCAACGTAGTTATCAATCTTAGAGAAGTTGAAGTTCATATCCCACTTGAAGTTTCTGCCATCGAAAGGCTTGATACCCAAAGTGATTTCATGAGCGTTGGTATGAATCTTACCACCGTTGGTTGTGAATGAACCATAACCGGTTGAGCTTGCCAAAGGAACTGAGAAGATCTGATCCTTTACGTTCTGACGAGAGTAGGTATAGCTCAAAGAAACGATACCGTTGAAGAAGTTCAGGTCAACACCAAACTCATAAGACTTAGTGTTCTGAGGCTTCAAGTTCGGGTCATAGATAGTGCTTGAAGGAGAATAACCAACTACTGAACCGATCGGCCAGCGGATAGGAGTACCAGAAGAGAAACCTGAACCGTGGTTAGATGATGAGTAGTAGCTTGGCAAGAAAGTACCAGCCTGACCTACCTCAGCATAAGAAGCACGAAGTTTACCGTAAGTCAGCACGTTGTTCTTCAGAGCCTCGATTTCAGTGAAGATGAAGCCAAGAGATACTGATGGGTAGAAGAATGTGCGGTTGCCACGAGGCATGCTTGAAACGATATCCTGACGACCAGTTGCGTTCAAGAACAGCATGTTCTTCCAAGACAGTGACAAGTTAGCGAAGTTACCAATGGTACGTCTTCTTGAGATGCTCTCTGAAGAGTCGTTCACAGTTGCGTTACCAATGTGGTTCCATCCTGGGAAGTTGAAGCTTTCACCATAAGCCCAGATGTACTTGGTAGTCTTGTTCACGATTTCGTTACCAATCAAAGCACCGAAGTCCAAATCCTCATTGATCTTCCAATCGTAGTTGAAAGTCAACAGAGAGTTGATCTCATTGATGGTGTAGTCATCATGATCTGAAGAACCCTTACCATTCTGGTGTCCGTAGCTATACAAAGAAGAATAGTTAGTAGTATAAGAGTCAGCACCCAACTGATACTTTGCAATCAAAGTGTGGTTTTCAGTACCGAAAGTAGTCTTATACTGTGCGTATGCGTTACCGAAGAAACGCTGTGAGCGCTCAGTGTGAGCGTTGTTGTCAATTGCCCAGTAAGCAGCATCGAAACCAGATGTGTTACGATAGGTGTTCTGAGTATATGGGTCACCATCGATGTGAGCTGGGATACCACCCAGGTCGTATGATGCAGGTGAACCGTAGATAGTTGCCACCAAACCACCGTTAGCACCAGTCTGCTTGCGGATCTTTGACAGGATGAAGTTACCAGTGAAACCGGTTGTCCAGTTGTCAGTCAAGTTAGCTGTTGCAGCCAATCTTGCGTTGTAACGATCCATACCAGTCTTAGGAACTGTAGCGCTTGCAGTAGTGTTACCCAGAGAGAATGAGAAGTTACCCTTGTCGAAGCTCTGAGCGATGTTCACGTTGTTAGCCCAAGTAGTACCAGTCCTGAAGAAATCCTTAGCATTGTCGTATGCCTGAGGAGTTGCCCAAGGATCCAAACCAGCGTCAGCGCGCTGCTTTACATAGTACTGACCCTGATGCATACCGAATTGCTTGGTGTAGTTATTGTCTGTGCTACCACCGTAAGTTGGGTCGTTAGCCAAGTCAGAAATCTTAGGACCCCAAGACAGAGAAGTGGTTGGAGAGTACTTGCCACCAGAACCCTGTGCATATTCCTTCTGGAAGTCTGGCATACGAGAAACCACATCGAATGACAGGTTAGAAGTGATGGTAATTTCTGGCTTACCCTTGCGAGCACCCTTACCACTCTTGGTAGTAATGATGATCACACCGTTAGAAGCACGCATACCATACAGTGCAGAAGCAGCCTGACCTTTCAGAATGTTGATGCTCTCAATGTCGTTAGGATCGATATCCACAGCACGGTTAGCATAGTCAGGACCACCACCTACAGAAGAACCTGTACTGATATCGAATGATGATGCAACAGGCATACCATCGATTACATACAACGGGGTGTTATCGCCAGTGAAAGAGCGGACACCACGGATGGTGATGTTAGAAGATGCACCAGGCATACCAGATGATGTAGAAATTTCCACACCTGATACCTTACCTTGCAGAGCTGATGACAGAGAGGTGCTTGCACCACGAGTCAGCTCGTCAGATTTCACATCCTGTACAGCGTAACCCAAAGCTTTTCTTTCCTTTGAGATACCCATGGCGGTTACGACAACCTCGTCCAGCAACTCAGAATCAGGACGCAGCATTACGCGTACGCTTTCTCTGATAGGTACTTCCTGAGTCTGCATACCGATGAAAGAGATAACCAGGGTAGTTGCAGAACTTGGCACGTTAGAGATGGTAAAGTTACCGTCAATGTCGGTAATCGTTCCCACGTTTGTGCCCTTAACTAAGACGGAGGCACCAGTTACTGGCAGTCCGTCTTCAGAAGAGGTAACATTACCTGTTACCCTTGTGACCTGGGCGGTCGCCAATCCTATTCCTATGAACAGGCAGGCCAAGAACAGCATGAATTTCTTTTTCATAAAAAAACTCTTTACTTAATTTAACTAATACTTGCTTGCAGTCGATTTATTGGGTCTGTAACGAAAACCATCGTTTATTCCTTATTTTGTGTCAAAAAGGATAAAGAACACTTTCTTTACATTCACATTTGCTAAATAAACTCAAAGCACATAATCGGGTGCAAAGTTACCTAAAATCTTATTAAATGCAAATTTTTTGCCAAGATTTTTTAAAATATGCCAAAAAATAGTGCCTTCTGTGAAAAAAGATGCTCTCCTATATATATAAATATGGTGTAAATTCCCTGAAACAATCTCCTTTTGTTTTAATAAACTCTTGCCAACCATTCTGACAAAAAGTAGTCATGAACTCGATAGTCGTTGGCAGTTTGGGTAATCAGGTCGTTTTTCGGTAATAATTTGCTTGTTTTTTAAGCCGCGTAGGTGGAATTTAGATTGGAAACATTGAAATATAACATTCAACAAAAGCGTGATACAAGTGGAGGTCCGTATGAGATTGGTTTTCAGTTAGAAAGCGTGATTCAGCTGTTTTTTCGTTACACAAAAACATGACACGATGGTTCCTTATTACTAATAATCAACCAATTACACTTAAACGATGGTTTTCCTTACAGACCCAATAAATCGACTGCAAGCAAGTATTAGTTAAATTAAGTAAAGAGTTTTTTTATGAAAAAGAAATTCATGCTGTTCTTGGCCTGCCTGTTCATAGGAATAGGATTGGCGACCGCCCAGGTCACAAGAGTGACTGGTAATGTCACTTCTTCTGAAGACGGTGAACCAGTAGTTGGTGCATCCGTCTTAGTAAAGGGCACAAATGTGGGTACGATTACCGACATCGAGGGTAACTTCACCATCTCCAATGTGCCACTTAATGCTACAACGTTGGTTGTTTCATTCATCGGTATGCAGACTCAAGAAGTACCCATCAGGGAAACTGTTAGAGTGATGCTGCGTCCTGACAGTGAGCTGCTCGATGAGGTGGTGGTAACTGCGATGGGCATCTCTAAAGAGAAAAAAGCTTTGGGTTATGCCGTTCAGGATGTGAAGTCAGACAAGCTGATGCAGGGTATGAGTACCGATTTGGCTGGAGCCATCTCTGGTAAGGTATCAGGCTTGAATATCACAACTTCATCTGGTATGCCTGGTGCATCATCTCAGATCACTATCCGTGGTTCTCGTTCTTTCGACGGCAACAATACGCCTCTTTATGTGGTTGACGGTATGCCTATTGCATCTACTTCTGACTTGAGTACAGGTTCATCAGTAACTGGTGCTGACTACGCTAACCGTTCATTGGATATTGATCCTAATGATATTGAAAGTGTAAATATCCTGAAGGGCCAGGCTGCATCTGCATTGTATGGTATGCGTGCTTCTAATGGTGTAATCATTATCACTACCAAAAGCGGTAAGGGATTGCAGCAAGGCAAGCCTCAGATTACTTTTAATACCAGTCTGACATTCTCTAAGGTATCTACCTATCCTGAAACACAGATGGAGTATGCACAGGGTTCTGGCGGCAAGTTCTCACAAAACGCTTCTACCGCTTGGGGTCCTAAGATTTCTGACCTACCTAATGACCCTGGTTTCGGTGGTAATACGGACAATCGTTACACTCAGGCTGAGGGTATGCATCAGGGTCAGTACTATAGCCCTAAGCATGCGGCTGCTGGTTTGAATCCTTGGGTAACTCCTGCAGCTTATGATAACGTCCGCGACTTCTTCAAGACTGGTACTGCGTGGACCAATAATGTGACAATTTCACAGAATCTTGGTAGGGGTGACTATTCTTTCTCTCTTGGTAACACAGACCAAAAAGGTATCGTTAAGAATACTGGTATGGAGCGCTACAATGTGAAAATGAATGGTAACTTAAAGATTAACAGCTATTTATCAACTGGCTTTAGCGGCAATTTCGTAGCTTCTAAGATTAAGAAGCAGTCTGGTGCTAATGATGGTCTGATGGCTACTCTGTGGGGTGCTCCCCCATCATACGACTTGAAGGGTATTCCAAGCCATGCAGCTGGTGATCCTTATGCTCAGGTACACTTCCGCTCATTAACATTCGATAACCCCTACTGGGCTGTTGAAAATAATGAGTTTTCAGAGCGTTCACAGCGTTTCTATGGTAATGCTTACTTGCGCTTTGAGTATCCTATCAATGAGAAAATGAAGTTGGATGTAAAATATCAGTTAGGTGATGACGCTTATACCACTACTTATAAGAACATGTTTGGTTACGGCCACAAAGGTAGTGACGGTGAAATCTCTAAGAATGTTATGACCATCAATGAGTTGAACTCTTTGTTGACTGCTACGTTTGACTGGAATATCAACGAAGATTTGCATTTGAATTTCCTGTATGGTAACGAAATCGTTCAGAACAAGACTTGGAGAGAGTATGGCAGTGGTAACCACTTCAACTTCTCTGGGTGGAATAACATGAACAATATTTCAACTTATACAGCTCGCGAATATACTTACAGGAATCGTACTATTGGTAACTTTGTTAACTTGTCACTGGACTGGAAGAATATGCTGTTCTTGAATGCTACTGGCCGTCAGGATATTGCTTCTTCTATGCCTCGCAACAACCGTACATTCTTCTATCCATCTGTATCTCTGGGCTTCATCTTTACAGAGTTAGAGCCTCTGAAGAACGACGTACTGACTTACGGTAAATTGCGCGCATCTTATGCTGAGGTAGGTCAAGCTGGTGACTACTTACCATCATACTACTCAATTCCTGGTTATGGTGGCGGTTTCTCTTCAGGAACTCCATTCCAATACCCAACCAACGGTGTGGTAGCTTACACTCCTTCTGGAACAATCTACGACCCGAATTTGAAACCTCAGAATACTAAGTCTTACGAGTTTGGTGTTGATCTTGGTTTCTGGAACGGTCTTGTAACATTTGAATATACCTTCTCTCGTCAGAACGTGAAGGATCAAATCTTCGGTGTACCTTTGGCTGCATCAACAGGTTATGGAGAATTGGTAACTAATGGTGGTAAGATTCATACTAATGCTCATGAGTTTACTTTGGGGCTGAAGCCTATCCAGAAGAGAAACTTCAAGTGGGATCTGTCTGTAAACTTCACCAAGGTTGACAACTATGTTGACGAGTTGGCTGAGGGCGTTAACAGCATCTTCTTGGGCGGTTTCGTTGAGCCTCAGGTTCGTGCAGGTATTGGCGATAAGTTCCCTGTTATCTATGGTACTTCATTCCTGCGTAATGAAAATGGCGATATCGTTGTTGATGCAAATGGTTTGCCACAGGTTGGTGAGGAAAAGGTGATTGGATCTGTTGCTCCTGATTTCCAGATGGGCTTCAACACCAGCTTTGAGATATACAAGTTCAAGCTGAGTGCAACCCTTGATTGGAAGAAGGGTGGTGAGATGTATTACGGTTCTTACACTATGATGGACTACTATGGTTCAAGTCAACGTTCAGCAGACTTCCGCAACATGGACAGGTTCCTCTGTGAGTGGCCTGCTGTTAAAGAGGATGGTACACCAAATGATATTTATATTTCTGGTAGCGATGCCTTCTCTTATTTCAATGTGTTGAGTGATATTTCTGAGGCGTTTATCCATAAGTCTTCTTATCTGAAGCTGCGTGAAATCTCGCTGAGCTATCCTGTAGTTGACACTCCAAAGCTAGGCGTTACTTTGAGTGCTTTTGCACGTAACTTGCTGCTCTGGTCAAGTGTGAAGGGCTTTGACCCAGATGCTTCTCAGGGTAACAACAATATGGCTGGTGGTTTCGAGCGCTTCTCACTGCCTGGATCATCAACATTCGGCTTTGGCCTTTCATTTAAATTCTAAAAGGAGATTACAGATATGAAAAAGATATTTTCAACTTTATTCGGCTTTGCGGCACTTTCACTTGGCTTGGTTTCATGCTCCGAGGATGTCATGGATACCATTAACAAGGACTTAAACCATGCTACCGATGTTAGCGCTAAGTTTATTGTGACCGATTTGATTACCAACACGGCAATTAACATTGTCGGAGGAGATCTCAATACATACGCTTCTGTGGCTGTAGAGCATGAAGGTGGCGTGTTCAACCAGCTTTACAATGCTGAAACACGCGTGGGTGAATGGAACACAGCATCTTGCTTCAACAATTCTTGGAGCAATCTGTATGACAATATTAAGAATGCACAGATTGTGATTGCCAAAACTGCTGATGATTCAGAAAGCACTGATGCTGGCAATGCTGCTATCAGAGGTGTGGCTGAAGTAATTTTGGCACACAATGCATCTGTACTTACTGACCTGTTTGGCGATGCACCTTACTCAGAAGCAGGTAAGGGAGCTGAGATCATGAATCCTAATCTTGACAGTCAGCAGAGCATCTACCAAAGTTTGATGGCTACATTGGACAAAGCAATCGCTGATTTGCAGGCTGGTGGCCCAAACTCTGGGTTGGGCGCTTTCGACTACCTTTATGGTGGCGACAATACGAAGTGGTTAAAATTTGCGTACGGTCTAAAGGCTCGTCTGCTGATGCACACCCTTTTCCGTGCTTCTGACAAGGCATCCGTTTATACTCAGATATTGTCTTTGATTGACCAGTCATTCGCAGATCCGAGTGAGGATGCAGAATTCAATGTTTATGACAGCTCAAACTGGAACCCTACATTTGACTTCCAGTATAGTCGTGACTACTTCGGCTTCAGCCAGAGCATGTATAACAAAATGATGGCTCGTAATGATAAACGAATCACTCGTATTCTGTTTGAGCCTTACGGTTATCACCTGACTCCAGACAGCGAAGATTTGATTCTAGTACCTAATGGTCAGGACTTCGCTCCTGTACAGTGGGAGTATAGCTTTGATGCCTACTGCATGGCTATGACAGCATCTACTTATCTGTTGAGCTACTATGAATTGCTGTTCCTTAAGGCTGAGTGTCTGGCTCGCTTGGGACGTGATGCTGAAGCTAAGGCTTGTGTGAAGATTGCATTGGAACTGGCATTCGAGAATACAGAGACTTCTGTTCAAGCTGCTCTTGCTTCTGGTCAGTTAGGTATGCCTAATGATGATGAGAGCACTCCTCTGACTGCTGCTGATGCAGATGAGTATTATGCAAGCATCATTGAACCTCTGAGCGGTAATGCTCTGTTGGCTGAAATTATGGTTCAGAAGTATCTGGCTATGTATGGTGCTAATGGTGAATCTCTTGAAACTTACAATGACATCCGCCGTATGAAAGCTTTAGGTGAAGACTTTGTTGAGTTGGAGAATCCAAAGAACTCTTCTAAGTTCCCATTGCGCTATGGTTACGGTTCAAGTGATACAACTACCAATCCAAACGTTCAGGCAGCTTTTGGCAATGGCCAGTATGTATTCTCTGAACCAGTATGGTGGGCTGGTGGCAGCCGCTAATTAAAGGCTAAGAACGGCAAACCACTATAATACTCTTTTTGATTATTTGTTGAGGAGGGGATGTCCGATGAGGATGTCCCCTCTCATTCTTTCTTTTTTACACAAATGCCCACTAATATACTTTTGCCAGCCACTTTGAATAAAAGTAGTTAGGTGTTTCCCCAGCTTTCGTGCATTAGCATCGTGGCGTTCAAATAGAATCTCCATATTATTTCAGCTGTTTGTTTGCACAATTAATAAATATAATCAATATAACCTACACTAATTGACATTTATTTGCTGAAACAAAGTGAATTATATAGATATTAACCTACACGATACCTACACTTATCATGCACTATACCTACACTATACCTACACCAAATACCAAGATGATGCTCTTAAAATGGCGAGTTAGTTGAAGCAAAGACTTCGATTAGTTAAAGCTGAAGGCAGGTTTGCTTGGAGCAAACCCCAAAATTCTCTAGAGAATTTTAGGATTTAGTCGTAGCTAACCACAAGGTTAGTGTAGATTAAGTGTATGTTTAGTGCATGATAAGTGTAGGTTTAGTGTAGGTAAATATACAATTATTAATCTATAAAACAATGAATTATTTTAATTTAGTGTAGGTATATCAAAATTATAAGTAAATTTACAAATTTAGTTTACTGAATAAGTTGAACTCAAATTTTGTCAACTTATTCAGTAAACTACACTTCTTTAGAAACGCTTTAGCCAGAGACCAAGAAAACGGTCGTAAATGATATAACCTTCCGGGGTTTGGTAAATCAGGTCTTTGTCTGCCAGTACCGTTAATGCAGACTTTACGCTGCTTGCGCTTGGTAGCATCCTTGTTTCCCTGCTTTATCCGGTAAAAAAAGAATGTTTTATAAGTCCTGTTTTCCCGATTTTTCTTGGTGATATCAGTGAAATATTGCGCCCATTTTCAAGCGCAGAAATCAAATTTTCTGTTTCTTCTATGCGATTACAGAAGTCAATTGCGTAAAAGTCTTAACGAGGTTTACGTAACGAACTTTATGCAATGCAAAGATAGCAATTATATTTCAACTCAGGCATCTTTACGGCTGTTTTAATAATGTTTAACGCTGAAAAGCTATGCCAAGAGTGTCATTAAAAAACATCTTGATTGGTTTTGTTCTGCAAAATCTTGCATGGGATATGATTTTTTTTCTTAACTTTGCTCCCAAATGTAAATTTGGGAAAATGGATATAGTTTTCTTACTTGGAGGACTGGTGCTGATACTGTTGGGGGCAAATTTCCTGACAGATGGAGCATCTTCACTCGCTAAGAAGTTGAAAGTATCAGATTTGGTGATAGGTTTGACCGTTGTGGCTTTTGGCACTTCGGCTCCAGAATTAGCAGTTTCCGTATCTTCAGCTTTGAAAGGTAGTGCAGACATTGCCATTGGTAATGTTGTAGGTAGCAATATGTTCAACACACTGATGATTGTGGGTTGCACTGCTTTCTTTGCGCCTATAATGGTAACCAAAAACACTTTACTGAAGGAGATTCCCCTTTGTATCCTCTCAGCCATAGCCTTGATGGTCATCTGCAATGATGTTTTGTTGGATAATCAGCGTTTAGATATGGTGAGTAGAGCCGATGGAATCTTGCTGTTGCTGTTCTTCATCATCTTCATGGTTTATACTTTCTCTATTGCTCGTCAGAATAAGAACGAAGAGACCGAAGAGATAAAGCAAATACCCCTCTGGCTCTCCATCATATATATAATAGGAGGATTGTTAGCTTTAGTATTTGGAGGCAATATTTTCGTGGATGGAGCCACAGGCATCGCCCGTAGTATAGGAGTGAGTGAATCAGTGATTGGCTTGACACTTGTGGCTGGTGGTACGTCCTTGCCAGAGTTGGCAACCTCTGTGGTTGCGGCTTTGAAGAAGAGTCCTGAAATGGCCATCGGCAATGTGGTGGGAAGCAACCTCTTCAACATCTTCCTCGTGTTGGGCGCATCAGCTTCCATCACACCATTACATCTGATTGGCATCACCAATTTCGACCTTCTGTCGCTGGTAATCGCCTGTGTATTACTATGGTTGTTTGGCGTATTCTACAAAAAACGCACCATCACACGCTTGGAAGGTACCATTTTGGTGTTGGGCTATGTGGCTTATATTGGTACATTGATTTATATGAGTTGAGAAAATTAGATTAATTATGATACAGATAAAGAAAGTAGAAACCAAAGGAGAGTTGAAGAAGTTCATCCGCTTCAACTATGAGATGTATAAAGACAACCCCTACTCTGTGCCAGATTTGTATGAAGACATGTTAAACACCTTCGACAGGAAAAAGAATGGGGCTTTTGAGTTCTGCGAGGCAGATTATTTTCTGGCTTATAAAGACGACAAGTTGGTGGGAAGAGTTGCCGCAATCATCAACCACAAGGCTAACCAAACTTGGAATACAAAGAATGTGCGATTTGGATGGATTGACTTCATCGACGATCCTGAAGTGTCTTATACTCTGCTCAAAACTGTTGAGCAGTGGGGCAAGGAACGAGGTATGACACATATCCAGGGACCTTTGGGATTTACTGATATGGATGCCGAAGGTATGCTGATTGAAGGTTTCGACCAGCTTGGCACTATGGCCACCATTTATAATTTCCCTTACTATCCCCAACACATGGAGCGACTGGGCTTTGAGAAGGAAGCTGATTGGATAGAGATGAAATTATTTATGCCAGAAGATGGACAAGTGCCTGAAAAACACCGTCGTATATCTGAAATGGTGATGAAGCGTTACAACCTGCGCATTAAGAAATATACATCAAGCAAGAAGATTCGCGAGGAATATGGCGAGGCTATCTTCGAGCTTATCAACGAAGCTTTTGCTCCACTTTATGGTTATTCCGCATTGTCCCCTCGTCAAATCAAGCAATACATTGATA
This sequence comes from Bacteroidaceae bacterium, assembly GCA_017649485.1. Taxonomy (GTDB): domain Bacteria; phylum Bacteroidota; class Bacteroidia; order Bacteroidales; family Bacteroidaceae; genus Bacteroides. The sequence goes on along the minus strand of JAGCGS010000015.1, from coordinate 20,431 downwards.
TGTATCTGCCTATCGTTGACTTGCGTATGATTACTTTAATTGTGGATGAAAACGATCAGTTAGTGGGTGCTGGCTTGTCAATGCCGTCTTTGTCGAGGGCTTTGCAAAAGGCTAAGGGTAAGCTCTTTCCGTTTGGTTGGTATCATTTGGCAAAAGTGCTCTATCTGCACCACTATGGCGAATGCCTCGACCTCTTGCTGGTGGGCGTAAAGCCTGAGTATCAGAATAAAGGCGTAAATGCCTTGCTTTTCTACGACTTGATTCCTGCTTATGCTAAGTTGGGCTTCAAGTATGCAGAGAGCAATGTGGAACTGGAGACAAATGATAAGGTACAAGCTCAGTGGAGTTACTTTAACCATGAGGTACATAAGCGTAGAAGGGCTTATATAAAGGAAATTGAAGTTTGATAATAGAATATGAGCGAAGAAAAAGATAATAGTCAATGGTCAACTGTCAATGGCCAATCGCCTGTAAAATATACTGACGATAACATCGTGCACCTGCAGGATATGGAGCATATCCGAATGCGATCGGGTATGTACATTGGTCGTCTGGGTGATGGCTCTCAGAGTGATGATGGTATCTATGTACTGTTGAAAGAAACCGTTGACAATAGCATCGATGAGTTCAAGATGGGTGCGGGCAACCGCATTGAAGTAACCATCGAGGATAATCTGCGTGTCAGCGTAAGAGACTATGGCAGAGGCATTCCCCAAGGCAAGATGGTGGATGCCGTAAGCAAGTTGAATACTGGAGGTAAATATGATAGCAAGGCGTTCAAGAAGAGTGTCGGCTTGAATGGTGTAGGCTTGAAAGCCGTCAACGCACTAAGCACGCACTTCGAGGTTCGTAGCTATCGCGATGGTATAGTGCGTATCGCCAAGTTTGAACGAGGCAAACTGGTGAGCGATGTGACAGAGGATTCTTCTGAGCCAACCGGCACATTTGTCTATTTTGAGCCAGATGACACCCTGTTCACGGGCTATATTTATCATAATGATACAGTTGAAACCCTGCTAAAGAACTATACCTATCTGAATACAGGTCTCTCTATTATCTATAATGGTCAGAAGATCCTTTCCCGTCATGGGTTGGAAGACTTGTTGAAGGACAATATGACAATGGAAGGGCTATATGACATTGTCCACATGAAAGGCACTGATATTGAGTTGGCTTTTACACATACCAATCAATATGGTGAGGAGTACTATTCATTCGTCAATGGTCAGCACACTACTCAGGGCGGTACCCACCAGAGTGCATTGAAAGAGCATTTGGCTCGTACCATCAAGGAGTTCTATAACAAAAACTTTGAGTTTGGAGATATTCGCAATGGATTGGTAGCTGCCATTGCCATCAATGTGGAAGAGCCTCAGTTTGAAGGTCAGACAAAAACAAAGTTGGGCTCTACTTTGATGGAACCTAATGGCGTGACTATCAATAAGTACATTGCTGACTTTGTAAAGCAGGAAGTGGATAACTACCTACATAAAAATCCTATCATGGCCGAGGCCATGTTGCGTAAGATTCAAGATTCTGAGAAAGAACGCAAGGAAATAGCTGGTGTAACAAAGAAGGCCAGGGAGCGTGCCAAGAAAGCCAACCTGCACAACAGCAAGTTGCGTGATTGCCGTTATCACCTGAATGACAGTAAAGGGAAAAAGGAAGAAGAGGAATCTTGCATCTTCATTACCGAGGGTCTCTCGGCCAGTGGTTCAATCACCAAGAGTCGAGATGTGAACACACAAGCCGTATTCAGCTTACGAGGGAAACCACTTAATTCATACGGACTTACTAAAAAGGTTGTGTATGAAAACGAGGAGTTTAACTTATTGCAAGCCGCCCTTAACATAGAAGATGGATTGGATGGACTTAGATATAATAAGGTGATTGTGGCAACTGATGCTGATGTGGATGGCATGCATATTCGTTTACTGATGATTACCTTCTTCTTGCAATTCTTCCCAGATTTGATTAAGAAAGGGCATGTTTATATCCTGCAAACGCCTTTGTTCAGAGTGCGCAATAAGAAAAAAACCACCTATTGCTATTCTGAAGAAGAGCGAGTGAAGGCCATCAAGAAGTTAGGCCCCAAGCCAGAGATAACCCGATTTAAAGGTTTGGGAGAGATCGACCCTGATGAGTTTAAGAATTTCATTGGTGAGGATATGCGTTTGGAGCAGGTTAATCTGCATAAGACCGACTTGGTAAAAGAATTGTTGGCATTCTATATGGGTAAAAACACTATGGAGCGACAAACATTCATTATCAACAACTTGGTGATAGAAGAAGATTTGGTAACCGAAGATTTAGATTTATGAGCAAAGCATTATTTCCCGGCACTTTCGACCCTTTCACCATAGGGCATGAAGCGATTGTGAAACGAACCCTTACCTTTATGGATGAGGTGGTGATTGCCATTGTCAATAATCCTGATAAACACACATTGTTTTCTGTTGAGGAAAGGGTAAAGATGATCAGCGAATTGTTTAAGGATGAGCCTCGTGTGTCTGTTATTGCTTTTGCTGGGGCAACTCCAGACATTGCTTTGGAGGTGGGGGCCAATGCAATTGTAAGGGGAGTGAGAAGTGTCAAGGATTTTGAATACGAGGAGAACTTAGCGTTTATCTACAAAAAAATGTGTGGTGTTGAGACCATTTTGCTCTATACAGACCCTGAGTTGGCTTGCGTGAGTTCATCGATTGTCAGAGAGATGATTAAGTATGGCAAGGATCCCAGTGAGTTTGTCCCATTTGAATTAAATATTAATGATTAAGAGTTTGGATTTAGGAATTAAAAGATTTTGTTATTATGAAAAGGCTACTATTCATAGTATTGTTGGCCGCACTGTCATTCTCGGCCTTTTCGCAAACCACATCACGTCAGGCTCTCCGTAAGCTGAATTTGGCGGAATATGCTATCAGTCAGCTATATGTGGACACCGTTGACGAAAATAGATTAGTTGAGGAAGCTATAATTAAAATGCTCTCACAACTTGACCCCCATTCCACTTACAGCAATCCCGATGAAGTAAAGGAAATGAATGAGCCTTTACAAGGGAATTTCGATGGCATTGGGGTGCAATTTCAAATGATGGAAGATACTTTATTGGTGATTCAACCTGTCAGTGGAGGCCCTTCAGAAAAAGTGGGCATCTTAGCAGGCGATCGCATCATTGCCGTTAATGATACCACCATAGCTGGTGTGAAACTCAGTACGGAAGATATCATGAAGCGCTTGCGTGGTCCTAAGGGAACAATGGTGGATTTGACAGTGCTTCGTCGGGATGTGAAAGATTTACTGCACTTTGCCGTGAAACGTGATAAAATACCTCTCTATAGTTTAGACGCTTCTTATATGATAGAACCTGGGATTGGTTACATCAAGGTAAGTCGCTTTGCCATAAATACGGGCAAGGAGTTCTTAGAGGCTATGCAGAAGTTGCAAGAGCAAGGCATGCAGGATTTGATATTGGACTTACAAGGTAATGGCGGAGGCTACTTGAATGCTGCCATAGATTTGGCGAATGAGTTCTTAGGTCAGCGTGAATTGATTGTTTATACAGAGGGGCGGTCAGAGAGGCGCAGTAACTATTATGCCAAGGGAAATGGACATTTCCAAGAAGGCAGGTTAGTGATTCTAGTGGATGAGTATTCCGCATCAGCTTCTGAGATTGTGACAGGTGCCATGCAAGATTGGGACAGAGCAGTGGTAGTAGGTCGTCGCTCGTTTGGCAAAGGACTGGTACAAAGACCTATAGACTTGCCTGATGGCTCTATGATTCGCCTTACTGTGGCTCGCTATTATACACCTGTGGGTCGTTGCATCCAAAAGCCCTACACTAAATCTACAAAAGGTGATGGCAAAGCTGTAGAGGTGGATTTTGAGCAATATCGTTCCGACTTAATTGATCGTTATAACAATGGCGAACTGATGCATGCAGATAGCATACATTTCCCTGATTCTTTGAAATATACAACAAGACGTTTGTCCAGAACCGTATATGGTGGTGGAGGCATTATGCCCGATTATTTTGTTCCGATAGATACAGTTTCTTATACCAAATTACATAGAAACTTAGTGGCTAAGGGAGTTGTCAACAAGACTGTTGCGATGTATATTGATGGACATCGCAAGGATTTGAATCGTAAATATAAGGACTTTAGTCAGTTTAATGCTGATTATAAAATAGGCAAGGATGTGCTTGCCATCTTGAAACAAGAAGCAGAAAAGGTAAAGATTGAATTGAATGGTGAGGAGTATGATAAATCATTGCCCCTAATCAATACCCAACTCAAAGCACTTATGGCTCGAGACCTATGGGATATGAGTGAGTATTATCAGGTGATTAATACTACCAATGAGAGTGTACTCAAAGCTCTATGGGTGCTAAATGAAAGCTATGAAAAGTTTTTAGTCGCCAAATAGCACTTTGTTCAACCATTTTGAAGCATACACGCTTCCTATGGCACAACCTGCGCCAATCAGTGCACCTGCCATCACATCTGTGGGATAATGTACACCCTCATGCATGCGAGACACACCTACTGAAACGGCATAAATGGCTGAGGGAGCTATCACATACCATTTGGGATACTTGATGCAAAGCGATGTGCAGAGCGCAAAAGCTGATGCTGTATGCCCAGAGGGGAATGATGGATCTGCCTCTGTACTTCTCGGATAAATCATTTCTGGCCAAGCATCATAAGGTCGAGTACGGTTTACGATATATTTCAATCCAAAAGACAAGGCAAAAGCGCCAGCAACGCTCGCACCTATATATATGGCATCCTTCTGAAGTTGGCGGTCTTTCTTAATTAAACCTATCACTCCCATCATGGTAGGTATGCCTAATGCCACATAAGGCTCTGTCTTCGAAATAAATTTACTATAGTCATGCATAAACTGACTATCCCATCCATTGATATCATGAAGCATATTCACTTCCCAGTTCTGGGCAGTTATGGCAACAGTGGCTATAGCCAGCATAATCATTAGAATCGCAGTTCTCTTCATATTCTTATTCTTTTATGGTTACAAAGATAGTGCAAATGTTGAAAAACATATACAATTGTGATTAAATATTTTACCAACTATTTGCTAAATAATTGTTTTTAACTTATTTTTGTAGCTAATTATTGATATAGTTTTTATTAGTATGTATCTTAAAACAAATTAAAATATTTAAAACTCAATTATTTATGTGGTTAAGTAATTCATCAGTAGGAAGGAAAGTGGTGATGAGTGTTACTGGTATCGCCCTTGTCCTATTTCTGACATTTCACTGTGCGATGAACGTCGTTGCCTTGATTTCGCCCTCTGGTTACAACTGGATTTGCGAAATGCTGGGTGCTAACTGGTATGCTGTAGCAGCAACCATGGCACTGGCTCTGTTGTTCATCATTCATTTGATTTACGCTTTCTGGCTTACTTGGCAGAACAGGAAAGCGCGTGGTAGTGAACGCTATGCTGTGACCGACAGACCAAAGACTGTTGAGTGGGCATCACAGAACATGTTGGTGCTGGGCATCATTGTGTTCTTGGGCTTAGTATTGCACCTGTTCAATTTCTGGAGCAAAATGATGTTGCCCGAATTGATGCATTCTACAGACTTAGAGGTAATGAGCAATGCTACCAATGGTATCTATCACATTCAGCAGACGTTCAGTAACATTATTTATGTGGTGCTGTATCTGATTTGGCTCTGCGCCCTGTGGTTCCACCTCACTCATGGTTTTTGGAGCGCTTTACAGACTCTTGGTTGGAACAACCGTATCTGGTTTGACCGTTGGAAGTGTATTGGCAATATCTTCAGCACAATCGTAGTAGGTTGCTTTGCACTGGTTGTTATCGTATTCTATGTCAAATCGTTGATTTAAACTAAAAAACTAAAACTATGACTAAGATAGATTCTAAGATTCCTGAAGGGCCAGTAGCTGAGAAATGGACCAACTATAAGGCTCATCAAAAATTGGTAAACCCAGCTAACAAGCGTCGCTTGGACATCATCGTGGTTGGTACGGGTCTGGCAGGCGCATCTGCAGCTGCTTCTCTTGGTGAGATGGGTTTCCGTGTATTCAATTTCTGTATTCAGGACAGTCCACGCCGTGCACATTCCATTGCTGCACAGGGTGGTATCAATGCTGCTAAGAATTATCAGAACGATGGCGACTCTGTCTATCGTCTGTTCTATGATACTGTAAAGGGTGGTGACTATCGTGCTCGTGAGGCTAATGTTTATCGTTTGGCAGAGGTTTCAAACAGCATTATCGACCAGTGCGTAGCTCAGGGTGTTCCTTTCGCACGTGAATATGGTGGCTTACTTGCCAACCGTTCTTTTGGTGGTGCACAGGTAAGTCGTACGTTCTATGCCCGTGGCCAAACGGGTCAGCAGCTGTTGCTGGGTGCTTATTCTGCATTGAGTTGCCAGGTTGCAGCCGGCACAGTTAAGCTCTACACTCGCTACGAGATGCTAGATGTGGTGTTGATTGATGGCCGTGCTCGTGGTATCATTGCTCGTAACTTGGTGACTGGTAAACTAGAGCGTTTCGCTGCTCATGCTGTTGTAATCGCTACTGGAGGTTATGGCAATACCTATTTCTTGTCAACCAATGCTATGGCTTGTAACGTTTCTGCTGCTATGGCTTGCTATCGCAAGGGCGCTTGGTTTGCTAACCCAGCTTTCGTACAAATTCACCCAACTTGTATCCCTGTTCATGGCGACAAACAGTCTAAGCTGACACTGATGTCTGAGTCTCTGCGTAATGATGGTCGTATCTGGGTACCTAAAAAGCTTGAAGATGCCAAGAAGTTGCAGGAAGGCACGTTGCAGGGTGCTGATATACCAGAAGAACAGCGTGATTACTATCTGGAGCGTCGCTATCCTGCATTCGGTAACCTCGTTCCTCGCGATGTGGCTTCTCGTGCTGCTAAGGAGCGTTGCGACAAGGGTTATGGTGTTAATAACACAGGTTTGGCCGTATTCCTCGACTTCTCAGAGGCAATCGGCCGTCTGGGCATTGACGTGATTCGTCAGCGCTATGGCAACCTGTTCGATATGTATGAGGAAATCACCGATGTTAATCCAGGCAAGGTGGCTAATGAGATCAATGGTGTTAAGTACTACTACCCAATGATGATTTATCCTGCTATCCACTACACAATGGGTGGTATATGGGTTGACTATGAGTTGCAAACCAGTGTAAAGGGTCTGTTCGCTATTGGTGAGGCTAACTTCTCTGACCACGGTGCTAACCGCCTGGGGGCTTCTGCTTTGATGCAGGGCTTGGCTGATGGTTACTTCGTATTGCCTTACACAATCCAGAACTACCTGAGCGATCAGATTACAGTACCTCGCTTCTCTACCGATAGTCCTGAGTTCGATGAAGCAGAAAAGTCTGTTCAAGCTAAGATCGATCATCTGATGAACATCAAAGGTAAACGTTCTGTTGATTCTATTCACAAGGAATTGGGTCACATCATGTGGGAATATGTTGGTATGGGACGTACAGCAGAAGGCCTGAAGATTGGCTTGGAGAAGCTGAAAGAAATCCGCAAGGTGTTCGAAACCGATTTGTTTATTCCTGGCAAGCAGGATGGCGTGAACGTAGAGTTGGAGAAGGCATTCCGACTAAACGACTTCATCACAATGGGTGAGTTGATGGCTCATGATGCATTAAGTCGCAACGAGAGCTGTGGTGGCCATTTCCGTGAAGAATACCAAACTGAGGAAGGTGAGGCTCTGCGTGATGACAAGAACTATTTCTATGTAGGATGTTGGGAATATCAGGGATCTGATGACAAAGAACCTGTTATGCTAAAGGAACCTCTTGAATATGAGGCTATCAAGGTACAGACTCGTAACTATAAGAGCTAAAGGGAAAGTTGAACATTTTAAAGAAATAAAGATAACTATGGATAAAAATATATCATTTAAATTGAGAATATGGCGTCAAAACGGTCCGAAGGAGAAAGGCCATTTTGACGAGTTCCAGATGAACGATATCCCTGGTGATACCTCATTCCTCGAAATGCTCGACATCCTGAATGAGCAGATCGTGAGTTCAGGTAATGAACCTATCGTATTCGATCACGATTGTCGCGAGGGTATCTGCGGTATGTGTTCACTCTATATCAATGGTCATCCTCATGGTCCAGCAACTGGTGCCACTACTTGCCAAATTTACATGCGTCGTTTTAAGGATGGTGATACCATCACAGTTGAGCCTTGGCGTTCTGCAGGTTTCCCTGTTATCAAGGACTTGATGGTAGATCGTTCAGCTTTTGATAAAATCATGCAGGCTGGTGGTTATGTAACCGTTCGTACTGGTGCTCCTCAAGATGCCAACGCTCTACCTATTCCAAAGGATATCGCAGAAGAGGCAATGGATGCAGCAGCTTGTATCGGTTGTGGTGCATGTGTTGCAGCTTGCAAGAACGGCTCAGCAATGTTGTTCGTTTCGTCTAAGATTACACAGCTTAACCTGTTACCACAAGGCAAGCCAGAAGCTTTGCGTCGTGCTAAGGCCATGCTGAGCAAGATGGACGAATTGGGCTTTGGTAACTGCACCAACACTCGTGCCTGCGAGGCTGAGTGCCCGAAGAACGAGAGCATCATCAACATTGCTCACCTGAACCGTGATTTCATCAAGGCTAAACTGAAAGACTAATCTCTTTACACATAGCTTTCATTTGAGGCGGAGGAAACTCCGCCTTTTTTATTCTTCCACCTCGCAAGTGATAAATCCCATAGTTTGGGCTTTTTCAGCATTCATTAAGAAATAGGTGGCTTCACCCTCTACACAGAGTTGACCTTCAGAATTAGTTATTTCTGCATGGATGAACAGCAGGTTACGCATTTGCTTTACGATGTTGGCACGGATAGTTAATTTGGGTTCAGTTGTGGAAACTGCCTTGCGGAACTTTACATTGAGATTGGTAGTAAAACCACTGGTCTGCATCTTTCGAGTCACCACCCATCCACAGGTTTCATCAATCAATGTACTAAGAATGCCGCCATGCATTGTGTTCACCCATCCCTGATAGTTGGCTTCTGGATGCCAGGTACTCACGATATAGTCACCATCCTCATAAAACACCATGTGTAGCCCGTAAGGATTGTCAGGACAACAGCCAAAACAGTTGTATTTAGGATGGTTACGCCAAGGGTTAATAATCTTCTTCATTGTTATTATATTTTGTTTTTCTTTTAAAAACTTCATTTTTTACTGTAGCTTTTATACCTTTCTGCATCTGATGAGTATCTTCTGCTGTGGATGTAGCATAGTGGCAAATAGATAGATGTCACCTCCTTCTTGCAAATGAAATCGTTTGCGAAGATCGGCTACTGAAGCCGGAAAATTTCGTACAGTAAGGTTTGCTTTGTGGAGGTCTGTGAGGAAGGTCTTTAGATTCTTTTTACCAAAATCACTTATAGCCTCTACTTCAAAGATGCGACCTGGGTAGTCGGCAAGATATTCATTAGAAGTATATAAGTGGCTATTAGCCTGTAGTTTTTTTAATTCGTATCGTTGGCAAATACAACGGAAAGCTCCAGCTTTCATAATAGAGGCGTTTGGCTCATACAGATAATGACCTATACTTTCAGCCATTTGACAAGTCGAAAACTTCTCTTCTTGTTTGCAGAATACAAATACCTGTGTTTCACTTTTTCGGATATTAACACAAAATATCGGCATATTATCGGCATCCGATTCACAATCTTTGCTCAATATCAACAACAATTCTTTACATTCGTTGTCAATGGCAACGATGTGAGCTTCTTGAATGTGTTTCAGTTGGTGACAAGCCAGGTTCAGGTCAAGCATTGGAGATAGCTTCACCATTATTTTGCTTGCTTTCTCTACCAGTATTTCTTCTAAAGCACATACATCAGGCTCGCAATCGCTGATAGCCACAGTTTTACCACCATGTTCATCTCTACGGGCAGGATCTAAAAAGAACCAGCTAACAGGTCTCTGGCATTCGTGAAGCCATTCTTCTGATTGACAATTAACAAAAGATGAATTACAATTATTATTCAATATATTGAAATTATGCTCCGCTATTTTGGCAAGCTCCTCTTGCCTTTCCACATAAATGACACGTTGGAAGGCTCTTGACATAAACCAACAGTCGATACCAAAGCCACCAGTGAGATCAACCAAAGAGTCTGTATGCCCTGATGTTGATACAACACCATATTTATATAGAGCAGCAACTTCCGATGAACATTGCTCCAAAGGTAGGTGAGAAGGATAGATAATATCAGAACAAGCAGCCCAGGTAGGCACTTTGTTGCGTATACTCTGCCAACCAGCTATCTGCGTTAAAGCGTAAGGTATATCAATGTCAGGATATCTGTTCGCTTGTAGAGCCAGCTGTCTGACATCGTCTTCCCTATGTTCCTGAATAAAATGTTTCATGGAATCACCTTGTATTTCTCTCTTGCCACATTGCGACTCACCAAGTTGAAATGCCACCACTCTGAAGGCAAAGACCTGAATCCAGCTTTACGCATCACCTGTATAAGTAACCTTCTGTTTAACAAAGCTTCCTGGCTAATCGCCGTATAATCGGTATGTGCCTCTTTGCCTAAATGATCAACTACAGTACCCATTGGGATGGTATCACCTTGAGCATTAACAATGCTGATATCCACTGCCAACCCATAGTTATGCAGTCCTCCCCCACGAGTAGGGTTCGACACATAATTCTGTTGCTTCGTGCCTTTTACCCTGTCCCACATCTGTTGTTGAATATGCATAGGACGAGCGGCATCGAAAATGATGATGTTATATTCAGGATGTATCTCATGAAGCAACTGTTGAGCTTTGAGCAATGGAGCTATGGCATCGCGATGCAAATAAGCCTCACGTAAGTCATTATAAAGTCGCTTGCCTGTAAAGTTGTCGTCTCTCGAATACATCAAGCTTACCTGTATGCTGTTGTCCTGTTCTGTCACATTTACATAGCCCAACGAGTCGAGATACAAAGCCGTAGGACTTTTAACTTGGGCATGTAGCTCAGTAATAGTCAGACTTGTGAGCCAAACCATCAGCACACAGGCAATTAAAATGCTACTTCTTGTCATAGGCATGAAGTGGATAATCAGTGGTATAGTGCAATCCTCGGCACTCTTTACGCTCCAAAGCTTGACGAGTGATAAGATACCCTACATTGATCATATTACGCAATTCGCAGATATCCTTATCGGCTTTACTCTTCTTAAACAGCTTCTCCGTTTCTTCATACAGCAAATCCAAGCGATCCCATGCTCGCCACAATCGCAGGTCACTTCGTACAATACCTACATAATTGCTCATGATTTCACCCACCTCACGTACACTTTGTGTAATCAACACCTTTTCTTCATTCGTGAGGGTACCTTCATCATTCCATTCAGGCACAGCATTATTGAAGTAATACTCATCAACATGTGCCAATGAGTGCTTGGCAGCAGCATCAGCATATACCACTGCCTCAATGAGTGAATTAGATGCCAAACGATTGCCTCCATGCAAGCCTGTACAAGAACATTCTCCAATGGCATATAAACGTTTAATAGATGAGCAACCATTCAAATCCACCTTAATACCACCACACATATAATGAGCAGCTGGACGAACAGGGATATACTCCTTTGTTATATCTATGCCGATAGAGAGGCATTTCTTATAAATATTGGGAAAGTGATGCTTTGTCTCTTCGGGGTCTTTGTGCGTCACATCCAAACACACATGGTCGATGCCGTGAATCTTCATTTCTTTATCGATGGCGCGAGCAACAATGTCTCTTGGAGCCAAAGACAATCGTTCGTCATATTTCTCCATGAAAGTCTCACCAGAAGGCAGACGCAAAATGCCACCATAGCCACGCATAGCTTCCGTAATTAGGTAAGCAGGATGTGTCTCACCCACATGATAGAGTGACGTTGGGTGGAATTGCACGAACTCCATGTCCTGTACCGTTCCTTTGGCACGATACACCATCGCTTCACCATCTCCAGTGGCAATAACAGGGTTGGTGGTAGTTTGGTAAACGGCTCCGCAACCACCTGTGCACATTAAAGTTACCTTACTCAGATAAGTATCCACTTTCTCCGTATTAGGATTTAGGACATAAGCTCCATAGCACTCGATGTTGGGGGTACGACGAGTCACCACACGACCCAAATGATGCTGGGTGATAATCTCCACGGCAAAATGATTCTCTTTTACTTCGATATCAGGATTCTGTCGCACAGCCTCCATCAAGCCTCTCTGAATCTCAGCACCAGTATCATCGGCATGATGTAAGATACGGAACTCTGAATGCCCACCCTCACGATGTAGGTCAAATGTGCCATCATCCTTACGGTCGAAGTTCACACCCCATCGTACCAGCTCCTGAATCTGGGCAGGAGCATTACGCACCACCTGCTCAACTGCTTTACGGTCGCTGATGTAATCGCCTGCAATCATTGTATCTTCAATGTGCTTCTCAAAATTGTCAAGTTCAAGGTTCGTCACACTCGCCACACCACCTTGTGCATACTTGGTGTTTGCCTCCTCCAAGGTGGTCTTGCAAATGATGCAAACTTTGCCCTTTTGGGCACGTGCAATCTTCAGCGCATAGCTCATACCAGCCACGCCTGCACCGATAATTAGAAAGTCGTACTTACAAATCATAACGCTTATATTTCTTTGTTTGCACAAAAATACGTAACTTCGCAGCAAATTCAAACAAAAGATGAATAGAATTTTTCATGCACGCATCACTTTAGGGCAATATTTGTTCCTTCTCATTGTCTCAGGTATGTCTTTTTGGGCATTATGGGACAAACATATCGTCTTGGCAATTGTGCTGGTCATCATTTTGTTGCTGGGTATCGAGAAACTGATACACACCACATACACGCTTACTCCTGATGGCAATCTGGTGTTGTATTATGGCAGGTTTATGTCAGGAAAAACCATCCCTTTACAAGAGGTGAATGATGTGGAGCAAGCTTATTACATGCGCCTCTTTGGCTATGGTCTGATGCGTTGTGTGTTGGTGCATCATACAGGTAAGACTGAAGCCCTGATGCCTGTAAAAGAAGAAGAATTTATAGAACTGATCAATAAAAAAGCAAAACTATGAAATATCAAGTAGCGATTATAGGAGGAGGACCTGCAGGCTATACTGCAGCCGAGGCAGCCGGCAAGGCCGGTTTAAGCGTAGTGCTTTTTGAGAAAAAGAATGTGGGTGGCGTTTGTCTGAACGAGGGATGTATTCCCACCAAGACTTTGCTATATTCAGCAAAGACCTACGACAATGCGTCTCATGCCTCCAAGTATGCGGTCAGTGCCGCTGAGATAAGCTTCGACCTGCCCAAAATCATTTCGCGCAAGCAAAAGGTTGTGCGCAAGCTGGTATTAGGTGTTAAGAGCAGGCTCACTTCTCATAAGGTGCAGCTTGTTAACGGTGAAGCTTATATTGAAGATAAAAACCATGTACGTTGCGGCGGAGAGGTGTTTGAGTGCGATAACCTCATCATCTGTACAGGGTCTGATACTTTTGTGCCTCCCATCCCCGGCATTGACAAAACTCCATTTTGGACGCATCGTGATGCTTTGGATAATAAGGAACTGCCTCAGTCTTTAGCTATTATTGGAGGTGGTGTGATAGGTATGGAGTTCGCTTCTTTCTTCAATAGCCTGGGTGTTCAGGTAACGGTCATCGAGATGCTTGACGAGATTCTGGGTGGCTTGGACAAGGAGATAGCTGCCATGCTTCGTGCTGAGTATGCCAAGAAGGGAGTGAAGTTCCACATGAGTTCCAAGGTTACCTCCTTATCTTATGAAGAAGGCTTGAACATCAGGGTATTCTTTGAGAAAGACGGTGTGATGGAATCCGTTGAGGCTGATAAGCTTCTGATGAGTGTTGGTCGCCGTCCTGTTACGCAAGGCTTTGGTTTGGAAAACCTGCATTTGGCTACTGGTGAACGTGGTCAAATCATAGTAAATGAACAAATGCAAACATCTAAACCAGGTGTATATGTTTGTGGCGACCTCACAGGCTTCTCGCTGCTGGCGCATACGGCTGTGCGTGAGGCGGAAGTGGCAGTAAACACCATCTTGGGCAAAGCGGATGCCATGAGCTATCGCGCTATACCTGGAGTGGTTTATACTAACCCAGAGGTAGCCGGGGTAGGCATGACTGAGGAATCCCTTCAAAAGAGCGGTATGTCATATCAGATTGTGAAGTTGCCGATGGCTTATTCTGGACGCTTTGTGGCAGAGAACGAAGGCGTTAACGGTGTTTGTAAACTGCTTTTTGCCGAAGATGACACCTTGCTTGGCGCGCATGTGCTGGGCAACCCCGCTTCAGAGATTATCACTCTGGCTGGTATGGCCATTGAGCTGAAGCTCAGAAGACAGGATTGGAAGAAGATTGTCTTTCCGCATCCTACTGTGGGTGAGATATTCCGTGAAGCTTTGTGACAATTCAATTTTTTGCACTATATTTGCACACTGATTTAAAACAAATAAAGCAATGAAAAGTAACTGTATGAAAACAATCGCATGTCTCGCCATCGGTTCCTTGGTGGCTATGACATCATGTAAGAAGCAGGAGCCCGTGGATCCTATTCTTTCTCACATCGATAATTCAGTTCGTCCACAGGACGATTTCTTCGAGTACGCCCACGGCACTTGGTTTAAGCAGCATCCTATTCCTGCTTCCGAGCAGAGCACAGGTATCTTTACCGCTGTTGACGACACCGTTCAGGCACAGGTTTACCAAATCTGTTTAGAGGCATCTGCCACAGAGAATCCCAAGGGTAGCAACAAGCAGAAAATTGGCGACCTCTATGCAGCCGGTATGGATAGCGTGGCACTTAATGCCAATGGAATCAATGAGTTGAAACCTGAGTTCGATAAAATAGATGCCATGAAGTCGCTCGCTGACCTGCCTGCTACATTGGCTTATCTGCGTACCGTTGGCGGTGGAGGCTTCTTCTCTTTCGGCATTTCTCAAGACGATAAGAATAGCAATGAGAACTCTGCAAGTCTGCGCCAAGGTGGCCTGAGCCTGCCTGATCGCCGCTTCTATGTAGATGAAGATGCCAAGTCAGCTGAAATCCGAGCCAAGTTTGTGGATTATATGCAGGGTCTTTTCAAGACGATGGGCTATGCCGATGCCCAGGCTAAGGCTTCTGCCGACAATGTGATGGCATTGGAAATGGCAATGGCGAAGAGCTCTCGCAAGACGGAAGACACCCGCGACCCGTTTAAAAACTACAACAAGATGTCTGTGGCACAAGTGAGCAAGCTGATGCCTGCATTCAACTGGAATACTTACCTGAACGCTATGGGCCTGAGCAAGGTGGATAGCATCGTTGTGGGTCAGCCCGAGTTCTTCACAGCTCTTAACGGACACCTTAAGCAGTTCAAGATTAACGACTTGAAGGACTACCTCAAGGTGGGCTTGTTGGATAATTACGCTAACTACATGGATGATGACCTTTTTATGCAGTACTTCAATTTCTACTCCAAGACACTTCGTGGTGTTCAGGAGCCTCGTCCTCGTTGGAAGCGTGTGGTGGATGTTACCAACCGTGTTTTAGGCGACTTGGTAGGTCAGGTCTATGTGGCTGAGTATCTGCCTAAAGGCACCAAGGAGAAGTTTGTGGAGATTGGCAACGCCATCAAGGCTGAGTTTGCCAACCACATCAGAAATCTCGATTGGATGAGCGAGCCAACCAAGGAGAAGGCACTGAAGAAGCTTGAGGCTGTGAACATGAAGCTGGCTTATCCTGATAAGTGGAAGGATATGAGTGCATTGGAGATTACCCGCGACTCTTATGTCCGCAACATGATGAACTATGCCGGCTGGAACTTCAAGCGTATGATCAGCCGTTATGGTCAGCCTGTTGACCGCACTGAGTGGCACATGCAGCCACAGACTTACAACGCTTATTATAGCCCTTCCAATAACGAAATCTGCATCCCAGGCTGCAACATCATCGTGCCTGGCTTCGATGGCCGCATGCCTGATGATGCTATCTTGTATGCTATTATCGGTGGCAGTACATTCGGTCATGAGGTGACTCACGGATTTGACGATACAGGTTGCAACTATGATGCTGAGGGTAACCTCACCAACTGGTGGACTGATGAGGATAAGGCGAAGTTTGAAGCAAAGACCAAGATGATTGTAGAACAATTCAACAACTACGAGGTGGTTGACGGCTTGCATATTAATGGCGAGAACACTCAGGGTGAGAATATAGCCGACTTAGGTGGTCTCATCATGGGCTTCGAGGCATTCAAGAAGACCGACCAGTACAAGAACAATGTCATCATCGGCGGCTTCACTCCTGCCCAGCGTTACTTCTTGGGTCATGCACAGGCTTGGATGATGCAGTTCCGTCCTGAGGCATTGGCTACTCGCGTGAAGAGCGATGAACATTCTCCTGCCAAGTGGCGTGTTTTAGGCCCATTATCAAATACCGTTGAATTCTATGAGGCATTCAATGTAAAGGAAGGCGACAAAATGTGGCGTCCTGAAAATGAACGTGTGAAGATTTGGTAAGATAACTATAGACCATTGACTATTGACCATTTACCATTAAAATACATGAATAATAATAATCGTTTGGGGTTAGTTCTTGCCTTGATCATATCATTGATCAATGCTCAATGGTCAATGGTCAATGGTCAATAGCTCAAAGCCTTGACTCCCTAATACAAGTCAAACTACCACAAGGGGGACAGGTTGGTGTGTCAGTCTATGACCTCAGCACCAACCAACCTCTTTTTAGCTACCAATCCGACAGACTTTGCCGCCCTGCCTCAACGCAGAAGCTCATTACTGCCATCACCGCCTTAAACCATCCCCGGGCACAGGAACCCTTCCGTACAGAGGTGTGGTATAAGGGTGAACTGGCGAACGATACCCTGCATGGCGACCTCTATGTCATTGGTAGTATGGACCCTGAGTTGATGGAAACGGCTCTCGACACCTTGATAGACCTCACTGCCAAACTACCTTTCCATGTGTTGGACGGACAAATCTTTGGCGATGTGTCTATGAAAGATTCTCTCTATTGGGGCAAGGGATGGATTTGGGATGACAATCCTGAAAGTTTCCAACCCTATCTCTCTCCATTGATGCTAAATAAAGGCTTCGTCAAGATTACAGCTACCCCAGCGAATACTGGTGAGCCAGCTACTTTGGAAGTAAAACCCACTTCCTCCTATTTTAGTATCAGCAACGAGACGCTTACCAAAACAGCCTCGGCTGGCAAGTTTACCGTGATGCGCGATTGGCTGAACAATGCCAACGACATCACCCTCAGTGGCAATATTACCGCCCGCAGGGTGGAAGAGATTAACGTTTATTCTTCGCAGGATTTCTTCATGCACACCTTCTTAGAACGACTGGGAATGCGTTTCACCCTCTTGCAACCTTGGTATAATTTTGCAGAGTTGGAGAAGAACGATTCATGCCAGTTAGTAGCTGCCTATGAAACACCTGTGTCTAAAGTGTTGCGTCAGATGTTGAAGGAGAGCGACAACCTTAATGCTGAGGCCATGTTCGTACGTTTAGGTATGCATGCATCAAGCAAGCGTCATATCTCTGCAGAAGAGAGCATTAATGCAGTGTTGTCACTGGTCAGATCACTGGGATTGAATCCAGACGACTATCGTATTGCCGATGGGTGTGGCCTCTCCATGTACGATTATGTGTCACCTGAGTTACTGGTAGCCTTCTTGCGTTATGCCTATAATAAAGACAACATCTTTCCCCACCTCTTCCGTTCGCTTCCCGTAGCTGGTGTCGATGGCACTTTGAGGAACCGCATGCGCAGAGGCAGCCCTGCTTACCAGCGTGTCCATGCGAAGACAGGCTCCTATACAGGCATCAACACCTTGGCTGGCTATCTGGAAACTAACTCAAAGCGCTATCTTGCCTTTGCTATCATGTGCCAAAACCAGCTCAAAGCCAGTGAGGCAAGGGCCTTGCAGGATGCTATCTGCGAGCTTCTGTCAAAAAACTAATGTCATATATTGCTGTCCGCAAAAACTTAATGGGAATTATATACTTGTTGGCAGTAAAAGTCAATAGTGTATAATTATACAATATGAGCAGTCATTGGTTTGGCTGCTCAATGTTTTATTATGCCACAATCTGATTTATGAACCTATCTATTGATTCACGAACAATCCTACGAATCTTACGCTGTCTATCATCCTCTATTATCTCGTTAATCAAGTTGTCGATGGCTCTTGAAACAGCATTGTTTATTACTCTTCGGTTCATTATAGCAATTTTTGCTGGGTGTATAACTTCGAGATTAGTAGAAATCAAGTATTTGATATTTGACTTATCACCTTCTCCTATAGTACTGACACCTTCTATCTTCTCCAACTTTGGAAATGTTATATTGTCAAACCAATCATTAATAACAAGACTTTTGTCCTTATTTGCAAGAGAATACATCTCGTTGTTTGACACCACAACGTGGATGTCATTATATGACTCATAGCCGTCGGCAAAATCCCAACTTGTTATCGATTTGGTTGGACTTGTTATTGGCGTTCGCATAGGCAAGCGGTTATAGCGAATCCAATTGAAGAAATTAGTTCTATTAACTATGAGATTTGTAACTAACACATACACTTCACCACCTATAATATTTCTTGAAAACTTTATTTCACCCCAATTTGGCATTGTATATGACAAACCATCGCCAATAGGCGAATCTTCACTGTCTAATTGATAAATGTAGTTTCTAACTTGGTAATACCAATTCCAAAAAGGACTCGTGCCATATTCGCCTCTTCTTCTATAATCTACATACCTATCAATGTATCCATTTAATAATGTTTGCGCTCTATTAGAAATATCAACCATTTATGCCATACTTTTTAAACATCTTATTTTCCCATTCACTAAATGGTATGGCATTGTAAAACCGTCTTGCCTCTTCTATTGAGTTGAATTTTGGATGGGTTGATTCCTGCAACTTTTTACTCTCTCTTTCCGCTTCTTCTTCAAGGATATCTATTTCTTTCCAAAACTCAGCCATATTTTCCTCAGTTAAATCTTCTTCGTTAATGAATTTCATAAATCACATTAGTTAATTCAACAATAAATATCATTATCCAAGCAAAGATATACAAAATATTTGAGAATAACAACAAAAAAACAATGGCAGTATAGTATTTATATAGAAAATAAAGGAGATTAATTATGGCAAAGTACATAAAACTATTCGAGAACCATAACGGTTATACCGCATATACAGCGGATACTGAGAACTTCATTCTCCCTAATGTAAGTTACTGCATACAGGAAAATGAAGTGCATTTCAACCCATATAATGAGCCTAGCCAAGATACAATTATTACTGCAATATTTCACAGTGATTCCAATAGAATGCTTATACTTGGTTTTTCCATTGATGCGGAAACAGGAGATATTTATTACGGCGTTTATTTCAAAAAGATTGAGGTAAACGGGGTTGATGTAGATTTAGATACTTTGTATGTTTTTGACGAGTGGGGGGACATAGACAAAGACAATTTTGGTTATTATGATGTTGAACCTAATAGAGAGTATGTTATTAGATATACCCTTAAAGATGAATATCATAACATAGAAGATTACACATTCCCAGATTGCCAAAATATTACAAGTATTAATATTCCAAGTGGTGTTACTAGTATTGGAGAGAGAGCATTCCAAAGTTGTAGCAGTTTAACAAGTATCACCATTCCAAGTGGTGTCACTAGTATTGGAGGGGTTGCATTCAATGGTTGTTCTAGTTTAACAAGCATAACCATTCCAAACAGTGTTACAAGTATCGATTGGGTTGCATTTGGCAATTGTAGAAGTCTTTCAAATGTTACTTGCCTTGCAACAACCCCACCGACATTGGGTAATTATGCTTTCAGCAACAATGCAAGCGGTAGAAAGATTTATGTTCCAAGCGATTCAGTTAACGCTTATAAGAACGCTATGGGTTGGAGTGATTATGCTTCAGACATAGAACCAATTGGTGGAGTACCAGTGAATTAATAAGTATACTTTGAAGTTATCAAAAGAGCAATCAGCGATGGTTGCTCTTTTTGTTTCTCAAGCACCCCTACGCATCACACGCTCCCAATAGTAGGAATTCCTCTTCGCCTTCCAAGCATTGATGTCAATGACACTAGACATTGACAATACATCAGTGTAGTCAAAGTGCTTAACGCCCTTGACGAACATATCCTCAAAGCGTACAGAGGGCTTGTTCTCCCTCGTGTTCCAACGATACACCTGCTCGTCAATGTAACGCTGCAAGTAGTCCTTGCTTACCATATGGTAGGTGGAGAAGACAACACGCTTGAAGTGCGCCCAAAAGCCCTCAATGCCATTGGTATGGATATCGTTTGCCCTAACGAACTCACGAGTGCTATGG
>JAGCGS010000014.1 GCA_017649485.1 Bacteroidaceae bacterium | reverse complement strand
TCTAATTGAAGTGTATTAGTTATTACTAGGGAACTCCCCTTTTTCAGTGATACCCATACTTCTGGCAGTACCTGCGACCATCTTCATGGCAGCCTCCACTGTGAAACAGTTAAGGTCAACCAACTTGTCCTGAGCGATAGTGCGAACCTGATCCCAGGTGATTGAAGCAACCTTCTTGCGATTAGGCTCAGCAGAACCACCCTTTAACTTGGTTGCTTCCAGCAACTGGATGGCAACAGGAGGAGTCTTCACAACAAAGTCGAAAGACTTGTCAGTGTAATAGGTAATAATTACAGGCAGTACTTTACCAGCCTTGTCCTGAGTCCTGGCATTGAATTGCTTGCAAAAATCCATAATGTTGATACCCTTAGAACCCAAAGCAGGACCTACGGGAGGTGATGGATTTGCTGCGCCACCTTTAATCTGTAACTTGATTTGTCCAGCAACTTCTTTAGCCATTTTTACTAGATTTTATATAAACATTAAGAAGAAAAAAATGATACGTATCAACTAAGTATCATTCTTTCTCGACTTGCATAAAGTTCAATTCGAGAGGTGTAGGCCTTCCGAATATCTTCACCATAACCTTCAAGCTCTTCTTTTCGGTATTGATTTCTTCAATCACACCGCTGAATCCGCTGAACGGACCGTAATTCACCTTTACGGTCTCACCGACAACATAAGGGATATTTGCATCTTCTTCAGTATCCTGCAATGCATCGAATGTTCCAAGGATGCGACTGACTTCTGATTGCCTTAATGGGGTGGGATGGTCCATGCCACCTAAAAAACCGAGTACATTTGGAGTATTTCTGAGATGATGTGCAATTTCGCCCACAAGAGCAGCCTCCACCAAGACGTAACCAGGGAGATAACTTCTCTCTTTCATAACTTTTTTACCGTTACGAACCTGATAAACCTTCTCGGTAGGGATCAACACTTGAGAAACGTAATCGCCAAGGCTTCCGTTCTTCATATCGGCTTCGATATATTCCTTTACCTTAGCTTCCTTACCACTAACGGCACGCATAACGTACCATTTCTTCTCAATCTCAGACATTCTCGAATCAGTTTTTTAATTTGGATAAACCAACTCCATCACATTCTGGAAACAGAAATCCATCACAAATACTACTAATGCAATGAGTATGGAAGCATATAATACTGCAACTGCACTATTAGTCAATTCCTTGTAAGTAGGCCATGATACCTTATATACAAGTTCGTTGTAAGTTTCCTTTACGTAATTAATAATCTTATTCATATCATTATTATTAGCACGGGAGGAGAGGCTCGAACTCCCGACAGCCGGTTTTGGAGACCGGTACTCTACCAACTGAGCTACTCCCGTGTATATCAGTTCCCCTGCTTTTTACGGCTGGGGAACTGACAGGGTATCATGTATTAATCTTCGTCAAGAATCTCAGTGATCTGACCAGAACCTACGGTACGACCACCCTCGCGGATAGCGAAGCGCAGACCTACGTTCAGAGCAACTAGGTAAATCAACTCAACGATAATCTCTACGTTATCACCTGGCATTAACATTTCGGTACCTTCTGGCAGAGAGATCTCACCAGTACAGTCCATAGTACGCAGGTAGAACTGAGGACGATAGTGGTTGTGGAATGGAGTATGACGACCACCCTCTTCCTTCTTCAGCACGTAGATAGTAGCCTTGAACTTCTTGTGAGGCTTGATCTCACCTGGCTTGCAGAGCACCATACCACGCTTAACCTCGTTCTTGTCGATACCGCGCAGCAACAGACCTACGTTATCACCAGCTTCACCCTCATCCAGGAGCTTGCGGAACATCTCAACGCCAGTAACCACTGACTTCTTGTCCTCACCCAGACCCAGAATTTCAACTTCGTCACCTACATGGATACGACCAGCCTCGATACGACCAGTAGCTACAGTACCACGACCAGTGATTGAGAAGATATCCTCAACAGGCATCAAGAATGGTTTGTCAACATCACGTGGAGGCAGTGGAATCCAGTTATCAACAGCGTCCATCAGTTCCATCACCTTGTCTTCCCACTTAGCTACACCGTTCAGTGCACCAAGAGCAGAACCCTGGATGAAAGGAGTGTTGTCACCATCGAACTCATAAGCTGCAAGCAGGTCGCGCATTTCCATCTCAATCAACTCCAACATTTCTTCATCGTCCACCAGATCGCACTTGTTCATAAATACAACCAAGCGAGGAACGTTTACCTGACGAGCCAACAGGATGTGCTCGCGAGTCTGAGGCATAGGACCATCAGTAGCAGCAACTACGATGATAGCACCATCCATCTGAGCAGCACCAGTTACCATGTTCTTCACATAGTCAGCGTGTCCCGGGCAGTCAACGTGTGCATAGTGACGGTTAGCGGTCTCATACTCAACGTGTGCAGTGTTGATAGTGATACCTCTTTCCTTCTCTTCAGGAGCGTTGTCAATCTGATCGAATGACTTTACCTTACCTTCATTACCAGCAACTCTTGCAGCCAACACCTTAGTGATAGCAGCTGTCAAAGTAGTCTTACCGTGGTCCACATGACCAATTGTACCAATGTTTACATGGGGTTTGGTACGTTCGAATTTTTCTTTAGCCATAGCTTTACTTTAGTTATTTATTTGATTAATAATCGGCATTTACACTCTCTTCGAGCTGTTACCGGGACTTGAACCCGGGACCTCTTCCTTACCAAGGAAGTGCTCTACCACTGAGCTATAACAGCAATCACCTTATATATAATAAGGTGTGGGCAAAGATGGATTCGAACCACCGAAGGCGTACGCCAGCAGATTTACAGTCTGCCCCATTTGGCCACTCTGGTATTTGCCCTTTTTTGTCATCCTGACAAAGATCTCTGTTTTTGTCGGATTGGCTTGCGCCCATCCTTGCGCCTGCCGCGGGCAGGCTATCAAGACTTCATCTTCATTTGCCATCTGAAAGCAAGCTTTCGCTGTCAAATTCAGATGAATTTTTGAGCCTCTTGTCGGATTCGAACCAACGACCCCGAGATTACAAATCACGTGCTCTGGCCAACTGAGCTAAAGAGGCATTCACTCAGTTTTGCAGCCGTTAAGGCACGGAATCCGAGCGAAACGGCTGCAAAGTTAGTGATTTATTTTATTCCCGCCAAATTTTTGGGGAAATTTAATTATTTATTACGCAGTTTTTCTTTATATTTAACCAGTTGCTTCTCTAAAGCCTCTGCACATTGGTCGATTGCTTCCTCAAATGTGTCACAAACTTTATTCACATACAGCTCCCCACCGGGCACGGTAATCTTCAGGCCGGCCTCCTTATTGGCTGCTGTCTCTGGCTTAACTACCTTCAGCGACACCTCTACTTTCTTAATATCTTCATAATACTTCTCGAGTTTGCTGACTTTCTTGTTGATAAAGTCTTGCAACTTCTCTGACGCATCAAAATGAATTGATTGAATTCTTACTTCCATAATTACCTCCTTTTCTTTACGCTCTTGGATGAGCTTGGTTATACGCTTTTTTTAATTCTTCAAAAGTAGTGTGGGTATAAACCTCGGTCGTAGCAAGACTCTCATGGCCTAACAACTCTTTAATGGCTCCCAGCTCAGCTTGGTGGTTAAGCATTGAAGTCGCAAAAGTATGTCTCAGCACATGGGGACTTCGTTTTTTAACCGTCGTTACTTTTGATAGATTTTGTTTCACTATGTACTGTACATTGGAGCGAGTCACCCTATCTCCGTTTTCTTTCGTTATGAAAGCACCTGATGGTTTTTGCACGGTACGGGCTCTTTCTGCGAGATAGTCCTGCATGGCTTTCCCAAGTTCCTCTCCAAAGGGAATAATGCGCTGTTTATTACGCTTGCCAGTAACCTTAATCACCATAGCTCCAAAATCCACATCTGCATCATTCAAACCTACCAATTCAGCCAGTCGAATACCTGTTTCGTAAAACAGCTGAATAATCAGTTTATCCCTGCGACCTTTAAAGTCATTTCCGAAGTCTATGTCGTCAAGCAACCGATCCATTTCTTTCTCTTTCACAAACACAGGCAAGGGCTTCTTTTTTTTCGGTCCACTAATTTTCCTCATAGGATCGGCCGAGAGCTCTCCTTGCTTGAGCAGGAACTTATAGAAGGATCTCAGTGTACTTAACTTGCGGTTAATAGAACTGACACTTGAGCCATTATCCATCAACTGTACAATCCATTCACGAACAGTGTTAGGATTAACTTCTTTCAGTTGCAGCTCACATTCTTTTGCAAACTCCTCAAACTGAAACAAATCCAACGAATAAGACCTTATCGTCTCTTTCGAGTAATTACGCTCATAATTGAGGTATTTCAAGAATGTTTCTATCTCTTCCATCGTTACATCACGTTTCAATGCAACGAATTTAAGAAAAAGAATTCAATAATTCAAAGAAAAACACCAAATAATTAATCTTCTTCTTGATGAAGCTTCTGAACATAGACAGCATGCTCCATCTGAAGTCTCTTCAAAACAGACGGTTTGTCGAACTGTTGACGTCTTCTCAGCTCTTTAACTACACCAGTCTTCTCAAATTTTCTCTTAAACTTCTTCAGGGCTCTTTCAATGTTCTCGCCTTCTTTTACGGGTACTACAATCATTTTTGAAAATAAGTTTTAATTAGTTAATAAAAAATTCAGCTTGCAAAGTTAGTCAATGTTTCATTAACTGCAAAACGTTTGAGCCTAAAAAATATCAATAGCCTGTCATTTACCATTAAACGCACTATTTTAGCTCTCTTATGAAGGGCATTATATTACTCAAAAGGACGTAATGGCTCACGCGCGCGTAATATATAATAGGTATATAGAACGAAATAGAAATATCGGGGAAGTATTGGTGATAATATCGTGAGTTTTTCCTATCTTTGTTGTCTAAACTTTTTCCTTATGAAAGTAACAGAACGCATAGAAGCTTTGAGAGGTTTTCTCAAACAGCAAAACGTAAAGGCCTTCATTGTGCCAAGCACAGATCCCCACATGAGTGAGTATGTTGCTCCACACTGGGAGGCACGTCAGTGGATATCTGGCTTCACTGGTTCTGCAGGTACAGTAGTGGTAACCGAAAACGAGGCAGGACTGTGGACAGACTCTCGCTATTTCCTTCAGGCTGCCGAACAATTGCAAGGCACAGGTATCGATCTCTACAAAGAAAAGCTGCCAGAGACACCCAGTATCGCCGAATTCTTGAAAGCTAAACTTTCACCAGGCGATGCAGTGGGTATCGATGGGAAGGTCTTCGCCTGGGCAAGCGCTAAAAATCTGAAACAAGAGCTTGCCGACAAAGATATTCAACTAAAAAGTATCGACGACCCGTTCGACAGTATTTGGATAGAGCGCCCCTCTATCCCTCAGAATCCGGTATTTATTTTGCCACTGCAATACGCCGGCGAGAGTTGCCAGGAAAAGATAGCTCGTATTCGTCAACAAATGGAAGCTGACGACATAGATGTCACCCTGATAACCGCTCTTGACGAGATTGCCTGGGTATTGAACCTCAGAGGAAATGACGTACATTGCAACCCTGTATTCGTGAGCTATTTGTTAATCGGGAAGCAGAACGTGAAACTCTATATCGACCCATGTAAGCTCACGCAAGAGACAAAAGATTATCTTGACAAATGCCAGGTAACGGTTAATGATTATTCGTCATTTTACATCGACTTAGAGCATAACACTTATACGAACAAGGTGTTAGCTGACCCTGCCTATATAAACTACACCACTTACCAAAGCATGTCTCCACATAGTGAATTGCGACAACGCAAAACCTATGTAGCACTGATGAAGGCCATCCGTAACCAAACAGAGATTGACAACCTGCGTCATGCCATGGTGAAAGATGGTGTTGCTATGGTGAAGTTCCTCAAATGGCTTGACACTGAAGCAGAAATCTTCCACGAAACAGAGATGAGCATCGATCGTCAGTTACATGCTTTCAGAGTCGCACAAGCCGACTACATAGGTGAAAGCTTCGACACCATTGCCGGCTATGGAGCACATGCGGCCATTGTGCACTATGAGGCAACACCAGAAACAGATGCTTTCTTACAACCAAAAGGCTTCTTGTTGTTAGACTCTGGCGCACAATATCTTGACGGTACAACAGATATAACGCGTACCATCGCTTTAGGACCTCTCACCCAAGAAGAGAGAGAAGACTATACATTGATACTTAAAGGCCATATCAACTTGGCAATGGCAGTATTTCCTGAGCACACAAGAGGTTCTCAGCTCGATATCCTGGCTCGTCAACCCATTTGGCAACGTCGTATGAACTACTTGCATGGAACTGGTCACGGAGTGGGAGCTTTTCTCAATGTTCATGAAGGTCCTCAAAGCATTCGCATGGAGGAGAACCCCATTACATTCCAGGCTGGTATGACCATCACTGATGAACCAGGAATCTATAAAGCTGGTTCTCATGGCATTCGCACGGAAAACATCTTGCTAACAGTGCCTGCAGGAGAAGGAATGTTTGGTAATTACCTTCGATTTGAAACTGTTACCTTATGCCCGATAGATACACGTCCCATCATATTGGAAATGCTATCTGCAGAGGAGATCAACTGGCTTAACCAGTATCACGCTAAAGTATATGAGCAATTATCTCCTTATTTAGATAAGGTAGAGCAAGAATGGCTAAGAATTGCTACGACAGCGATATAGTAAATAGTAAATAGTCAATATTCAATAATCTATAACATAAAAATGGCAATCATCAAATCAGTAAACGGACTGACTCCTAAATGGGGTAAAGAGTGTTATTTCAGTGAGAATGCCGCCATTGTGGGCGAAGTAACCATGGGCGATGAATGTTCTGTATGGTTCAATGCCGTGGTTCGTGGCGATGTGGCTCCTGTTACAATGGGTAACAGGGTGAATGTTCAAGACGGAGCAGTGGTGCATGTAACCAATAAGATTGGTCCCACCTTCATTGAAGACGATGTGACCATAGGTCACAATGCTACTGTTCATGCTTGCACCCTCAAACGAGGATGCCTCATCGGCATGGGTGCAGTAGTACTCGACAATGCTGTAGTTGGAGAGGGAGCGGTAGTAGCCGCAGGTGCTTTAGTCTTGGGTGGCACCATCATAGGAGAACATGAAATCTGGGGAGGCGTACCTGCCAAATTCATCAAAAAGACAAAACCCGACCAGGCAGAATCCTATGCCGCACATTATGTGGCTTATACCAAATGGTATCTGGCAGAAGATGAAAAATAAGAAAATCAAGGGGCTTTACTACAAAAGCCCCTTGATATGATTCAGAATAATATCGGTTGCTCCAATGCGGGAACTCACATAAGCTCCAGCCTTATGGCCTGTATCTTGCAAATAAGTACCATCAAACAGCAGCTTATCAAGCAAAATCTTCAATTCATTGCCATCATTGAAGGAGAAAGCACCACCACAAGCTATTAAATCCTTCGCCTCCATGAACCGTTGGTAGTTTGGCCCGAATAAAACGGGCACACCATACACAGCTGCCTCAACCGTATTGTGGATTCCTGTTCCAAAACCTCCACCAATATAAGCAATATCACCATATCTATATATAGAGGACAATAACCCGAAACAATCAATCAGCAAACAACGGGCATCCTGTACATTCTCTAAAGTGGCTTGTGTATAACGGACCACCTTACCCTGTACCTTGACGATAATTTGTTGAAGATGATCCTCCCCTATTACATGAGGTGCTATGATAAGTTTCACTTCTGGATGTTGATTAAAATAATCGATAAACAGATCCTCATCAGGTTGCCACGAACTACCAGCTACAAAGGTAAGCTTCCCTTGCTTAAAAGCCTCCACCAACGGTAACTCCTTCGCCTGTTGACGAATCTGCTGTACTCGGTCGAAACGGGTATCACCTGCTACTGTCACAGCATCTATCCCAATCCCATGTAGTAAGTTCTTCGACAACTCGTTTTGCACAAACAGATGATCAAAGTTATGTAACACTTGTCGATAGTCCTTGCCATAGCTTTTGAAAAACACCTGGTTATCTCTGAAGATAGAAGACACACTAAAAGTAGGCACTTGCCTACGATGCAATTCATCGAGATAATTCTTCCAAAACTCATACTTGATAAAGAATGCCATGCAGGGCTTAGCTAAATCCAGGAAACGCTTCACCAATTTTGGTTTGTCAAACGGCAAGTAGCAAATCACATCAGCTCCCTCATAGTTCTTGCGCACTTCATAACCTGATGGCGAGAAGAATGTCAGCAATATGCCATACGAGGGGTATTCTTTCCGAATACGCTCCATCAAAGGTCTTCCCTGTTCAAATTCCCCCAGCGAAGAGGCATGAAACCAAAGATAACGCTTGTTAGGATCTATCTTCGTACTCAAGGTTTCGAAGCAAGCCCTCTGGCCAGCCAACATAGTCTTCACCTTCTTACTGAAGAGCGAATCCACCTTGGCAGCAAAGCTATACAGATTTATTGCGAAATTATACATATCACTTCAACACTTCAATGGCTCTTTCCATGCGTCTCAAGGTCTCTTCCTTGCCTAACACCCAAGAGATATCAAACATGTGTGGACCTTTACCCTCGCCAACTAACGTCAGACGGAAAGCATTCATGATGTCACCAGTCTTATAACCCTGAGCCTCTATCCAAGCCATCACGGTTTTTTCTTGGCCTTCTATACTGAAATCCTCAACACCTTTCAGTACCTCCATCAGTTCCTTCATCTGATTGGCAGAGTTCTCTTTCCAACGTTTCTTAACCGTCTTCTCATCATATTCAGTAGGTGCAATGAAGAAATAGTGGCAATTGTCCCATAACTCCTTCACGAAATTCACACGGTTCTTCACCAAGCCCACGATGACAGTTACTTTCTCGAGCGAAGCCTCGATACCGCGTTGCTTTAACTCTGGCATAAACAGCTGAGCCACCTCCTCATCGCTTTTCATCAACACATATTCATGGTTAAACCAGATCAGTTTCTTATAATCGAATTTAGCTCCAGCCTTGCTGCAACGATTGATGTCAAAGAGTTTAATCATCTCATCCATTGTCATAATTTCCTGGTCATTTCCTGGGTTCCATCCCAGTAGAGCCAAGAAATTGATAACTGCTTCTGGCAGATAGCCTTCCTCACGGTAACCATGAGAAATCTCACCCGTCTTAGGGTCATGCCACTCTAAGGGGAAAACTGGGAAACCCAGACGATCACCATCACGCTTACTCAACTTGCCATTACCTTCAGGCTTCAGTAATAAAGGCAGGTGGGCAAATTGGGGCATAGTGTCTTCCCAGCCAAAAGCACGATAAAGCAACACATGAAGTGGAGCCGAAGGCAACCACTCCTCACCTCGGATCACATGACTGATTTCCATCAAATGGTCATCTACAATATTTGCCAAGTGATATGTAGGCAATTGATCAGCACTCTTATAGAGCACCTTATCATCCAGAATAGAAGAGTTAATCACAACCTCGCCACGAATCAGGTCATTCACATGCACCTGTTCATTGGGTTCAATCTTAAATCTTACCACATACTGGGTACCTTCAGCAATCAGCTTGTCAACCTCTTCTTTAGGCATCGTAAGAGAGTTGCGCATCTGCATACGAGTAGAAGCGTCATATTGGAAATTAGCTATCTCATAGCGTTTGGCCTCCAGCTCCTGCGGGGTATCGAAAGCTATGTATGCCTTGCCGGCATCAAGCAACACCTTGACATATTTCTGATAGATTTCTCTGCGCTCCGACTGACGATAGGGACCATACTCACCACCGAAACTCACACCCTCATCGAAATCAATGCCCAGCCAACGAAACGATTCCAGGATATATTCCTCTGCTCCTGGCACAAAACGGTTAGAGTCAGTATCCTCGATACGAAACACCATATCACCTCCATGTTGACGGGCAAAGAGAAAATTGTACAAAGCGGTACGAACACCACCAATATGCAAAGCTCCTGTGGGACTTGGAGCAAAACGAACCCTTACTTTTCTATCTGTCATAGCTGTTCAAACACTTTTTTTCTTTTTTAACGCACAAAATTAACGCTTTTTCTCCATATTATCGGTTTATTTTCGTAACTTTCGCAAAATATTGGATGTATATGACCCAAAATAGTGAAAAAAAGAACTCTATATGGAAGGCTTTCATGTATCGACTGCTAATTATCCTCTGCTCGATAGGCCTCATTGTTTACTTCATGCCTCGCGACGTAAAGTTCAATTATCAGTTTGATTTAGACAAACCTTGGAAGTACGGACAGCTTATTGCCACGTTTGACTTTCCCATATATAAACCCGACCACGTCATTAAGCAAGAGCAAGATAGCATCCTGGCACTGTTCCAACCTTACTATAACCTCGATAAAGAGGTGGGTAAAAACGAGCTTCAGCAATTCCGTAAGGATTATCAAGAGTCATTGCGTGAGTTGCTACCCAGCCAAGACTACTACACTTATCTACAACGAACCCTTACAGAAATCTATAATGCAGGCATTATCAGCAACGAAAACCTGAGTTCTCTACAAGAGGATAGCATCAGTGCCATCATGGTGATTGACAATAAAGTGGCAAATACCAAGAGCTTAAGCAAGATATACTCCATCAGGGATGCTTACATACACCTGCTCAATGCCGATTCTGCTCGCTATAATCCTGACATCTTGAGGCGTTGCTCACTCAACGAGTACCTTACCCCAAATATCATTTATGACGAGGAGGTCACCAAAACGGCCAAAGAACAGCTTTTTGACTCCTACTCTTGGGCTACTGGCTTGGTTCAAAGTGGTGAGAAGATTGTTGAGCGAGGTGAAATCATTGATAGCAATAAGTACAATATCCTTGAAAGCTTGCGAAAAGAAAGCAATAATCGTAGTGAGTCGAAGAGAGAAAAAATGCTCATGCTGATTGGTCAGCTTCTGTTTACCACTATCTTCATAGGTCTGTTCGTCCTCTACCTGGTAATCTATCGCAAGCCCTATTTCAGAGAACGCAACAGCTTATTGATGATGTTCTCGCAGATTGTCATCTTTAGTGTGGTCACCGAACTATTGGTAGCCAATAATCTATTGTCTGTCTATATGTTACCATACGTCATGATGCCCATCATCATCCGAACTTTCCTGGATTCCCGAACGGCTTTCACGTGCTTTGCCGTTACCATCTTGATATGCTCCATCAGTTTGCGCTATCCACATGAGTTCATCCTCTTGCAATTTGCCGCAGGGCTGATTGGCATCTATAGCCTCAAGGAACTGACTCAGCGTTCACAGATATTCCGTACCGTTTTATTTGTGATAATTGCTTACTTGCTGGTGTTCTTTGCCTTCGAACTATTCTCCGAACACGATTTCGCCAAGATGAATCAAAGTAATTACATCTACCTGACGGTCAGTGGAGTATTGGTATTGTTTGCCTATCCATTGCTCTTTGTATTTGAGAAGGCGTTTGGCTACACTTCTAATGTTACCCTTATCGAATTATCGAACACCAATACGCCTCTGCTCCGTCAATTGTCAGAACAGGCACCAGGCACTTTCCAACACTCCATGCAGGTGGCTAACTTAGTATTCGAAGCCGCTACCAGTATAGGAGCCAATGGTCAGTTGGCCAGAACAGGAGCGCTATATCATGACATTGGCAAGATGGAGAACCCTGCTTTCTTCACAGAAAACCAAAGCGGAGGCATCAATCCTCATCAGTCGCTCAGCTACGAGCAGAGCGCCAAGGTTGTTATCAATCATGTTATCGACGGATTACGCTTAGCTGAGAAGAGTAACCTGCCCACTGTCATCAAGCAATTTATCACCACCCATCATGGTGCAGGCACTACTAAGTATTTCTATATCAGTTGGAAGAATGAGCATCCAGGAGAGGAACCCGATGCCAGTTGGTTCAGTTATCCTGGACCAAATCCGTTTACTCGTGAGCAAGCCATCCTGATGATGGCAGATGCCGTTGAAGCAGCTTCTCGAAGTATGAAAGAATATACGGAAGACACTATCAACCAGTTGGTCGATAAGATAGTAGATTCCCAAGTGGAAGAAGGCTATTTTACTAACTGCCCTATCACCTTCCAAAACATCTATACCATCAAGCAGGTGTTCAAGGCCAAACTGCGTTCGATGTATCACCCCCGCATCAGCTATCCAGAACTGAAATAAGTTCAACCATTCTTTGGAAAGCACCCAGGCCTGCTTTTTGTTTAACTAAAGATTCGCACGATTTTTTTAATTTGACAAAAAAAGTTACATAGTTACATTTTCACTGTTAATGGGTTGTATATTAGTGCATTATTTTAGTGTACCTTTTTAATAAAGTTACACTAATTCGGTAGATTAGGCTTGTTCAGATGTGAAACATAGTATAGCGCTAGAGTTAACACGATGTTCCCCTCATGAGAGATAAGTAATGCGACATACCAAAACAAGTTGTTTTGGTATCATCAGATTGCTTCCTGCAAAGTGTCAGATAGCTTTCTCTCGCACCAAAACAAGTTGTTTTGGTGCGAGCATAAGCAGTGTAACTTTGGAGAGAAGCTACACTTAATTAAAGTCAATAAGTGTCAAGCAATAAAAGGGAATAGTGTAACTATGTAACTAAAATAGCAATAAAAAAAAGGCTACTGGCAGGGACTTCTCTCGCTCTTCTTTCGCTCTACTCTCGCTCTAAGCATACTCAAAGGGTATGCTTAGGTATGGCAAGAGCGTTACAAATGCGGGATTATCGGCTTTCATTACCATTCCAGTACGAGGTCTTGCATTCTATCAACAAGGAGCTTAAACCGGATCAACGTCGTAATAGACTTGCAATGACTTGAATTGGGGAACTTGCATCATGAGATGTTGTACTTGCAACAAGAGTTCTCTGGCTCTTGCCATAGAGGCAGTGCTTTCTATCTTGAGCATAATCATGCCGATATGCAAGGAATGTACTCGGGCAACAGCGGGTTGCATGGGACCATTTACACGCTCAGAGCCAAAGACTTTGACGAGCTGAGCTGTAAACTTCGCAGTCATGCTTTCTGTCAATAGACGATCACGATGCTTGATGTAAATATACACCAAACGATAGAAAGGAGGGAAATGACAAACCTGGCGTTCAGACAGTTGGGCTTGCACCATCGACTCGAAATCATTGGCAATGACATGACTGATAATGGGATAATCCACATGTCCTGTCTGCAACACCACCAAGCCACGCTCTCCTTTACGCCCAGCCCTGCCTGCTACCTGTGCCATCAGCTGATAGGCACGCTCATAGGCACGGAAGTCAGGATAATTCAACATGGTATCTGCATTGAGGATACCTACCAGACGAACATGGTCGAAATCGAGGCCCTTGGATACCATCTGCGTACCAATCAGAATATCAGTTCTTTGCTTTTCGAAATCACGAATCATCTTCTCGTATGCCGTTTTACTTCGGGTTGTGTCCAAATCCATTCGCATCACCCTGGCATGAGGAAACATCTCCTTAATCTCATCTTCCACTTTCTCAGTACCAAAGCCTATGTTGCGTAAGTCTTGGCTTCCACACTCAGGACAGATGTGGGGCACAGGGGTGGTATAGCCACAATAGTGGCACACCAACTGATTGGTATATTTATGAAGAGTCAGGCTCACATCGCAATGCACACATTTGGGCACCCAACCACAATCATGGCACTCTATCATCGGAGCAAAGCCTCGTCTATTCTGGAAAAGTATAATCTGTTCATGACGGGCTAAGGCTTCTTCCATCTTTTCTTTCAAGACTGGTGAGAAATGGCCATACATCATCTTCTTACGATGCAGCTCCTTGATATCTACAGGCAGAATATCAGGCAGTTGCATCTCCTGGTATCGCTCCTTCAGCTCAACCAATCCGTACTTTCCAGCCTCTGTAGCATTATACCAACTCTCTACGGAGGGAGTGGCAGTACCCAATAAGGTCTTGGCACCATACATGGATGCCAACATCAATGCTGTATTACGTGCATGATAGCGAGGCGCAGGGTCTTGTTGCTTATATGAACTCTCATGCTCTTCATCCACGATAACAAGTCCCAACTGTTGATAAGGTAAAAATACTGAAGATCGTGCACCTAAAATTATCATGTAAGGGTCATCGGAGAGTTGCTTGTTCCATATCTCCACCCTTTCAGGGTCAGAGAACTTACTATGGTAAATGCCTATGCTTGAGCCGAACACACGCTTGAGACGCTCTGTTATCTGGGTAGTTAAGGCAATCTCTGGCAGTAGGTAGAGCACCTGCTTGCCTTGACGGATGGTTTCCTCAATCAGATGGGTGTATATCTCCGTCTTGCCAGAAGAAGTTACACCATAGAGCAAACAAACAGCCCGATTTTCAAAACATTGCTTGATTTCGTCTAACGCCCTTTGCTGATTGTTATTCAGTGGTTTTAAGCCACTAAGGGAACGGGCGTCATCTGTCAATCGACTGATGACAAAGGGGTAGGTTTCAAAGACTCCACGATTGACCAAGGCGTTGAACACCTCATTGGATAAATGGCTAAAGGCCATCAAATCTTGCTTACTAACCTCATGAGGACCACCCTCAAAGAAATCTGACAACTGTAAATAGGCAAGTAATAGCTCTTGTTGCTTGACGGCTCGCTTGGGAAAAGAATCCAACAGTTGTTGTAGCTTTTCCTCTGAACGATAGGTAGATGTCAGTCTGACATGAGTCTCCACCTTAGGCTTGAACTCTAATTTCAGGCCTGCAGGAACAGCGGCATTATACACATCGCCCTCAGCACACATGTAATAGTCGGCTATCCACTCCCATAGCTTGAGCTGGTTGGGCAAGACCACAGGCTGTTCTTCCAACAAGGCGAACGCATACTTCACCTCATAGCCTCCTGGGGTGTCATGATGCACCTTCTCCACAATGCCTGTATAATGCTTTTTCTTGCCTAAAGGCACCAAAACACGGCATCCTCGCTTCACTCGCTGAGCCATATCCTCATCCACTGCATAAGTGAAGGTAGCCTTGAGAGGCAAGGGTAATATCACATCTATATAGGTCATGTAGAGCAGATAAAAATAGCGTTACCGACCAAAGCCAGTAACGCTATTCTCATTCGTTACTTTTGTTTAGAACATATAAGCCAATGAAATCTGCCAAGTGTTCAGCTTGTTCTTGACGTTGACATTGGTTAAGCCTTTCAGGTCAAAGCTATTGCCCAACGCAAACTGATAGTTAACACCTATCTGCAAGTGATTCAGCAGCTTCACACCACCACCTAAGTTCAAGCCTACCTGAGCATCTTTCTTCTTAATAGCAGCGATATCTACGTCCTTAAGATTAAAATAGAAATCAGGACCTGCAGCAAAGAAAATAGCAGCCATATCTCCCAAACCAATGGTATATTTCAGGTTGATAGGCACTTCAATACCTTGTTGCTTCAGTTCACCAGAACCACGCTGAGAATACATCAAGGCACCATCAACACCAATACCGATAAGAGGAACAGTAGCCTCCACCATCGGGCCGATAAAGAAACCCGTAGAGTTCTCTTTCACATTATTCAAAGTCGTATTGGCAATCTCCCAATCCATCTTTGAAAGGTTCAAACCACCTTTTACACCAAACTTAACCTGCGCCTGAGCAGGAATAGCCATTGCCATACAGCAAACAGCCACAAATAATGCGCTAATAAATTTTTTCATAACTTTCGTTTTAAATATTGTCAAAGGACAAAGGTACATCTTTTTTTTAAAACTTGGTAGTTTTATGCAGTAAAAGTTGTACCTTTGCATTCAAATAGCAAAGGAGAGATGCCGGAGTGGTCGAACGGACCGCACTCGAAATGCGGCATACGGGCAACCGTATCCAGGGTTCGAATCCCTGTCTCTCCGCTAACGATGACAATGATATGAAAAAGGTTATTATTACATTGGTAGCGGTAGCTATGATGCTCACATCATGTGGGACAATGGGTTTGGGTACAAGTATGGGTGCCATGATTGGTGGCACATTAGGCTCTATTGCAGGTGATGCCGCTGGAGGAAGACATGGTTCTTCATTAGGAGGCATGATTGGCTCTGTTGCTGGTATGGTGGTAGGAGCGGCCATTGAGGAAGAACAGTATAGGAATAGAATGGAAGAAGCAGCCAAAAAGTCAGCTTCTGCCGTTCAAGTTCAACAATCTTCAGCAATAGAAGCCATCGAGTTGACTAACTTCATTTATATTGACAGCGACAATGACGACACCATCGAGGCTGGTGAGGATTGTCGCATCACCTTCGATGTGGTGAACAATGGCAATTCAACAATCAAGAACATCACCCCTATCTTAGAACTTATCAGTGAAACAAAAGGCATAAAGATTGGCAATCCAAAGCAAATCAACCAGCTTTCACCCAATAGCAAGGTGACATACTCGGTGCCCATCAGTGCCAACTCACACCTAAAAGATGGTGAGGCAGATTTTAGGGCTTACGTGGTAGATAGTAATGGCTATGTTTCTGAATCAAGAGAGTTCACCCTTCCTACGAAGAAATAGCTGAATAGAGTTTACTGTATTCTGCCAAAGAATATAACACCCAGGGCCTACAGAAGCTACTGGGTTTAAGTATGTGTAGGTTATCCAAATGGCAAAGGCTGTGTTCTTCTGTCCCAAAGCCTGGCCTGCATTGACGGTACTATTGTAAAAGCTTCCCACAAACTTGCCTAAAGCAAACTGTATCACACAAAGTATGGCTGAGGTGAAAGCTATCATTAACAAAAGCCACACGGATACATCAGCATGTACAATGTTCTTGATAGTAGTACCAGTAACAATGGAGAGAGAGATACCCCACATATAGAATCCCATATCCTTAACTGCCACAATTTTGTCATGCAATGGCTTCACGTAATGACGCACAAACCACCCTAAAAACAAAGGAAGCACCAAAACTAAACACACCTTGTTTAATATAATAAGGAAAGCATCTAAGAATGTGAGATGGGCATCTTTCTCTATTAAGGGAAAGAAGGTAGGTATCAGTAATGCTGTCACAAAACTACTAATGAAGGTATAGGTGGTCATAGAACCCAAGTTGCCACCAAGCTTTACTGTAATAACTGCAGCTGCTGCTGCAGTAGGACAGATAATGCAGGTTAAAACGCCCTCCCACACTATCTTACTTTCGGATGTCTGATTAGTAAAGAGGATAATGCTCACCACTATTAGAACCAACAACACTTGCAACAAGACAATCCACAGGTGCCACAGCTCTGTCTTCATCTGTTTGAAGTCCACTTTACAGAAAGTTACAAACAAGATCATAAACATGAACAAGGGCAATATGGTATCGAAGATAGGATCGAAAAAAAGAGCTGCCCCATGCAATGCCGGAGTGAAGGCAAAGATGAAGTATGCCAATGTGCCAATGCCCATTGACACTGGCAAAGTCCAGTCTTTAGCTATCTGTATCAGCTTCATGCTGCAAAGTTAATACTTTTTACACACATAAAAAAGGATGCGGCAAATAAGCCGCATCCTCATCGCATTATTTATATTGAACTATGAATGACGGTGTTCAATCATAAATTAGTTGAATGCCGGATAACCAGGATTCTGAACCAAGTTAGGATTGGTCTGCCATGCTGAGAATGGAATTGGGAACAACTCCAGATACTTGTCAGACTTTCGTGCCCATGGGAATGTGTTTGGAGTAAGGCTCTTAGGCATTCCATTGTCGTCAAGTTCATTTCCGACACCTGCACGGAACATGCTCCACATATCCTTGTCATAGCATCCGAAGCGAATGTCATCCTCACGTGAAACGCCTTCCCAAGCCAGCTCCAGACGACGCTCAAGCTGGACATCTGCCAAAGTAACGGCAGCATAAGGTTTGTAATTGGGGTTGCCGCTCCAAGCACGAGCACGAACTGTATTCACCAAACGGGTAGCCTCAGCAACATCACCTCCAGAACGGAGCAGTGCCTCTGCACGTACCAGGTAGAAGTCAGCCAGACGGAAGATAGCGTAGTCGTTGTTCATGGCGCCGCTCAAGCCAGCAACATACTCCCACTTGCCTACACGTCCACCGTCCTGCTGCTGTACCTCACGCCACAACGTACCGTCTTTCTCTGTACCATTCAAAGGGAATACCTCTGCATAGTGGTTCATTGGCAGGTTCTTACCAGTCAGCAGAATCTCACCTGTGCTGAGGTGCTTCTGCATACCCAGTCGGAATGAAGCGATACGTGGATCGTTCTCTGGATCGTCATAGTAAGTGTAAGTAGGATCGCTTGCCTTGCTTGGGTCGTGCATAAACAGCTTCACATAGTCAGGCTGTGCGCAGAAACCGTTCCAAGCACCAAAAGTGCCACCAATAGCCAGGTTCTCAACGTAACCCAGGCAACGGATGTGTACATAGTTAGTGTTACGGGTATCGCTTGAAGAATACTGTGCGGAGAGGATGGACTCCCTGTTACCAGAGTTGTTCCAAGAGAAGTTATCCTTCCAGTTGCTCAGCAGCTCCAGACCCGGGTCATTGATGACCAGAGCAGCCTCGCTGGCAGCCTCGGCATACTTGCTGCCCATACCCCAAGCCTCAGCGTTCAGGTACAGCTTAGCCAACAGAGCGTGGGCAGAAGCCTTGGTGAACTTGCCGTAGTTGCCATCAGCCTCTGGCAGGGCAGAAACCAGTGAGTTAACCTCACCTACCAGCCAGTTGTAAGCATCAGCACGGCTTGAGTTGGTAGGCAGTTCCTTGTCGTTATAGTCGATAACCATAGGAACATTGCCCCATCCATTTACCAAGAAATAGTACCAGTATGCGCGGATACCACGAATCTCGGCAGCTTTCTGATCCTTGTCAGGCATATCAGAACCTAACACGGTATTCAGGTTAGCGTTGCAGGTACCGATTGACTCCATGGCAGCGTTCCATGCGCCACGGTTACAAGAGGTCATGTTGGTGTAGGTGTGCATGAACATCTGCATGTACTGGCCACCGTCCCACCAGTCACCACCAATACGGGTAGGATAAATCATCACTGAACCTGAACCTTCGCTCATGGTCAAGCAATCGTCTGGGAACAAACGTTTCAGCGTATTGTAGCAGGTACCTACCAGTGCATTGATCTCGGTAGCGGTGCTACCGAATGACTCTGCCGGCAGCTGGTCGTAGATACGCTCGTCCAGGTCGGTGCAGGAAGGCACTGTAATCAGGAGAGAAGCGGCAGCCAGCAGACTGAATATCTTATTCTTTTTCATAATGTATGTCCTGTTTTTAAAGGTTAGAATGTTAAGTTAACACCGAAGATGAATGAACGTGACTTCGGGAAGTATTCGCGAGCCTCGATACCTGGAGACAGACCTGAGGTTGAAGAGTAGTTCACTTCAGGATCCAGGCCCTTGTAGCCGGTAATTACGAACAGGTTCTGTGCGGTCACGTACAGACGTGCCTTGCTCAGCCAGTCGATCTTCTTGGTGTCGAAGGTATAACCCAGTGTCATGTTGTCCAGACGTGCGAATGAGCCGTTCTCAATCCAGAATGAGCTGTTCTTTGCAGATTCCTTAATCTTGGTCAGGTTGTCATTCCGCATGGCGTTGGTACCCATGATGTAGTTAGGAGTACCGTAAGCAGCCAGCGGGTTGTTCCATACCTTGTTGCCCAGTGTACCGCGGATGAAGAAGCTGAAGTCCCAGTTCTTCCAGTTGAAGTTGTTGGTCCAGCCGAACTCAGCCTTAGGCAGTGCATTGCCGATATAGGTACGGTCATCATCTGATACGACACCGTCACCGTTTACATCCACATAGACGAAGTGGCCGTCAGCGTCAATGCCTGTGCACTTCAGGTTGAAGAAGTTACCCAGTGAGCGGCCTTCCTCAACGATGTGAGAGGTCTGGCCGGACTGGCCGCGGATCCACGGGTTACCGGTATATACAGCAGAAGTTGAATAGAAGTCATTTGACAGGCGGGTCACACGGTTCTCGTTGTGAGAAAGAGTCAATGTGGTAGTCCAGTCAAAGTCTCTAGTCTTAATCACGTTCCAGTTCAGAGTAACCTCGATACCCTTGTTGGTCATATCACCTACGTTGGCAGCGATAGTGTTATATACATAGGTAGGGGTAGGAACAGAGTAGTTGTACAGCATGTCCTTGGTCTTCTTAGCATAGTACTCGATGGTACCGCCGAAGCGTCCATGGAACAGAGAGAAGTCCAGACCGATGTTGAACATGTGGGTTGCTTCCCACTTCAGGTCTGGGTTAGCGTTCTGAGAAACGCGGAATGCAGTCTCAGTAGAACCACTGGCAATGTAAGTACCATAAGATTCATACAACTCCAGTGACTTGTAAGGAGACAGACCGTCCTGGTTACCGGTTACACCGTAACCTGCGCGCAGCTTCAGGTCGTCCACCCAGTTCACGTTCTGCATGAAGGCTTCCTGAGAGATGCCCCAAGCAGCTGATACTGATGGGAAGGTACCCCACTTGTGGTTCTTACCGAACTTAGAGGAACCGTCTCGACGGATGGTTGCCGTCAGCATGTAGCGTTCCTTGTAAGAGTAGGTTGCACGGCCGAAGAATGAGATCAGCTTGTAAGCGTTGCGGGCAGAAGTAGCATTACCGACTTTCAGGTCGTTACCGGTCTGGATGTTATCTGCACCCATTGAGGTAACGGCAAAGTTCTCAACGTAAGTCTCATGGTTAGCATACTCGTTGTTCTCCCAAGAGTAACCTGCCAGGGCACCTACCTTGTGGTCACCGAAAGTCTTGTCGAAGTTCAGGGTCCACTCCATCAGGATACGGTCGTTGGTCCAGTTGCGACGACGAGCGTTACTGTTAGAACCTGCACCAGCATAGTTAGTGGCCTGGTTCCATACGCTACGGTCGTTGGCAGCACGGCTTTTGTAGAGGTTAGCCTTGATATTCAGACCGTCGATGATGTCGTACTGGATCTCGCCGCGTCCGTAGAATATGGAAGACTTGGTCTTGTCGTAGTTCTCAGCCATAGCGTGTACTGGGTTACCCATGTCATACTCGTTGTACAGAGCGCCGTTAGCACCCTCGAACCATGAACCGTCAGCATTATAGACAGGATACAGAGGAATCATGTTGTATGCGCGGATGAAGTCACCGCCCTGAGGACGGTAAGAGTCGGTCAGTGTGCCGGCAGCATCCAAAGTCAGACGCAGCTTGTTGTTCAGTGCGCGCTGCTGAACCTGGAAGCGGAAGCTGTGACGACGCAACTCGTTGTTGCGGGCAACACCCTGACGGTCCAGATAGGTGTAGGATGCACGGTAGTTGCTGGTAGAAGAACCGCCGGTCAGGGAAACAGAATGGCTCTGTGTGAAGCCTGT
>JAGCGS010000003.1 GCA_017649485.1 Bacteroidaceae bacterium | reverse complement strand
TACCTACGGCGGATACTCGCGCCACGGCGGCGGAGCCTTCAGCGGCAAGGACCCGACGAAGGTCGACAGAAGCGCGGCTTATGCGGCTCGACACATTGCCAAGAACCTGGTGGCCGCTGGGGTGAGTGACGAGTTGCTGGTACAGGTTTCGTACGCCATAGGCGTTGCCGAACCTGTGAGCATCTATGTGAACACCTACGGACACAGTCATGTAAACATGAGCGATGGTGAGATTGCCAAGGTGGTGGGTCAGCTGTTTGACCTCAGGCCTAAGGCTATAGAGAATCGCCTGAAGTTGCGTAACCCCATCTATGAGGAGACAGCTGCTTACGGACACATGGGACGCGATCCACAGACAGTGGTGAAGCATTTCCGCTCGATCTATGAGGGAAATAAGGATGTGGAAGTGGAGCTCTTTACATGGGAGAAACTGGACTATGTTGACAAAGTGAAGTCAGCCTTCGGCATATAATCGTCAATGGTCAATGGTCAATAGTCAACGGTCAATAGTCAATCGTCAATGGTCAATCGTAATAAACTTCACTCACGTATATGAAGCCTACAACTTCATGCAAGGTGATGAGTTCAAGTGGGTGGATTGCACGCAGATAGAGGGTACTGACTGCTATTGCGACCAAGAAGCGGAGCAAAAGCTGAAAGAGCTGATGGCAGAGCAACCCTTAGAGACTATACATTGGATAGACTCTGGCGATTATCACTATGTGTCGAAGCTATGGATAGACCGCATTGACAAGCCATTTACCCTGTTGGTGATGGACCATCATCCCGATATGCAGCGACCTATGTTTGATAAGCTACTCTCATGTGGCTCTTGGGTAAGGGCTGTATTGGAAGAGAATCCATGGTTGCAGAAAGTGATATTGATTGGGGTAGATGACAAGTTGCTCAGTGAGGTGGAAGGATTCGCAGGTAAGGTGGAAGTGGTGAGCGAAAGCGAGTTGAACAGAAAGCCGATTGAAGCAATCATCCAGGGGTTGCACATCAGCCTTCCCGTTTATGTTTCCATAGACAAGGATGTGATGACACCCAATGAATGTAGCACCAACTGGGATCAGGGCTCTATGAGTTGGCAACAGCTTACTGCCTTGTTGGACTATCTGCTGAAGGGTGAGGTGTTGGGCATTGACATCTGTGGCGAAGAACCTAAGATTTTAACCGAGTGTGTGTATTGTTTGGATAGTAACATCAATGCGGATTACAACGAGAGCTTGTATAATTATATAAAAGGTAAATAATAATGGATAATGGTGATCAATGTTTAAGGTTCAACGAAATCAAGGCCGTTAGTGTATATTGCGCATCCAGCACTCAAGTGGATCAGGCTTATTTCGAGGCAGCTGCTAAGCTGGGTGCCCTCTTGGCGAAGCACGGAGTAACTTTAGTTTATGGAGGTGGTGCTGTAGGCTTGATGGGTGCCATCAGCGATGCTGTGAAGGCACATGGTGGTAAGGCCATAGGCGTGATTCCCCGTTTCATGGTGGAGAAAGGCTGGTTGCGACCCGGTCTTGATGAGGTGATTGAGGTGGAAACGATGGCAGAGCGTAAGCGCATCATGGCAGAGATATCTGATGCCGCCATTGCTTTGCCTGGCGGAGTGGGAACCTTCGACGAACTGATGGACATTGTGGCACTCAAGAAACTGGGTTTGTATCTCAAGCCTGTGGTGGTGGTGAACACAAGAGGATACTACCAGCCTTTGGTAGAACTGCTTGAAAAGTCGGTGGCAGAGCGCTTCCAAGACGATAAGTTCCTGCATGTTTGGAGGATGGCTAATACCCCTGATGAGGCTGTTGAGACCATATTCTCTGAGCCTTACTGGACAGAAAGTGTGATTGAGAATGCTGCATTATGATAGGCGAAAGGCTCCCATATCTGTTGCATACTGATGATGCCCTGACGCTGACCCTGTTCTTCTGTGTGTTGTTGGTGGCACTCACTGTAAGAGTGGTGGGCAAGCCTTTTTTCCGAAAGGTTGAGCAGATGCCCCTCTTCGCCTATCGCCAGAATGACAAAACGGGTATTGAAACAGCTGCAGGCGTTCAACCTTTGTTGTTGACCCATGCAACAGTGGTGACAGCTACCTTCGCCTATACCCTGTCCATGCAGGTTCATCCAGATTTGTCACAGTTGTCCTTTCCCACGGCTTTGCTGCTATTATTCTATACTTTCATTTCATCCTTCTATCTCTTCTCCTGCTGGCTGCTCTATCAGTTTGTGGGTTGGGTGTTTTTTGAAAGCAATGAAGTGCATGTTGGAATAGAGGGTTGGATTAATTCCAAGTGTTTGGGAGGAGTGCTGTTGCTCCCCTTGACAATAGTGAATGTCTATTACAATTTGTCCTTTTATCCTATACTTATTTTGCTCTTTTTGGTGTTACTTTTGCCAGGTATTTT
Organism: Bacteroidaceae bacterium; assembly: GCA_017649485.1. Classification (GTDB taxonomy): domain Bacteria; phylum Bacteroidota; class Bacteroidia; order Bacteroidales; family Bacteroidaceae; genus Bacteroides. Next base: position 17,905 of record JAGCGS010000003.1, on the reverse strand, counting down.
GCTCTTTTATTGGCTCAGAAAACTTTTTTATGCAAAAATTTATGGCAGTTTATTATTAATTTTGTACCTTTGTGCGCTCGAAATTATTCCCATTATTCTTATGGTTTTGGGAATTGAGCAGTTGAATGGGTATTTACTTATTAATTATTAGATTTTGAAGCTTTGGAAATGAAGAAGTTATTAGTTTCTCAGCCCAAGCCTGCCACCGATAAGTCACCCTATTTCGATATCGCGGCAAAATATGGTATAGAGATTGAGTTCAAACCGTTTATCAAGGTAGAAAGATTATCTGCTCGAGAATTCCGTGCGCAGAAGATAAACATTTTGGATCATACAGCAATCATCTTCACTTCTCGTCATGGAATCGACCATTTCTTCCATCTTTGCGAAGACCTTCGCGTTTCTATTCCTGAAACCATGAAGTATTTCTGCGTTGCAGAGAAGATTGCACTCTACATCCAGAAATATGTGCAATATCGCAAGCGCAAGGTGTTCTATGGGGCTACTGGCAAGTTTGAGGATTTGCTTCCGCTGATCATGAAGCATAAAACAGAGAAGTATTTTATTCCTATGTCTGATGTACACAATGATGACATCAAGAATGCGCTTGATGCAAAGAATATCCAGCATACTGAGGGAGTGATGTATCGCACAGTCAGTAATGCGTTTACTCCAGAGGAAATAGCTCAGTATGATGGTTTGATATTCTTCAGCCCGGCAGGTGTGACATCTTTGCTGAAGAACGATCCTAACTTCAAGCAGGGCAACGTCAGGATAGGTACACTGGGCCTGACCACAGCACAAGCTGTTAAGGATGCCGGACTTCGACTTGATTTCCATGCGCCCACGGCAGAAGCTCCCTCGATGACTGCTGCCTTGGAGAATTTTTTGAAGGAACACTCCTAAATACTAAATATGTATGCCCAACACACTGAAGAAAGCCGAAAGGCTTAACCGAAAAAAGGTGATTGGGAAGATGTTCACAGGAGGGGCAGGAGCCCGTTCATTCGCCGTCTTCCCTCTTCGTGTGGTGTATCTTATGGAGCCTGAGTTGAAATCTCAGGCTTCTGTGCTTATATCTGTACCCAAGAGAAACTTTAAACATGCTGTTGACCGCAATTGGCTGAAACGTCAGATTCGCGAGTCCTACAGATTGAACAAAGCTCCTCTGTTAGAGGCATTGGCAAACCGTAACGAAAAGATGGCGATATCGTTCCTCTACCTTAGTGACGAGTTGATGGCTTCCGACATTATTAGGAAGCGCATGAAAGTGGCTTTGGAAAAGATGGTGGAAAGACTTGCGGCAGAGCATCAAATACCCGAGAGCCATGAGGAAAGTGCTGTCTGAGATATTGCTGTTGCCCATCTATTTCTACCAGCGTTTTATATCGCCAATGCTGGGTCCTTCGTGCAGATTTACCCCCACCTGTTCGCAGTATGCGGTTGAGGCTATCAAAAAGCACGGACCATTCAAAGGTCTTTATTTAGCAATAAGAAGAATATTAAGATGCCATCCTTGGGGTGGCTCTGGTTATGACCCAGTGCCATGAAAGTTGATTTGTTAGACATACATACCCACCACGAAGATGGGAAACCTGGGGAGGCCATCATCAGCAAGGCACCCAAAGAACTGATTATTGAGTCAGGAAGATGGTACTCAGTTGGATTTCATCCTTGGTTTTTGCATGAGCTGGAGGCTGATGATGTTGACTTACTGAAGCAGCTTGCGGAACATCCGCAGGTGCTGGCCATTGGTGAGGCTGGTTTTGACAATAAAAGAAACAGTAACCGAGAAGCACAGTTTAGTTTCTTCTTTTCGCAAAGTGTTTTGGCTACATCTCTTGAGAAACCACTAATCATCCACATGGTGCATGCTGCGGATTTGCTGTTACGGGCAAATAGATTAAGGAAGCACGGACCTTGGATTATCCATGGTTTTAGGGGGAAAGAGAAATTGGCAAAGCAGCTATTAAACGAAGGCATGTATCTTTCGTTTGGCGAACGCTACAATGTGGAGGCTTTGCGAGCTACCCCCCCCGACCGCTTGTTCTTGGAAACGGATGAGAGTAAACTCGGCATAAACCAGATATATAGGAAGGTGGCACAGGACTTGAATATGGATGTGGCTGAGCTGGAAGAAACAGTGGGTAATAACATTCAGCGCATCTTTTTTCAAAGATTAGGTTGGTAGTTCGGACAAAAGCAGTAATTTTGCAAACTAAATAAAAATAACAATAATCATCTGATGAAAAAAAACTTTGTTGAAGAATTAAAATGGCGTGGTATGTTGGCGCAGATCATGCCAGGTACTGAAGAACTGCTTCAGAAAGAAATGGTGACGGCTTATTTGGGTACTGACCCAACAGCTGACTCATTGCATATTGGTCACTTGTGTGGCATCATGATGCTCAGACACTTCCAACGTTGTGGCCACAAACCTATCATCTTGGTGGGTGGTGCAACAGGTATGATTGGCGACCCATCAGGAAAGAGCCAAGAGAGAAATCTGTTGGATGCTGATACATTGTATCATAACCAAGAGTGCATCAAGAAGCAGGTGTCTAAATTCCTGGACTTTGAAAGCAAGGAACCCAATGCTGCGGAGATGGTAAATAACTACGACTGGATGAAGGATTTTACTTTCCTTGATTTTGCCCGTGAGGTGGGAAAGCATATTACGGTTAATTATATGATGGCGAAAGACTCTGTTCAGAAGCGTCTGAATGGTGAGGCTCGTGATGGCTTGTCGTTTACTGAGTTTACTTATCAGTTGCTGCAAGGCTATGATTTCTTGCATCTGTATCAGACAAAGCATTGCAAGTTGCAGTTGGGTGGTAATGACCAATGGGGTAACATCACTACAGGCACGGAGCTGATTCGCAGAACATTGGGTATCGAGAATGAGGCTTTTGCCCTGACTTGCCCATTGATTACCAAAGCTGATGGCAAGAAGTTCGGTAAAACAGAAACAGGTAATATCTGGCTCGACCCCAAGCGCACCACACCATATAAGTTCTACCAGTTCTGGCTGAATGTGAGTGATGACGATGCCGAAAAGTATATCAAGATCTTCACCAGCTTGGAGAAAGAGACGATCGAAGCATTGGTTGCTGAGCACCAGCAGGATCCAGGTCGTCGCATCTTGCAGAAACGTCTGGCGAAGGAGGTGACTATCATGGTTCACTCTGAGGAAGATTATAATGCCGCTGTTGAGGCTTCAGGCATCCTGTTTGGCAATAATACCCACGATGCTTTGCTGAAGTTGGACGAGGATACACTGCTGTCTGTATTCGAGGGCGTTCCTCAGTTTGAGGTCAACCGCAGTTTGTTTACCGAAGGCGTAAAGGCTGTGGATTTGTTTGCTGAACATACGAAGGTGTTCCCATCAAAGGGTGAGATGCGTAAATTGGTACAAGGTGGTGGCGTTTCCATGAACAAAGAGAAGCTTGCTGCTTTCGACCAAATGGTGACTGAAGCCGACTTGCTGAACGGAAAATACCTGCTTGTCCAGCGTGGAAAGAAGAATTACTACCTGCTTTTAGCAAAATAAGTGTAGTAATTACATTAAAATAAGTTAAACGCATAATTTTTTTAAGGAAATTGTTGCGAATGTGTTTTCTTTACACTAAATTTGCATCATCATATTAGAGTTAATGTGTGGCCTTTGTGAAAAGGTATTTTAATTCATGTTTTTGATTGCTTCATAAGTTGAGAAAAGTGTATGACAGACTAGGTAAATATAATTTTGGTCTTTATTCTTTGTGAAAAGCGTAAAGGTAGTCAACTGAAGAAGGCTGCTCCCCAAGCAGCCTTCTTCTCTTTTTATTTATTTCCCATCAATCTCTTTCAGCAATTCATCCACAGCTGCTTTTAGCTGGGTATCCATGCCTTTCACGATGGTATCAGGAGCGTTGGCGACCAAGATGTCAGGTTCCAACTGGCTGTTCTCCAACCAGGTGCCCTCTGCGGTGCGATAGCCGATAACAGGAACACCAAACACCAAGGTGGGGTCTTGCAGGGTTTCCCACATCACACTACTCATGGTGCCAGGCACAGGCATACCCACCAGCTTGCCAATGTTCTCATGCTTATAAACCCAAGGGGTACCATGTGCATTGCTGTAATTGGCCTCACACTGGATCATGATGCTTGGCTTGTTCCATCGGCGACTTGGCATATCGCAAGCTTCCTCACCACGAATTACCTGCGTGAGATACTGCTTTCCGCTGAACAGAATCTGGATGTCTTCATGCAAGCGGCCACCACCATTGAAACGCGTGTCTATGACGATGCCCTCCTTCTGGTTGAATTTGCCCAGAATGTCAGAATAGATGGTACGATAACTGCCATCGTTCATCGACTCGATGTGCACATAGCCCAACCGTCCATTCGACCATTTCTCCACATCAGCAGCACGTTGCTTCACCCATCGCTTGTAGAGCAAAGCTGTCAGAGCCGACTGTTGGATGGGCAGAACCACCTCTTCCCAACGCTCGTTAGTCTGTGGGTTGTAGAGAGATACCAATGTCTTCTTGCGAGCCTTGCCATTCAGCAGGTTATTATAATTGGTGTTCTCGTCAATCACGATGCCATCAATCTTCTCAACGATGCTGCCAGCCTTCACCTTAGAGTTTGCATGGTCGAAAGGACCATTCTCCACCACCTCATCCACCTTCAGACCCTTACCTGTGAAAGTCCAGTCATACAGCAAGCCGAGTGTAGCCGTCTGGTCGCCACTCAGGTTAGGTGAATACCTGCCACCACTATGTGAAACATTCAGCTCGCCCAGCCATTCGCTCAATAACTCTTGGAAGTCGTAGTTATTACTGATGTGTGGCAAGAACTTGCGATAAGCAGTGGTCATCTTCTCCCAATCGGCAAAGGCAATTTTGGGGTCGAAAAGTCTAACCTTTACCTGCTGATAAACACGGTTGAACATATAATCTCGCTCAGCAGCCAGGTCAAGCTTCATCTCAGCGTCATAGCTGATAGGAGTCAGCTTGTCGCTCTTAGGATCCAGCTTTTGCATCCTGCTGCCTAAGAAGAAGATATTCTTACCTTCCTTGTCCATCATCATCGAGCCGGGACCTGCGCCCTTACTCACCAACTTAGTCTCGTGCTTGCGCATATCCATCTTCCAAAGGTCATAGCCACCCTCAAATGATGCGAAGTAATACAGGTTCTCGCCATCCTTGTCAATCATCATGCCATTCATGGTTGATGAGTTTGGAGTGACACGTACAATGCGATCTTCTATGCCGTCAAGCTCCACGTTGATAGGTTTCACCTCATCCTTCTTCTCATCTTTCTTGTCTTTCGACTCGTCCTTGCTGTCAGACTTCTTCTGCTCCTTCTCTAACTCCTTCTGCAACTCATAGTCTTCCTTACTCAGGCGATACTTGTCATAGGCATCTTGGTTAACAAATGCCAGCATCGCATCGTCTTGCGAACCCCATGAGGCATGACTGCGCATGCCATAGCGATTACTTTGGTAGAGGATAGCATTGCCATCCATCACCCATGTAGGACTTCCGTCTATGTAGCCACTGTTGGTAATGTTCGTAATCGCACCACCATTGGCGCTAACCAAGCCTATGTCTGCATAAGGATCACGCTTGTTGCCAATAAACTCTATGGCAAACCACTTGCCATCAGGCGACCAGTCATAGCTGAAACCGCCTGATGTCTCAGGCCATTTAGAGCCGTCAGTAACGGTGCGAACCCTCTTGCTCTCCAGGTTCATCACCTTCAGCTGCTTGCGGTTCTCGATAAATGCCAGTTCCTTGCCGTCAGGCGAGAAGGTCGGGTATGTGCGTTCAATGCCATCGTTGCCGGGGAACAGCGCTTTCTCGTCAATCACGGTAGCATTGGCAAAGTTGGGATCATCCTTGCGTGCAATCTTCGCCTCGTAGAGGTTCCAGTGTCCGTCACGCTCGCTCACATACACCAAAGTGCGATTGTCGCTGCCAAACACAGGACTTGTCTCATTAGCTGCGGTATGTGTAATCTGCTTGGTAGTGTTATACTCCACTGAGGTAACGAAAATCTCACCCCTCACCGCAAAAGCCACTTCCTTGCCATCAGGAGAAACAGATGCTGATCGTGCTCCGCTGCTGAATCTCAGGTCAATTGGCAGGTTCTCATCGTCACGCGTCAGGGTGATAGCCACCTTCTGCGCCTTGCCAGTAGCTTGCTGTGTGTAGATTTCACCGTCGAATGCATAGCAGAGCGTTCCATTGTTGGCCACAGACAAGAACCTAACGGGATGATCCTTGAAAGTGGTAATCTGCTGGGCGTTCTGTGCATTGCCCAGGGTAAAAGCATACACATTGAAAGAGCCTCGGTCGCGCTCGCTCAGGAAATAAACAGTCTTGCCGTCTGGAGCGATGATAGGGTTACGATCCTCGCCTGCGCGATTGGTCAGGTTCGTATGCTTGCCAGTCTTTACGTCATACTGCCAGATATCCCTCGACACTGAAGAAATCTGGTGCTTTCGCCACTGGTCCTCAAACCCCTTTTGGTCTTGGTAAAGAAACATATTGCCATCCTTGCTGAAGTTCACCATCTCAGCAGGAGTGCCCAGTACCTGGGTCGTTCTCCCTCCTGCGGCAGGCACCTGATACAGCTCCGTCATCTGTGCGCGGGGGAACATGGCGCTCGTTGCAGGGTCTTGTATGGTGGCAGAAAACAGCACATACTTACCGTCTGGGCTAAAAGTCCAGGGTGTCTCGGCAGCAGAGTTAGTAGTCAGGCATTTTGCCGAGCCTCCTTCAGCTGGCATCACATAGATGTCCAGATTGCCATTACGGTCGCTGGCGAAAGCCACCTGTCTGCCGTCTGGCGACCAAATGGGATTACACTCATAAGAATCTTGTGTAGTAAGCTGAATAGCTGTTCCACCTTGTGTACTTACCTTATATATATCACCTTTATAGCAGAAGAGTATCTGCTGTCCGTCTGGTGATATTTGCACATCGCGCAACCACAACGGAGTGATTGCCATGCTGCTCAGAGAGAAGATGGCCGTAGCCAGAAATGTAAAGAATTTCTTCATAATATTGAATATGTTAATGATTTCGTGCCGTAAAGTTAGTGCAAGCCGAGAGAAATACAAAATAAATCTATTTATTTTTATATCCGATACGCGGCCTAAGTTTGATAAAAGTAGGCTAATTTTGGTGGTATTTGAAAAATAATTCGAAAATATTGGCATAAATCGAGAGAAAAGTGTATCTTTGCACCGCATTCCATGGGTTGATATGTAGTTTGGACTATGGTGTAATGGTAGCACAACAGGTTTTGGTTCTGTTTGACTGAGTTCGAATCTCGGTAGTCCAACCTAATAAACAACATCAGCTGGCAGTCTGAGAAGATAGCCAGCTTTTTTTGTGTTAGCCATTTGCTGAAAGACTGCACCTTGATTTATGTTGTCTTTTTCACCTTTAAATACTGGTAACCAATGCGGCAACGGAGGCAATCGCGTTTGTCGCAATACTCTTTGCGGAGCTGTATCAACGCTTGTGAATCAGCGGCATGGTCTGCAATAATGCCAAACCGTTCCCATTGGCGGATGATATAATTGTTCTCTGGTTTCAATTGTTCCAAGAAGTCCGAGGCACGATGACAAAACTCATCGCATCCTTTGTGTTTACCATAGGCCACCAGGAAAGGGATGAACGTGTTGATAAGCATCAGGTTCAGCGAGTCATTGCCCAATGACTTCTCATAGATTGCTGTTTCCTTGCCAAACAAATAGTGGTTATTCCAATAGGAAGAAGTGGAAGTTTGCAACAATGACTTCATAGATTCAATGCTCTTAGCTTCCAGTACTTTGGATAATAATGACTCTTGATTATGGTAAAGATATGCCAGTTGGGCTATCTTGATATGGGGGAAAACTTGTGGGCGGATGCGGGACAACTTCCACAAATCGGTCTGGATTGGAGAACTGAATCCGAATTTGTGACTTAAATAACGGTATTCTTGTTGCAAATCACGATAATAGGAATCATCAAGATTATCTTCCAACAGACCTGCCATACCGAAGAAGATGGCTTCTATCTGACGTAAATCATCCCGATGCTTGCCCACTGCCGCCAAGTTGATACGCTTTGCCCATGCTTCGAAAACATCACCATTCAAACCAAATCCGAAGTTACGGGCCAATGTAATAAATAAGGCATGCTCCCAGTTGTTCTCACAAAGTTTCAAGCGTTCATAGATCAGCCCTGCTCTTTGGTCAATACGCTCAGCAGTAAGTGCTGAGAGCCAACTGTGTAGGGTAATCATGGGAATGTCACGCAAAATGGCATAACAGGCCGGATAGGTGTCCATCCGTTTTAGTAAGGCATATTTGCGTTTCACTTCATCAGGACAAGGTAGCACGACTTGTGGGATCTTTTCTGTAGAGCCGTAGCGAAAAATCTCCGCATCGGCATCCCCCACCACATGTAAGATAACATTGGCGTAAGCTGGGTTTAAATGGTGACCGTGACTATACCAGGCACTTGCTTTTTCATGAACTTCAACATTGCCTACCCATAACACATCGCCTATCTTTAACTTGGCATTGAAAAAATCGGGACCTGCATGTTGGTTTTGCAACCCTGCGTCAATAACCTCCACAACTTCACCATTTGTGGTCTTTAACCCTGAAAAAGGGTAGATTTTATGCTTCCAGACGTATTGTAATAGCTGTTCCATTGTTAAGAATGCTTTAATTTGTGTGCAAATTTAAGAAAAAGATTAACTTTGCACCATAATAAGGACAAATATTCACTTTACGACAAAGAATTTTTATGAAAATTGCATTGATAGGCTACGGAAAGATGGGCAAGATGATTGAGCAGATTGCCCTGAAGAGAGGACATGAGATTGTATGTGTGATAGACATAGATAATCAGCAGGACTTTGAAAGCGATGCTTTCAAGACAGCTGATGTGGCAATAGAGTTTACAGCTCCACAGGCGGCATACGGCAACTACCTGAAGGCTTGGCAACAGGGCGTGAAGGTGGTGAGCGGAAGCACCGGATGGAAGAAGGAACATGAAAAGGATGTGAGACGTGCTTGCGAGCAGGAGGGAAAGACGCTGCTGTGGGCTTCGAACTTCTCAATAGGCGTGGGTATCTTCGCTGCGGTGAACAGATATCTGGCAAAGGTGATGAACAGCTTCCCACAATATGACGTGGAGATGGAGGAGACACACCATGTGCATAAGCTGGATCACCCAAGCGGGACAGCTATCACACTGGCAGAGGATATCGTGAAGCTGGTGGACCGCAAGACAGACTGGGCAGAGGATACAACAGACCCAAAGCTGCTGAGAGTGGATAACATCAGACGTGGAGAGGTGCCAGGAATACATACGGTGCGTTATGACTCTGAAGCTGACCTGATTACGATTACGCATGATGCGCATAACCGCAAAGGGTTTGCTCTGGGAGCTGTGCTGGCAGCTGAGTGGACAGTGAACCAGCATGGGCTTTTGACAATTGATGATTATTATAAGGATGTTTACGGTTTTTAATGTGTAGGGTATGCAGAAATTGAAAGAGGCTACAAAGAGACAATGGGTGACAATGGGCATCATGATGGTGCTATATCTGTTGTTTCTGGTGTGGATTAGGAGTTGGTGGGGACTGTTGGTAGTGCCATTTATCTTTGACGCTTATATCACGAAGATTGTACCTTGGGGCTTCTGGCGTGAGTGGGAGAATGATACGGCAAGAGGAATCATGAGCTGGGTGGACGCTATTGTGTTCGCACTGGTTGCTGTGTATTTCGTGAATATCTATATCTTCCAGAATTACCAGATTCCTTCATCGAGCTTGGAGAAGAGTCTGCTGGTGGGAGATTACTTGTTTGTGAGCAAGGCAAGCTATGGGCCACGCACTCCGAATACCCCGCTGTCGATGCCACTGACTCAACACACGATTCCTGGCACGGAGATGAAGTCGTATGTGGATTGGCCACAGTGGAAGTATAAGCGTGCCAAAGGATGGGAGAAAGTGAAGCTAAACGATATAGTGGTGTTTAACTTCCCTGCCGGCGATACAGTGGCGCTGAACTTCCAACAGACGGATTTCTATAGCTTGGCATATAACGAGGGGAAACGACGCTTTGGTGAGCGGGTAGATATGGAGAGCCTGACACGCGAGCAGCAACGACTGGCGTATGATGTGTATTATGCTGAAGGTTCCAAGCTGGTGAAGAGTAACCCGCGCATCTATGGCGAGGTGATTGTGCGACCTGTGGACAGAAGGGAGAATTATGTGAAACGATGCGTTGGTCTGCCTGGCGATACGCTTGAGATTAAGGACGCACATGTGTGGCTGAACGGTGAGCAGATTGAGGATCCTGAGAATATGCAGCTGAATTACTTCGTGCAGACCACAGGCCCGGTGATTCCGAATGATATGTTTGAGGAGCTGGGCATCAGCGAGGAAGACAGATGGGAAGTGGGCAGCGACATGTCGTGGGAGAATGAGCTGCTGAGCATGGGACTGAACACACGCCAGCAGAACGGGAGGCTGACACCAACGTATAACCTGCCACTGACGAAGGAGATGCTGGAGAAACTGAAAGCCAACAAGAAGCTGGTGAGTAAAATTGTGATGGAACCCGAACGGGAGAACTACGTGGGACAGTTGTATCCGTTGAATCTATACACGCGATGGACAAGGAATGACTATGGACCTATATGGATTCCGAAGAGGGGGGCTACCATCAAGCTGACAGAAGACAACCTGCCGATTTATGAGCGTTGTATCGAGGCGTATGAAGGCAACAAGCTGGAACGCAAAAGTGATGGCATCTACATCAATGGGGTGAAGACGGACGAATATACGTTCCAGATGGATTATTACTGGATGATGGGTGACAACCGCCATAAGAGTGCGGACTCGAGATACTGGGGCTTTGTGCCAGAGGATCATGTGGTGGGTAAGCCAGTGCTGATTTGGCTGTCGCTGGACAAGGATAAAGGTTGGCTGGATGGCAAGATCCGCTGGAACCGCCTGTTTAAGTGGGTGCATAAGTAATATGACATCTATGGTCAATGTATATCTTTCAACAGCTTACTTGGCACCAGTGGAGTATTATGCGCATTTGCTGGCAGCTAATGAGGCAAGGGTGGAAGTGCATGACCATTACATGAAGCAGACTTATAGAAATAGGTGTATAATCTGCGGACCGAATGGGAAGATTGACCTGACTGTGCCTATCGTGAAGCCAGATACACTAAAGTGTGAGGTAAAGGATATACGTATCAGTGACCATGGCAATTGGAGGCACTTACATCTGTATGCGCTGGAGTCGGCGTATGGACATACACCGTATTTCGAGTTCTATCAGGATGACTTCGTGCCGTTTTATGAACGCAAGTGGGAATACTTGGTGGATTATAATGAGGCTTTGCAGGAAATGGTGTTTGGGCTGATAGGGATAGAGCCTCAGGTTTCAAGGACAAGTGAATATGAGACGACTGTGAATGGCTTGGATTTGAGGGAGGTGATTCATCCTAAGAGAGACTTTGCTTCGCTGGATCCGCAGTTTAAGGTGGTGCCTTACTATCAGGTGTTCCAAGAAAAGCTTGGCTTTATACCGAACTTGAGTATTGTTGACCTTTTGTTTAATATGGGGCCGGAGAGTTTGATTGTGTTGAGGAAGTCGATTGACCATTGACGATTGACCATTGACGATTGACCATTGACCTAATGATGACGATTGATGTTGAGGATTGAGAAGTTGGGGAGTGAGGATAAGGTTCTGCTGCATGCTTGTTGTGCGCCTTGTTCGTCTGCTATCATAGAGTGTATGGTGGCGAATGGGATACGTCCCACGGTGTTTTATTATAACCCTAACATCTATCCGATAGAAGAATACGAAATCCGCAAGGCTGAGGCAAAGCGGTTTGTGACGAGCCAGGGATTGGACTTTGTGGATGCTGACTATGATTATGAGGCTTGGAAGCAGGGAGTGTGTGGCATGGAGAATGAACCCGAGCGCGGCAAGAGATGTCTGACTTGCTTCAAGATGAGGCTGTTGGCTACGGCTCGCTTTGCGGCTGAGCATGGTTTTACGATGATTACCACCACACTGGCTTCGTCGAGGTGGAAAAGTTTAGAGCAGATAAATGAAGCTGGGCGATGGGCAGCCAGTCAGGTGGAGGGGGTGACCTTCTGGGAACAGAACTGGCGTAGGGGGGGCTTGCAGGAACGTCGTAACCAGTTGTTGAAGGAATATGGCTTTTACAACCAACTGTATTGTGGATGTGAGTTTAGTTTGAGATCAACCAAAAATAAAACAATATGAAGAATTTGAAGTCAATGATTAGTAAAATCTGGTTAGCTTGCCTGATATTGGCTTGCTGCCCCTCTGTAGCTGTGGCACAGGCTATCACAGAGCGAATGAATGAGAATATGGTAACGGTGAGTGGCGTTGTGAGAGACCAGAATAGTCGCCGAAAGCTGGAATATGTAAATGTGTATGTGCCAGGCACAAACATCGGTACGGTGACAAACTCTGACGGTGCTTTTACACTGAAATTTAAGGATCCGGGTGGCAAGGTATATCTGCAGTTCTCGTATCTGGGATATAGCTCCAATCAGGTGGAGGTGGACAGGTTAGCGAGTACTGGTAATGAATATTTCCTGTCGCAAAGCTCCTACCGACTGGATGAGATTGTGGTGAGCCCCGTGAATGCACGTCTGTTGGTGGAGGAGGCAATGTGGAAAGTGAAGCAGAATTACAATCCTGTGCCTTCACTGAATTATATGTTCTATCGTGAAACGGTACAGAAGAGGAATAGGTATATCACAATCTCGGAGGCAGTGACAGAAGCGTATAAGACGGCTTACTCGGTGGGAGGAGGTACTGCCCGTGATAGAGTGCGCATCAAAAAGAGCCGTAGTGTGGCGAGTCCTGATCTGAAGGATACACTGAGTGTGAAGTTAGAGGGTGGCCCTAACCTGGTGACATTCGTGGATGCGGTGAAGAATCCGGATGTGTTGCTGGATTTCGAGTATATGGATATGTATGAATACTCGTTCAAGGATTTTGTTACGATTGACGACCGTGTGCAGTATGCGATTTCTTTCAAGCCGAAACCTGTAATGCTGGATTTCCCACTGTATATAGGTACGATTTTCATCGACCGCGAAAGTCTGGGTGTCAGCAGGATTGAGTTTAGCGTGGATATGGCAGACCCGGATAAGGTGACGCGTATGATGTTGCGCAAGAAGCCGGCATCGATGAGGTTCAGGGCGCAGGACTTGACTTATCTGGTTACCTATCGCTATCAGGGAGGCAGGTATTTTATAAACTACGTGAGGGCGGATTTCAAGTTCCGTTGCGACTGGAAACGCAGGCTGTTCGCAACTAATTATACGGTGGTGTCGGAGATGGTGGTAACAAATCGTGTGGATAATCCGTTGGAAAGCATCACTTATAGAGAGTCGTTCCATAACAGCGATGTGCTGACTGACCGCATCATGGACTTTTATGATGAGGAGTTTTGGGAGGACTATAACATCATTGAGCCTACAGAATCGCTGGAAGAGGCTGTGGGTAAGCTCCGCAAAGCTATTGACAATAGCACAAAATAGACAGGTTTTGTGTTGACAATATTTCTTGGGCTACTTGCTGCAATTGTTGGGCAGTGAGTAGCTCAATGTTTTTGAAAGCTTCCTGGCTGGTGACAAAGCGGTTATAATGCAGGAAAGTCTTAGCCATACCGAGGGCAAGGCTCTCGTGGTTGTCGGAACTGACGCCTATCTGCCCGATGAGTTGCTTCTTAGCCGCCCGCAACTGACTGTCGCTGAGTGGGTGTTCGCAGAGGTGTTGGAGCTCTTTCAGCACAAGCTGTATGCATCGCTCAGTGTCATGATGGTCACATCCGAAGTAGATGCAGAAGGTACCCGTGTCAGTGTAGGGCGTGTAGCTGGATTCTATCTCATAAACGAGTCCGCGGTGTTCACGCAGGGAGACGTTGAGGCGACTGTTCATACCTGGGCCTCCAAGCAGGTTATTGATGAGGTTGAGGGCAACACGTTTGGAGCTCTCGCCACTATATGCTCGTCCACCTATCATGAGGTGTGCCTGGTGGGTATGCTTGCAGATGTTTTGTCGCACAGGATTGATGCTTGTTGGTTGCAGGCGAGAAATCTGAACAGGACTGAGAGCGATGTCGCTGGTCCATCGTTCTACTTGGCGAACAACCTGGGCAAGGGTATAGTTTCCCAAAACAAAGAACACCATATTGTCAGGACGGTAGTAACGGTGATAGAACTGATCGGCATCGGACTTGCCATAACGTCGCAGGCTTTCTTCATTGCCCAGGATATTGCGGCCTAAAGGATGCCCACTGTATATCAGATTCTCGAAATCATCGAAGATGAGTTCTGCAGGGGTGTCTTCATACATCTTAATCTCGTCGATGATAACCTCACGTTCTTTCTCTATCTCATGTTCGGGAAAGACAGAGTGGAACACCAAATCGGTAAGTAGCTCTACGGCACGTGAGAAATCTTGCTGCATGAACGAGCAATACACCACCATCTCCTCTTTGTTCGTAAAAGCGTTTAGGTCGCCTCCAACATGTTCCATGCGGTTGAGGATGTGCCAAGCCTTGCGACGCTCGGTACCCTTGAAGAGCATGTGCTCGATGAAGTGTGCCATACCAGGCATGTTGGCATCTTCATCGCGTGTACCAGCATTGACGGCATAGCCGCAATAGGCCACTAAAGAGGTGGTGTGTTGGAGGATTAACCGCAATCCGTTTGGCAATGTATGGGTGTAATAATGCTCTGTTTCCATGTGAACTGTTCTTTAAGGCTGCAAAAATAGTATAAAGTGAGCGTAAAAACAAAGAAAACTTTGTTTATAAAAGAGGTTTGCATTATCTTTACAAAAAAAATGAAGACTATGGAAAAAGAATTACTGGCATCAATGCAGGATCTACTGCGGAAAGAGGCGGAAGCGATTATGAATATTCCTTTGACTGATGGCTTTGTTGAGGCTGTAAATTTGGTTGTTGAGCATGTGCACAATCGGAAGGGTAAGTTGGTGACATCAGGCATGGGAAAGGCTGGACAGATTGCGATGAATATTGCCACAACATTCTGCTCGACGGGCATACCGGCGGTATTTCTGCATCCCAGTGAGGCGCAACATGGCGATTTAGGTATCTTGCAGGAAAACGATTTACTCTTGTTTATTTCCAATTCAGGAAAGACACGCGAGATTGTGGAACTGACAGCTTTGGCACATCGGCTCAACCCCGCATTGAAGTGTATCGTGATAACCAGTAACCCTGAGAGCCCGCTGGCTAAAGAGGCTGATGTTTGTCTGAGTACGGGCAATCCGAAAGAGGTGTGCCCTTTGGGCATGACACCGACCACAAGTACAACGGTGATGACAGTAATGGGCGATATCTTGGTGGTGGAAACAATGAAACGCACAGGTTTTACCATTGATGATTATTCAAAACGACACCACGGAGGATACTTAGGTGAAAAATCGAGAGAAGAGTTAAAACATAAGTTATGCGAAAAGTAATAGGAATAGGAGAAACGATATTAGATGTCATTTTCAAGAATGACCAACCTTGGGCTGCCGTACCTGGAGGATCAGTGTTCAATAGCATCGTGTCACTTGCACACATGGGAGTACCTGTGGAATTTATCAGTGAGGTGGGCAAGGATTATGTGGGAGAGCTGATTCAACGCTACATGCGTGAGAATGGCATTGACACCTCACACTTGGATGTGTATTTTGATAATAAGAGTCCTGTCTCGCTTGCATTTCTGAATGAGGAACGTGATGCGCAATATAGCTTTTATAAGAATTACCCTGATCAGCGCTTGCATGTGGAGTTGCCCAAGATAGAAGAAGGGGATATAGTGATGCTGGGGTCGTTTTATGCAGTGGATCCTGCTTTGCGTGAAAGACATGTTGAGCTGCTACAGAAGGCGAAAGATCAGAATGCGATTGTGTTTTACGACTTGAATTTCCGTCGTCCACATAAGCATGATGCCATTAAGTTGGCACCATATTTCCTTGAGAACCTCGAATTTGCCGATATAGTAAGAGGTTCTGAGGAAGACTTTATGTGTTTGTATGACATGAGTGATGCCGATAAGATTTATAAGGATAAGATACAGTTCTATTGCAAGAATTTCGTTTTTACCGCAGGGGCGAAAGATGTGCAATTGCGCTCTGCAACATTGAACAAGGCGTATGCCGTGCCACCAGTTAAGCCTGTGAGCACAGTTGGAGCAGGCGACAACTTCAATGCGGGAATTGTTTTTGGGTTGTTGCAGAAAGATATCATGCTGGACAACTTGGCTACACTTGATGAGCAGACATGGGATTCTTTGATTGCAACAGGAATGATATTTGCCGCTGAAGTCTGCAAGAGTTTTGACAATTCAGTGCCTAAAGGGTTTACCATAGACGATTGACCATTAAATAACAAGATAACATGAAAGTTGGTATCATAGTAGCGATGGATAAAGAATTACGTCAGCTGAAAAGCTTGTTTGAGGGAGCCGACGTGATGGTGAGCAAGTGTGGCATTGGCAAGGTAAATGCAGCACTGGGTGCTCAGCGTATGATAAACGAGTTTCATCCAGATGTGATTATATCCAGTGGATGTGCAGGTGGCAATGGCGACGAGGTGGATGTGCAGGATGTGGTGGTAAGTGCACAGCTGGCCTATCACGATGTGTATTGCGGAACAGCTATAGATAACTCTACCCAATATGGCCAAGTTCAGGGTTTGCCCGTACGCTTTGAGCCTGCACCATGGTTGCTGCAGAAGGCACTGAACCTTGATTGTGGCGTGAAGATACATGCCGGACTGATGGTTACAGGTGACTGGTTTGTAGATTCACAGGAAAAGATGCGTGAGATTATCAGGCATTTCCCTGAGGCTATAGCGGTGGATATGGAGAGTTGTGCCATTGCGCAGACCTGTTATATTAATAAGGTGCCTTTTATTTCATTCCGTGTTGTCAGTGATATGCCGCTCAAAGATAGCCATGCCAGCCAGTATCATGATTTCTGGAATACGGTGGCTGAACGCTCCTTTGCCGTGACCAAATCGTTTGTGGAAAGTTTAGGCAATCCTGTTTAAAATTCCAAGGTGTTAGAACCCGTTGCTTTGTGTTTTAGCCAGTCTTTTGTTTTTTTCATGTAGCCATGATAAGCAAGAGAAGTACCAGAAAAAAGATACGAAGGTATAAATACACTTAAATACATTACCAGCATAGGTGACACAGGTCAGGGACCTGGAGAGATTGCCAATATGGGAAGGGCATGATACCAATGACATAGATTTGTTCTTCATGAAAAAGATGGAGGGGATACAAAGGCTGCCGCAGTAACTTATACCGGGATGGAAGCTTCTGCTCCTCCAGCTTTTGAGCAGAAGTATGTTGAAATGCTTTTCGGCCATCCTTTCCATTACAGTATTATAGAAACAAGTACCAATTGCCCTTTGTTTATCGGATATCATGGCAATTGAGGTACGTGTTAATTCTTGCTTTAGACTCCTGCCTGTTTCTGGCAAATTTATTTGTTAGGGAATTATTTGTTGCTTATCTTTGCGCAGTGATTAGAGATAATTCATAGTTGATGAGCCAAATACAATACATACTGATTCTGATGATAACGCTCTGTTTGTCAGGGTGTAGGGGTGTTTTCTATAATAGTCCTAACGTGGCACTCAACTATATTGATAGTTTGCTTGATGCCGGCAACTACTGGGCGGCATTTAATGCGTTGGTTGCCATAGACAGCTCTATGCTTCAGGAAAGTCATGATGCCAGGATGAGGTTTGAGCTGCAAAAGATTAAAGCAGAAGACAAGATTAACAAGCCTCTTGTAACTGACAGTATGATTATC
>JAGCGS010000013.1 GCA_017649485.1 Bacteroidaceae bacterium | reverse complement strand
ATATGATGTGTATTATGTTGACCACCTGACTTTCGGCTTGGATCTGAAGATTATCTTCCTCACCATCGTGAAGGTATTCAAACGCGAGGGCATCTCTGCACAAGGCCAAGCCACCATGGAGGCGTTTAATGGGAAGAATTGATTATTATTTCACACAGAAATCACAGAAAACACAGATTAAAAAGTTTTTTCTATGCCTGCTATATTCGTAATGCTATAGCTTAGAATACCGTTGCTTTATCCTTACCTTTGCATCTGTGTACTTTCTCACAATAAAGAATGCATCGCGCAAAGTATAGAAGCGCATGTCGATATTAAATATTTAGAAAATCCAAGCAAAAGTGCGATAAGTTTCGATACTTTTTCGCACCTTTGCTCAAATTATTTAGGATATGAACAAGAAGTCAGTATTGAATCGCCTTTCGTCATTGAAGGCTCCCCTAAAGGAAGTGGGAGTCTCGCAGTTGGGCTTGTTTGGCTCAACAGTACGTGGTGAGAACACCCGTAAGAGCGATATTGACATTCTCATTGACTTCTATGCCGATCAGGAGACATACCTGAATTTTATCAATGCTTGTAGCATTCTTCAGTCAGCCTTTGGCAAGACAGTGCTTCACATAGAAAGGAATTCCTGAAAATTGAACAGATTCAGAAAATCATTGAGTTTATGAGAGAATAGCCATCGCTAATACATTGATATATTGGTGGAAAAGTCAAATAAGCAATGATACCCCAATACCGCATATTTTATTCATGGCAATCGGACAACAAAGAGGCGAAGAAAACCCTCCGAAAGGCCTTGGATGCTGTTGCAAAACAGTTGAAAGGGGATAATATTGCCTTAGAAATAGTGGAAGGAGGAGGCGGAAAAGGCTTCATCAGCATTGAGGATGCCGTGAGGATGAAGATACAGAAATGCGACATCTTTGTTGGTGACGTGACTCCCATAGGAAATGTTTCGCTGAAGAGTAAACTTTTACCTAATGCCAATGTGATGTATGAAATGGGGATAGCTACCGAGAGCATGACGTCAGACCGAATCATAGCTGTTGCAATGGCTGGGGAGTGGAAGGTGGAAGATATGCCTTTTGACTTCAACCACTATTCGATGTTGCGGTATGCAGGTGCAGATGACTTAAAGACACTGACGTCCAAGATAAAGGAAAGGATAAAGGAGACGGACAAAATAGAGAGGAGAGTGAACAAACGGTTCTTCTCCCGCCGTTTGCTCAATAGAAATATCCTTTCTAAAAAGTACCTGCCGGATACGTTTCTTGAAAATAGGGTGGCAAAAGAGAAAGCGAGGATTTTCTGTGCGCCATACAAAATGTATGGGTACTTGACAGAAAGGTTGAGCAGCATGAGTTTTGAAATGTACAATGCCAAACGGAGACAATATGGTAAGACAGAGGATTTTAAGCTTGACTTGTCGAAGTTTGAAATCCTGGGAAAGACCATAGATTTGGATAAGCTTTATGAGTTGAGCGATGACCTTCTGAATTATCTTAGGCCAAACGTGAATGAAATGGACAAGGATGGTAATCACGGTTGGTCAAATTCACTCAAAGTAAGGCGAATAGCTGAAAAGGTTGATCTGCTCAACAAGAAATTCATGGTGGTGACCTCAGAGGCTGGACAAGGGAAAACCAACTTTGTTTGTGATTTGGTGAACAACCTGTTCCAGGCGGAAGGCATCCCTTATATCTTTGTAAATGCCTACGAGTTGTCTGCCAAACATCTTGCGCGAAGTGTGGCACAAGAATACAATTTTCTGGGTAATGGTTCACTGGAAGATGCTGTGTTGAAGGCTGAGAGATTCTGTCAGCAAAACCTGCAGTATCTGATTATCGTGATAGACGGCCTGAATGAGAATGTCAACCAGCGTCTGTTCAGGAACAACCTTACAAGAGTTCTTTCTTCTATAGGTGACAATCGTCACGTAAAAGTGGTAATGACTTGCAGAAAGACTTTTTGGGATCAGAATTATAGTTCACTCAGAGAGGTGATGGGAGAAGATTTGGTTGAGGTGTCGCTCGACAGAAGGTACCGAAACGATGACACACTGGAAAAGAACGAGAAGGACTGCATCATAGAACGTTATGCTGCTCATTTTAAGACGAAGGGTACCTTGCATCCTGCTGTGGCTGATGAGCTAACTAGTAATCTGCTTCTGTTGCGTATCTATTTTGAGACGAATAGTGGGCTGGATGTGTCGAAACAGGACTTTATCGACAGGATTGACCTGTATGAAAGATATTATGACCAGTTATGCCAAGATATACAGAGAGTGTTGGAACATCATTCGACAACGGCTAATGTAGAGAATGTGGCTTACGGCACTTTCCAGAATATCGTAAAATGGATGATAAATGAGGACTGTTTCAGGAATCTAAATTATGATAAGGTGGTCAAATCATTGTCGGATAACGAGCACCTTTGTTTTGAGAACTTTCTTAACGCTAATCTGATATTAAGGCATGACCCGACGGGAATGAGCGGAGGGGCAGGCGATGTGATTAACTTTACATTCGAGGAAATCCGTGATTTTCTGTCTGTTAAATATTTGATAGAAGAAGTGTACCCTGCAGACAAAGACAGGTTCTGGATACTGGTGGATACATTCACAGATGAGATAAATAATCTGGCAGAGGGCTTCAGGAGGTTCCTATTCCTCTATGTCAAGAATAAAGACAGAAAAGATATAGAAATGGATTTAAAAAAGAGACTATGGTTTATAGGAACCTTCAATGAATATGTATGGGATGTAATAGAAGAAAGGTTGACGGATGATGATATCGCCTTAGTAAAAAAACTGATTGTAGAGAACAGCAGGGATACCATCAGACTGTTGTCGTTTTATCATTGGAGTCCCAAGAGACATGCGAAACTGAATTTGAATACTTTGTTTGAGACGCTTGAGAGCATGGGTGGCGAGGAGCAAGAAGATGCTCTTGAGAAGGCTTGGCGTTACAAAAACGGCAGACTTGATTTGTGGGGAGGTCCTGCCATCACAGAACGAAGTGAGATGGTTAGAGCCATAGAGGCAGGAATAAAGAGGAGGGCTAGTGATGAGGATAGTACGGAGAGAGATGTCCTGACGAAAATGCTGAAATTGCTGATAGACACTTCGCATCACAAGGTCTATGTCACTTCGTTAGGTAATGATTCTGTGAAAGAGCCTCTTGTTATCAGAGGGTATGATTACTACCGCTATCTAATGACCGTTCACAAAGGGACGAAAAAAGATTTCCTCAGAAGGGCTGGAACCACGAAAGGCTTTGCCAAGAAGATGTTTGGACAAATATATGATGCTATTTTTGAGGAAGCGAAGGATGTGGAGGAGATGTTTAAACGGTATTACAAACAGGAGTATCGTGACATATCCCACTTCATTTCGATGTATTATTGCATTCCCTTGGCAGAGGTGAAACACTATACAGACGCAATTGCTACGGGAGATTATCGTGTGATTGATTTTTCAAGTCTAGATTACGGCAGCAGTTCGTTTGAGAACTTGTTTACGAGCGACGAGATGTTTGAGAGGATGTATAATTGGCTAAACTGGAAGGAAGATGAAGATAAAAACTAACTTTGTAACTAATAGCTCGTCAACTTGCTTCGTGTTGATGAAGAAAGGAGAGGTATTATTGGATGACTTTATAAAGGCTGTCGGAGTACAAGCTAATTCCAGGTTTTATGATATGTATGCAGAACTGTATCGCCTTTGTTTCTATGACCTGACTCCCATAAGGACATTTGTTGCCCGAGACAGGTGGAACAAGGATGGGTACACGGTTGATGACTATATTAGGGATATATTCTCTGAAGAGACATTGAAGAGAATCAAGGATGCAGAAGCTAGGGGTTTTGATGTCTATATGGGTAGGTTGTATAGTGATAACGATGCCTTAGAGTCCTATTTCTGTACGTCCAACTTTGTGATAGAGACAAAGAATTTTATTCTTGACGCAACGAATGATGGATGGTAAACTGATAGAAAGGAACTATCCGGCACAGCACTATAGAACGTTGTTTGACCAGCGGTCTGGGTTCTTTGTCCGAAAAGAGGATGAAGGCTTCCCAGAACCAATATGGGCGGCAGATGGGCCGGAATTAATTGATTTGTCAATTACCAGTTACTGTCAGAGAGAATGTTCGTTTTGCTATCGGGGTGCCAATTCCAACTTTTATAAGCATTTAAGTATGAATGAAGTCCGCTCTGTAATAGAGCAGGCTGCTAAGTGCGGAACGTTACAAATAGCGTTAGGTGGCGGAAATCCTAATCAGCATCCTGAGTTTGTGGAGATTCTGCGACTAATACGGGAATATGGGATTGTTCCATCATATACGACCAATGGTGATGGGCTGACCGATGAAGTGTTGCAGACAACAGCTGAGTACTGTGGAGCTATGGCTGTGAGCGTTTATCCTCCGTTTGATGAAAAGTTTTATGGGCAGCTGATTTTACAGATTACAAGTTATGGTATAAAGGTTAACCTACATGCCCTTTTAAGAAATGATTATATAGATTTATGGACGCAGTGGCTGTTGGAGCCTCCTGCGTTTTTGGAAAATGTCAACGCGATAATATTTTTGAACTATAAGCCTATCGGTAAGGATGGTGATTCGCTATTGCTTCGGGATAAGGAGAAGATTGAACGATTCTTTAGTGCTGCGAATAATTGTCATGCGGTTAATATTGGTTTTGATAGTTGTAGTATTTCTGGGATTGTAAAGTGGATGGATGTACCCGTGATTTTGATTGAATCATGCGAGGCTGCACGTTTTTCTGTTTTTATCAATGAGGATATGAAGATGTATCCTTGCTCGTTTATGGTTGATAAGGGATATTGTGGTGATTTGAGGAAAGAATCATTGCGGGATATCTGGCAGAAGAATGAGCATTTTGTTCGGTTTAGAGAGAATGCATTGCCTGCTAGATGTGAATCGTGTGATATATCTGGGGTCTGTAATGGAGGATGCAGGCTGTTTGAGGAAATTAATTTCTGTTGAGTTGTGACTCAGGATGAACAATGGATGGCTAGGTATAAAGAGGTAATGGGTTTCTGGATGAGAACTATCGGAATCCTTCGAAGCATCGGATTGAGGAACATGTCCATCTGAACTGGTTGAAGGCGAACAGGAAGGGTCTAAATGAAGGGAAGATGAAATCAGAGAGTGTGAAGAAGTTTAGAAAACATAAGCATCCAACCCCTTTTTAGGTGGTTTCAGAACTAGTCAGTACCTTTGTGCCATCAACTCTAAAAAAAGCAGTTATGGCTGTAAGCAGTAAATACATTTAGACCCTATGGAATAGATATTCCGATGAGGGAGCATGCATGGGACTATCGCATGACTTACCTTCGTAGAGACCTGCAAGCTTCAGAAGAAGGCGGCACTTAAATGCTTCAACAGATATTTCCGGAGAATATCCGAAGGTAGGAGGGACTATGACCTCATTACCGAAGAGTTTTTGTGTTTAATTGATATAAAAACAAATTCACTCTATTTCTTCTAGGAAAGCTCAAAACCCAAGCAAATGCTGAGGCTAAGGCTTGTAGCTAAAAGGGGTTGGATACATATGTTTGTGGGCTCAAATTTGATGGAGGCTCTAAAAAAGGAGTCGATAATGGTAAATTATCTAAATAAACATAGATAATTGATGCTTATTCAAGAAATATTCAATATATTTGCAGCGTGTAATGAATAAGAAAAGGAATATGATAGCAACAATATCTGCTGACATAGTACGCTCTACGTCAATGAAGACAGAGGATCTGATAGCACTGCGCAACAGATTACAGGAACTCTTTCACGATTTTGAGGATGACTACCCCGGTTTTTGGGCCAGGATAGTCAGGGGAGATAGTATAGAGTGCGTTGTCCCCAATTACAATGATGTACTCAGAATCGCTATATTGATTAAGCTTTATGTCAAACTGAGAGCTTCGGAGTATGATTGTTCTGAGATGCTGCAGAGGTACGGTATCCGTTTCTCTATCGGTTTAGCCGATATCAAGTATACAGATAAGGAGGATGACATTATTGATGGTCCGGCCATTTACATATCGGGGCGCAATCTGGATGAGATAAGCAGGCTGGATGTCTATTCTGTTCTTGAAATAGATGAGGTTCCGAGGGCATTTAGCAATTTGTTGGATTCGTATGTGGCCATGGTCAGCAATTTGGTAGATTCGTATTCTTCTAAGCAATCGGAGGTGGTATTCTATAAGCTACTTGGTTTCAAGGAAAAAGAGATAAGTGAGAGAGTGGGTATTTCTCAGTCGTCTGTAAACACGCGTGCTACGAACGCACAGTGGGGACTGCTGAACACCGCGATAAAGGATTTTGAGGCATTTGAAATTGAGCAAATATGATGACGGAATTATTTTTAAGTCTGGTGTTAGCTCATCTGGTGGCTGACTTTGTGCTACAAACGGGAAAGACCTGCAAGGATAAAAAGGAGAGGAACTGGAGAAGCCCGTATCACTATGTGCATGCTTTGATCGTGTTTGGCTTGGCATGGCTTGTCTCATGGGATGTCTGCTTCTGGTGGGGCGCTTTGGTAATCGGATTTTCGCATTTTGCGGTTGATATGTTTAAGTCGTATCATGAGGAAAATGTGAAGTGGTTTGCCGCTGACCAGCTTCTGCATCTGGCAGTATTGGCACTTATATCGTGGATTTGGATCTCAGAGTACAGATGGAATCTGCCATTCTGTGTTACCACAAAAGAGGTTACCATGGGAATAGCTATTATTGCTTGCTGGAAACCTGCAAATATCTTCATCAAGTTGATGTTGAGACATTGTAGCGTAAGCATGCCTGAGGAGAAAGCGAGCAGTTTTAATGCCGGATCACTGATTGGAAATATTGAGCGTTGGCTGATATTGCTGTTTGTTATCCTGCAGCGTTTTGATGCTATAGGACTTTTGATTGCTGCCAAATCGATCATCAGATTTGGAGATAAGGAAACCGCCAAGACCGAGTATGTGCTGGCTGGGACACTGATGAGTATCTTAATTGCAGTTTTGGCGGGGATGATGGTGGTTATTGTAGAGAAAGGTTAATTGAAAGCATTCGATGAAGTACACATAAGTTGCACCTATTTACAATAGCAACAGCAACTACAATGTGTATTTGAACGAATGCTTACTGCTAGTGGTTGTATCTCCGCAGTTTTGCTTATATGCAGCGCAAGGGTCTTGGTGCGGATGCAGTCGTTAAGATTTATCATCCCCTTCACGAGTCCGACCTCTCACAATAAAGAATGCATCGCTCAAAGTATTGAAGCGCATGTCGATATTAAATATTTAGAAAATCCAAGCAAAAGTGCGATAAGTTTCGATACTTTTTCGTATCTTTGCTAACGAAATATTTAGTAAGAAGATAAAGATATGCAGCTACAATCACATTCGACTGTAGCTGCCATTGTATTTTATGGTACCTATATATGGTACCTATATATGGTACCTATATTAAGAAGTTTTAGTAATTATAGCAAGTTATTATTAACAGTTTTGTGATTTGAATTAATGTGTATATATTTGCATTTTGAAAGGTCAAATGATGAGAACTTTATGCGGATTTATAAATACTAAATACTATGTTTACGTTGGTTGATTTGTCTTATGGAAAGGATGCGCTGGAGCCTGTGATTAGCTCTAAGACGATGGAATTTCATTATGGAAAGCACTTGCAGGCTTATGTGGATAACCTGAATAAACTGCTGCCAGGCAGCGGATTGGAAGGACTGGCTCTTGAAGAGATTGTCAAGCAATCGTCAGGGGCGATATTCAACAATGCCGGTCAGGTGCTGAATCACAACATGTATTTCACACAGTTTGGCGCTGAGACAGAGGTGAAGAAAGAGCCTACTGGCGCACTTGCTGCGCAGATTGTGAAGCAGTGGGGGAGTATCGATGCTTTTAAGGAGGAGTTTGTCGCTAAAGGAGTGGGGCTCTTTGGCAGTGGCTGGGTATGGCTTTCAGCTCAGGTTGATGGCTCGTTGGTCATAACACAGGAGCCTGGCGCTTCTAACCCGGTCACCAAGGGTCTGAAACCTCTTCTGACATTCGATGTCTGGGAGCATGCATACTATCTCGATTATCAGAACCGCCGAGCAGCTCATCTGGCAGAGTTATGGAAGATTGTGGATTGGAAGGTGATTGAAGGAAGATAAGATTTAAATTCACACAGAAAGCACGGAAATCATTCTGGTCATGGGATTGACTAATTGAAGGATACCTGAAAGATTAAAGAATATGATAGGGAATATTTTGACAAAAGGAGTATTCCCTATTTTTGTAATAATTAATAATTCTTCAAAATTATCTAATAATGGGAATTAAAGTATCTGTCATCGTACCGGTATATGGCGTTTCGGACTATATAGAACAGTGTGTGAAGTCTGTGATGAATCAGACTTATAGGGATGTTGAATGTGTTATCGTGGATGATGCTACACCAGATGACAGTATTACCCAATGTGAGAAGTTGATAGCAGCGTATGAAGGACCTGTCAAATTCACGATAGTTCATCATGAGAGGAACCGGGGATTGTCTGCTGCCAGAAATACAGGTACGGATGCAGCAACTGGAGATTATGTTCTTTATCTGGACAGTGATGATGAGATTACACAAGATTGCATTGAGAAATTGGTGGTACCTGTGATGAGGGATGCATCAGTTGAGATGGTGGTGGGGAATTATGTAAATGATTATCAAGGTAAAAGGATAGCTCGTAAGCAAGACGAACATGATGTTGGTTCGTATGAGGCTGTCAGGGATTTCTTTTTCTGTAAAAGGGGTTTTTATGTGAATGCCTGGAATAAGTTGGTGAAAAGAGATTTACTGGTTGAACATCAGGTGTTTTTCAAAGAGGGTTACTTATGGGAGGATAACTTGTGGACTTTCTTCTTGTTGAAGTACCTCAACCATGTTTCATTAATACAGGATGTAACTTATCTGCATTTCAAGCGACCGCATTCTATTACGTTGGGAACGGACAGGGAGAAAAAGGTATATAACTGGAAAAGGGTCTATGAGGAGATTGCAAATAACTTTACGCCAGGTGAAGCAGGAAAGGAGGCGAAATACTTTATAAGATATATCTTCTTCCAGATAGCGCGGAATGGAAAGAGTGAAGAATTATATATGATTTGTAAGCCTTATTTAAAGGCTTTGCTCAATGACCATTATTATTTGGAATACCTTTTCGGTTATGGAGTGGTGGCTTTGTCAAGAACTGCTTGGGGTAGGGCTCTCCTACATGATGTCGCGCATAGATTACACTGATTAATCAGTTTCTTGGATAAAAATTTTCTTATTTGGAGAAAAAAAAGTATCTTTGCAAGATTATAAGGCAGATTATTTCTGCAACAGATTGAATATGTTTAAAAGATATGGCTAAGAGAATTTATTTGTGCCTGGCTCACATGAGTGAAACGGGTATGGAACAGAAGTATATCCAGGAGGCTTTCGACACGAATTGGGTGGTGCCACTGGGACCGAATGTGAATGGGTTTGAACAGGATCTTGAATCTTTTGTTGGTCAAGACAAGCGGGTTGTAGCACTGTCTTCCGGCACATCGGCGGTGCATCTGGCACTGATCGCATGTGGGGTAGTGCCTGGCGATGAGGTGATTGTGCAGTCTTTCACATTCTGCGCATCTTCACACCCAATTACTTATCTGGGAGCAACACCTGTGTTTGTGGACTCTGAAGAGGAAACTTGGAATATGGATCCTGATTTGCTGGAGGTGGCTATCAAGGACAGAATAGCTAAGACGGGCAAGAAGCCGAAGGCTATTGTACCGGTGGCTCTGTATGGCATGCCGTATCAGATTGACCGAATCATGGAGATTGCCGATCGCTATGAAATTCCTGTCATTGAGGATGCTGCGGAGGGTTTCGGCTCCAAATTCAAAGGTCAGGTGCTGGGTACCTTCGGTAAGTATGGCGTGCTGTCGTTTAACGGCAACAAGATGATTACAACTTCTGGCGGTGGCGCACTGATTACTCCGGATCAGGATTCCTGGCGTGAGATTATGATGTACGCCACACAGTATCGTGAGAGCTATCCGTATTACCAGCATGAGAAGATAGGATATAACTACCGCATGTCGAATATCTGTGCCGGTATCGGCCGTGGACAGATGACTGTGGTGAATGATCATATCGCGCACCACAAGCATGTGCAGAAACTGTATGAGGAATTGTTGGCGGATACTAAGGGCATTACAGTCCATTCACAACCTAAAGGTCAATGTTCAATGGTCAATGGTCAATGTTCAATGGTCAATGGTCAATGTTCAATGGTTTTCGATAGTAATTACTGGCTTTGCACAATTACATTGGATCCAGAACTGAAGATCAAAGGACAAGAGAATGCCTATAAGACAGTGGTGACCGGTGCCGTTGGAGGTGCTGCTGGCGTGATTCATGTGGCAGATTCCGCCACTACTGACTGCCAGCCCAATGAGAATGTGGAGGCTTTGCGTGTATATATGGATAAGGCTGGTATTGAGGCAAGACCAGTATGGAAGCCGATGCATAAGCAACCTGTATATAAGCAGGCTCCCGCCTATGTGAATGGCGTTTCAGAAGCTATCTTCAAGGTGGGTATGTGCTTGCCTGCCGGTCCGTATGTGACGGATGAGGATGTGAAGTATATTGTAGATACGATCAAAGACGCTATCGTTGGCTGATGCCAGCATAATAATATGTCACAACCGTTAGTCTCGATTGTTACACCGACTTATAACAGCGAAGCTTTTATCCTACGAACGATTCAGTCTGTGCTTAGACAGTCGTTGCAGGATTGGGAGATGCTGATAACGGATGATGGCTCAACGGATCATACCGTGGCTATCATTCAGGCGCAAGCTTCGCTGGATTCCCGTATCAAATGCTTTGTGCTTGATAAGAATTCCGGTGCAGGGGTGGCACGTAATCATTCAATAACACATGCTTCAGGCAGATACATCGCATTTCTGGATGGAGATGATATGTGGGCTCCCGACAAGCTGGAGAAGCAGGTGGCGTTTATGCAACAGAGGGACTATGCGATGTCATACACAAGTTATTATACTTGTGAAGTAAATGATGAGGTTTCGGGCATCGTGATTTGTCCGAGGGAACATTCGTTGGCTGATAATAAGCGGGATAACAAAGTGGGGTTTTCCACGTTGATATATGACGCGGATCGTTTGGGAAAGGTGCTGATGCCAACCATTCGAAGATGTGAGGATTGGGGACTGAACATGACGCTCTTGAAGTTGTGCGGGAATGCCTATGGCATGATTGAACCGCTGACTTATTACAGGAAGAGAGAGGGGTCGCTTTCGAATGATAAATTGTCGATGGCGAAGCATAGTATTGATGTCTATCAGATAGTGCTTGGTTGGACTAAGTTGAAAGCTATATTGTGGTTCCTGTTCATGTATATGCCTTGCTGGTCGTGGAAAAAGTTGGTTGTCAGTTTATATAACCGTTGATCATGACAAAACTATTGTTTACAGGAGGAACTGGTTTTTTGGGAAAAAATATAAAACCTTTGCTTGACCAGATGTATGAGGTTACTACTTGTGGCACTTCGCAGAATAATGTGTTGCAAGTGGACTTGGCTAAGCAGGTACCGGTATTGCCTGAACGATATGATGTTGTGCTGCATGCCTGTGGCAAAGCACATACAGTGCCAAAGACGAAGTCAGAGAAGCAGGCTTTTTATGATGTGAACTATCAGGGAACTGTGAATCTATGTGCGGCGTTGGAGCATGTTGGTGTTCCAGAGTCTTTGATTTTCATATCGTCTGTGGCTGTATATGGTTGTGAATATGGAGATATGGTTTCAGAAGATCATCCTTTGGATGGCACTTCACCGTATGCGGAGAGTAAGATTATGGCAGAGCGGTATCTGGAGGAGTGGTGTAGGAGAAATCAGGTGAAGTTGGGTGTCTTACGACCTTCATTGTTGGCAGGGAAGGATGCCTCGGGTAACCTGGGTGCTATGGTGAACGGCATTAAAAAGGGCTTATATGTAAATATCGCTGGGGGAAAGGTGGTGAAGAGTATCCTGATGGTGGAAGATATTGCCAGGCTTGTGCCTCTATTGGCTGAAAAGGGTGGGGTATATAATGTGTGTGACACGCGTCAGCCATCATTCGGAGAGATTGCCGCATCGATAGCTAAACAGTTGGGCAAGCGAAAACCGATGAGTATTCCATACTGGGTGGCATGGTGTATGGCTAAAGTGGGGGATTTATTAGGTGGTAAAGCTCCTTTCAATTCATATAAGTTGGAGAAGATGACTCAATCCCTGACTTTCAGTAATGAGAAGGCACGTACAGAATTGGGATGGGAGCCGTTGGATGTGTTGAAGAATTATAAGGTTAGTTGATTATGTCTTGGACTGCATATTTGATCGTGCTGATTCTGTTGCTGGCTCTTGAGCTGGTTTATATCAGGATAGCATGTCGTTTACATATTGTTGATGAACCGAATGAGAGGTCGTCCCATTCGCTGATTACATATAGAGGTGGAGGTGTTATTTTTACATTGTCTATGGTTGCATGGGTAGTGATGATGCTTTTGCAGGGACAGGGCATTACCATGTATCTTCCTTTCCTTTGTGGATTGCTGCTGATTGCCGGAGTGAATCTCTGGGATGATGCCAGCTATGCACCGGGTTTAGTCAGGTTTATGGCACAGGTTACGATGGTGGTACTGATGCTTTGGAGTCTGGGTGTCATGCGTTGGGAGATGTGGTGGTTTGTGCTGCTTGCTCTGATAGTGTGTGTTGGAGCTGCAAATGTATTCAATTTCATGGATGGCATCAATGGCATAACAGTAGGGTATGCACTGGCTGTTCTGATTCCCTTGCTCCTGTTGGATGCAAGATGGATGAGGGAAGATGGCATGGGGTTCATTGACATATCTTATTTGGTAGTTGCCATGATTGGCGTGCTGGTATTCGGCTTTTTCAACTTCTGGCCAAAGGATCGGGCGATGTGTTTTCCTGGGGATGTGGGGAGTATAGGTATCGCATTTATCTTGCTGTTCGCCATAGGTAGGCTGATTGTTCAAACGGGAGATGTTACTTATTTGATCTTGTTGCTGGTATATGGCGTGGATGGATGCATGACGATCTTGCATCGTTTGTCGTTGCGTGAGAAGTTGGTACAGGCGCATCGCAAGCACGCTTATCAGATGATGGTAAATGAATTGCAGATAGGGCATTTAAAGGTGGCTTTGCTGTATATGGTGTTGCAGCTGGCTGTGTCTTTGGGCTTTATCTTCTTATGCCCGAATACGCTTTTAGCGCACTGGCTGTATCTGATAGGAGCAGCCGTTGTCCTATGTATCGCTTATGTGTTGTTTGTGAGGTGGTTTATGTGTCGAAGAAATGAATTTAACTAATACTGAAAAAGTTTTCTTTGCTTTACTGAGAGCTGGTCTCTGGGAAAAAGAAGTTCGGCTTGATGAGTCTGAAGCAATTGACTTCAATGACGTATATCGACTTGCTGAAGAGCAGACGGTAATAGGACTCATTGCTGCCGGACTGGAGCATCTGGAGGGTGCCGATGTGCCTATAGACGTGAAAGTTGAGTTTATAAGTGCTGTCACCCAACTTGAGTCGCGCAATGTAACGATGAATGGTTTCATCGAGGAACTATTGGCGAAGATGTACAAGGTGGGTATCTATACATTACTTATTAAAGGACAGGGGATTGCTCAATGTTACGAAAGACCTTTGTGGCGTTCACCAGGTGATGTTGATTTATTCCTGGATGGCGAGAATTATGATAAGGCTAAAAAGTGGTTCGGTACTATAGGCCAATTGATAGGGGAAGAGGATCCGGATATTAAGCACATATTGTTAAGTGTGGATTCATGGGATGTTGAGCTGCATGGGACACAGAGAGGGGATGTTTCCGGACGTATTGACTGTGTCATAGATGAGCTTCAAGAAGAAATATTTAAGCAAGGTAGGGTGAGGCGCTGGCAGAATGGAAGTACTGATGTGCTTATTCCTGCTCCTGACGATGATGTAATAATAGTATTTGCCCATATTCTGCATCATTTCTTCCATGGAGGTATAGGTCTGAAGCAGGTCTGTGATTGGTGCAGGTTTTTATGGACGTATAAGGATTCTTTGAATCACGACTTGTTGGAAAACAGGTTGCAGAAAATGAAAGTGATGACGGAATGGCATGCTTTTGCTGCATTTGCAGTGGATACGCTTGGGATGCCCAAAGAGGCAATGCCTCTGTATTCTTCAGCGAAAACGTCTCAACGAAAAGCCATAAAAATACGTGATTACATTCTTGAAACCGGTAATTTCGGCTATAATAGAGATTTGAGTTATTTCAACAAGTATCCTTATTTCACAAGAAAGATTATTTCGTTTTATCGTAGAACTTACGATTTTGCAATATTATTTAGTATCTTCCCGAAGAATGCGAGCTCTGCCTACTGGGACATATTGAAAGAGGGCTTTACTGCTGTGGCTGATCATTTGTTTAAGCGCAAATAACCTAAAAACAATCAATAGGAATATTCCCTGTTTTTTTGTATTATTTGGATAAATAACGTAAATTTGCGGTCAATATGAAAAGGTTTTGTCAGACATTGAAGCTTGTGGATGATGAGGGTATGATCCAGAAGTATGTTGAAGCTCACGCTCATGTGTGGCCTGAGGTTATACAAGGTCAGCAGGAGGTGGGTATCCTTCATATGCAGATATTCCGTCATGACCGTAGTCTGTTTATGATTATGGATACTGTGGATGATTTTGACTTTGAACGTGACATGGCCCGATTGGCGACTTTACCTAAACAGGCGGAGTGGGAGGCTTATGTGAGTCAGTTCCAGGGCTGTGCTGCTGACGCTCGGAGTGATGAGAAATGGCAATTGATGGAGAAGATTTTTGATTCTTCTCAAGAATAGTAAGGGACGTAACTGGTTGTTATAAGATGAAGAGTTTAATCAATACGAAAGATGGTATAAATTACTTGTTGCCGTTCATCCTGATTACTTCTTGTTTCGCACTTTGGGGTTTTGCGAATGACATTACGAACCCGATGGTGAAGGGTTTCAGCAAGATATTCCGCATGAGTGTGACGGAAGGCTCGTTGGTGCAGGTGGCGTTCTATGGAGGGTATTTCTGCATGGCTCTGCCCGCTGCATTGTTTATCAAACGCTTTAGCTATAAGGCTGGTATCTTGATGGGACTGGGACTGTATGCGGTTGGGGCTTTGATGTTTATACCTGCAGCGAGCATTGGCAATTACTATCCTTTCTTAGTGGCTTATTTTATCCTTACTTGTGGCTTGAGTTTCCTTGAGACGAGTGCCAATCCTTTCATCCTTTCGATGGGCGAGGCGGAGACAGCAACCAGGCGATTGAACCTGGCACAGTCGTTCAATCCTATGGGTTCATTGTGCGGTATGTTTGTGGCGATGTATTTCATTCAAGCTCGTATGAATCCGCTTTCTACCGCTGAGAGGGCGCTGTTGGATGATGCGTCGTTTGAGGCTTTGAAGGCTGCCGATTTGAGTGTGGTGGTGAAACCGTATGCTGCCATCGGTATCTTGCTGGCGATTGTGTTTGTTCTGATTCTGTTGACGAAGATACCTGTCCGCAAAATAAAAACAGATGGTATGTCGTTGGCTTTTGGTCCGACACTGAAGCGTCTGTTTGGCAATAAGACTTACCGTGACGGTGTGGTGGCTCAGTTCTTTTATATAGGTGCACAGATTACTTGCTGGACGTTCATTATTCAATATGGAACGCATGTGTTTATGGGCGAAGGTGTGGATGAACAGTCGGCAGAGATAATGAGTCAGCGACTGAATATTGTTGCGATGGCTCTGTTCTGCTGCTCACGCTTTGTTTGTACTGCATTGATGAGGTTCTTCAGACCTGCTGTTCTGCTGTCGGTTTTTGCTGCAGCTGCGATTGTATTGTCTTTCGTGGTGGTGATTGTCGGGGGTAGAGTGGGCGTGTACAGTCTGGTGGCGGTATCGATTTGCATGAGTCTGATGTTCCCGACAATCTATGGGTTGGCACTGAAAGATGTAGGACCTGATGCGGAGATAGGTTCTGCGGGATTGATTATGGCTATCTTGGGTGGCTCGTTGCTACCACCAGTGCAGGCGTTGATCATAGACGGTGGCTATGTGGAATTTTCGTTTATTGTTCCGCTGCTTTGCTTTGTGGTGGTGTTGTGTTATGGACTTAAGTGTAAGAGATTGACGATTGACGATTGACGATTGATAATTGACGATTGACGATTAAGAATATGGCTAAGAAGGTCTTCGTAAGTGGCTGTTATGACCTGCTGCACAGTGGGCATGTGGAGTTCTTCCGTCAAGCTTCGCAGTATGGCGATCTATATGTGGGGATAGGCTCCGATGAGACTATCTTGGGGTATAAGCATCACAAGACGGTGTATAACGAGCAGGAACGGTTGTTCATGGTGAAGAGTATCCGGTATGTGAAGGATGCGTTTATCAATGCAGGTAAAGGCATCATGGATTTTATTCCTACAGTGGAGGCATTGAAACCAGATATCCTGGTGGTGAATGAGGATGGGGCGAATGAAGAGAAAGAGCGGTTTTGTGCGGAACGGGGAATTGAGTATGTGGTACTGGCTCGGGAACCGCATGAAGGACTGGAGGCGCGTTCGTCAACTTCTCTGAAGAAAAACCTGTGTATGATTCCCACACGACTGGACTTGGCAGGAACGTGGATTGATCAGCCATACGTGAATTGCTATGCTCCAGGATGGGCGATAACAATCTCTTTGGAACCGACCTTCGAAGTGCGTGACCGCTGTGGTTTGAGTACCAGTACACGTAATATGATTAAGAAGATTTGGCCGTATCAGCTGCCCAATATGGATCCTGAAATGTTAGCCAAGCTGGTGTTTTGCTTTGAGAATGACCCAGAGCGGTCGGATGGCATCATATCGGGAGCTCAGGATAGCATAGGCATCTGCATTCCAGGACTTTGCAGGCATTATTACAATAACCGTTTCTGGCCGGAAAAGATTGAGACTTGCTATGATGAGGAGGTGCTGTCTTGGCTGGAGAATCATTTGTGCATGATTCCGATGTTTCCTCGCAGACCTGGGTGTTCTGTGGTGGAAGGAAAGGATATCACTGAACCGAAGGTTCTGGCGTTGACAAAAGCGGCATCAGCATGTTGGGATGCAATTATGGATTGTGATCTGGATGGCTTTGCAAAGGCATATCTGGCATCTTTTGAGGCGCAAGTGGCACTGTTTCCAGCCATGATGCAACCTGGTGTGCAGGAGTATATAGATAAATATGCCGCCATGCCTGGTGTTATGGCTTGGAAAATGTCAGGTGCAGGTGGAGGTGGCTATCTTGCCTGTGTGGTTTCTGATGCAGCAGAG
The DNA here is from genome assembly GCA_017649485.1 of Bacteroidaceae bacterium. Lineage (GTDB taxonomy): Bacteria > Bacteroidota > Bacteroidia > Bacteroidales > Bacteroidaceae > Bacteroides. Next base: position 119,265 of record JAGCGS010000013.1, on the reverse strand, counting down.
TTTGCCACAGAGCATCCTGAGGCAATCCGCCTTGTTATACGAAGGAAGGGAGCTGAAGGGTGATAATGTATTTGAAATAATGTCTTCTGAGTCAAATTATGGAAATAATTACTATATTTGCAGTCGAAACGTCAGTGAATTCTGTCTGTTGCTCGCAGCTTTATTGTACTGACTTTGGCAGTGGTGAAACTTAATATCAGATATATTAATGACAGAGGTAAATAAGAAATATAGACTGACTTCCATGGAGGAACCTACAGACGAGATGCTGCAGGAACTGATGGAGGATGTGGCTAAGGCTGCAAGAGAGTCGAGTGCCAAGGCTGAGGCAGAGAAACTGCGCCGCCTGCAAACCGTTGCTAACCAGATTGAAGCATGGAGAAAAAGGATTTAACCTATGATAGACATTAAACCTACTCTTTGTGTTGTTGCAGGGCCAAATGGTTCGGGTAAGACAACAACTACCATTCAACTGCTTAATAACGAGTGGGCGGCTGATAGTCTGTATATTAATCCAGATAACATTGCTCAAGATGTATTTGGCGACTGGAATTCTCCTGATGCTGTACTGAAAGCTGCTGAACACGCAACAAAACTTCGCTATGATTGTTTGGAAAAGGGTAAGAACTTCGTTTTTGAGACCGTTTTCTCGTCACAGGAAAAAGTAGATTTCTTGCAAAAGGCCAAGGATTCAGGCTTTTTCATTCGTTTTTTCTACGTTTGTACAGGGAACCCATCCATTAATGTTTCCCGTATTACTCAACGATATTTGAATGGTGGTCATGAAGTTCCTATCTCGAAAATCATTTCCCGCTATTACAAGTCTCTTTTAAATGCTGCAAAAGCTATTTCTTTCGTAGATCGTGCTTACGTCTATGACAACTCTGTTGACAATCAGCTTCCCCGTCTGCTATACCGTACCGCAAATGGTAAGCTCTTTAAACAATATGTTGAAGATATCCCAGAGTGGGCTGGTATGCTGTTGAAGTAATCATTAAACTTTTATTCTTTAACCAATTAAATTTTCTATCTGTTTGTTCGTGGCATTGGGCAGGATGGTGTGGAAATGTGCCAGCAGACGCTGGTAGGAGTCCTCTGGTGTATGCGGGCATTTGAAGCTGTCTCTGCCTAATAGTTGCTCAGGTGTGGTGAGTAACGCCCAGCCCCAACCGTACTCGTTGTTGTGCTTGTCACGGGGATAGACGAAATCCTCTGTGACGATGCGACATGCCATTTGCAAACGGGTGATATAGCCATCGAACTTGCTTCGCATCTTTGGCCCGGTAAAGCCACAGGCAGCTCGCAGTTCACGCGTGATCTGACTGCCATACTCCTGAAGTGTCACCAGTATTGTTTCCTCGATGCTGCCCTCTGCTGGAACGGGGTGTTTACTGCGACGGTAGTTGCAGAAGTCTGGCCACCACTCGCGACTGATAAACCCAGCCTTGCCAGCAAAGAACTTGCCATACACGCAGATGCCTTCCTGTACGATAGGACCTTTCCACTTCCACAAAGGCCAATCCCAGCCACCATCGGGGAACACCACATAGCGGTTGTCTTCATCGACGACATCCATAGCAGAAAACCACGCGATGCCACTTTCCAACAAAGGCAGAAAACCCACCTCCTGGATATACTCCATCAGTTCTGGGCAACTATGTATTTCTTTTTGAATCATATTTGTGATACAAAGTTTTAACGAGAGAGAAAAGTTAAATGAATAAGGCTGCGATTTTCGCAGCCTTATCCGTTTTTGTTAAGAAATAAAGACTATTTCTTGTTGATGGCGAGGTCGATGGCTACAGCAATAGCTACGGTAGCACCTACCATTGGGTTGTTACCAATACCCAGGTAACCCATCATCTCTACGTGTGCAGGTACTGATGAAGAACCAGCGAACTGAGCGTCTGAGTGCATACGACCCAAGGTGTCAGTCATACCGTAAGATGCAGGACCAGCAGCCATGTTGTCTGGATGCAGGGTACGGCCCGTACCACCACCAGATGCTACTGAGAAGTATGGCTTGCCTGCTAATACGCGCTCTTTCTTGTAAGTACCAGCTACTGGGTGCTGGAAGCGGGTTGGGTTGGTTGAGTTACCAGTGATAGACACGTCAACATTCTCATGCCACAGGATAGCAACACCCTCACGAACATCGTCAGCTCCATAGCACTTAACCTTCAGACGGTTAGGATTGTTGCCGTAAGGTACCTCACGCACAATCTTCAACTCTGAAGTGAAGTAGTCGAACTGAGTCTGTACATAGGTGAAACCGTTGATGCGGCTGATAATCTGAGCTGCATCCTTGCCAAGACCGTTCAGGATAACGCGCAATGGTTTTTGGCGTACCTTGTTAGCCATCTCAGCAATCTTGATAGCACCCTCAGCTGCAGCGAATGACTCATGGCCTGCCAGGAAAGCGAAGCACTCGGTCTCCTCACGGAGCAGACGGGCTGCCAGGTTACCATGACCTATACCAACCTTGCGGTCGTCAGCAACAGATCCAGGGATGCAGAAACTCTGCAGACCAATACCGATAGCCTCGGCTGCGTCAGCAGCTGTCTTTACGCCCTTCTTGATAGCAATGGCTGCACCACAAACGTATGCCCACTTGGCATTCTCAAAGCAGATGCGCTGGGTTTCCTCGCATATCAGATAAGGGTCGATACCCGCCTTGTCACAAATCTCGTTGGCCTCTTCAATACTGTTGATGCCATTCTCCTTCAGAGCTGCAAGAACTTGGTTGATACGGCGTTCCTGACTCTCAAACTGTACTTTTCTAATCATCGTCGTTCCTCCTTATTCTTTACGTGGGTCAATAGCCTTAACTGCTCCCTGCTCCTCTGTCGTACGACCATAAGAACCGGTGAATTTCTTCACAGCCTCATTAGCGTCCATGCCGCCCTTGATGGCTTCCATCATCTTGCCAAGGTGTACATACTCGTAACCGCAAATCTCGTTGTTCTCATCGAGGTATTGCTTGGTGATGTAACCCTCGGTCAGCTCCAGATAACGAGCACCCTTAGCAACTGTGCCGTAGAGTGTACCAGTCTGTGAACGGAGACCCTTACCGAGGTCTTCCAAACCAGCACCGATAGCCAGACCACCCTCAGAGAAGGCACTCTGGGTACGACCGTAGACAATCTGCAGGAACAGTTCACGCATTGCGGTGTTGATAGCATCGCATACGAGGTCGGTGTTCAACGCTTCCAAGATGGTCTTGCCAGGCAGGATCTCGCTTGCCATAGCTGCTGAGTGAGTCATACCCGTGCAACCAATGGTCTCCACCAGTGCTTCCTGAATAATACCATCCTTCACGTTCAAACTCAGCTTGCAAGCACCCTGCTGAGGTGCACACCAGCCAACGCCATGAGTGTAACCAGAAATGTCTTTAATCTCTTTTGCCTGAATCCATTTGCCCTCTTCGGGAATTGGAGCAGGTCCATGGTATGCGCCTTTGGTAACGCTACACATGTTTTTTACTTCTGTTGAATAAATCATACTTAATATTAAGTTTTAAAAAAGTTGTTTCAAATCTATAGTTGTTTAAATCTATATATCAATTTAACTATTTACAAAATTAGTAAGAAAAGCCGATATATTCAACGCTTACACACTTCATTTAAGAACTATTAACAGAGAAAAAAATGAATGTTTTGCCACTGAAAGGGAAAGTTAGTATCTTTGTTCAAAATATGAGAACGATTATGAAGGAGATAAGTGAAAAGGAATTGGATGAACGGGTCAACCGAGCGGTGGAGAATTTTATGGCTGGATATGGATGTTGCCAGAGTGTGGTGGCAGCCTTTGCTGATTTATACGGACTGGATGAGGTGATGGCTAAAAAGATTTCTGCCGGTTTTGGTGGTGGTGTCGGAAGACTGAGGATGATGTGTGGGGCGGTATCTGGCATCGTCATGCTGGTGGGACTTGACCGTGGACAGACGGAAGGTAATGACCGTGAGGGGAAGTCGGCATGTTATAAAGTGGTACAGGAATTGCTGGCGAAGTCGGAGCAGGAGAATGGTAGCTTGATCTGTGCTGAGATTCTGGGTCTCAAAGGGTTTGAGAAAGCTAAGAGTAGTTACGTGGCGTCTGAGCGTACGGCAGAGTATTACAAAAAGAGGCCTTGTGCAGCAAAGGTAGAAAGTGCAGCAAGGATATTTGCCGACTTTTTAAAACTAGAAAAATCCCTCACGCTCGGCAGTCCTTGAGCAAGCTCAGGACTGCTCTCGCTTACTCGCGATTTTGACGATTGACCATTGACGATTGACGATTGAGCATTGACCCCTCGTTCGTTCGGATTTGAAATCCGAACGGGCTGAATATGAGCATTTGTAATGCGAAAAAAATATTATCGGATTACAAATCCTTATAATCAATACGGACGGATTACAAATCCGTCCGAACGTGGACGAAGTCAATGTTCAATATTCAATATTCAATATTCAATATTCAATATTCAATCGTCAATGTTCAATCGTCAATGTTCAATCGTCAATGTTCAATCGTCAATGTTCAATGGTCAATCGTAAAAAAAGCGCGGAGGTGCAGTCGGCAGTCTTTGGCTCCTTTTCTCTCTGCTGTCAGAGAGAAAAAGAACTATTAGCGCTAATCTTTCTAACAACGAGTTCGTTACTACAAAACGGACCGTGGTTCTGCAACTTTAACGTACACATGGCAGCTGCGAATTTGGCGGCATTATCAATTGTAGCACCACGTTGACGTTCATAGAGATAGCCTGCCATGTAGGTGTCGCCACAGCCAGTGGCATCAATGACGTTAAGTGTAGGATAGGCGGGTATCTCATGGAAGGCTCCACGGGTGTAGATGAGAGAGCCTTGGTCACCTAAGGTGAGTATAACCTCCTGTACCCCCATGTCTTTGAGGATGAGGGCTGCCTCGTAAGGATCTGAGGCACCAGTCAGAACTTGCATCTCTATCTCGTTGGCTTTCAAGGTGTATATATAAGGCAGTGCCTGTAGCTTCTCAGCCCAGTCGGTGTGCTGTACCTGACCATTGGGTAATACCTGGCGGAGGAAACCTTGTACATCCACACTGAGACGGCTCTTCGTGGAGAGGTAACGGATAACATCTAAAGGGAAGTCGTCGTGTAACAAAGTGCCTAAGTGGATAACATCGGCCTCGATATCTTGTAAGGAGTTAACGGTAAAAGGGTCAGGGATTGCCTTGACACGTTGGGTGCGGTTGTTGAAGTCGGTACCGTAAATATTCTCAAAATGCACGGCTTGACGCGTAGGAAGTGCCGTTACGTTGATACCGTTGCTACGCAGATCCTCAACGACAGGTGTTTGTGACTCCTCGATGGCAGTAACCAGGTGAAAATCTTTGGTGGATAAATGGGCAATAGCCTTGGCAAAATACCAAGCCGTACCACCAGGCATATCAACCAAATTGTCTGGCGTGATGATAGTATCACGGGTAATAAATCCTATACAACAGAGTTTCCTTCTTTCCATGTTTTCTGAATTTTGAGTTCAAAATTAGCTAAAAGGATTGGATTTTTAGTATCTTTGCATGAAAAATTAACTTTGATTATCGTGGAACGACAAACGATACCGGTCATTGGGATGATGTGTGCTGTGTGTGTGGCACATGTGGAGAAGAAGCTGAATTCCTTAAAAGGAGTCAGCTCTTGTGCTGTGTCATTGCCCAGTCGGACAGCTTTGGTGGAGTATGACCCAAAGGTTATTTCCCTGCCAGATATGAAGGAGGCGTTACTGGGTATCGGTTATGACTTGGTGATTGAGCAAGATCGTGATATTGTGGCAATAGAACGTCAGGGGTATCTGGATCTGCGTCGCAAGGTGATAGTATCGTGGTTCTTGGCTTTGTGTTGCATGGCCATTTCCATGAATGTTATTCATTTTGACAATTTATTGACAGCCAATGTGCTGATGATGGTTATCTCAATCGTCAATTTAAGTTGTTGTGGCTGGCAATTTTATCGTAATGCTTGGAAACAGCTGATGCATGGGTCTGCCAATATGGACTCGCTGGTGGCAATGTCCACCTGTGTTTCATTCCTCTTTAGTGTGTTCAATACGTTTTGGGGCGAGGCATTTTGGGGCAGTCGAGGGATTGAATGTCATACGTATTACGATGCGTCAGTGATGATAATAACGTTTGTGCTGACGGGTAGGCTGCTGGAAGAACGTGCCAAGAATGGTACGGCATCTGCCATACGTGCGTTGATGGGTTTGCAACCCAAGACTGCCCGAGTGTTGCAGATGGGCGAACTGTCGGAGGTACCACTGGCTACTATTCAGGAAGAGGATGTGCTGGAGGTTAGGGCTGGCGAGAAGGTACCTGTGGATGGAGTGATAACGGAGGGAACAACGTATATTGATGAGTCGATGATCAGTGGGGAGCCTACACCTGTGGAGAAGGTGGTGGGTAGCAAGGTTTTGGCTGGCACAATGGTGAAGCAGGGAACATTTCGCTTTGAGGCACAGCAAGTGGGCGAGGGTACGGTGCTAGCCGGCATCATCAAGATGGTGCAGCAGGCTCAGGGCTCTAAGGCTCCTGTGCAGCACACGGTGGACAAGATTGCCCTGGTATTTGTGCCGACAGTGATGGTGATTGCCGTGCTGACTCTCGTGATGTGGCTGATACTGGGTGGTGAAGCTATGTTGCCACGGGCTATCCTATCAGCAGTGTCAGTGTTGGTAATCGCTTGTCCGTGTGCTATGGGACTTGCCACACCTACTGCCTTGATGGTGGGTATCGGCAAGGCTGCACAGCAGAATATTCTTATCAAGGATGCCACCGCACTGGAGCAGCTGAGAAAGGTGGATGCGATGGTGATTGACAAGACGGGTACGTTGACAATACCCAATGAAAATGTTGACTTTACACATGCAGATGAATTAACTTTGGACGAACGAAAGACTTTGAAACCGTATGCCCGTGAGGCGATGGAGGATTTGCAAAAGCAAGGTGTAGAGGTGTATATGATGAGTGGGGACAAGGACGAGGCAGCCCGCTATTGGGCTGAGCAGGCAGGCATTGGTCATTATCAGAGTAAAGTGATGCCCCAGGATAAGGAGGATCTGGTGAGGAGATTACAGGGAGAAGGCAAGCAAGTGGCGATGGTGGGTGATGGCATCAATGACTCGCAGGCTTTGGCAGCTGCGGATGTGAGCATTGCGATGGGGCATGGTACGGATGTGGCGATGGATGTGGCACAGGTGACACTGATGGGGACTGACTTGAGGCGTATTCCGGATGCTATCCGACTGTCGAGAAGGACGGTGAAGATGATTTACGAGAATCTTTTCTGGGCATTTATATATAATTTGGTGACTATACCATTGGCTGCAGGCTTACCTGTTGCCTTTGGATATGATATACAGATAACTCCTATGTGGGCAAGTGCTTTGATGGCTTTATCCAGCGTCAGCGTTGTACTGAATAGTCTCAGACTTCAATTCTTCCATTGACACGTCGCTTCGCGACATTGACTATTGACCTCCGTTCGGATGGTTTTTACTCGTTCGTTCGGATTTATAATCCGAACGTGTTGATTATAAGGATTTGTAATCCGATAATATATTTTTTTTCGCATTACAAATGCTCATATTCAAATACGGACGGATTGCAAATCCGTCCGAACGGGTCAATAGTCAATGGTCAATAGTCAATTGTCAATCGTTAAATGTCAATCGATAACTTTGAATTTTGCAAAGCGGAGTAGGAGCTGCTTCTCACCTGCATGCTGAAAGCGGATAGTGGCTTTGGCATTCTCGCCTGTGCCTTCAACGTTGATGACTTCGCCGATGCCAAAGCGTTCGTGTTGGATATGTTGACCAACAGCAACTTCGGGGATGGACTTGCCCGTTGATGGACTGACTAAGGTACTGCTTACACGTTTTAATGTTCTCGGAGGAGTGTAAGTGGGTTGAGGGCGTACGAATGGTGAGGGCTTGCGTTGGATGGGCTTGCCAAATTCAGGACCTGTCTGTCCTTTATCTACAAACTGCTTGTCGATGTCATTGATGAAACGGCTGGGGGAGCTGAACTCCATCTTACCGTAGCGGAAGCGTGACTTGGCATAGCTGAGGTAGCAATGCTCCTCGGCACGTGTGAGGGCGACGTAGAACAAACGACGCTCTTCTTCCAAACCTTGTACAGTGTTGCAACACATGGGGTTGGGGAAGAGATTCTCTTCCAAGCCAACCACGAAGACTGTGCCAAATTCCAAGCCTTTGGCGGAGTGGATGGTCATGATGGTAACTTTGGAATCATCCTTGCTTTGGTCGGTATCCTGGTCGGTCAGAAGTGATACTTCACTCAGGTAGTCAGAGAGATAGATACGCTCATTGTCTTCCTCACGGTGTGATTGTGTGAAGTCCTGCAAACCGTTCACAAGTTCTTCGATATTCTCCTGACGACTCATGTTTTCTGGTGTCCTGTCCTGCATCAGCTCGTTCATGATACCTGATGCCTTGATGATGGCTGTACCCAATTCGTAGGCATCAGTGTCTGAAACATGCTGAATAAAACCGTTGATGATGGAATGGAAGCCATTGAGCTTGCTCAAAGTGCCTTTGTTCACATCCAGTTCATAGATCTGAGGTTGTGAGATGACTTCCCACAAGCTGACGTTATTCCTTGATGCTGCTGCGATGATCTTGCCCACCGTAGTATCACCTATGCCTCGGGTGGGGTAGTTGATGATGCGTTTAAACGCTTCTTCGTCGTTGGGGTTGACCACCAAACGGAAGTAGGCTATAACGTCTTTGATTTCCTTGCGCTGGTAGAAAGAGAGTCCGCCAAAGATACGGTAGGGGATGCCTTTCTTACGCATCACTTCCTCGAAGATACGGCTTTGTGCATTGGTGCGGTATAAGATGGCCATCTCGTTGTAAGGCACTGACTCACGATTATGCAGTTTAACGATGGTGTTGGCAACAATATCGCCTTCCTCTACATCACTGTATGCTTCGGTGACATGGAGTCGTTCGCCTGTCTCTTTCTCAGAGAATACTTTCTTTTGGATCTGCCATTGATTCTTGGAAATCAGACTATTGGCTGCTTTCACGATGGTCTGTGTTGAACGGTAGTTCTGTTCCAGCTTGAACAACTTGGCTCCTTGGAAGGCCTTGGTAAAGTTCAGGATATTGCCTATCTCTGCCCCTCTGAAGGAGTAGATGCTTTGGGCATCGTCGCCTACCACACATACCATCTGGTGTTGAGCAGCAAGTTGCAACACGATGCGGTGTTGGGCATAGTTGGTGTCTTGGTACTCATCGACCAGGATATATTTGAACTGTTGCTGGTATTTTACCAATATGTCGGGATGTTCTTGGAATAGTATATAGGTGTAGAACAACAGGTCATCGAAATCCATGGCATTCGCCTGTTTGCAACGGTTCCAATAACGCAGGTAGATGTCGCCTGTGGCAGGTATCTTGGCATCTCGGTCAGACTCGAGAAGGTCGTTGTTGCTGAGGTACTGCTGTGGGGTGACGAGGCGGTTCTTGGCGTTTGAGATACGTTCTTCCACCATATTAGGCTTGTAAACCTTCTCGTCCAATCCCATTTCCTTGATGATGGTCTTGATAAGACTCTTGCTATCGGAGGCATCATAAACCGTGAAGTTGGCGTTGAAGCCGATGTGCTCGTGCTCATAGTGAAGGATGCGGAGGAAGATGGAATGGAAGGTACCCATCCAGAGATATTGGGCACGTTTGGGACCGACCTGCTTGGCAATGCGCTCTTTCATTTCGTTGGCTGCCTTGTTGGTGAATGTCAGTGCGAGAATGTTCCAGGGGTCATAACCTTTCTCTTCCAGGAGGTACGCTATCTTATAGGTGAGGACACGTGTTTTGCCTGAGCCAGCACCCGCAATGACCAATGATGGGCCGTCGCAATACAGTACTGCGTTCCGCTGTCCTTCGTTCAGTTCGTTGATATAATCCATATTCTATTAAATTTGCCACAAATGTAGCTAAAAAATAGAAAAACTCCAATTGCTACCCAGAATCTTTATTTATATAGGTAGCATAGAGGGCAAGTAAGATGTGGTTATGTTTTATGTAGTCTCACAAGAAAAACAAGCTTTTATTTGTTTTTGTCTTTCGCATGTATTATTTTTGTAGCGATAAACAAATTGTTTCATTCATAATTTAATGTAGCTATGAAAGAAGAAGACAAGAAAAAGGCAAGTAAGAAAACCATGTACGGCGACAATCAATACATCATGTTCGACTGGGCTATCAAGCGTATCCTGCGCGACAAGGCCAACTTCGGGGTGCTCGAAGGACTGATGACTGTGCTCATAAAGACGCCTATAAAGATTTTAGAGATATTAGAGAGCGAGAGCAACCGCGATTCAGCAGAGGACAAATCGAATCGCGTGGATGTGAAAGCTAAGACAGCTGAAGGTGAGATTGTGCTGGTTGAGGTGCAGCTTGCCCGAGAAAGTCATTTCATGCAGCGCATCCTGTTCGGCACATCTAAAGCGGTTGTGGAGCAGCTTGAGATAGGTCAGGGTTATGAGCATATCAAGAAGGTCTATTCCATCAATGTATTGTATTTCGACTTGGGTGATGGTGAAGATTATGTATATCATGGCACCACCATCTTCCATGGTATGACTCTTCCTGACTCAGTGCTGAAATTCAACCAACGAGAGTCGGAAATAGTTAGCGAAAGTGCCAGTGCAATTTCTCCCAAAGAAGTATTTCCTGAGTATTTCCTATTGCGTGTGAACCAGTTTAATGAGGTGGCCAAGACTCCAATAGAGGAGTGGATGGAATATCTGAAGAAAGGCATAATCCGTCCTGATACCAATACCCCGGGGTTGCAGGAAGCTCGTCAGAAGTTGGATTACATGAAGATGACGCGTGATGAGCGTCGTGCGTACGAGAGATTCATGATTAACCTGCATGCCGACCGTGATGTATGGGAAACTGCTAAGCGCGATGGATGGCGAGAAGGCATGAAAGAAGGCAGAGCAGAGGGTAGAGCAGAGGGTAGAGCAGAAGGCAGAGCAGAAGGCATGAAAGAAGGCATGAAAGAAGGCAGAACAGAAGAAAAATTAGATATTGCTAAGAAGATGAAAAAAGATGGCATTCCGATGGAGACAATCATGCTTTACACTGGTCTTACGCAGGAACAGGTAGATGCTCTTTAAAAACAATCATGTTCGTTGTATGAATATACTAGCGGCACTCACATCCAATGAGTGCCGCTGTTTTTATTTGAGAGCGAAGATACGAAAAAATACTTCTTCTCTCTTTCAAGTAAAGAAATAAAATTGTAACTTTGTTCTCTCGAAATAGACTAATCAAATCAATGTTATGGAAAACAGAAGTTTAGTGACCATAGCCGACTATACCAAAGAGAAAATTCTCTATATGTTAGAGATGGCTAAGGAATTTGAGAACCATCCCAACCGTCACTTGCTGTACGGAAAAGTTGTCGCCACTTTGTTTTTTGAACCTTCCACACGTACCCGTCTTAGCTTTGAGACGGCTGCCAACCGTTTGGGCGCACGTGTGATTGGTTTCAGCGACCCGATGTCAACCAGCTCGAGTAAGGGTGAGACGTTGAATGACACCATCAAGATGGTGAGCAACTATGCCGACATCATCGTGATGCGTCACTATTTGGAAGGGGCAGCTCGCTATGCCAGTGAGGTGACCAACGTACCAGTGGTGAATGCCGGTGACGGTGCCCACCAGCATCCGTCGCAGACCATGCTCGACCTGTACTCTATCTATAAGACGCAGGGTTCGCTGGAAAACCTCCAGATCTACCTGGTGGGTGACCTAAAGTATGGTCGTACGGTACACTCGCTCATACAGGCGATGCGTCATTTCAATCCTACGTTCCACTTTATCGCTCCCGATGAGTTACGTATGCCGGAGGAGTATAAGATCTACTGCCGTGAACATAGTATTAAGTTTGTGGAGCACAAGGATTTCACCGCTGAGAGCATCGCTGATGCTGATATTCTGTATATGACACGTGTACAACGTGAGCGTTTCACCGACCTGGACGAGTATGAACGTGTAAAGAATGTGTATATCCTGCGTAATGCGATGCTGGAGAAGACGAAGCCAAACTTGCGAATTTTGCATCCACTGCCTCGTGTAAACGAGATTGCATACGATGTGGATCAGAATGAGAAGGCGTATTATTTCCAACAGGCTCAGAACGGACTGTATGCGCGTGAAGCGATTCTCTGCGATGTTTTGGGCATCACACTCGATGAGGTGAAAGCAGACTCTCTGAAGATTCAAGCCACTGAGAAGGTGAGTGGTGCCGTAAAGAACATTACGGACGATCTGCCTGATGTTATCAATAACTTTAAGGACAATGTGGAGAAGATGGTAAACTCTGTTCGTGACACCTTTAAATAATTAATACTATGCGTGAGAATAAGAAAGAAATGCAGGTGGCTGCACTGAAGAACGGCACTGTGATTGACCATATTCCGAGCGACAAACTGTTTACTGTGGTGTCGCTGTTGGGACTTGAGCACCTGACCAATAATATTACCATAGGCAACAATCTCGACAGTAAGCTGTTGGGAAAAAAAGGTATTATCAAAATTGCAGACAAGTTCTTTACTGACGATGAGATTAACCGCATTGCTGTGGTGGCTCCGAATGTGAGGATGAATATCATCCGCGACTATGAAGTTGTAGAAAAGAGGCAGCTACAATTACCAGACGAGTTGATCGGTATCGTGAAATGCTCCAATCAGAAATGTATTACGAACAATGAACCGATGCCTACGCGCTTTCACGTGATTGACAAGGAGAACTGTGTCATCAAGTGTCACTATTGCGAGAAGGAACAAAGTCGTTCGGAAATCCGCTTGTGTGAATAATGTTCAATGGTCAATCGTCAATGGTCAATCGAGTTAATTGGAAACCTGGTACACTGATTTATCCGTTGCCTGCTGTGATGGTGAGCTGCGGTAGCACTCCAGAAGAGTATAACATCATCACGATTGGGTGGACGGGTACGTTGTGCACCAATCCTCCGATGTGTTATATCTCTGTTCGTCCAGAGCGTTATAGTTATGAAATCCTAAAACGCAATATGGAGTTTGTTATCAACCTTACCACGGAGCGGTTGGCGAAGGCTACTGACTGGTGTGGCGTAAGGTCTGGTAGGGACTATAATAAGTTTGAGGAGATGCATCTGACACCAGGCAAGTGTAGCGTGGTGAGTGCACCACTTATAGAGGAGTCACCCGTGAATATTGAGTGCAGGGTGAAAGAAGTGATGTCGTTAGGCTCACATGATATGTTCATCGCCGAGGTGGTGAATGTGAGGGTGGACAGTAAGTACCTGGATGAAGAAACCGGTGCGTTCGACATGGCTTCATTCGATCCCCTGGTCTATGTGCATGGGGGCTATTATTCCTTAGGGGAGAAGATTGGAAAGTTTGGATGGTCTGTTGAGAAAAAGAAGTCTAATCTTTGAACATATCTATTTTTATCGTACTTTTGTCGGGGAAATTATACTTTTATTAATAAACAAGCAAATCATGAAAAGAGACGATTTGATTTTCAACCTGATTGAGCAAGAGCACCAGCGTCAGCTGAAAGGCATGGAACTCATTGCTTCAGAAAACTTTGTGAGTGACCAAGTGATGCAGGCCATGGGGTCATGTATGACGAATAAGTATGCCGAAGGCTATCCTGGTAAACGCTACTACGGTGGCTGTGAAGTGGTGGATCAGAGCGAGCAGCTTGCCATCGACCGTGTGAAGCAACTGTTTGGTGCTGAATATGCCAATGTACAGCCTCACTCTGGCGCACAGGCTAATGCTGCTGTGCTGCTGGCTGTCTTGAAACCAGGTGATAAGTTCATGGGCTTGAATCTTGATATGGGTGGACATCTGTCGCATGGTTCGGCAGTGAACACATCAGGCATCCTGTATCATCCTATCGCTTACAGCTTGAACAAGGAAACAGGACGTGTGGATTATGATGAGATGGAACGTCTGGCACTGGAGGAGAAGCCAAAGCTGATCATTGGTGGTGGCTCAGCTTATTCTCGTGAATGGGATTATGCCCGTATGCGTAAGATTGCTGATGAGGTAGGGGCTTTACTGATGATTGATATGGCACATCCTGCTGGTCTGATTGCTGCTGGTTTACTGGATAACCCATTGAAATATGCTCATATCGTTACTTCTACGACGCATAAGACGTTACGCGGTCCGCGTGGCGGTATCATCCTGTTGGGTAAGGACTTCGAGAATCCTTGGGGTTTGGCTACCAAGAAGGGTGAGATTAAGATGATGTCAACGTTGCTGAACTCAGCTGTGTTCCCTGGTACCCAGGGCGGTCCGCTGGAGCATGTGATAGCTGCCAAGGCTGTCGCTTTTGGCGAGGCTCTGCAGCCTGAGTTTAAGGAATACCAGAAGCAAGTGAAGAAGAATGCTGCCGTATTGGCACAGGCACTTGTTGATCGTGGCTTCCACATCGTTTCTGGTGGTACGGACAACCACTCTATGCTGGTGGATTTGCGTACCAAGTATCCTGATTTGACAGGTAAGGTGGCTGAGAAGGCTTTGGTGGCTGCTGACATCACTGCCAACAAGAACATGGTGCCTTTCGACTCTCGCAGTGCATTCCAGACCTCAGGTATCCGTTTGGGTACTCCTGCCATCACTACCCGTGGTGCCAAGGAAGATCTCATGTTAGAGATTGCAGAACTTATTGAAACTGTGCTCAATGCACCTGAGGATGAGGCTGTAATCGCTAAAGTCCGTGAGAAGGTGAATGCAACCATGGTGAAGTATCCAATGTTTGCATATTGATTTATTCTTTTCCTTTCTGGCAGCAGAAAGGAAAAGAACCAAAAGGAAAGACTGCCGACTGCACTTCCAAAGCTAAATTTAGAAGCTTATTGCTGAGAAAAACAAGACGTGCGCTTTGCGCTCTTTGCGGTGTTTTTCTCTTAACGCAATAAGCTTCTAAATTTTTCACGCTTTTCCAGTGAGGTCGGATTAATTTTCAATTTTCAATTTTCAATTCTTCTCCCCATATCGTTCTTTCAAAATCTCCTCCATTCTTAGGACTTCATCTCGATACTGAGCGGCTTCGATGAAATCAAGTCGCTTCGCTGCCTCCCTCATTCTCTTCTTCGTCTGCTCAATGCTCTTTTCTAATTGCTCACGAGTCATATGAAGGACAATTGGGTCGGCTGCAATGTTAGTGGTACCAACCTGCTCGATGTATGGTCTTGGAGCAGAAAGCTCTTCCTTACGACGACTGATGGTGCTCTTGGTCTCCTCGGTAGCCTCTATGTTGGAAGCAAATACCTCTAAGTTCTTGCCCTTGACGATCTGTTGCGGAGTGATGCCATTCTCCTCATTGTATTTCAGCTGTTTCTCACGACGGCGGTTGGTCTCATCAATAGTCTGCTGCATGCTTTCTGTAATCTTGTCGGCATACATGATGACCAGTCCGTTGACATTGCGGGCTGCACGACCTGCCGTCTGTGTCAGTGCACGATGAGAGCGCAGGAAGCCTTCTTTGTCGGCATCGAGGATAGCTACCAATGATACCTCAGGTAGGTCAAGCCCTTCACGTAACAGGTTTACACCAATCAATACATCATAGATCCCTTCTCGCAGATCCGCCATAATCTTGACACGTTCCAAAGTATCGACATCGCTGTGGATATAGTTGCAACGCACGTTGCGTTCCTGCAGGAACTGTGTCAGCTCCTCAGCCATGCGCTTGGTCAGGGTGGTCACCAGTACGCGCTCATCTTTTTCCACACGTTGCTGTATCTCTTCCATCAGGTCATCTACTTCGTTGGCTAATGGGCGTATCTCAATCTGAGGATCCAAGAGACCAGTGGGTCGGATAACCTGTTCTGCCACGATACCCTCGCTCTGCTCTAACTCATAGTCAGCTGGGGTGGCACTGACATAGATCACTTGCTTGGCTATCTCCTGAAACTCCTCGAACTTCAACGGTCGGTTGTCCTTAGCGGCAGGTAAACGGAACCCATATTCTACTAGGTTCTCCTTACGTGCACGGTCGCCTCCATACATAGCCTGAATCTGTGGAACACTGACATGACTCTCGTCAATCACGATGAGAAAATCCTTTGGGAAGAAGTCGAGCAGACAGTAAGGTCGGGTGCCTGCAGGGCGACCGTCGAAGTATCGTGAATAGTTCTCGATGCCTGAGCAATGACCTAACTCACGCAACATCTCCATATCGTATGTCACACGTTCATAGAGACGTTTAGCTTCAAGTGCTCTTCCTTGTTCCTCAAAGAAATGCACTTGTTTGTTCAAGTCATCCTCTATTTGATGGATGGCTCTAAAAGTGGATTCTTTGGTGGTCATGAAGAGGTTGGCTGGATATATCTTATAGCTGTCGAAGCTGCCGGTTGTACGCCCTGTAATGACATCTACTTCTTCAATACTCTCCACTTCATCGCCCCAGAACACGATACGCAAGAGAGAGTCGGCATAGGCAAGGAAGATATCGACAGTGTCTCCCTTCACACGGAAGCTGCCTCGATTCAATTCGAGGTCGTTGCGTACATATAGGCTTTCAACTAATTGCCTTAGGAAGACATTGCGGGTATATGAACAGCCTTGCTTGACCTCAATAACGTTTTTGTAGAATTCGGCAGGGTTACCCATTCCATAGATGCAGGATACCGATGATACCACAATGACATCGCTCCTGCCAGAAAGCAAGGAGGAGGTGGCAGCTAGTCGCAGCTTGTCGATTTCGGCGTTGATGGAAAGGTCTTTCTCAATGTAAGTGTCTGAGTTAGGCAAGTATGCCTCTGGCTGATAGTAGTCATAGTATGACACATAGTATTCTACCGCATTGTGGGGGAAGAAGCTCTTGAACTCGCTGTAGAGTTGGGCTGCCAAGGTCTTGTTGTGACTCAAAACCAAGGTGGGTTTGTTTACGTTGGCAATGACGTTGGCGATGGTAAAAGTCTTGCCTGAACCAGTTACACCCAAAAGAGTCTGGGCTGGGAGACCTGCCAATACGCCGTCGGTCAGTTGCTTGATTGCTTCAGGTTGGTCACCTGTGGGCTTGTAAGCCGATGTTAATTCGAATTTGTTCATTTTGATGAAAAATTAAGCTAACGAAGTTAGAAAATATTTATGAGATATACAAGTATTAATGCGTTTTTGTTTTTTTAATAGGTAAGATTTTGCTTTATTCATAGAATAATACTACCTTTGCACCCAATTATGGACTTTTTCAAATTGAGCATGAAGAAAAATTACATCATATTGTTGTTGGCTGCCTTCATTTTGTCATCGTGTGGTAATTTTACCAACCTCTACAAATACAAGCTGAAAGAGAGAGATTATGATTATATGTATGAGGCGGCGAAGGAATATTATGTGGCAGGACAATATGATAAATCTATCACGCTGTTGAATGACGTGATTACAATCATGAAAGGCTCAGACCGTGGTGAAGAGTCTCTTTATATGTTGGCGATGAGTTATTTAAAGAATAAGGAGTATGCTGTTGCAGCTCAGTCTTTCCAACAGTATTACACCTCTTATCCAAGGGGAACATATACAGAACGTGCCCGATTCTATGCAGGTAAAGCATTATGGATATCTACACCGGAGTCTCAGCTGGATCAGACTGATACTTATCAGGCTATTCAGGAGTTGCAGCTGTTCTTGGAATTCTTCCCCAATTCTCCTTATCGTGAAGAGGCACAGAATATTATTTTCGAAGCGCAGGATAAGCTGGTGGAAAAGGAGTATAATGCAGCGAAACTGTATTATAACCTGGGTACATATTTGGGAAACAACTATCAGTCGTGTGTGATTGCTGCCCAGAATGCGCTGAAGGATTATCCTTATACGAAATATCGTGAGGACTTGGCGTTGCTGGTGATGAAAGCGAAGTATGAGTTGGCTTTGAACAGTGTGCTGTCGAAGAAGGCGGATCGTTACCGTGATGCGGTAGATGAGTGTTACGCTTTTAAGAATGAATACAGTGAGAGTGAGAATGTGAAGCTGGCTGATGAATTGCTGAAGAAGTCGGAGGAAGCCCTGAAGGATTTGCCTGAAGAGGATGAAGTTATTGACGAATAAAACATTTTAATTTAGCATAAAGTTTATGGATTACAAGAAAACGAATGCTGCTACCACTACTGTGACAAGAGATGTGGTACAGCTGTGCGAGGGTACTGGCAATATTTATGAGACTGTTGCTATTATCGGTAAGCGTGCCAATCAGATTAGTGTAGAGATTAAGAATGACCTGTCGAAGAAATTGGCAGAGTTTGCTTCTTATAGCGATAATCTGGAGGAAGTATTTGAGAACCGTGAGCAGATTGAGATCTCTCGCTATTACGAGAAATTACCGAAACCTACTTTGATTGCTACGCAAGAGTTTAAGGAAGGTAAGATTTATTATCGCAATCCTACCAAGGATAAGCAAAACATGGATGATTATCAATGATACAGCGTATTCAATCGGTTTATTGGCTGGTCATCACCGTATTATTGGTGGTGACCATGTTGTCTCCAGTCGGTTTCTTCACGGAGTCGGGTGGGGCGTTTGATGATGTGTTTAAACCCATGGGTGTCACAATGGCTGCCGGAGGCTATCAGAGCACGTGGGGCTTGTTCGCTATCTTGCTACTGAATGCAGTGGTGGCTTTTGCTACCATTTTCTTATATAAGAACCGCATGTTGCAAGTGCGTATGTCGGTGTTCAGCGCATTGCTGCAGATTGGTTATTACGTGGCTGTTGGCGTGTTTATCTATATGCTGAAGAATGACCTCAGTGCTGCATTCCGTCCTGGATGGGCACTGGCATTGCCTTTTGTCTGCATCGTTTTGAATTATCTTGCCTTTAGGGCAACGTATGCGGATGAGGTGATGGTTAGGGCATCAGAACGATTACGCTGATTACCCATTGACTATTGTCAATAAAAAAAGCTGCTCAATCGAGCAGCTTTTTTTTACTGTTGAGCAGCTTCAGCTTCAGCTTCTTCAATCATTTTCTCACTCGCATACATGAAAATCTCTACGCGACGATTCTCTGCAGCAGTCTTGCTCTCGTCATATTGATCGTAGGCTACACCTTCAACCATTTTAAATTGAGAATTAGGTACACCGCACTGCTTCAGGTAAGTCTCCACTGACTTTGCACGCTGGTTTGACACCTTAATGTTTGCATCGTATGTACCCACCTTGTCGGTATGACCTACAATAGCCACGTCGGTAGTCTTGTCCTCAGAAAGGATCTCTGCCAGCTCTTTCAAAGAGTTCTTAGAATCGTTGCTCAGTGCTGATGAGTTGAATCCAAACAGAATGCCTGAGTCGAAAGTAACCTTAACGGCATCCAGACCGTTGCTGTCCTGTATCTTCTCCACTTCTGCACCTTCAATTTGAGCAGCTGCTTCAGCCTTTTTGTCCATCTTACGGCCAATCACGGCACCTGTACCTGCACCTACGGCACCACCTATGGCAGCACCAATCAATGCACCTTTACCATTACCAATCAGGCCACCGAGGATGGCACCTACTGCAGCACCACCACCACCGCCTATAGCTGTGCCTTTGGCTGTGTTGTTCATCGTGCCACAGCTGGTAAGCAGCAGGGCAGCACTCAACATGTAAGCTGTAATTTTTGTCTTTTTCATCTTCTTAAACATTTAAATAATACTAATCATGATGCAAAAACTGCGTTTAAGCGAGGACAAATGAACCTGTTCTATTTGTCGAGCGCGAGCAGTTATGCAGAGTTTTACTTTGCAAATATACTTCTTTAACGCTATTTTCTACCTTTTACTGCTATTTATTTTAACTTTTTTGATAATTATTTAGCTAAGATGCCGATTATTTGTGTAATTTTGCGGTAAATGTTGGATTTAAAATAACGTAAATTATGAGAATGGATGGAAGACGCGAGAGTTCCAATGTGGACGATCGTCGTGGAATGAGTGGTGCCGGCAAAGCCGGATTGGGTATTGGCAGTTTGATTGTCGTAGCTCTGATAACATGGTTTATGGGTGGAAACCCCTTAAGTGTGTTGACTAATGCCGATATGGGAAGCATAGTTTCGACGAAGACGGAAGGCAATCGTGAATTTACTGCAGAAGAACAGGAGCTGGCTAAATTCTCCAGTCAGATCTTGGCAGGCACTGAGGATGTGTGGACCAAGGTGTTTAAGCAGTATGGCAGAACCTATCGTCCTCCCAAGATGGTGCTGTTCACCG
This sequence comes from Bacteroidaceae bacterium, assembly GCA_017649485.1. Lineage (GTDB taxonomy): Bacteria > Bacteroidota > Bacteroidia > Bacteroidales > Bacteroidaceae > Bacteroides. The sequence continues at coordinate 99,033 of JAGCGS010000013.1, read as the reverse complement.
GCAGTGTTAACACAGGTTGTGGTGGCGCCACAGCACAAGTAGGTCCTTTCTATTGCTCAGCCGATGAGTCACTGTACATCGACCTGTCATTCTTTAGTGAGATGAAGCAGTCTCTAGGTGCCGATGGCGACTTCGCTTATGCCTATGTCATTGCCCACGAGGTGGGGCATCATGTGCAGCACCTGCTGGGTACCTTAGACCAGGCACACAGCCAGATGGCGAGGATGAGCGAGACCGACAGTAACCGAATGAGTGTGCGCATCGAGCTTCAAGCAGACTTCTACGCAGGCGTTTGGGCTTACCATGACAACCAGCTGTTCGGCTCACTCGAGGCAGGCGACTTGGAGGAAGCTATCAACTGTGCCGCTGTGATTGGCGACGACTACCTACAGAAGAAAGCCCGTGGCTATGCTGTACCAGAGTCATTTAACCATGGTTCTTCCAAGCAGCGTCAGAAGTGGCTGACCTTAGGTTTACGTACAGGCGACTTGAACAGAGGTGATACATTTAGCGTCAACTATAACGATCTTTAATAAAAAGCAACCGAAGCTGCTTTTTGTAGTTTAGGTTATTTCAAACAATAAAGGCTGCGAACTCGCAGCCTTTATTGTTTTGAATGAATAATGAATAAGAAGCTTCATTTATTCAAGTACAAGTCCTTAAAGGTTCTTGGAGCTGGTACACCAGGCAATGGCTTGTAATCTTTGAGCTGTTGGAGGGCTACCTCGATAGCCTTGTTCAGCTGCTGGTCTTCACCTGCCTGTTCCTTGATAGGATCATTGTCGAGCAGGATGTCTGGATCAACACCATGATTCTCCACAATCCACTGACCGGTCTTGGCATCGTAGTTGGTGAAGAATGGAACGCGTACGTCTGTATTGTCCATGTAAGGCAGTGAACCACTGATACCAATGATACCACCCCAGGTACGGGTACCAATGACTGTACCTAAGTTATTGGCCTTGAAGCTCCATGGGAAGAGGTCACCATCAGATGCAGAGTATTTGTTGATGAGCAATACCTTCGGTCCGTGATGTGCACCATCTGGTACGGTGTTGGTTGTGCTGGAAGTACGGCTCATGGTCATACGATAAGGCTCACGCAGCAGACGCTCAATAATCATTGGAGATACGTTACCGCCACCATTGGCACGGTCGTCGATAATCAAAGCTTCCTTATCCAACTGTGGATAGTAGTAGCGAACGAACTCATTCAGACCCTCGGCACCCATGTCAGGAATGTAGATATAACCTACACGTCCGTTGGTAGCTTTCTCTACGGTCTTTATGTTGTTCTGTACCCATGCATAGTGGTAGAGTGGGTATTCGTCAGCGATAGGCTTGATAACCACCTTGCGACCACCGGCAGATGCAGCACTGTTTATTGTCAGCTCAGTTAATACGTCAGCCTTGCCAATCAGCAACTCGTAGATGTTGCTCACTGAAGTTGTAGGTACACCATCGATGGCAGTGATGAATTCGCCTTCCTTTACGTTGATGCCCGGTTCTGTGAGCGGTGAACGGAGTTCCTCACGATAAGGAGCACCCTCCAGAATCTTGGTAATCTTGAAGAAACCACTTCTGTCACGGCTCAATTCTGCACCCAGCAGACCCATGTTGATGCGTTCAGCTTCAGGCTTATCGCCTGTAGAAATGTAAGCGTGACCGCAAGCCAGTTCGCTTATCATCTCACCAATCACATAGTTCAGATCCAAACGGGTCTTTACGTATGGCAACAGCACAGCATATTTCTGCTTGATAGCCTTCCAATCCACGCCATGCATGTTCTCTAAATAGAAACCGTCACGGAATGCACGCCATACCTCGTCGAAGATCTGTGGCCACTCCTGTGAGAAATCTACCATAGCCTTCAGGTTAGTGTTCACAGGCTTATCGCCCTTGTTAATGCGATCTGATGGGAAATCTACTACATAGTACTTGTTACCATCAGACAAGATAGCTTTCCTACCACCTGCGGTATAAGCTGCAATGCGACCGTCAGTCACCTTGCTATCTTCTTGTTTAGCGAAGTCGTAAGCCATCAGGCTACGTCCGTTTTGGTACCACAACTTCTTACCATCGCTAAAGAAATAGCTCATATAGCCTTCACCTGCACGGATAGGCAGTTTTACGATGCGGCTGAATATGCCGTCGGCATCAATCTTCACATCTACTTTAGCTTCACTTGGCTTGCCAGGACCTTGAGGACCAGCAGGCTTGTCATCGCCAAGGCTAATCTGGTCATCTGTAGGCAGCAGAGGAGATGGAGTATCCTTTGCTAAGGTTGCAAGATAGATGCCACCCATGCTGGTATATGCATAGTCCCATTCCACACGGCTATAGATAGGATTCAGGTCACGGTTAGAGTTGAAGATGAGGTACTTACCATCGGTACTGAATATTGGAGATGATGAACTGTACCACTTCTCTGTTACTGCATATTCTTTGTTAGTCTTGAGGTTATAAACATAAACTACGTTCATGTCGTTTTTCTCTGGACGAGTGTAGGTAATCCACTGACTGTCTGGTGAGAACTGTATACCACGGAATTCGCTCTCGGGGCATGTCAGCACGGTACGCTTGGTCTTGGCAGCTACATTCACCTCTACCAGACGGTTTTTACGGTCTGTGTAGAGAATGGTTTTGCTGTCTGGGCTCCATATCAGAGAACGGATATATGTATCGTTGTTCTTGGTCAGTTGTACAGGTTCTCCACCCACTTCTTCCTGCAGCCAGATTTCGGTTTCACCAGTCTTGTCGCTGATGTATGCGATGTACTTGCCATCAGGACTGATCTGCGCACCACGATCGTTGGCACCTGGGGTACGGGTGATGTTTTTTACTACACCCTGCTTAGCTGGGATGTCGAACACTTCACCACGAGCGGTCACTGCCAGGCGGTTACCGTCGGCAGAGAGGCTGGCTGCTGTGATGTTATCTGAAATGTCACGGTATTCCTTGCGTCCATAGATATTGTCAGAATTCAACGTAATGCTGATTTTGGTGCTCTGACGGGTCTTTGGGTCGAGCTTATAGAGATAACCACCTTTCTCATAAACGATAATCTGACCGTTGGTGCTGGGGAACTTCACGTCGAAGTCGGTATAGTTCGTCACCTTCTCGGTTTGCTTAGTCTGTGTGTTATACACGAAGATGTTCATCGTCATGTCACGGTCGGAGATGAAGAAAATCTCGTTGCCGATCCACATAGGCATGATATCTTGTGCATCATTCTTGGTAACATTCTCTACAGTTTTGGCCTGTGGGTCGTAAATCCAGATATCGTCAGCCATACCGCCACGATAGTATTTCCAGGTACGGAATTCACGCATCACACGGTTGTAAGCCAACTTTTTACCATCGGGAGAATAGCTACAGAAACCACCTTCAGGCAAAGGGATCTGCTCACTCATACCACCGTCTTTAGAAATGGTCCATAGCTTACCGTCAAAGCCATCGCTGATGCGGTTACGGTAAACCACGTTCTTACCGTCGGTTGTCCACGTCAATACCATGTTGTTAGGACCCATACGGTCGCCCAAGTCGTCACGCGAGTTGGTTGACGTGAAAGTGAGTCGCTTAGGCTCGCCACCATCCTTTGAAATCAGATACACCTCACGGTTGCCATCGTATTCACCAGTGAAGGCAATAGAGTTGCCATCAGGAGAATAGCGGGCAAACATTTCATATCCTATATGTGAGGTCAGTCGAGTTGCCTCACCACCATTAATAGAAGCCTTGAAAAGGTCACCGCCGAAAGAGAATACCACTTCCTGGCCATTGGTGGCTGGGAAACGCAGCAATCTACCTTCATCGGCATAGCTGTTCAAAGCTGTACCTGCTACAAGCAGGGATAACAATAATGTCTTTTTCATACTATAATTTATAATTGATTATTGATTTCGTGCAACAAAATTACGATTAATAGAGAGAAAAGCCAAATATATTACGTTTTTTTTATTACGGGTGCAACTAAAAATCCCCCTCTTTGAAGAGAGGGGGAGATGTCTGTCATTCATTCATGATGGTTATTCAATGGGATAAACACCCTTTTTGCTTACGTCAACATTAGCAGGGTTGCCCTTGTAACCGATGCCGCCACTGCCACTTCTGGATGCCTTGATAGACTGAGTGGCAAAGCAAGTGATATCGCCACTGCCTGTGGTGCGGGCTGATACATCTTCGGCCTTGAGCTCAACAGCTTCGATGTCGCCACTGCCTGAAATGCCGTAGCTGGCTTTTGCAGCCTTTCCGCTCAGTCTAATATCGCCACTACCAGCGATGGATGCATCGACATCTTGTGCGTTAATGTCTTCAATCCCGATATCGCCAGAGCCTGATATTGAAATGCGCAGGTCATTACATTGTACGTTCTTGCTGTCAATGTCGCCACTACCGGTGATGGAAACCTTCATCTGACCTGTGCAGTTGATGTTGTTGCAATCCATATCACCAGAACCACTTATACTGAGATTCAGTTGATCGGTGGTCAGTCCGTTCATTAGCTTGAAATCGCCTGAACCTACGATGCCCATCTCATTTAAAGCAGCTGCATTGATAGTGTAATCCAGTTTGTTGAGGTTCTTTACACTATAGCCCTTCTTAATCTTGAGATACAGGGTATTGTTCTCTACATACACATCCAGAATTTCAGCCACATTGTCGGAAGTAACCACAGAAACGGCTGGTGCACCGGCCTGTTGGGCGAAGAATACGTTGCCAGAGCCTGTGAGCTTAATCTTGTTGAAGTCGCTCACTTTATACTCTTTGGTTACATAGTTCTTGCTGGCGGTAATACGTTTGTTGGAACCAAAATCACCATTTGTGTTGATGCTGCAAGCTGTCAAGTTGATGCCCAGCATCAGGGCTGTCATAATTGCTGTTAAAGTTTTCATTGTTCTCTCATTTTTTAGTTATTTTGTCTATTAGACGGAACAACTATCCCAAAAAGTTGCAAGGTACTTAAAAAAAGTTTACGGTTTAATGTTCAACGTTCAATGGTCAATGGTCAATTGAGTACCCCCTTCGGATACTGCATCGTTACACAATGCAGCGAACCATGTTGTTTGATAAGTGCCCGACAGTCAATGCCTACAACTTGCCTATCTGGGAACGCTTGCTGTAACACCTCCTTGGCTTGTTTGTCGTGAATAGGCTGGTTGTAAGTAGGGTAGAGCACCTGCTGGTTCATGATGAGGAAGTTGGCATAAGTAGCTGGCAATCTTTCTCCCTCAAAGATTATCTTGTCTGCCATCGGAAGAGGTAACAAGCGATAGGGTTGACCAGTGGGCGTCATGAATGATTTCAGCTGTTCTTCCATCTTGGCAAGCTCTTCATAATGCTCGTCATCAGTGTTATCACATTTCACGTATGCGATGGTGTCAGGTGAGCAGAATCTGGCAAGGGTATCGATATGGCTATCAGTGTCGTCACCACTCAGATAACCGTAGTCCAGCCAGAGAATACGGTTGATGTGAAGTACACGTTTGAGAAATTCTTCAATGTCCACCTTATTAAATTTAGGATTCCTATTTGGGTTAAGCAGACAAGCTGAGGTGGTGAGCAAGGTACCTTCACCATCGCTTTCGATGGAGCCGCCTTCCAGCACAAAATCCAGGTGATTAACATATTTGCCATGTAGGAAACCATTATCTACTGCTTGACGGGTTATGGCATTATCTTTTTCTGACGCAAATTTATTGCCCCAACCATTGAAGCAGAAGTCCAGAAGCTGCGGACCTTGGGGGTCAGTAAGGGTGATGGCACCATGGTCGCGAGCCCAGGTGTCGTTGGAGTTGCAGCGCATGAATCGTACGTTGCGCATCATAACCTTATTCCTTATCTGCATCAAGACCTTTTGTGGCTCTGGTGTCACAATCAGCAGTAGTTCTTTATGAGCTATTTCACGGGCTATCTGGGTGAAGCAGGCTGATACCTCATCGAGTATGGGTGCCCAATCGGTGTTGAAATGGGGCCAGGTGAGTTGTATGCCACTTTGTTCTGCCCATTCTGCGGGCAGGGTAGGGTTGCTTTGTTCTACCAAAAGATCAGTGAAACGGGAAGCATCGACTTGCAATTCGTCTTTTCTTCGACCATAGAATGGGTTTTGGATCTGAAAACTCATAAGCGTTGTCAACATTTTGAGTTATAAAAAAAAGAGACCCATCTCACGATGAATCTCTCTGATTTAATTCACTAATAACAATGTCCAAACATGAATTTGGAAAAAGAGCGGAAAACGAGACTCGGACTCGCGACCCCAACCTTGGCAAGGTTGTGCTCTACCAACTGAGCTATTTCCGCAAAATTGCTATCTTGTGCCCAAGAAAGGACTCGAACCTTCACGCCTCTCAGCACACGCACCTGAAACGTGCGCGTCTACCAATTCCGCCACTTGGGCAAGTTAATTTGATAGCAATTAAACTTTAATGAACAGGTGAAGAGAAGGAGACTCGAACTCCCACGACACAATTGTCACTACCCCCTCAAAGTAGCGCGTCTACCAATTCCGCCACCTCTCCATTTGTTTATCATTATGAATCAAAGAACTCTTTTTTGAGCGGAAAACGAGACTCGGACTCGCGACCCCAACCTTGGCAAGGTTGTGCTCTACCAACTGAGCTATTTCCGCGAAATTTGTTAGCAAATTTTGCGAGATTATCGGCTGTGCTCGTCAAAATCAAAGCAAGCTTTGTTTCTGCTCTCACTTGCACGATAATTCGCGTTATTTGCTTCTTGCGACTGCAAAGGTAGGTATTTTCTTTAAACCTACAAACTATTTTGTGATTTTTTTTGAAAAAAAGTGTTATGTAACTATTATTAGCACATGCGGTCACGATAGTCTTCATACTTGAATTCCTTATAAATCACAGCCTTATTGTCGGAAGTCCACAGTCCGAGAGCTGGGTGATGGATTCCATTAAACATAGTGGTTTTTACTGTAGTGTAATGAATCATGTCTTCAAATATGATACGTTCTCCGACTTTTAATTCATGGTCGAAACTCCAATTGCCCATGAAGTCTCCACTTAGGCAGGAATTTCCACCTATTCTATATATATAGGGACCATCATCTCCCATCTTGGCACCATTGATTACAGGTTGGTACGGCATCTCCAGACAGTCGGGCATGTGACAGGTGAAGCTCACATTCACAATGGCTGTTCGTATGCCATGGTTCTCTACAATATCCACCACCTCGGAAGATAGTACTCCCGTCTGCCATGCAAAGGCTGAACCAGGTTCAAGGATGATATGTAAATGGGGATAACGCTTCCGAAGGTTTAGCATTAAACCAATGAGATGTTCTACATCGTAATCCTTGCGCGTCATCAAGTGCCCACCACCGAGATTCAGCCACTTCAACTTTTGTAACCAGCGGTCAAACTTGGGAATGAGATGCTGCAAGGTGTGTTCCAAGGCTTGTGACGATGATTCACAATGGCAGTGGCAATGGAACCCTTCGATGCCTACTGGCAGCTTGTCAGGCAATTGATCGGCTGTAAGACCGAAGCGAGATCCGGGTGCACATGGGTTGTACAGCTCTGTTTCAATTTCGGAATACTCAGGGTTGATGCGCAATCCACAGGAGATGGGTTGTCCAGATGTCTCAAGCATAGGGTAGAAACGGGCGTATTGTGTGAGCGAATTAAAAGTGATATGGCTGCTGCACCTCATTATTTCAAGGAAATCTTGCGGAGTGTAGGCAGGTGAGTAGGTGTGAGCCTTACTACCAAACTCCTCGTATGCCAGTCGTGCCTCGTAAACAGAACTGGCTGTGGTATGACTGATGAACTCTCGAAAGATGGGGAACGATTTCCATAAGGCAAAGGCCTTGAATGCCAATATAATTTCTACACCAGCTTCATCTGCTACTCGCTTGATAAGTTGCAGATTATTTCTTAACAAATCTTCCTCCATGATATAGCAAGGAGAAGGATAAAGATTGTAATCGATCATATTTTTTAAACTTTTTGACAAAGGTAATAAATATTTGAAAAAATATATCTATATTTGGAGCACGAATTGTTATTATTATTACTATGAAAAAAATAGCTATTTTTTGTGCTGCCTTGTTGGTGACTGCTTTCGCACAGGCACAGATGACTGCTGACAGTTGGGATGCGTATCTGAACAGGGCTTATGTTACAGGCAATGCGATTGATGTGGAATTGTGGCCAAATGGTGCACCCAACACCAATGGGGTGAATTATGACCAACCTATTGTGATGGGACAGGGCACGGTAGATATGAAGCCTGGCATGAAAGTGGTACTGCCTAAAAGTGATAAACCCATGAAGGCTGTTGTGATTTGTCCTGGTGGAGGTTATGCCATGCTGGCTACTATGCATGAAGGTATGATGTGGAATTTCTTCTTCTCTCGCGAAAAGGTGGCTACCATTACACTGACTTATCGTTTACCACATGGCAACCATGAGGTACCTGCCAGCGATGTTTATCAGGCCATCCGTATCATCAAACAGCATGCGAAGGAATGGAACATTGACCCTGACCAGATTGGGGTGATGGGTTCATCGGCAGGTGGTCATTTGGCTTCTACTGTGGCTACCCATGCAACTGATGATGTTCGTCCCGCATTCCAGATTCTGTTTTATCCTGTGATTACTATGGATAAACGTTATACACACATGGGGACACATGATAATTTGATAGGTAAAGATGCATCGCCTGAGATGGAGATACTCTATAGTAATGAGAAGCAGGTGACGGAGAAGACGCCTCGTGCATTTATCGTTTTGGCTGATGATGATGACGTGGTACCCTCCATCAATTCGGCGTGGTATTTCTCAGCATTGAAGGATCATGGTGTACCAGCCAATATCCATGTATATCCTTCCGGTGGTCATGGTTTCGGTAACTCTCAATCGTGGAAGTATAATGCCAATATGCTGACCGATTTGTCCGACTGGTTAGAGAGCTTTTAGTCGATAAAATTGTTCTTTATGTCGATTTTTATTGTCAAATGATTAAACTTTTTTGTTTTTTTGTAGTCAAATAGAAAAATCTTTAAAACAATAAATTATGAAAAAGACATTATTATCATTGGCAGCTATGCTGTGCATGACATTAGGCATGGCTCAGAACCCAGGCGCACCTCAGGGTGGTCAGGGTGGTCCTCAGGGTGGACAGCGTCCACAGCGTCTTACTGTTGATCAGGTTAACACCAGAATGCAGGAAGAACTGAAACTGGATGAAGCTCAGATGAAACAGGTGGTAAAACTGAACAAGAAGTACTCATCACTGTATGAAGGTATGGCCATGGGTGGTGGCGGTGGCTTCGGCGGTGGTCGTCCTATGGGTGGCGGTGGTGGCGCACCTATGGGTGGCGGCGGCGGAGGTGACTTCGGCGGTGGAGGCGGAGGCATGGGTGGTGGCATGGGCAATGCCAACAGTGTGCGCTTCACTCCTTCACAGACTACCCCAGAGCAGTTGGCCAAGAAACAGCAGATTCAGCAAGAGGCTTATGAGAAGAAACTGAAGAAGATTCTCTCTGCTGAGCAGTATGCTACCTATGAGTCAATATTCCCTGCTTTGATGCCAAAGCCAGGTCAGCGTCCTGCTGGTGCTCCCGGCGGTGCTCAAGGTCGGCCACAGCGTAATTGACGATTGACCATTGACATTTACAAGAAGAGTTGAGGTTTTCCTCAACTCTTCTTCTATATTCTTTAAGGTTCTTAAAGTATAATCTTCAATGTTCAATGTTCAATTTTCAATCGTATAAGGGGTTCGGTTGATGATGCTGCGCCCAAGGGTAACCTCGTCTGTGTATTCCAGTTCGTCACCCACACTGACACCACGAGCCAGGACACTGAGCTTCACAGGATAATCTTTTAATCTGCGAGAAATGTAGAAGTTTGTGGTGTCACCCTCCATGGTTGTGCTAAGGGCAAAAATAACCTCCTTAACATCACCTTGTGCCACACGTTCAATCAGACTGTCAATTTCCAAGTTCTTTGGACCAACGCCGTCCATTGGACTGATAATGCCCCCCAATACATGATACAACCCTTGGTACTGCTGCGTTGCCTCAATTGCCATCACATCTCGAATAGTCTCCACCACACATACCGTTGAGGTGTCGCGTTTCGGATTCGCACAGATGTTACACACATCCGTATCGCTAATATTATGGCATACACGGCAAAACTTCACGTTGTGTTTCAAGTCAATCATGGCATTGCCAAAAGCCTCTACGGCGGCAGTGTTCTGTTGTAACAGATGCAACACTAATCTCAGGGCTGTTTTATTGCCCACACCAGGTAGCTTGGCAAACTCACTCACGGCTCTTTCCAAGAGCAAAGAAGGGTAATGGTTATTCATAGTCGTTCTTTTTTATTTTACACAATTGGCGATAGTCGCAATACTTGCATGCTTCGGGGCGGTTTTCAGTCTGCTTAAAAGGTATCTGACGGTCGAACAACTCTGTCAACAACCCCTGTAGTCGTTCACGAAACTCCTCGTCAATTAAACTAAAATCTGTCACACATTGTTTGTTGAAGATGATGTCTGTTGAGAAATCATTTGATGCAGCACGATGAATCAGTAGTAATCCAGGTGAAACCTTTAGCGGTTGTTTTCTGCACATGATCGATGCATACATGAACGTCTGGAAAATGCGATGGTCGTGTTTTTTGGAAGCAAATATATCATCCATATTCGACACTATAGGTGGTTTACCTCCAGTTTTGTAGTCGATGATACGCAGCACCCCATCACGACTGTCCATACGGTCGATGGTACCACCAATATTTACTGGTATTGTACCATCAGCTGTTGGTAGCAATAAAGTTTCTGTTACCACTTTTTCCACTTCTTCGAGGGTGAACGGTACATGCCGTAAATCGAATCTGATCAAGTTCTCCAAATAGCGGATAATCACACTGCGGTTGATTTGCTGCGTACCATTATAAGCAACCTGTTCATTGGCAGGTATCTTGAAAAATAAATCTTTAAAGGCATTATCTACGTATGAATGTAATTTTGGTTTATTCTTCATTATGGCCTCTAAATCAGATTGATTGATGATTTTTCCATGGGCAGTAAGCTCACGATACAACTGCTCTGCAGACTTGTGGAAGATATTACCAAAATCAGCATTGTTAATCTCAGGTGAAACCTCATCAAGCTTACGAATACGTGCGACATATTTAAAATAGAAAGCTACTGGACAATTTAAATATGTATTGAGTGCCGATGGGGAGATATACCACTCAGACTTTTGTGGATTGGCATAATTATACAAAAGCAACTGCCAAATCTCTGGCGTTTTCTCTATTGTAATTTCTCGCTCGTGCATAGGCGATTGTCCTGACTCCAATTGTTCTTTGATGATATTGTGTGGTGACTCGGTGAGTAACTGTAGCATAAATCGAGACATCTCCCCTCTGTTCAGTCCCTCCGTCGATGTATTATACATCAGTGTTACCGTCTTTGCACGTTGAATCAAGCGATAGAAATAATAAGCATATAAAGAGTTCTCATGTTCTATGGTGGTTAGACCAAAGGCTTTGCGCAGGTTATAAGGGATGAATGATGCATTACCTTCGGACTTGGGCAGCTGTCCTTCATTCACAGATAATAACAAGAGGTTTTGGAAGTCCAAGTTTCTGGTTTCCAGTACACCCATCACCTGCAAACCGATGGCAGGCTCACCATGGAATGGAATGGTGGCCTTAGACAAGATACGTTTTAACAGCATGCGGCAAGTATGTGTGGTAACGTTTAGGTCACCTTGTTGAATCAAAGCCAACAGACGGTTCACAATCGTATAGCTTTTGAAAAGTGATTCGCGGTAAAGTTGTGCAAAAATATCATGCTGTTTTTCCTCTACACGGAACAAAGCTGTGGCTTCCAATAACATGTTTACGATATAAGTGCATAAAGCCAAATTGCTATCCACTGGTGTAAAAGCCTTGTCCAAGAAATTATCTGCCTTTAACTCAGAGGGTAGGGGGAAGAAGCGGTTTTTACTAGTCAATTCATTTTCCACAGTTGTTGCAGCTTGAGAGAGCCGTTTAGTGTAAGGATGTCTCAGAAAAGCCAGCACAGTATCATATGTGTAATGTCCCTGTTGGTTATCATAACCTATGGTCTGGAGATCTGCCAAGACATTAATAAAGCTATATACAGGCGTTTGTGACAGTGGAAAGCCCATCGTAACATTCACATGCTTCACCTCTTCTGGTAATGCGTGGAGGACTGGTTGCAGCAATCTTTCATTGCATAGCACCACAGCATTATATTTATCCGCACAATCTTTAGATAACTGGGCATACCATTGTGGGATGTAGCGAGCCTGTGCATTCTCGGTAGGAGAGGCGATGTATTTGATTTGTTTCTGTTCCTGCATTTTGTGGAAATGTTCCTCACCCAAAGCATTGGGAAACAGTTTCATGTTACGAATAATGAATTCACCTGCCTCATGTATATATGGTATAGTGTATTGTTTCGGTTCGGTAGTGTATGAAGTGTCATAGTCCCAGTAAAATAAAGCTTTGTTGGCTTCTTGTAGCTTGCTGAAAAGTAATGTCTCCACACGGTTCAATACATTGAATCCCACAAATGCAAAGCGATCGTAGGGCAGTACAGCAGCGTCAAACCGTTCAATAACATCCCGATAGAGCATACCCTCGTATGCAATGCCCAATTCTGCCAGCTGTTGACGGAAACGTTCGTAAATGTTACCCAACCTGTTCCATACAGCCATGAATCGTTGCTTCAGTTCAGAAGTTTTATCGATGGAAAAATGACTAAAAAACTGACGAATGGCCTCCTGCTGCTCCTCTGTAAGGTAGCTTAGGTCTTCCATATCCTTCAATTCCTGTAAGTTGCTAAACAACTGCCTGGCATCCGCCATATTCTTATCAACATCGTTAAAGTCGCTGATGAGTAATTCCCCCCAATAATAGAAATCGTCAAGCGTTTCACTGCTCTGCGTTTCCTCACAATATACCTTGTATAATTCGCATACCAAGCGGATGGGGTCATCTGTTTTCCAAGGTGATAAGGAGGCAAACAACTCCTGAATACTGATGTAAGCCGGTGACCATACGGGGGTGGTTGCCTGTCGTGCCAAGTATTCGCTAAAAAACAAACTGGCTCGTTTGTTAGGAAAAACAACAGCTGTATGTGAGAGGTCTGTTCCCACTCTCTCATATAGGTCTTTTGCCACTATTTCTAGAAATGTGTTCATATCTTTACTATTTTATTTTCATCTACATACCACAAATATCCTGTGATGTTTTGATAATTCATCCTGGTCAACAGGTCAATATATGTTTTGACCTGACGGCGGTGACTTTCTTTTGGCGTACCAAATTTAAAATCCACCACTATCATTTCATCGCCTCGCAGCATCACACGGTCAGGTCGTCGATGTTGTAAGTCTTGATTGTCCATCCATATTATTTCACACTCGTTGAATAACTTCCAGCTGCCATCATACCAAGGTTGTATATCAGGAAGTGCAAAAGCTTTAGTCACTTCATTGCGTATATCTTCTTCGCTTACCACACCACCGACGACGCCTTCAGCAACTAACTTGCCGATGGCTGGTTCAATGTCATCCAGGGTTCGTATGGAGGCAAACAGTGTGTGCAGAATGCTGCCTCGGTTCATGAAACGTTGTTTCGACTCTGCCTCGTCAATACCTGCGATGAAGTTGGCTGAGCGATTAGATTCTCGGAACTCCATGTTTGGACGTAGGCTCACCATTTCAACTGTCAGAGGTTGAGCTTTACTTGCCAGTTTGTTGCCTGTCTCCTGCTTTTTCAGCGTAGAGAAGCCCATTAGTGAACCATATTCAAAAATAACCTCTTCGTCGTTCCAGACCGCTCCTAACAAAGGTGCTATTTGTGGCAGACTGCTCTGTAAGAGACCGCTAATATGATTTGTTTTAGTGCCCTGTTTACTGAAAATAATCATATTCTTTTCTGCTCTTGTCAGAGCTACATATAGAATATTCAAGTTGTCCACCCATAATTGCAAACGTTCATGCAAGAAATCGTCTTTAAAAACAGATTGCAACATTTTTTCGCTGTACCTCACGGGTACCATTTCCAGCCCATTATAAGGAGGATTTTGTGGCGAGCACCAAATCAATTGTTCCAATGCATTCTCCACTGTCATTGTCCAGTCGCAATAAGGTATCAGCACCGTGTGGAACTCAAGTCCTTTGGCAGCATGTACTGTCATGATCTGTAAGCCTTCTGTCTCACCACTTGGGATGGTTTGATTGCACAACTTCTCCTCCCAATACTGAAGAAAGGCTGTCAGCTCCGAAGAGTGGTCTTTCAGGTATTCACTGACGTCATCAAAGAACTTGAATAGGTATGCATCCTGATGTTCAATGCTTGTCAGGTTAAAGATGTTGAATAATTCCTCCACTAACTCATATAAAGGCATTTGCAGTAGTTCTTCTTGTCGGTCTAAGAAGGTAGATGGTAACATCTCTGTGGTGGATGAGGTAAGCAGCTGGTGCAAACTGATATCTTCACGATGTATAACCAGCCTTTGATAGTCGGTTGTCAGTACAGCCAGGGCAATTTGGTCATTGGGATTGGTCAGACAACGCAAGGCATTGATAATGATTTGGATGGCATAAGAAGCATCGAGTCTGAAAGCCTCATCAGAAACCACTGGAATATGCAGCTCTTTATCGAAATAAGTTGCTATACCACCCAAATGCTTCTTTTTTCGCAATAGGATGACTTGCTGGTTCAGTGGGATGCCAGCCTCTAGCAACCGATTGACCTCCTCACCCAAAGCTTTGATGGTCTCCTCCTCATAGTTGTTTTCATCGTTACCTAAAAACTTAACCTTAACATATCCTTGAGTTTCCTTTTTTGAGGAGAACTGTTCTACATCGCTATAGGCATTTAGCAAAGGTAAGCAGTCTGTACCCAGTTCTTCATGGTATTGCTGGTTAAGCTCCTTCACCACCTGATTGAACAAGTGATTGTTGAACTGGATGATACGTTCATCACTGCGGAAGTTCTTTTTTAGTGATTCAATTCGTATCCTATTGGGTATTTGCTGTTCGCGCATATTATTCAAGATATTCCAGTCACCATTACGCCATCTGTAGATGCTTTGCTTTACATCCCCCACAATTAAACTGTCAGACCCTTGCGAAAGTCCTTCATCCATTAAAGGCTTGAAATTGTTCCACTGCATCCTACTGGTATCTTGAAACTCATCAATCATGATATGCGTAATGCTTGCACCAATTTTCTCGTAAATAAAGGCTGAGTCGCTGTAACTAATGAGATTGCCTAATAATTGGTTCGTGTCAGCTAATAGGAAACGGTTCTGATCATGGTTCTCTTCTGTCACCTCTTCGCGGATGGCATTAATCAGTTGCAGCTGGTAGAGATAACGTGTGGCCATGTCACAGCTACGAGTCACTGTCACTGCTTGAAGACGGTATTCTTCTGCCTCGTTGAGCAACGGCATCAGTTCATCTTGCACCACTTGGGTAATCAGATTTTTCTGCTTTGACTTGGCATTCACCCAGCATTCGGCATTTGTCATACGCTCCTCTATTCGTTTGCCTGGTAACTTGTCGTTGTCAAAACTGTCTTTATCCAATTTATCGAAATAGCCAATAACTGTAGAGCCATATTTCAGGTCAGTGTCGTATATGCCATGATTGCTCATGGAGTCGGCAAACCGTTTCCTGAAAGAAGCCAGTCCGCTGATAGTCTGCTGTTTGAGCTGTTTGAGTTGTTGTTGGTACTGCTGAATAACCGCACCATCATGCAACTGTTTGTGCAACCGTTGGCTTTTCTCAACAAAACTTTCATCAAAGATGTGGCGTCCAAATTTCTTTAAATCATCATCTACTTGCCAGCGAGTGGCATCATCAATTTTGGCATCGATATAGCTCAATATCCATGTCAACTCCTGCGACTGTTCGTCCAGACGTGCAATCATGTTATCCACTGCCTTGTTTAGTACCGTTTTAGTATCCAATTCAATGTTAAGATTTGAGCCAATGCCTAACTCCCGCGCCAGATTTCGCGTTACGGTTTGGAAAAAAGAGTCTATGGTGGTTACCTGAAATCGATTGTAGTCGTGCAAGATACGCTTCAATGCAACACCTGCACGTTGTTGTATTTCTATCTTATCGAATATATATCCTTCTGCCTCAAGATGCTCTTGAAGGGCGTTTATATAGGGTTCTGAGCCTGATTCTCCTTGCCAGATGCCCCACAGCTGCTGCAGAATGCGTTCCTTCATCTCAGTGGTTGCTTTGTTCGTGAAGGTAACCGCTAAAATATGGCGATAGGCAGCAGGGTTGATGATAAGAAGCTTAATATATTCCACTGTTAAGGTAAATGTCTTACCAGATCCTGCAGATGCCTTATAAATCAGTAATTCCATCTTACTACTTTATTAATTAAATTAAAAGTAAAGATAGAGAAAAAAACTGAAAAACCCAAAATAAAATGTTATCTTTGCATCAGAAAAATATTAAATAATTAAATCATGAAAGAAAAGATATTGGTTACAGGAGGTACGGGCTTTATAGGTTCCCATACTGTAGTAGAGTTGCAGAACGCTGGTTATGAGGTAATAATTATCGACAACCTTTCAAATTCAAAGGCCGATGTTGTGGATAATATTGAACAAATTACAAGCATACGTCCTGCCTTTTACAATATTGACTGCTTGGACAGTACCGCCCTCAAACTTCTTATGCACAAACAGGGTGGCATTAAGGCAATCGTCCATTTTGCTGCCAGCAAGGCTGTGGGTGAGTCGGTAGAGAAGCCCTTAATGTATTATAGAAACAACCTAAATTCGCTCATCAGCCTCTTGGAGCTTATGCCTTCGTTTGGCATTGAGGGTATTGTATTCTCCTCTTCATGCACTGTCTATGGACAACCTGACGTGTTGCCAGTTACAGAAGATGCACCTATCAAACAGGCTGAGTCACCATACGGACAAACCAAGCAGATTTGTGAACAGATTATCCGCGACACGGTTAAGTCTGGCTCACCTATATCTTCTATCTTATTACGCTATTTCAATCCCATTGGTGCTCATCCAAGTGGCCTGATTGGTGAGCTGCCAAATGGTGTGCCACAGAATCTTGTGCCTTTTATTACGCAGACAGCCATGGGCATCCGTGAACAACTCAGCATATTTGGAGACGACTACGACACCCCTGATGGATCATGCATCCGTGACTATATCAATGTAGTTGACCTTGCCAAAGCGCATGTGCATGCCATTGGTCGCATCCTTCAAAAGAAACAGTTAGAACCCGTTGAGGTGTTCAACATTGGTACAGGTAAAGGACTCTCGGTATTGGAGTTAGTACATGCTTTTGAGCAGAGTACAGGCGTTAAGTTAAACTACCGTATAGCAGGCCGTAGGGCAGGCGACATAGTTAAGGTATGGGCAGACCCCAGGAGGGCCAATGAGGTATTAGGCTGGAAAGCACAAGAAACCATTGAAGATACTCTTCGCTCTGCATGGAATTGGCAAGTAAAACTGAGGGAAAAAGGCATTCAATAATGTTTTTTGACATTTTTTGTAAAAAAGTTCACTAAAAATTTTTTTAATTAAATAAAATATATTAATTTTGGAGCACATTACCTGATTGAGGTGGATAGTATGTGAATATAATTCACTCATACCAATGCATTTTTATTTTTGCATTGACAGGAAATTGAATAGTAGTTTTGTCGTGTTTTATTTTGTGTTTGTGTTGTAAGCCAGGCTTTGTTGAGACAACAAGGTCTGGTTTTTTTTATTATGCCTCATTCGTTGCTGTTCTTTTATATTTTTGGTTTTACTGAGACACATTTCCTGTCATTAAGTTAAATATTGTAAATTTATTGCATTTTTTAGTACTATGTATTGCAAGGTACTAAAATAATTTTATATCTTTGCAAAACCAAAAGGAATTGGTTTGATTTGTACAACGGATTATTCACTACACTTAAAGATATATATTATGAATAACGAAAATGCAAAATCACAGATGAGGAAGGGGATGCTTGAGTATTGCGTGTTGCTACTCCTTCACAGGGAAGCAGCTTATGCTTCCGACATCCTCTTGCAGCTCAAAAAAGCTGAACTGTTGGTGGTAGAGGGTACATTGTATCCCCTGCTGACGAGATTGAAAAACGATGGGTTGTTGAACTATGAATGGCGTGAATCGACACAAGGTCCTCCCAGAAAGTATTACAACCTAACTGAATTGGGCATGGATGCGCTAAAGGCAATGGATGAAGCCTGGAACGGACTGACGCACACGGTGGAGGTGCTAAAATCAAACATCACAGACCCAAAATTCTTAATTGTATAACTATTAACTTAGAAAATTGTATCATTATGAAAAAGAATATCAATATCAATCTGTTTGGCGTGATTTACGCTATTGATGAGGATGCTTATGAACTGTTGAAGAAGTATCTGGAGAATATGCGCAGCTATTATAGTCGACGCAACGGTGGAGAGGAAATAGCTAACGATGTGGAGAGTAGGGTGGCTGAGTTGTTTGCTGAGCTGAGAGCTCAAGGTGTGGAGGCTATTACCATTGAGCATGTGGAGGAAATTATCAAGCGTATTGGTGATCCTCAGCAGATGGATGAGGGTGCTGATGCTCAGGGTGAGCGAGTGATGGACGGAGGGTATGCTGAGAGCGTTGATAAGAAAGGTGTACGTAAGCTGTTCCGTGACCCAGATGATAAAGTGTTGGGTGGTGTTATTGCAGGTTTCTGTCGTTATTTAGATATTGAAGACCCTGTGTTGATGCGATTGTTATTTGTGCTTTTGGTTTTCTTCGCGCATGCCTTCTTGGTAATTGTTTATGCTGTTTGCTGGGCTTTGATTCCTGAGGCCAAGACTGCTGAGGAACGCTTACAGATGAAAGGTAAAAGAGTAACTCCAAATGCTATCAACGAGGAACTGATGCAGGGTGTAAACCGTGCCAAGCAGTTTGTAAATGACAAAGAAAACCAACGCAAGGCTAGTGGATGCTTGGCAACCTTTGCAAAGATTTGTTTCTTCTCGATTGTGGGATTCTTTGCTTTTGTGATAGGTTCAATACTGCTCTGTGTACTGATAGCTATAGGCATCTCTATAGGAGCTGCTGTGTTTGGTGTTGGTTCTGCATTTGTAGGATTGGGTGTTGATCCTGAGTTTGTTAATTTATTAAGCACAGTGCCAACCTGGCTTCAATGGACATTTGCTGGTGCTACCGTAGTTGTGCTTGTCATTCCGCTTTTCATACTGTTGCACAAATTATTTCGTAAACCTGAGTCTAAGCCGATGTCAACTGGGGTAGTAGTGAGTTTGGTTTTAGTATGGCTGTTAGCCTTGGGTGTTGCCATCTCATCGTTAGTGCCTATTGTGGCAAACTTTGCTGACCACGAGATAAAACACTACGAGAGATACCGTTCAGAAGTGATTTTACTACAACCTACCACAGAAGCAGAAGTAATCATTGCTTAATTCCAGCTGAGGCAAATTGATATTGGGGCTGAATATGCCAAAAACGGATGAGCCAGAACCGCTCATAGAAGCATATTCAGCACCTTTTTCATATAGTAATTCTTTGATTGCCTGTATCTCAGGATGTTTCGGGAAAATGCTCATCTCGAAGTCATTGACAAGTCGGTAACGCCATTCTGTGATAGGGTCTTGTAGGATGCTTGTTATGGGCTCTGTTGGTCGTTGGGGATGGATATGGGCAAAGGCTTCTTTTGTTGATACGAACACTGGAGGTTTAACGATTAGGATTTGATAATCTTTGAGAGACAGATGGATGGGAGTGAAAACATTACCTATGCCGGTGGCAAAGATGGGATTGTTTTGGATAAAGAAAGGACAGTCGGCTCCCAATTTTGCCACCAAGCGTTCTTGTTGTTCGATACTAAGATTGAGGGCAAACATTTTGTTAAGCATTTTGATCGTAAATGCAGCATCAGCTGATCCACCACCCAAACCAGCACCAGAAGGAGTGTGTTTGATGAGGTGGATATCAATGGATGGTAGATTATTAAATGACTCTTTTAGCAAAAGATAAGCTTTGACAACTAGATTTTTCTCTGGATCGCAATTGAGGGCATTACCATGTTGATGCAGTGTATAGCCTTTAACAGAATAGGTGTTGGAAGTGGTTATTTCTAAGGCGTCATGCAACCCGGTAATGGGATAAAAAACAGTTTCTAAGTTATGGTAGCCATCGCTTCTGCGATTGACTATATTCAAACCTAAGTTAATCTTACAGTTAGGAAAAGCAATCATATCACACCACTATAGTTATTAACCGCAAAGTTAATAACTTCTTGAAAACTTCTTGCTAAAAAAGATATAGAATTTCAAAATAACATGCTACCTTTGTTACCGTTTAAAAAAACAGATTATGGCAGAACAAACTAGAAGGGGTAGAGGAACACGTTCGACAAGTTCTCCCCAACCAGTAAATGATTATGGAAGAATACCACCTCAAGCAACTGATTTAGAGGAGGCTGTTTTGGGAGCTCTGATGATTGAAAAAGATGCATACTCCATGGTGAGTGAAATCTTGCGACCGCAGTCCTTTTACGAGCATCGTCATCAGTTGCTTTTTACAGCTATCACCAACTTGGCATTGAAGCAACAGCCCATTGACCTGCTTACTGTGAAGAACGAGCTGGAACTTGAAGGTACATTGGATGAGGTGGGTGGACCATTCTATATTACACAACTTACTAGTAAGGTGGCCTCGGCTGCCCATGTTGAGTTTCATGCTCGCATCATCGCTCAAAAGGCATTGGCGAGGGAGCTTATAACCTTCACCAATGGCATCCAGAGCAAGGCTTTCGATGAAACACAGGATGTGGATGACTTGATGCAGGAGGCTGAAGGCAAGTTATTTGAGATTTCTCAACAAAACTTGAAAAAGGATTATACCCAGATTAATCCTATCATTGAGGAGGCTTATAAACAGATTCAGTCTGCTGCCTCACGAACTACAGGTTTGAGTGGTATGGAAACTGGGTTTCATGATTTGGACAAGATGACATCAGGATGGCAGAACTCCGACCTTGTTATTATCGCTGCCCGTCCAGCTATGGGTAAGACAGCCTTTGTGTTGTCGATGGCAAAGAATATGGCAGTTAATTATCAGTATCCAGTGGCTTTTTTCTCGTTGGAAATGAGTAATCTTCAGTTGGTGAACCGACTAATTGCAAATACTTGTGAAATTGAGAGTGACAAGATCAGAAGTGGAAGACTTCAACCTCATGAGTGGGAGCGTTTGGATCATAAGCTAAATGATTTGTTTGGTGCACCGTTGTATGTGGATGATACGCCGTCATTGTCAGTATTTGAGCTACGTACAAAGGCTCGTCGATTGGTGAGAGAACATGGTGTTAAGATTATCTTCATCGATTATCTGCAACTGATGAATGCGAGTGGCATGAGCTATGGCAATCGCCAGGAGGAAGTGAGTACTATTTCACGTTCATTAAAAGGTTTGGCAAAAGAGCTTAATATCCCCATAGTGGCCTTGTCCCAACTGAATCGTAGTGTAGAATCAAGATTGAATGAAAAAAGTGGTGAAAACCAACAAGCCAAACGCCCTCAATTGAGTGATTTGCGAGAGTCGGGAGCCATTGAGCAGGATGCCGATATGGTATGTTTCATCCATCGTCCTGAATATTATAAGATTTATACAGATGAGGATGGAAACGATATGCATGGTATTGCTGAGATTATCATTGCGAAACATCGTAATGGAGCTGTCGGGGATATTCGCTTGAAGTTCATAGGGGAATATACACGTTTCCAGAATTTAGATGACGATTTACTGGTTAACGTGTCGGTACCGAAGACTCGCACATATAAGTCGAAAATAAATAAATCACCAATAGGTAGTGATGCCCTCCCACCACCACCTATGCCAGATACTGATGTACCATTCTAAATGATAAAAGCCCCAACGGGCTTTTTATCATTTTTTCACTCTCAGCACTCTAATACCTGTCCACCTAGGGTTATCTTCCAAAAGTTTATTAATGGTATATTTAGACACCATTACTTTCTTTTCCTTAGATGAAGCGTGAAGGAGTGCCAATTTGCCACTAACATGAAAAGCTATCCCCATGTGAGCAATGTCTAGACCAGGGGTGTTGGAGGTGAACATGATGATGTCGCCATCTTGAATCCAATCAAAACCGTCGCTTGGTAGGTAGTTTTGTGGAATATAATGAACATCTATGCCGTTCAGACGTTGCTCGATAGAACGCATCTCCTGTACGTTCTGCTGGTTGTTTGCCAAATGGCGATACAAGTTTGGATGAGAGGTCATGTAGCCTGTCTGAACCTTAGTGGTATATTGACTATGAGCTGCTGTTACATCCTCCAAGAGACCTGCATTGACAGCATTTTGTGCCCACTCTGTCATATAATGTAAACGAGAGGTGTAGCCGTTTATCTGCCCGTCACGATAACGCAACTTACGCACAATGTCTGCAACTACTCGCTCGTCCTTATAATTGTTCTCGCCTGTGGGGGTAAGTGTCATAGCAATAACATATTCCACAAACGTGGTGCAATCCAACTCGTCAGTGTTCAAAACTAGTTCCTCAGTATCTTCACGGTCAAGAACACCTGCAACGTATGGTGTATCCAACATCGAGATACCATTCAATAGTACTTCATTATTCAGCGACTGGGCGGCTACAGGTATAGCTGTTAATGCTGCACCCAGGATACAAAAAAACAAAAGGCTTAATCTTTTCATCATTTTTTTAATCGGGGTTACTTATTAGCTTTCATAGTTAATTTTATAAAGAAGACAATCAACAAGATGTAAGCTAGCAAGGACGCTGCCTCCGATAAGGGATTGGCAATCCATGTCTCGTTAACTAAGTTAATTTCGGCAAAACGCATACCTGCACTAACTACACCCATCAAGGCTCCACCAGCTATGAAACCAGATGCCAACAAGGTGCCTTTTTCACCGCGAACCTTGTTCACAACAGCATCTTTGCTACGTGTCGTGACATACCAGTTAATGGCACCACCCACTACCAAAGGTACATTGAGCTCTAATGGAATGAACATACCCAAAGCAAAGGCAAGAGCCGGAATTTTGAACCAGTTAAGTATGATGGCTAATAAGGCACCAATTCCGTAAAGAAGCCAAGGAGCTCCTACACCACTCATCAGGGGCTCAATCACAGCTGCCATAGCATTTGCCTGAGGAGCTGCTAACTGACCTGTAGTAAAACCATATGCCTTGTTGAGTATGATCATTACACCACCCACTGTTGCAGCTGATACAATGGTTCCCAAAAACTTCCAAGCTTCCTGCTTGGCTGGGGTAGTACCTAACCAATAACCTATCTTCAAATCGGTTACAAAGCCACCTGCCATAGACAAGGCTGTACAAACGACGCCACCCATCACTAAGGCTGCTACCATGCCTTCAGGACCACGTAAACCAACACCAACCATCACAACAGAGGCAAGGATGAGTGTCATAAGCGTCATTCCCGACACAGGGTTGGTACCTACGATGGCAATGGCATTAGCTGCTACTGTAGTAAAGAGGAAAGCAATGATGGTTACCAATAGCAGGGCAACGATGGTAAAGAGCAAATTGCCTTTCATTACGTCGAAATAGAAGAACAACAAAACCAAGAAGATAATGAGTATAGAACCGAAGGCTACCACCTTCATAGACAAGTCGCGTTGAGTGCGCTTATAATCTGTCTCTGATGAAGCTTTTCCACCCATCTCCTTGATAGCCAATCCCACTGCACTCTTGATAATGCCCCAAGATTTGAGTATGCCTATGATACCAGCCATAGCAATACCACCAATGCCGATACTCTTAGCATAGTTAGTAAAGATTTCCTCTGGTGTCATATTACCTATTGTAGTAGTAATAGCAGGGTTCCATTGGTTCAGAACTGTATCACCCCAGATAAGTGACATGCCAGGAACGATGATCCACCAAACTACCAAAGAGCCAGCACAAATAATGGAGGCGTATTTCAAGCCGACGATATAGCCCAAACCCATAACAGCCGCACCAGTATTGATTTTAAACACAAGTTTGGCTTTGTCTGCTAGCGTCTCACCAAAACTTACCACACGAGTAGTAAAGTTTTCGTTCCACCAACCGAAAGTAGATACGATGAAATCGTACAAGCCACCCACGATGCCAGCGATAAGCAGAGGCTTGGCCTGATTTCCTCCCTGTTGGCCTGACACCAATACCTGAGTTGTGGCAGTAGCCTCTGGGAAAGGATATTTTCCGTGCATTTCACTAACAAAGTATTTCCTAAAAGGTATCAGGAATAGAATACCCAAGCATCCACCCAAAAGACTACTAATAAACACTTGCGTAAAAGTCACAGTAATATCTTCTGGATAAGACTCTTGTAAGATGTACAAAGCAGGGAGGGTGAAGATGGCACCAGCCACAATCACACCTGAGCTTGCCCCGATAGATTGGATGATGACATTCTCTCCTAAAGAGTTTTTGCGTTTGGCTGCACTGGAAATACCCACAGCAATGATGGCGATGGGGATAGCCGCCTCAAATACCTGACCTACTCGCAAACCTAAGTATGCTGCTGCCGCTGAAAATAGTACCGCCATCAGCAAGCCCCACAACACTGACCACACATTAACTTCTGGATAAGTCTTGGCGGGACTCATTAATGGATTGTAAACCTCACCAGGTTTTAGCTCACGATAAGCATTTTCAGGCAAGGAGGTTAGAATTTCTTCTGCTTTCATCGTATTTTCGCTTATTTGACATCAGCCAATACTTCGCCTTCTATAAACAACCTCACAATTTCAGTCTTGGCGTTAGTGCGGATGGTAACAGATTTCTTGAAATGTCCGGGATACTTGTCGCGGGCATCGTAGGTGACCTTGATGCTTCCTGTTTTGCCTGGCAATACAGCCTCCTGACTATATTCAGGAACCGTGCATCCACATGAAGCCACAGCTTGATGGATGACTAATGGAGCAGTACCAACATTGGTAAAGGTAAACACGGTAGTTACTGTGCCCTTCTCTTGTGAGAAAGCGCCGAAATTATGTTCAGTTTTGTCAAACTTAATGTCAGCTTGATTTTGTGCAGCTGCATAACCGATGCATAGTGATAACATCAGGAATACCAACATGATTTTTTTCATCTCGCAAATACTTTTAAAGTTCATAATTCTGTGCAAAGTTAATCTCTTTTCATGAAAAACAAATCATTATTTAGTCAAAATGTATTAAATAGTTTGTCTAACTGACTATTTTTAGCGAATTTTGTGTGTGTTTTCATAACTTATAATCGTTTTGAGATGGAAATCAAGGAAACTATTCAGATACGTGACTTAGCTATTGGCTATTCAGGCAAGAATCAGGTAAAGGTGGTGGCAAGTGGCATCACGGCCACCATTTACAGTGGTGAACTGACGTGCTTATTGGGTGCCAATGGCGTGGGAAAAAGTACACTATTGCGCACATTGTCGTCTTTCCAACCAAAATTAGGGGGATATATTTTCATTACGGGCAAAGAAATAGGAGAGTTTAGTGATAAGGAGTTGTCGCATGTTATTAGTGTGGTATTGACAGAAAAGCCCGATATCCGAAATATGACGGTGGACGAATTGGTGGGTTTGGGTAGAAGTCCTTACACAGGTTTCTGGGGTACCTTGACAAAAGAGGATAAGGAAATTGTAAATTATGCCATAGCACTGGTGGGTATACAGTCACTGCACGATAGGATGATTCAGACTCTGAGTGATGGAGAAAGGCAAAAGGTAATGATAGCTAAGGCATTAGCACAGGAAACGCCTGTAATTTACTTGGATGAACCGACCGCTTTTTTAGACTATCCTAGCAAGGTGGAGATGATGCAGTTGCTTTATCGGCTAAGTCGTGAGACCAACAAGACAATATTCCTCTCTACTCACGATTTGGAGTTGGCGTTGCAGATTGCCGATAAGTTATGGCTAATGGATCATGAAAAAGGTGTGAGGATTGGTGCACCGGAGGATCTGTCGTTAGACGGGAGCCTGAGCAGTTATTTTGCCCGCAAAGGCATTGTGTTCGATGCTGAGATAGGCTTGTTCCGTGTAGAGAATGAGTTTGGCAAAAAGATACGTGTAGAGGGGGATGGAGTACGTTACTCTATGGTTTGTAAAGCATTGAAAAGAATAGAAATACAAGGAAATGTTGAAGTGGAAAGTGAAGATGTGATTCAGGTCTTTCCAGACTGTTTCTTGTTGCGCATGAAGAATCAGGAGAAGAGGTTTGACACCATTGCCGATCTCTTGGCAGAACTGCAATAAATATATTATGAATACAACTAAACAAATGAAGCGAGAAGACAGATATCTGATGCTTACCACAGGAAGTGTACCCAGAGTCATCAGTACTTTGGCAGTACCTACGATCATCAGTATGCTGGTGACAAGTTTCTACAGTATTGCCGATACATACTTTGTTGGTCAGATTGATACACAATCTACCGCTGCTGTGGGAGTTGTGTTCTCTGTGATGTTTATTATCCAGGCTGTTGGCTTTTTCTTTGGACACGGCTCCGGAAACTATATCTCCCGAGAGTTGGGAGCCAAGCACAGGGAGGCGGCATCAAAGATGGCTGCCACGGGTTTTGTCTATTCCGTGCTGTTTGCCACCATGTTAGCAGTCGTTGGATTGGTCTTTTTGGAACCAATCTCATTGGCTTTAGGCTCTACGCCCACTGTGTTGCCCTATACTAAGCGATATCTGGCCATCATTCTCTGTGGCGGTCCCTTCATGGCAGGACAAATCACCCTCAATAACCAGATGCGTCTGCAAGGCAACGCTGCATACGCCATGGTGGGTATCGTGAGTGGTGCCGTGCTGAATGTGCTGTTCGATCCCTTATTTATCTTTGTGTTAGATATGGGAGTGAGTGGAGCTGCCTTGGCAACAGCTGTGGCACAGATGATTGCTTTCTGCATTCAGTTAATTCAAACCTTCAGGGGTGGTAATTTGCGTATACATTTGTCAAAGTTTACCCCTTCCTGGATATTCTTTAAGGAAATAGTGAGCGGAGGGGCACCATCATTGACTCGTCAGGCTTTAGGCAGTATCTCAACCATCTTGTTGAACTATGCTGCTGGCAGTTGGGGAGGTGATGCCGGCATAGCAGGCATGTCGATTGTTAATCGTATGTCATTCTTTATCAACTCTGTCCTGATAGGGTATGGACAGGGATTCCAGCCTTTGTGTGGCTTCAGTTATGGTGCCAAGCTCTATGCCCGTGTGCGAGAGGGCTTTTGGTTCTGTGTAAAGGTGGGTACGGCTTTCCTGTCTGTCGTGGCTATATTTGGATTCATCTATGCAGAAGAGGTCGTGGCATTGTTCCGCGATGATGCAGAGGTGATTGTGGTTGGTGCTGCCGCTTTTCGCTGGCAACTGCTCACATATCCTTTGGGAGCTGTGGTGATGTATAGCAATATGATGATGCAGACCATCCGGAAGCCCATCCGTGCCAGTGTGTTATCTGCTGCCCGTCAAGGTATTTTCTTTATCCCAGCTATCTTGATTATGCCTAGATTGTTCGGCATGGAAGGGGTGGAGGCAACCCAAGCTGTTGCCGATTTGCTTTCTTTTCTATTAGCTATTCCGTTGTGTGGT
Organism: Bacteroidaceae bacterium; assembly: GCA_017649485.1. GTDB lineage: Bacteria > Bacteroidota > Bacteroidia > Bacteroidales > Bacteroidaceae > Bacteroides. The sequence goes on along the minus strand of JAGCGS010000013.1, from coordinate 71,371 downwards.
AGCGTATTGAGAGAATTAAAAAGGCAAGAGACAAACCTTCGAGTTTAGCCCAGAGGGCACCAATTCCCACTGATCGTAAGTGATATGCTCATAATTGATGTTTACTACGTTAATGTTGTTAAACTTACGCCATGGGATATGTTGACGATCCATCTCTGCTATGTGATTGGCTGGCAAGTTTGTCACCTCGATGCGTATCTCATTATCTCCAGGTTGCAGAGCATCCTGGCAATCTAATATGAAAGGAACAGCCCATGCACATCCAATCAATTTATTATTTATATATACACGCGCACTCTCTCTGACATCGCCTAAGTCAATCATCCATTGGTGGGAAGCTTCCTCGGTACTGAGGATGAAATGACGAGTATAAATGCCTGTACCCATTAGTGTTTTGAGTGATGCATCTGGTAATTGTTCCCATGTACAGAGTTGTTGCAAAGAGAAAGACTGGTTGACTATAGGCTGACTCTCTGTAAAAGTAAGTGTCCACTCACCATGAGTTAGGTCAATTTTTTTGTTGGATGTAGGCCTCGTGCGATGGATATTTATATCTGGTACTTGTTGGTTAAATGTTTCCAAGATAATTGACTCGCCAGAACGCAAATCCAATAATACTTCATGGCGTTCATTGATGTCGGCCATGTAACGTTTACCAGTCATAGGATCAAACAACATGGCACTTTGGAAGTCCACAGCCAAAGGTACATACTGACACTTATCATCTGGAGAAAGATTAGCAATGAAATAGTGATATCCATGTTTATTGCTCATTCTTACAGCATTTAGCTTTAAATCTCTTTTCATTGCCTCTGGCTTCGCTAAACGTTGCATTTCTGATGCATCAACTCCTTCAATAATAGGTGCACCTTGTCCCTTCAACTGGTTAATGTATGCTCGTACCTCATCCGAAAGCCGTTTGACATTAGGCAACACTAACGCACGATAACGTGTACCTGCAGAAGTTTGTAACATGCCATCCTGATAGTTGGTTGTTAATAGATATTGATCGCTGATATAGTCACAATCATAACCCAGTTTATCAATTTGCAAGACTGTTTCAATAAAAACTGGTGCATTTTTATCCATATTACTGATTTCAAACATCATTAATAAATCACCTCTACGTTCAGCCCACAGATCACGTATAGGGAGATACACCAAGAAATCATTGTTAGATTGTCCCCATTGAAGGAAACTTTGACATCGCTCCACATAATCTGTAAACCAATGAGCATCACGCCATATTGTATTAGTTGGTGACATGTCGATGGATGCATAAAACTTCCAACCAGGCCAAGGATCACCCTGAGGGGAATAGACGGTACCGTGGAAAAACATGCGATTGATACCAGCACAGAAAATCAAGTCCATATCAGGCTTCAATTGAGAAAGAGATGTGCGAAAATGCTCTGTAAGCCAAGTAAATGACTCGCAGGAGGTAAGATGTTTACCTGTGATGTGGGAAGCAGAGGGGGCGTATTTCAACATGGAAAGGTCGCTATAGTTCTTTCGTGTCATGCCTGGGTCGGTACGCAAACCTTTGATGCCGAAGTCGGACAGACCAAAGCCTTCTATCTCTGGAATATCCACAGCTGCGTACAGATCTATGAGGTTAGCAGGAGATCCATGAGCCTGGTTGCGTGTTCGTACCCCATGACTATGCGCCCAACTGACCCATTGCTCCGTAAAGTTCTCTTGCAACATCTCACTCAGAGTCAAACGATAGTCAATTAATACATCGGCAATATCCTTATTCCCTATTTGTTGGTCTAAAAGGAGTTCAGGTAGGTAATGTTCTAACTTATATCCACGCCGTTGTTCAAATTCTTGAAGCAGGGTAGGTGTCCAATCGGCACCATATACCTCATAACTGTCATTAAACAAGGTGTTTGGCCAAGGTGTGTGAGTAGATTCAAAAGCTTCATCGAATCTGTCTAGGTAATGTCGTAGTGCCTGTTTGTCGAAGTGGTCTATAACAAATCCGTCTCCTCCAGGAGCCGCACGGTTCACTAGTTGCTTTGTGCGCAACTGATACAAACCCATAAGCAACCAGTCTCCCTTGGGTACTTTCCATTGCAGATGCAGGTTTTTTACTTGCTTGGTAAGATCAATAACCTGTCCATGTTGATTATATGCCATCACCTTTAGCAACTGAGCTGTTTCCAAGGTGTTCTCCCCATCCTCCTCTGTAGTAGAAGCTACATGTATATTATTGGATGTCAATTTGATGGGTAAATCAATCATCTTGCCTCCTTGGATGCTATCAATAGTAAAAGCCACCCGACAGGTGGCTTCTTCCAAGGGTACGGTAGGTCCGCCAAATGGCCATCCTGTTCCGCAATTCATGTCTATTTGAATAGAATCTTTCTCTCCCTCTTGTTCTACAAAACGTAAAATCTCCATCCATCTAGGGGAGAGGAAACTAATGTTGTTGTGGTCATTGTGCTTTACCCCATAGATGGGAGTAATTTCTAACGATTTAATGCCGTGGTCAGCTATTTCTTGCATACTATGGCTTAATTCCTGCTCATTGACGGCCGAACCTAACCACCACCAACGGCTACCTGCTCGGGTTTCCGTAGTAGGAGTGGGCCATTGTTGTGCAAATGATGTAATACAACACAAGCAGAGAAATCCCCACAAACAACTTTTTTTCATTGTCTTATAGATAGCTTATTCAGCTTTCTCTTCTTCTGCATCCCTGTTTTTCAATAGTTTGCAAACATTCTCAAGTTCTCTAACAGTAGCAGCTTCATAGTGAACCCCATTGCATACAACGATAGCATTCAATTTCATGCGAGAGTATTTACTACTACGACTCTTTTTGGGGTTCAAATCTTCCTGAGCATCCAATAGTTCAGCGGGAGTTACATTCAGAGCATCTGCAAGTCTTTTAATAGTAGTCAGCGTAGGGTTACGTAATCCTGCATAAAGGTTAGCTTGTTTCAAGCCTGCTTTTTGAGCCAATTGGCTCTTGTTCATACCATTTTGTTTTAAGAATCTGTCAACGTTTAGCATAATATGAAGATATTAGATTATAAGTTCTATTAATTGCAAAATTAATATAATAATTGAAATAAACAAAGAAATACATTGTTTTTTTCATACAGAAATGGGGAAACGTGTCGTATAACACCCTTTTTAACTTAGAGTTTTCTTTTTTTCGTTATATTCTTGAACAACACGCCGCTTACTCATAAGTATTTGCCATCTATAAACCAGGCAGGTGATGATAAAGTAGATGCCAGTCTGCAACCAGAGAATATGATACTCTGTAGCAACTTGATTGAGATTTGCACTCAGCGTATTCATACGCACATAACCATTTATACCAAAGGTTGATGGAAAGAGATATGAAACTAGTTTCCAGAAAGTTGGGATACCACTGCCAGGCCAAGAGATGCCACTGATGAATAACAGAGGTACAGACATAAAGGCAAACAGAATGATTGTCTTTTCACGACCTCTTGCCATTACAGATACAGTCATAGCGAAGAAAGTGATAGCCAACACATAAGCACTAATAAACCACAACAAATCCAATGGGTGGGGGATTTGTGGCAAACTAAATATTTTTGGCACGCATACCAATATCCATAGGGATGCCAAGGCATAGACCATAATGTAGCAAAGGGCTTTACCAAGCACAATGCGCATGGTACCGTGGTAATGCTTGTTATAAGGTACAAGAGAGTGGAACTTGTTCTTCTCCACAGCAGTACCTGCAGACATACCCACTCCCAATACCAGTGTCTGTTGCAAAATTAAAATCAAAACAGCAGGTAAAAGGAAACCATCATAGCCACTGGCTGGATTAAACATGGACACATATTCATAGTCGATAGGCGTATTGTTAATCTCCTCGTCTTTTGCCGTTGTCAAAGCATTATTTCGTTGAACTTTTATATCTTTGTTCATCTCCAAGGAAACAGACGTACTGCTTTGATACAATGCCTTGTAATAAAACATGCTACTCATATCGCAATAAATGTCAACATGTGCTTGTTCCCAATGATTGACGTTGTTAATATTGAGGCTGAAACCAGAAGGGATACGCAGAATACCACGTGCCTGATGCTCGCGTAATCCTAAACGAGCTTCTTCCATGTCAGAACCATGAGCAATGATATCTACATCAGGGGTGGCGTTGACCTTGCGTATAAACTCACGGCTCAAAGCTGAGTGGTCTTCGTCTACTGCGATTACGGGTACCTCACGTACTACTTCTTGGGTGTAGATAAATCCGTAAAGAAGGGGGTATGCTAAAGGCACAAGGATAAAGAAAATCAGTACGCCTTGATCTTTAAAGACGTTCTTCATTTCCCTCTTCCAGATGTATGCGACATCAAGAAATCCTTCAACTATTATGTCTAAAAAACTTTTTTTTATCATATTATGATATGTATTCATAATACAGATATGCCTTATTCAATCGTTTGATAGCAAAGAATGGAAGAAGCATGAATAACAACAACGCGAGGTAACTCCATGCAGAATAAATCATGGGATAACCATTCAGTGCTTGGTCGGCATATATCATGTAATAATGTCTTAATGGAAATAGATTGCTCAATGCCTGTAAGCTGGGATGCATTGCAATGACAGGGAAAGTGAATCCTGCTATGGAAAACGATAATACAGCCCATAAAGTGGCCACACTCATGCCCAGTCGTAGGGTAGGTATTAAAGCAATGAAAAACAGACCAACAGATTGACTGGCCAGAACAAAGAGCACCATAGCCAACAACATAGGAGCGAAGCCATTGTTAAGTGGATAGTGGAGATAGCCATACAGAATGGATAGGTAGAGTATGCCTAATGTAATGTAAATAAATGTCTGAGGCAAGAGCTTGCCTACTACAGCATTCATGATATTATAGTTTGCAAGATTCAACAATTCTCGTCCGGAACCTTCTTTGATTTCTACGCCCATTGCGTAGGTTGTCAAGAGAAAAATCATCATCATTAAAATTGCAGGCAAAAGCATATTATTCAGGTACATACCATAGTTTACCCAAGGATTTCCTAAGGGGTGAACATCAATGACGATAGGTTGTATTAGGCTCACTGCTTGGTCATCTGTAAAACCTCTTCCTCTGAGAACCTGACGCTGGGCTGAAGCCTTAGCCAACTCACTACCCATCTTGAAATCTTTCATGCCCATTGAAGCTGCTAACAATACAGAATTGTTAGTATAGAAAGATAGTATTGGTTGCTTACGTGAATTGGCATCTTGAGAAAAACCTCTTGGAATATAGTAAAATCCATATATTTTACCCTCTTGCATAGCAGAGCTGGCATGGGCAATGTCAGTGTAATGCTCCACGATATTCGTCATTTGAAAAGCATTGAGGGTGCGTACAAGGTTGCGTGAGGTGGTACTCTGGCTATCCATATTCACAACACCCACAGGATATTCTGTAGGAGATCCTTCATGCATGACAGTAGCAAAGAAGATGAATGCCATGATGGGTGCAACGAATAAACCGAACTGATAAATCCAGTCGGATGTCAAGCGTCTGCACTCACGATTGAACACTTTTATCACTGACCATTGGACTATGCTCCAATTTCGTTGCGACTCAGTAGAGCCAAAATTTGCTTGGCTCTGCTTTCGATGCTCCGACAAGTGACTATTAATCATCTTGCTAACTATTTAATAACTAACTATTTCTTCAGTATAACAGACATACCAGGGCGTAAACCATTGACTTGTTCAACTGGACGGGCTTTCACCTCAAATGTCTTTAGGTCATACTGGCCTGTAGTCTTGACTGCCTTCCATGCTGCATAGGTTCCAATATCTTTCAAGTAATACACTTTTAGGGATATCTCACGATTGCCAAGAGCTGGAACGAATGCATTGATGATTTGTCCTTGTTGAATGTCTGTCAACAAATCTTCACGCACGTTGAATGTTACCCACTTATTGTCCATCATTGCGATGCTCATGATAGGAGAGCCAGAGCCTACTAACTCCCCTAATTGAGGATAAGTCTCTGTTACTTCACCATCGCAAGGAGCCAACAGGAATGTTTCTTCTATATATGCATTCACTTCTGCCACAGCTCCTTTCGCACGTGCTACCATAGCAGCAGCTGCTGCCTTGTCCTCTCTTTGCGCACCGTTCACTGCCATCTCATATTGTGATTTAGCAGCTTTCTCAGTTGCCTGAGCAGCATCATACTGAGCTGATGCTTCATCCAACTTCTGGGTAGCAATAACGCCCTCCTCATGTAAACGTTTCACTCGATTGTAAGTCTTCTCGGCGATGTCTACACCCACAATCGCTTTCTGCCACATGTTATAAGCACCTTGAATTTGCTCTTGACGTGTTCCATTAATAGCCTTTGCGTTTTGAGCTTCAGCTGCAGCTGTAGCAGCCTCTGCTTGAGCCAGTTTAGCCTCTACATCAGGTGCTTCCAGTATAGCGAGGGTATCGCCCTTGAGTACCGTGTCTCCTTCTTGCTTGAGCATACGCATCACCCTGGCAGGTACTTTGCTTGATACTCTGAACTGATTCACCTCAACTTCTCCTTGTATGATCTCTGGACCTTTGCGAAGCATGAAGAATCCTACACCTTCCACTACTAATATTACGGTTACCAAGGCGATGATTGCCAATATAATGTCTTTATTTTCGCTGTTTTTCATTGTTTTATATGTTTTTGTTAACTAATTAATGGTTCATATCTAAAACACCAAGTGCTTTCTGGAGATAGATTTCCGTCAGCTTGATATCAATTTGGGCATCTATCTTCTCCGATAGGGCTTGCAGCCAGGCAGTATGTGCTTCAAGTGTGGTGGTAGCAGGTATAACACCTTCACGAAAACCGACATTAGCTGTTCTTAAATTCTCCTCAGCCTTGTCCATGTTTTTGACAGACATGTTGTATCGCTTGATCGCCTCATTCACTTTCAAAGCAGACTGATTAACCTGCAACTCTATCTTTTCACGTGCATCATCCAACTTAAAACGTTGGATATTTGCCTCTGCCTTAGCTTGTTTCACCTTGTAAAGACCTTCGCCCCAGTTCCAAATAGGTACTGAGAGCGTCACACCCACGTGCCAGCTACCTTTGAATTTGTTTTGGAAACCATTATATACGTTGGGATTAGTTATGAGGTAGCTACCTATAAATGAAACCTGAGGCATCAGCTCAGCACGAGCTATATTGATTTTCTCCTTATATATTTTATTAGCTAGTTCCAAACTCTTTAACTCTGAACGGTTATCAAAAGCTGTCTGCATGTTGAATTGAGCAGTTTGAGGAGCCACTTCCAAGCCGTCAGTTTGTTCATCTTCCAAATGGATGTCGGAAGTGAGGTCAATGCCACAAATCTGACATAGCAACATCTTCGAAAGGCTCAGCCCATCTTCCACCTTCGTGAGTGTCAGTTCCGCCTCATTCTTCTTCACGGCTATGCTCAACCCATCTGCACGGGTGGCAAAGCCATTATCAATCAACTTGTTTACATCACTCTCAAGTCGTTCCAATAAAGACAAATAGTTTTGTGCCAACTGGTACTTATGTGCTAGGGAAACCACCTGCCAATAAGCTTGATCAACACTCAGAATTACCTCTTCCATACCAGTAACATGTTGCGTGGTAGCTAGTTCTTCTGCATAACGGGTAATTTTGTCGTAGGCCGCTATCTTGCCTCCCATGAACACAGGTTGCAATAATGTCAGAGCACCTGCAAACATATTCCTATTATCTGTATCGAAAGCATTTAGGATACTTGGACCAATACCTTCCACAACACTTCCCAAAGGGGCGAGGGTAGTGGAGAGCGACTGAATGAGTGGAGCCATCTGCGGCATCGACTGAGCCATCGTTATAGCTTTTGTTTGAAGATCGTTCCTGATTGATGCAACCATGCCAGGCATCTGTTCCAACATCCCTTTCGTATCATCATCCAACAATTGCACTTTTCGTTGACTACGCACATAACCTGCCATTAAACTCACTTTAGGCAAGTAGTTGGTAACAGCTGCTTTATGTTGATAATGAGCTGCATTGATATTTTCTTGAGAAATCAGCAAATCTTTATTATTGGTAATGGCCAAGCTACGACAACTGTCGAGAGACAGTTGAATAGATTGTGCTTGAGTATTCATCGACAGAGCAATGAATCCAATGACAACTAATAGTTTATTCATATCTCAAATTTCTTCTTTTCAAAAAACAATACAAAATTAGTATATAAAAACCAAATGAAAGAACAAAAAATGTCCTTTTTTTCGGGGTATTAGAGAAATAGTTTACTTTTAGGGAAAAAAGGTACGTTACATTTACCTTCTGAGTACCCACGCAGCATCAAATTGCCCTTTGGCTTGATAATGTTGGATGGCACGATAAGCGTCAGCTTCCTTCTCGAAAGAATCCACACTGACACGTGCCTTGCCTTCTCCAATGATGGCTTTAGCATGGGGATAACCTTCTTTTACTAAGTTCTCTGCTGCCTTTTGTGCAGCTTCAGGATTACCCACACTTGCCACTATCACATTGTAAAGCTTGAGGGTGGGAGCTGGGGAAGTGATAGGTTGAGAGATAGCTACTTGTGATGTTGGCGCGTCTTGTTTAGAGGTAACGTCTATAGATTTATTCTCTTGAATATTAGATATTTGATCATCAGTCGTTTGCTTGTCATCAGTTGTTTGATGAGTGACGATGGAACTCATCGCCAAAGATTCATTCAGAATCTCTTTGGGCAATACATTTGCCTCCGTTTTGCTGATGTCTGAGTTCTTGAATGGTGTAGTAAGAAAGATAGAGCCAATAATGATCAACAAAATTGCTGCTACAGATGCAACTTGATACCAATATCTTCTGAAACTTACCACTTTGGCTTTCTCCTCATTTGTCTTCACTGGAAGTTTTCCTTTTGGCTCCTGCAAGGTTAAAGATTCCTGGGGCGCTATAGGCTCATCCTTTATCACAGGTTGCATATGCACGATTGTTACGGTCTTCTCCTCTTTCTGTTCTGCCACCGGTCTTTGAACCATTGTTTTACTTGTAATGGGTAGCTCTGTAACCTCCTGCTTAGGCTGTAAATTTTTCAGTTCCAGTATCTTAAAACTATCCAAACCATAGAATCCAGGAGTAGAGATACGGTTGTCAAAAGGTGTGAACTCATACTTCCCATGAATGTTGAAATGTAGTTCTCCTACATTTTCCAACTCCATACGACCAGTCTCATGCAATGAAGATGTTAGCTCCTTTACCTGCTGTTCAATCATTTTCACAGCATCAGGGAAGGTAGTACCATAAACCGACATATAAGATTGTGCCAACAATCCATCATTAATGCGGAGTTGAGGATTGAAACCTACTATTCGCATAGGAGGTAAGAAAAGATGATCTTCCTCTACTAGTTGAGCAGGGTTGTAATGGGCAATAAACCCTCCAAACCCTGGGATAATCACGCAATCATTCTCCAATAATAACGAGGCAATATGTTGGGATAATTCTTTCATTTACGGATGCGAAGTTACTACAAATATTTTATTTTATCAAAAAAAAAGATTATTTTTGCACCTTAGAGAATGAATAGAGTTGTTAAATGAGAGCAATAAGAATACTTATAGTCTTGTTTTTGCTTATAATGGCATCTTGTCACCAAGGAGAAAGTCTTCTCTTGCACATGTCAGAAGACAAAGTAGCCAAGCAACTCTTGCAAGGTGTGTGGCTTGACGAAGTTTCCGACATGCCTCTCATCCTCTTTGAAGGTGATTCACTCCACTATGCATACCCCAATGCTACTCCTGTAGCGTTTAAGATTATACTAGATTCCATTTATCTGTTGGGACTTGACACCATATCTTATAAAATTGTTCGTCAAGGTGAGAATACGTTCTGGTTGCAAACCGAAGCCGATGATTTGATGAAATTATACCGTTCACAAGAAGAGGAAGATAAATTGGCATTTCTTCCTCCAAAAATAGTCGAAGATGTGAAGGCTATTCAGGAGAAAGTGCAGAAAGACAGCATCATAGTGTATGATGGAGTCCGTTATCGTGGTTATGTGTTCATCAATCCTTCAAAATATAAAGTGGTACGTCAGATATTAGATGAAAATGGTATCGCCGTGGAACGTGTCTATTTCGACAATATCATCCATATCTGTGTGTATGAGGGTGCGACAGAGCTGTATGGTAGGGATGTTGACAAAAAATTGTTCAGTGACTTTATCGACCCTGAGGTGTTGTCAGTAGCAATTCTTTCGGATATGGATTTCATAAATGTAGATGACGAAGGTTATCACTATAAAGCCACTTTATCGATACCGGAGAGTCCTGCTTTATATTACATGTCTTTGACCATCTCACCACAAGGTCAGTTGCAGATAGTGTCTGAATAATTATGATTGCTTCCTTTGCTTATTGTTCGTTTTAATTTTTTTGGTATCCTTACTTGAAGATTTGGAAAGTGCCTGTTTCCCACGAGGTTTTTTGTTTGGTCTATAAATAGGTGTATCACCTAGTTCAACAGGTACGGGGATTTTATAGATATCTTTGCCCAGGAAATCTTCTATTCTTTTGAAGTCGTTTTGTTGCTCATCACATACGAACGTCAAAGCCAAACCATCATTGTTGGCACGGGCAGTTCGTCCCACTCGATGCACATAATCCTCGCAGTCAAAAGGCACGTCATAGTTGATAACCAAGCGTATGTCATCCACATCGATGCCTCTAGAAAGAATGTCTGTAGCCACCAGAATGTCAATTTTGCCACTCTTAAACCTATACATTACGTCATCACGTTGTGATTGCTCCAAGTCAGAATGCATGGCATCAGCATTCACCCCCTTCATCTTTAAGGTATTAGCTAACTCCTTTACTTTAATTTTCTTAGAGGCAAAGATGAGTACACGCTCAGGCTTTGTGTCTTGAAACAGACTTAGAACTATCTTCAGCTTCTGCGTCTCGTGACAAATATATGCAGCTTGTATAATTTTGTCAGCTGGTTTCGATACGGCAATCTTCACCTCCACAGGGTCTGTCAAGATGTTTCTTGCTAACAGTTGAATTTTATCAGGCATGGTAGCAGAGAACATGATTGTTTGTCTCCATTTTGGCAACATGTTTACAATCTGCATAATATCGTCATAGAACCCCATGTCGAGCATACGGTCTGCTTCGTCTAAGATAAAAAATGACACTTTCGACAAATCCACATATCCCAAGCTTAGGTGGGCCAACAATCTTCCGGGTGTGGCAATCACCACATCAGCACCCATCGTCAGTCCGCGTTTCTGTTGTGCAAATACCACCCCGTCTCCTCCTCCATAAACAGGCACGCTACTGACGTTCATGAAATAAGAAAAACCCTGCATCTGTTGGTCAATCTGTTGAGCTAACTCTCGTGTTGGAGCCATGATGACACAATTGATGGCGTCTTCTGGCAGATCTCCTGTAGCCAGTTTGTCAAGAACAGGAAGCAGGTAAGCAGCAGTTTTGCCAGTACCAGTCTGAGCCACGCCTATCAAGTCTCTTCCTTCTAACAACACGGGTATAGCTTGTTCTTGGATTGGTGTGCACTCCTCAAAATGCATGTCCCAAAGGGCATCCAACACGTCATCATGTAAGTCAAGTTCATCAAATTTCATTTCTATAAATCTCAAATTCGGGTGTAAAATTAGTTGTTTTTTCCCAATTAACCCCCATAACAAAACGATAATATGCCAAAAATATGTTATTTAGCATAAAATCTTTGGTAATTGCGAAAATAATACTTTACTTTGCACCCGATTTCGTGAAGAAATATGGATAAGAATGAACGGCTCCGGACGTTGAATCTTACATTAGTATTAACTAAAAACAGGTTACATGAGGTATTGTGTAAGATGGTTTTTTGTTGTATTATTTATTAGTTCCTTGACATCATTTATTGAGAAAGACAGACCCGTGACAGGGTTGAGCATTGGAGAATATGCACCCGATTTTATGATTGGTGGTGAAGCCTCCAACGTTGAGCATCCAGTACAGAGGCTTTCAAGTTTTCATGGCAACTATGTACTGGTTAATTTCTGGGCTTCTTACGACGCATCATCACGCATCCGAAACATTGAATTGAGTCGTACCTTGGCGAGTATGGATGCCCAGAATCAGGTTGAATACGTATCCGTTTCTTTCGACGAATATGCGTCAATATTTCGTGAAACGGTTCGTAATGATGGTATAGTCGGTGCCAGTTTTGTGGATACGTCTGGCGAAAAGTCGACAATCTTCAGGAGATATGATCTGAAGAAAGGATTGACGAACTACTTACTAGATGAGAATGGTATGATAATTGCCAAAAACATCTCGGTTGCAGAGCTTTCTTCTTATTTGAATGAACGTCATTTTTGATAGTTCTGAGCATATAAGAAGAATGTTTACAAACAATTGAGGACTGATACAACAAATGACGCGGCTCGTTTGGAACATTTCCAAGCGGGCTTTTTTTGTTTTATAGGGGTATCTTGCAAAAAAAAGCGACTACCGAATTCCACGCTTGGAGGGTAGCCGCTCTGACTGAAGCAATTATCTATTGTTAGGAACAATAACCTTTAGAATTTAAAGTCCATGCCGATACCTATTACATGGTTGGTACGAGAAAACACCTCAGTGCCATAGCTGGCTTGTTTTGTGTAATCAGAATAGATGGAACAAAAGTAGCCCGCATTAAGACGTAGAGTCTTGTTGATGTTCCAGGCACCACCTAAACCTACGCTATAACTATCGCATGCAAATGAGGTATCTTGCTGATATCCATCGCTCAGGCCATAGTCAGTACGTTGACCACCACAACTGATGGTAAACTTTTCGTTGATATCATATTCGATACCTGCTAGGAACTCATGAGTGCCATGCTTCAACTCTTTCTGACGGTCATTTGACATCTTGGCATTTTTGTCGTCAAAGAAATGATATTCCAAGGTGGCACGAAGTTTTGGAGTGAACTCATACCCAACTGCAAAGGTCAGTAATGCAGGCATATCGTAACGAGTCTTTGCACCATCCTCATAAGGAGCAGTGTATGCGCTAAGGCCACCACCCATTTTCTCTTGGATACCACTGACTATGGCACCTGCCTGTTGTTGTGTAATGGCACCTGCCATCACCAGTTGTGTCAACGGCTCTTGAATCATTCCTTCCGAATTAAGATTGGCTTCCAGAATGTTAGTCGTGTTTTTTGTTTGCAACTTTGTGCGGAACTCATAGCGGGCTGCTAAGGTTAGTGGACCCTGATGGAAGTTTAAGCTAACAAGGGGGGTAAAGCCCCAACCACGCTGGTCAACGTCCAGGGCAAGTTTTGCAAGGGTACCCTTGCTAGCATGATTTCCCGCTATTACATGACCACGATAGTAGCCATCATAGTAGTTGGCACGGAAACCCACAGCTCCTGAGAAATTATCCGTAAATTTATATGCGAAGTTCACTTGTCCAGCATATATATATTGCTTACCTTTCATGGAAGAGTCAAAGTTATACTGATCTGGTGTAATGGCAGGGATGACTCCACCTACTGCTTGTGACAAGCCTCCTGTTAGTTGGGTAATTGTGTTGGATATCAGAGCATTGAACATAGGAACACCATTCTTATACTCCACAGAACCACCACTACCCACAATGCCAATCATAGCAGAGATGGCCCAACGGTCTTTCTTGTAAGAAGCAAACAAGGCAGGTACGATAGGAGCTGATGCCTTCCCTTCGAATAGCACTCCATTATTCGTGATGTCACGATATTGCCATGGTTTTTGAAAGTTCACGGAAAGCTGTAAGCCTTCATGCCCCCAAACTATACCAGCTGGGTTCGAGAATATTGCATCGATGTCAAATGAAGTACCACGAGCCATCATACGGTCGAAAGCAATGTGATAATTAGTGTTAGTCATCAAGCCACCAGCCTGGGCCATGATGTAGGTACTAAGCAGGAGTCCTAAGATAAAACTTTTTTTCATATATAATTATATTTGTTAGTTTCACTTGTAACTTTGCAAAGTTAATAAATAAAGTTTCAATAGCAACCAAAATCAGTGGATTATTCTATAGAAACTTCCTTCCTTTATAAATTATTAACATTTTTGAGAAAGAAATGGACTTTATTTGGTGTTTATGAACAATAAATCGTATTTTTGCACAATAAATAGTTTGTGTGTATGAAAGACATGAAGTGGAAGATTCTCTCTTCCGAATACCTGATCAAGAGACCTTGGCTTACTGCCAGGCGTGATGTAGTGGAATTGCCTGATGGCCGTGTTAATCTCGAATATTATGTTTTGGAATATCCTACATGGGTCAATATTACGGCTATAACTAAAGACGGGTCTATGGTATTAGTGCGCCAGTATCGTCATGCTTTGGGACAGACTAACTTTGAGATAGTGGCTGGTGTAGTGGAACAGGGCGAGAAACCCATTGAGGCTGCCAAACGTGAGTTGTTGGAAGAGGCAGGATATGGTGGTGGCGAATGGAAAGAAATAGCTTGTATTTCAGCCAACCCCAGTACTACTACAAATATAACCCATTGCTTCTTAGCTACTGGGGTAGAAAAGATGAGCCAGCAGCATTTAGATGCTACTGAAGATATCGAGGTCTATCTATTCCCGCAGGAAGAGGTAAAAGCCATGATCAGGCGTGGTGATTTTGTCCAGTCGCTTATGCTGGTTCCCATGCTGAAATACTTTTCAGGCATGTGATGATTTCAAAAATGAAATCCAGGCGAAAAGCTTGCGTTCCTCAAGATAATGCAGGTTGCGTTCATGGGTGTATGCCTCTCGCTCAAAGCTGATATTGCGATAGGCATTTCCTTTCATAGTTAGGCGGATAAGCCATTCAATGAAGTACCACAGATAGAAGCCCACCACGAGCATCTCTACCATCTGGCGGGTATGGATGCGCTCGTGGTTTAACAGCTGTTCATCCATCTCGGCATCGGGGCGTGCAAACAACACCCCCAAGATGTTGATGGCATTGAACCGTTTGAAAGGCACTAATCTGTTTCTGATGATAAACATTTATTTCTTCAGACTTTTATAGTATTGCTTGAGCACTTCAGCATCGGAAGCCATATCGGTAAACACTTCCAAGATAATGGGCTGACGGGTAATGTCTGCTTTGGTAAACTTTGGCAAAACTTCTTCCAATTCAGCCTCGTTATGGGCGGATAGATAGGTGAATCCCCGGTCTGTAGCCCAAGCCTGAGCAGAAACCTGATGACTGCCTGTCACAAACCGCATGGTGCGTTCATCGCCATTGAAGCCAGGCAGATTCTGTAGCTGTTCGTGTCCGCCATTGTTAACCACCATGATTCGTATGTTAGAACCGTAATTCATGTTCCACAAAGCGTTCATGCCGCTGAAAAAACTCACGTCACCTAATACAATATAATTGATTTTCTCACTGGCAGTAGCATAGCCAAGTCCGGTAGCCAGAACGCCTTCGGCACCTTCCAAGCCCATATTCGATTGAATCTCAACATCCTCAGGCAAAGCAAACATCTGGGCGTAGCGTACCACTGAACCTGTGCCTAAATGCAATGAACATCCACTTGGTAATAATGTCATAAGCCTGCCCACTGCCATCATCTCAGAATAAGGGAAGCGGGGTGCAGGCAACTTTTCTGCCAGCTGCTCCCATTGCCGTGGATAGAGTGGGGGTACATCTTCAATAAGGCTTGCTATTTTCTCGAAAAACTCAAACGGATCCATCTCAATCACCACCGTCAAGGCACCAAAGACATCGTTCAGCTCCCCGTCTTTTGATACATGCCAGTGTTCCAGTGGTTTATGTTTGCGCAGGAAATACTTTACACGCCGAGATACGATGGCACCGCCAAAGGTAATCAGCAGTTCTGGTGACAGGCTCTCCTGTGTCTTTAAGTCCATGGGATAAAGCAGCTCTTCCATCCGTCTGATTGGCATGCCAGGCGTTGTGTGGTTGCTCAAAAGCTCTGTCATCCACACCATCTGCTTTGCCAGCGTACGTTCATGCTTCTTGTCGAACTCATAAATGGTGTTCATCTGTCCGGCAATCACCATGCGCTTCTTGTATCTGTTCAGCTTATCTATCAGTGGCTGATAGTCTTGCTCATACATGTTCAATCCCTGATAGCGCTCAATCACACGCTCTTCGGGCAGGTCTGTGGAGTTGCAGGCAAAGAACGGTTCACTTAGCTGTACGCTAATGTGTACAGGTCCCTTGCCATGATGCTTGCACTCAAGCAGTGCTTTGTTAATCAGCAAATTCCTATATTGTGCTGATTCCTCAGAATTATCATCTGTCAGGCAGACTGTACATTTCACGCCATCAGCCAATGACACCTTAGCTGCTGCCTCTCCCTTGCCAACACCTACAGAAATCACCACCAACTGCACCTGTTGTCTGCGGGCTTCTGCCACCACAGGCAGAAGGTTGGCAAGTCCGCTTCCTTCCGCACACATCACTGCCACGGGATGTGTCTCGTGCAAAGCCAGTCCTAAAGCAAAGAACCCTGCATTACGCTCGTCATTCATAGAGTAGCAGGTGAAGTCGGAAATATGCAAAAGCGTCTGAATCAAAGGAACATTCACGTTTCCCGGACACATCACCACCTTCTTCACCTCATGTGCCCTCAGCAATACGGAGAGCTGTTGGATTGATTTTTTATCGCTATACATATTTAATAATGTGAAATTTTTTGTTACCTTTGAGGCTGTAAAGGTAATCAAATATTCCGAATAATAAAAATAATTAAGGATATGAACATGCAAAAACAAATGAAGACATGGCTTATGGCAGGCATGATGGCAATGATGCCTCTCTTGTCATGGGCTGGTACGCAGATTACCAATCTGCGCGTGCAAGACAGTGTGGAACCTATGGCGATAGAAGATCGCCATCCGTTGTTCAGCTGGGTGATGGAGTCGGATAGCAGAGGGCAGTATCAACAGGCCTATAGTCTGACAATTTGCCGCGAGAGCGACGGTAAGGTGATGTGGCAAACTGGCAAGGTGCAGAGCAATGCCTCCGTCAATATCCCCTACATGGGTGTGGCATTACAACCCGAAACAGCCTACACTTGGCAGGTAGAAGTATGGGACGGCCAAGGCAACAGTCACCAGCAACAGAGCCGTTTTGAGACTGGCTTAATGAATGCCAAACAAGCGGCATGGAGTGGGGCACAATGGATTGGCTCTAAGGAAATGACCCTCGATGCGGCTTCTCATTTCTATTTCCAGCTTGCCACCAAGATGCTCATCCTTCAGGGCGACAAGGCCAGCATCATTCTTGGTGCCAACGACTTCCGTCTGAAGGATGCTTTCCAGAATATTGACAATATGCAGGGTGAGAATTACTTCCGCTTTGAGTTCGACTTTAGTGGAGTAGGCACAGACAAAGGTGCTGCCCTGAATATCTATCGTGTAGGCTATGCCAAAGGCGACAAGGCCGACGTGCCTTTTATTGCTATTAATAAGGAGAAGTTCCCTAAGACCAACCTCAACGAGCTGATTACCACCAAGAACGGGGTATATTACATTACCATTGATGTTGAGAATAGCAATGTGTATTTCACTATTAATGGCAAGGATCTCATTACAGTACCTGCTGACCCTAATCGTCGCCGCTTTGGTGGTTTTGCCGTTGGCAGTACCAATATGCCAGTAAGCAACGCTACTCGCATTAACATCGGACCTTGGGGCAATGGCAACAACTTCAACACAGCTCCTAATTTGGCAGAAATAGGCTTTGCTGCTATGCCAGGTTCAACTGTTGAATATACCGACTACCAGATAAAGAATAGTGGACAGGCTGTTGATAACGTGGCGTTTGACAGCCGTCATTATAGCATCTTCAGTAACTTACCCGGCGTAAAGGTTAGTGGCAAGACCATCACCGTTGTCAATGAAGGCAATAAGATGCTGATGGGCTATGCCGATCCTTCGCATGGTGCCATGACGATGCTACGCACTGAGTTTGCCACTACCGATGGCAAGCAGATTAAGAAAGCCAAGCTGTATGCCACTGCTATGGGTGCTTACGAACTGTTTATCAATGGTAAACGCATGGGCGAGAACTGGTTTACCCCTGGCGACAGCCAATATCGTGAGACGATGGGTTATCATGCCTACGATGTGACTTCCATGTTGCAGAACGGACAGAATGCTATCGGTGCACAATTAAGTCCAGGCTGGTTTACCGGCTATATGACCTTCACTACCAGCAACTATAATTTCTTCGGCGACCACGAAGCGTTGCTGATGAAGTTGGTGATTACCTACGATGACGGATCAAAGCAGACTATCGTGAGCAGTCCGCAGACTTGGAAGGCCTTTAATGACGGTCCTATACGGTTTGGCAGTTTCTTCCAGGGCGAACGCTATGATGCTAATTATGAAGCATCCATAGACGGATGGAAGTCTGCTGGCTTTAACGACAGTGCTTGGCAACAAGCCGAGGTGATTGCACAGCGCGATTGGGTGAACTTCGACTTCATGGCGCGCTACGATGAGCCTGTGAAAGTACGCGAGACTCTTACCGCACAGCGTGTAATGCCAACTCACAGTGCCGACCAGCACACCTTTATCTATGATATGGGCGTGAATATGGTGGGTGTGCCGCAGATTACCATTCCTGCAGGCTATCTGCAAAAGGGTGACGTGGTGATTCTGCGCTATGCCGAACAGCTTTACCCTGGTTTCAAGGGCGATGAGAAATACTATGTGGATACATACGGAACGAAGGGCAAGAATATTGCAGGGCGTCCGTTGTATGAAACCTTCCGCGCGGCTTTGGCAACCGACTTCTACGTGGCGAAGGGCAGTGGTGAAGTGATCATTCAGCCAAGCACTACCTATCGTGGCTACCAGTATATCCAGATTACTTTGCCTAATCACAAGGGAGCTTTGCCTACAGCCAACATCAAAGGCTTGGTGATGTCGAGCGATGCTTTGCCTACAGGTACTTACGTGGCTACTACTGCTGATAATAACAAGACTGCCAATCTGGTGAACCAGCTGATTAAGAATATACAGCGCAGCCAGTTGGGTAATTTCTTCACGATTCCTACCGACTGTCCGCAGCGCAACGAGCGCATGGGATGGACGGGCGATGCTCAGGCTTACACGCGCACGGCTACTTACAATAGTGATGCCCAGAACTTCTTCCGTCAATGGATGGTGGCACTCCGTGCCGATCAAGGCGTTGGTAGCGACAGTGAGGCTCCCGGCGGCATTGGCAGCACTGTGCCTACTTACAACAAGCAGGACGATACCTCTTTTGCTGACGGAACGACATGGGCTGCTGCTGTGTGCATGGTGCCATGGCAGCTCTATATCCAATATGGCAATACACAAATCATCGAAGAGAATATGGAGGCGATGATGGCTTGGCTCAATGGTATGGATTTCTACGATTTCAATGAACAATTTCCACATCTGTCATCCAAGGCAAGCGGTTTGGCCGATTGGCTGGCGATGGACAATAACACCCCATCTGACCTGGTGAATAATGCTATATATATTTATATGATGGAGGTCACTGCTATCATGGCTGATGTCATTGGCAAAACCGACTATGCTAACACCCTGCGTATGCGACATGATGCTGCCTTGCGTGAGTGGAACGAGGCATATGTGGATCCTGCCACTGGCAAAACACGTAGTGCAGATGGAAAAAAAATCATTCACTCACAGGCATCTTATGCAACTCCATTGAATTTTAACTGCTTCAACGATCAGAACCGAGTTAAGGCAATTGAGCACTTGGCTACCTTAGCTGCTAACCCATCAGCAAGTGGCGATGGAAGCATGAAGTTCCCTGCTTATACCATCACTACAGGTTTCTCTGGCACGCCTAACATTTTGCCTGCCCTGAGTCGCTCGGGCAAGACCAAAGAGGCGTTTAGCATGTTCACTTGCACCGATTTTACTTCTTGGCTCTATCCAGTCACCAAAGGTGCCACTTCAGTGTGGGAACGTTGGAATGGATTGGAAGTGGCTTTTGGCAAGAACAACCAGAACAATATGAACTCGTTCAACCATTTTGCTTTAGGAGCTGTTGGGCAGTGGATGTATGAGTATCAGTTGGGCATCACGTCTGATCATGTGCATGGTCAGGGAGGCTACCAGCACTTTATCCTACAGCCTTCAGCTGGTGCTAACTATACCAGCCTTGAGGGTAGTTATCGCAGTAATTATGGTGACATAGTAAGCGCTTGGCAGGCTGATGGTAAGGGAAACATGACGGGTTATCAGGCTACTGTTCCTGCCAACACCTCTGCTACTTTGTATCTCCCCATTGTAGCCTCGTCCTATGCTGATGCCAATGGTGTACACTATATAGGTAAGGAGGTACACAATGGTGTGGATTGTGCCAAGTATGAACTTACATCTGGCTCCTTCCGTTTTGCTTTACAGGGCAATAGGGTAGTGGTGGAATGATTTTAGTTTAATTGATCCGTCTGCGTTTTTATGGATTAAATGTAAGTATACCCCGTTTTATTTAGGTACTTATCGCGTTTGTCTATATTCGTCGAAGTGCTTTAGGGGAACTTACATTTGTTCTCTTAAATTTGGCGGTTTTGTGGGATTTGTTTATATTTGACAGCTTAACTAAGTTGTATGTATAAAAATGTATTTATTATGAAGAAAGTTGTTTACTTATCCTGCTTACTCACAA
Source organism: Bacteroidaceae bacterium (assembly GCA_017649485.1). GTDB lineage: Bacteria > Bacteroidota > Bacteroidia > Bacteroidales > Bacteroidaceae > Bacteroides. Next base: position 50,718 of record JAGCGS010000013.1, on the reverse strand, counting down.
TGAGTATGAATGTTTTGGCACAGAATGTGTCTCCTAGTAGTGCTTGGAAAGAAGTCCAACCAACGGAGATAAATGTCAATTCTGTTAGCCTCTTTCAGGATTGGATAGTATTGTCTGTCAACAATGGTGATAAGCCCAATGCCATGTTGTTGACCATGGGTACTTTGGGTGTATTCAGAGGCAAACCAGTTGTTTCTATATTCGTGAATGAGAGTCGCTTCACTTACGAATTGTTGCAGAAGAATTCTTACTTCACCCTGGCAGTTTTCCCTGAGCAATATAAGGAAAGTTTGGACTATCTTGGTCATCATTCAGGTAGGGATGGTTCCGACAAAATCAAGGATGCTGGTCTAGAAGTGAGCAAAACAGAGATGGGTAATCCCTTTTTTGAGCAGGCTAATCTAGTGATTGAATGTCGCATGATTTATACTGGCGTTTGGGACGAAAGCAAGTTGGACGATAGCATCAAGTCTTCCTTCTATCGTGATGGTGAGCGTCGTCCTGCCCATCAGCAATTCTTGGCTGAAATCGTGCATGTTTGGACTAAGTGATGGCTTTGTGTGCTATGTTAATGCTATGAATATAGGAGAGTTATTGAATACTACCGACAGGTTTGCTGCAAATGCTGGTTGCAGGATTGTGGAGGTGGATGCCCACCATGTTGTGGCTGAGATGAAGGTGACAGCTGAACACCTGAATGGTGGTCATGTTTGTCAGGGAGGCGCCTTATTTACGTTGGCTGACTTGGCCATAGCAGCCTTGATGAACTGTCAAGGTCAGTTAACTCTGGGCTTGAGTAATAGCATCATGTTTGTATCTAGTGCCAAAGAAGGTGATTTGCTTCGTGCTGAAGCTGTTATTGTGGCCGACCATCATAAGATTCCTACCGTTGAAGTTAGGGTAACCAATCAAGACGCTCACTTAATCTGCCATGTCACAGGCATAGGCTATCGCAAATCCATCCCTTTACCAACAGAATGAATACTACAAATAATAATATGCAGTTAACCCCCAAAAGGATATAATGCAAGAGCAGTCAGATAGCTGCTCTTGTTTTTTGTACAAAATTGAAAATCTACCTGCAGATACTTCAATGATTTCAAACAATTCAATTAGCTGAAGCAAACAGGTCAATTAGTTGAAGTAAACAGGTCGATTAGCTGAACTAAAAAAACAGCACAACTTTTTGAGTTGTGCTGCTAAAAACAATACGATTATAATTTTGGTTATTCTGTTTCATAAACCACCTTGTTCTCTTCTTCGCACTCATGCTTTTCACGAACTACCTTTTCGCCTGGCATGAGTTTGCGAGCTTCATACTTGAAATCACTGAAACTCTTAATAAGGTTCTCTTCAGAAATCTTGTCAGCATCGTACTTAACTATAACCGTCTGGTTCACAAGGCTTGTGGTTATGCCCTCCACGCCCTTCACCTTAATGAGGTTAGTCTTTACACGATTCTCACAATTTGCACAGAACATCTGAGGTGTAGTGGTTACAACCACGGTCTTAATGTCTTTGGCAAAGCATGAGATTGCCATAAGGTATAATCCAATTACTAAAATACTTTTTTTCATGTTACATTAATTGTTTAAAATGTTAATAATCAAAATAGTAATCATCATTACTGTAACCACTCTTTACTTTCTTCAAATGCAATTTTACGAAGTTATTTTGTATTATCCAAATAATATTAGCATTTTTTAAGGAAAATGTGTTATCTTTGTCAGCAATATGAGAAGTAGGATTACATATATTTTGGTTTTATTGCTTTGCTATTCAGGATTGGTAGTACAAGCACAGGATGAAGTGGAGGTAACTTTACAGGCTGATGTGGTGAATCAATTCATATGGCGTGGCTATAAGAATGGACATGCCAGTATACAACCTACATTGGGTATCAGCTGGAAGGGGTTGAGTTTGTCGGCATGGGGTAGCGTAGGGATCACTGACTCGTCCGATGTGTCTGAGATTGACTTGGAAGCTTCATACACTATTGGAGGGCTTACGTTGAAAGTAACTGATTATTGGACAGACTCACCCAATCCCAAGTATTTTGACTACCATTCAAGTACAACCAGTCATGTGTTTGAAGCAGGTTTATGCTATGACTTTGGCTTGCTGAGCCTTTCTTGGCAAACGTTCTTTGCAGGTCAAGACTATTTTGAGCAGAGCAATAAACGAACTTATTCATCGTATGTGGAGATGTGTGTGCCTTTTTACCTCGCTACTTGCGAGTGGGAGGGCAGGATGGGTGTAGTGCCTTATGCATCAGACTTTTATTCAGCAGATGGTTTTAGGGTGACAAATTTGAGTCTAATGGCATCCAAAGAGCTGCCGATAACAGATAAGTTTTCCCTACCAGTGTTTGCGCAGTTGGTAGGCAACCCAAATATCAAGCAGTTGTTTTTTGTGTTTGGCCTGACGATAGGTTTTTAAATGTCAGAACAGGTAAACATGTTTTTATGACGTGATTTAAAAAAACTTGTAACCACTCCCAATGGTGAGAGTGATTACAAGCATATTATAATAGGTGAATTTTATGCCAGCTTAACTAAACTCGATAGAGCAAGCCATTTTTAAGGTCATCTAAAGCTGTTTCCTTAATTCTGACATGCAGCTTCTTGCCAGTGGCATTGAAAGGAATCTGTGCTACAAAGCGATAGAAACGGGGACGCTTGAAGTTAGCGATGTTCGGACTATTCTTGCAATAATCATCCAATTCTTCAGGTGTGAGCGACAAATCGTCTCGCACGATATATGCAGTGACAATTTGACCTCGCATTTTGTCTGGCACCGAAGTTACGATACAATCCTTTACTTTCGGGTGCATATTCAAAACTGCCTCTACTTCAGTTGGGTAAATGTTTTCGCCAGAAGAAATGATCATGTCGTCCTTGCGACCTACGATGGTGATGAACTGGTTCTTGTCCCATGTGGCCAGGTCATTGGTGTAGATAAAGCCATCGGCGTATTTGCGATCAGTTTCACCCACATTATTTGCATAGACATAAGGTGATTTGGCAGGTGAACTGATAATCACTTCACCTACTTCAATGCCATCCTTGGCTGCAAGATCGCCGGGAGTAGCACGATGGTCGTCGTAAATCTTCACTACACGCACGTCGTCATCAATGCATGAAGCACCAGCTGTACCAGCATTGGCTGGCAAGTCGAACGGACGGAGGAAGGTATTCCAGAATGTCTCTGTAGTACCATAACCGTTGTAAATGTTTGGCGTGAGCACATGCTGGTAACGGATGCAAGCTGAGCGTTCCAACGGACTACCCATGGTAACGATACCTTTCAATGTACTAATATCGTGTGCCAAACGCTCTTGATTGTCAGCTAGTTCCTCTAAGACGGTGGGTACACCTACGATAAACGTAATCTTGTATTCTCCTACATACCTCAGGGTGAGTTCTGCGTTGAATTTGCTCATCACCACGATGGTGGCACCTGCATAAAAGGCTGGACAAGGACCTGCACAATGCAAACCACCACGATGAAACCAAGGTGTGGTGTTCATTGTAACATCCTTGTAATTCATTGGGAAATGAATCATTACGTCGTGAGCTGATAACACCTCATTAATACTGGTTAGAGGTACCGCTTTAGGGAAGCCTGTAGTTCCTGATGTATAGAGTCGAGTGGTCTCATCGTAAATATTATAATCACAGGTAAAATATGGCTCTTGGATAGAAGAAGGACGAGTATAATCTTCGTAAGAAATCACCTTACCATCGGTCTTTCCACCTACTACAATCAGTCGCTTTGGCTGATGCTTAGTCATGGTAAGAGCTTCAAGCACATCTGCTTTGTTGGTCTCATTAAAAATTATTGTCAATGGTTTAGAGTCGTCAATGTTAAATGCCAATTCACCAGGCTTTAACCTAAAATTCACTGGGCAACAAACGGCGTGACTCTTATGAGCAGCCAAGTAACCAAAGGCAAATTCCGGACAATTCACCAATTGTAACATGATAACGTCACCTTTTTTCAGACCATCGAATGCCAATGAGTTACAAAGTCTATTGCATTCTTGATTCAATTCGGCATAAGTCCATTTCCGATTATCATCTGGATTTATCATCGCCATTTTATTGCCATAACGTCTAACGTTACGCATAAAGCCCTCTATCCATGTATAACGGCTTTCAAAGATAGTTTTAAAATCTGTCATATCACTTTTTTTCGGTAATTCGGTGCAAAGATAACAAAAAATGCTTATATTTGCATAATAAATTAAGAATGTATTTAAAATTAATTATGGCAATTAAAATTTTAAGTGTTGATGATGAGAATGATCTCGAAGTTTTATTAACACAATATTTCAGAAGAAAGATACGTAAGGGCGAATATGAGTTCTTCTTCGCACACAATGGTATTGAGGCACTTAGGATGTTGTTGGAACAACCTGATATTGATATTATTCTGAGTGACATCAACATGCCAGAGATGGATGGACTGACCTTGCTCACCAAAATAAACGAGTTGAGAAATCCTGCTTTGAAGTGTATCATGGTATCAGCCTATGGTGATATGGGCAACATACGCACAGCAATGAATAATGGTGCCTTTGACTTTGCAACAAAACCCATTGACCTTGATGACTTAAGCTTGACTATTGAAAAGGCCATTGACCAGATCAACTTCGTTAAGAACTCCCAAAAAGAGCATCAACAGTTGGAGATGATCAAGACTGACTTAGCTGTTGCAGCAGAGATTCAACAAGCTATCTTGCCGAAAAAACTACCAGAGTTCAAGCATTGTAAAGGGAAATTTGACCTGGCAAAGGTGATGATTCCTGCCAAGGATATTGGTGGAGATTTCTATGACTTCTTCCAGATTGACGATGAGCGGATGGGTTTGGTAATAGCTGACGTGAGTGGTAAAGGCATACCTGCTGCTATCTTCATGGCAGTGAGTCGTACCATGATACATATCAGTGGTTTGCAACGCGACTATTCTGCCGCTGAATGTATGAGGGTGAGCAATGCCATGCTTTGCAGGGAGAGTGCCGACAATATGTTTGTAACGGTGTTCTATGCCATCTATAATGTCAAAACTGGTGAAGTAAACTATTGTAATGCAGGGCATAATCCTCCTTATATCTTGCGTAAAGACGGAAAATTGGAAAGATTGCCTAACAGTGACAGTGGTATGTTGGGAGTATTTGATTTCTTCGAGTTTTCTGATGAATACGTCAAGCTGAATGAGGGAGACATGTTGGTTCTTTACACCGATGGAGTGGATGAAGCATGCAACGCTTTGAATGAGGAGTTTACTGATAAGCGCTTGGAGCAGACCTTGACTTCTTGTCTGGGGGCTACTTGTTTGGAGACCATCGACATGGTGTTGGGTAAGGTGAAGGAATTTACAGGTGATGCTCCTCAAAGTGATGATATTACAGTTATGACAGTGAAACCACTGACGATTGAGAATTGACGATTTAATTGAGTAAGGAAAATAAAATATGGCTATTGTCGTTACTGGCTGTCTTGATAGCTGGTATTATTGCTTTTTGGGCTGGCTATTCAGCTAACTCTCGTGAGAACAAAGAGTTGCAAGCTCAGTTAAAAGACTTGACTGAGAAGGAGAAACGTAGTGCTATTGAACGCAGCATCAGTACGCAGATGGAGGAAATAGCCTATCAGCAGAAGGAAATTTCTGACCAGCAACGTGAGGAGGCTTTGCAACAGACGAGCATTGCCAATGAAATGCGTCGCCGTTCTGAGATTGAGAGACAAAATGCTATTGAGGCTGAACGCAATGCCCTGGAGTCGGAGAAACGAGCCGTTGATGCTTCTCATTTGGCAGAGAGTCAACGATTGGTGGCCGAACAACAACGTGAGGAAGCCGAGTTTGCACGTAGTGTGGCGGATACATTGAGCTATCGTGCCTTGGCTCGTTCATTGGGCAATATGGCTTCGATTCAAGAGAATGCAGGCAACCATGAGCTGGCTTTGTTATTGGCCTATTCTGCCTACAACTTTGCCAATAGATATGGGGATGATGTGTATCAAAGAGCTATCTTCGAAGCCCTCTCCTTAGTGACAAATAGCGATCAGTCATGGAAGGTACACATAGGCCCTACACGTAGTATGGAATGGGTTGGAGACGATAACGATAATCTTTTAACTATAAGTACTTACGGAGAAATGTTAGAGCATAGGTTTGAGAGTGGAAAACTCACGTCTAAGGTTCTTTTCCAAAATAAAACCTATGACTTGCGTGATATGGTTGTGTTTAATAATGGCATGAAATATGCTGTTAGCAGAACAGGCGACGTCATCATGTTAAGGCCTAATAACACTTTTGTGATACAGCACATTGAAGGGGCTATACATCCTTTTCGTATCTATTCATTGAACGATATTCAGTTGGCGGTAGTGGCAGAAAATGGTCTGTTTATTATTGAGCAAGGCAATTTGAAAATTGGCAGAGTTATCCCTTTTGACATGCCTGTTTCCATCTCAGGAATAAGGAAAAATGAATTTTGTCTGTTTGGTGACTCTGATCAGATGATTGTGGTTGACGCTAATAGTTGGAAATTGAGGAAGGAAAAGCTGCCTTTCCAAGAAAGAGTGTATTCTTTCTATAAAAATGAAGAACTGGGAGTTGATGTCTTTGGCACCACAGATGGCGTGGTAATAGTAATTGATAAACAAGGTAAGATGACTCGTCTGGTGGGACATCGCTCACGTGTGTCGAGGGTGGCATCCTTGTCAAAAATGTCATCGAAGGTAGGAATTAAAGAGACTTTAGTGTCTTCAAGTTATGATGGGACAGTGAAATTCTGGAACCTTGAAAACGAGAAACCTGAACCCATAAATGTGTTTTCATCTAACAACTGGGTGTTGTTTTCATCGTTTGACCATTCAGGTGATTACCTCTGGACGGGTGATCAGATGGGAAACCTGACTCGTACGCTCATCTCCGCACCTAAAATGGCAGAGGTGGCTAAAAGTCAACTGACTCGTAACTTTACAAGTGATGAATGGTCTTATTACATTGGTGACAACATCCCTTACGAAAGCTTTACTGACAGGTAACTAACATGAAATTAACGAGATATATATTAACTTTTTGCGTTTTGGTACTTAGCTTCTCCCAAGTAGGTGCCCAAGGCTTACCTTTTATTCGTAATTACCTGCCAGATGAATATGATGCCCACAACCGCAACTTCGATATTCTGGTGGACAGAGAAGAAGGAGTGGTGTATGTGGCAAACTTTGAAGGGTTGCTGTATTATGACCAAGCAGAATGGGATATTGTTCATACCCCAGGTCTTACACGAGTCACTTCCCTATACCAAGATAGCAAAGGGACAATTTGGATAGGTGGCTATAATTGTATAGGTTACTTGGAACTCAATGAGATACAAGACTTGCAGATACATCTTTTGGAAGGAATATCAGTTTTCAGAGGTGAGGTGAACAAAATCTGGGAAGAGAATGGGGTAGTGATGTTCAATACTGTGGATAATCAGACATTCCGTGTTGAGGGAGATAATTGGACGAAAGTAGATTATGATGTCAATGGGAGTCATACAAATATTCGTAGGGGCTATCAGTCCTATCAAGAAGGCAATACACAGCGACTACAACTGATGGACGGTTTCATTGCAATAGTCGATGAGGAACGAGGTGTTAAGTTTGTGGATGCTGAAGAGCATGAAATTTTCAGGATGACTGAAGAGAATGGATTAATAAATAATAATATAAGTCGATTAGCCTATAATGGTAATGGCATCTTGTGGGGAGCGACCGACAATGGTGTGTTTGCCATGATGGTGCCTTCAGCTTATACCAGATATATGGCTTCAGAGGGTTTGCGAGGTGAAGTGCTTTCTACATATATTTTTGAAAATCAGCTGTATGTCGGCACTTTGTCTGGTCTATTTCGCCAAGAGGGCACACGCTTTGTACCAATACCAGGCATTAACCACGCTTGTTGGATGCTGGATAGACGTAAAGACGCTTTGTTAGCTGCTACCTCTTCTGGGGTGTATCGCCTTAGAAATGGCAAGGTGGAGCAACTGACTACCGCTAGTACAACATCTATATTACCTATGGATAATGGCTTTTATAGTGGTGAAATTGACGCTGTTTATTATAACAGTGCACAAGGAGAACACAAGAAAGTAGTGAATTTAGAAAATGTGACCTCAATGCAGATTGACAATCAGGGGTCTTTGTGGTTGCGAAATATATATGGACAGGTTGGTCAGGTGAGAGACATCAGAGAGGTGAAAAATGAGGTAAACTTTATTGGAAGTGAAGACTTGGCTACTTTTATTTATTATCAGGATGAGATGATTTTGGTGAATGCCAACGATGATGAGCCTTTCCCATATCCGGGTTTTTCATATGTGGATGACAATGGTTTGTTGTGGCTTACCGACAATGAGAGCAAGAATTTGTATGTATACAAGGATGGCAAACGCCTCGAGGAGTATGATCAGTTGCTATCTCCGTTAAAGGATTATTCTGTGAGATCCATTGTTGTACACAATAATTTGTTGTGGGTGGGAGGTTCCTTTGGCTTGGTGGCTATTGATATGGTGAGGCCTGACCCCTTGCTTACTGCAGACAATGGTTTAGATATTTGTTCTGTTAGGATGGGTAATGACAGTTTGATTTGGGCAGGCTATGGTGAGGTACCTGAGAAATTGAATAAACTCAAGAGCAATGAGAGACACCTGAAAATGACCTACGCATTACATCATGAGTCGTTGATTGGCAATACTTTGTATAGATATAAATTGAATAATAACAGTTGGACATCTTGGTCGGAGAGTCATTCCACTGAGTTTGTGAATCTTTACTACGGCAAATATCAGTTAGAGGTGCAAGGAATGGATGCTAAAGGACAGGTGTGGGAGGCCGAGCCTCTGCGTTTCCGTATCAGCTATCCTTTCTATATGTCATGGTACATGTTGTTTATTGATGCGTTATTATTTCTCTCGCTTGTGATGTTGGTGTCAAGATGGCGTACGCACAGACTGGAACAGGAAAAGATACAACTGGAGAATATAGTGCAAGAGCGAACAGCTGAATTGAGACAGGCACAAAGCAAACTCATCCAACAGGAAAAGATGGCAACAGTGGGTAAATTGACACATGGTTTGATTGATCGTATTCTGAACCCCATGAATTATATTAATAACTTCTCAAAACTTTCAAGTGGCTTTATTAAAGTCTTAAAAGCCAATTTAGAGGATGAGGAGGAACACATGGACAAGGAAAACTTTGAGGATTCTATGGATGTGATTGGTATGTTGGAACAGAACTTGGAAAAGGTAGAACAACATGGATTAAATACAACTCGTATCCTCAAAGCCATGGAGGAGATATTGAAAGACCGTTCTGGAGGCATGCAGGCCATGAACCTGGTGGAGTTGTTGCGCGTAAACAAGGAAGCAACAGACACGTTCTTTGTCAAGGAGATAGCTAAGTACCACATCACCGTAACATTGGATTGCCCGTATCAAACATTGATGATTAATGGAAATACAGAGCAGTTGAGCAAGTCGTTCATGAGCATTTTGAGCAATAGCATATACGCCATTGTAAAGAAGGCACAAAGAGAAGACTACCAACCAGAACTGTTGTTTAAGGCTACAAGCGATGAAGATAAGGTTCAGGTGATAGTGCGCGACAATGGTGTGGGTATTGAGCATACCATTCTCGAAAAGATATTCGACCCGTTCTTTACCACAAAGACTACTGGTGAAGCAGCTGGTGTGGGTTTGTATTTGGTACATGAAATTGTACAATCTCATGGAGGAGAGATTTTCGTAGAGTCTGAGAAAGATAAATATAGTGAGTTTAAGATAGTAATTCCCTTGTTAAAAAATAGTTGACGATATGGAAACGCAGAATCAAGAATTGGCAACACTGAGGCAACAGTTGAAGCAACAGGAGAAGTTAGCATCATTAGGCATGTTGAGTGCTGGCATTGCACATGAGATTCAGAATCCTCTGAATTTCGTTATCAATTTCAGTAAGATGTCCAACAAACTGTTGAAAGACCTGAAGGAGATTGTGGCCGACAATGAGGACAAAATTGACGTGGCTGACCGTGAAGACTTGGAAGAGATAATGTCTGATCTTAATGAGAATTTGGAGAAAATTGTGGAGCATGGCGAGAGAGCTATTAGTATTATCCAGGGGATCCTGTTGGTTTCAAGGGGCAAAGAAGATGAGTTCATCCCATCTGATATCTGTCATATCGTTAAGGAGTATGTGTGGCTTTCTTATCATGCTATGCGTGCCAATAACAAGAATTTCAATATTTCTATTCATGAAGAGTATCAGTCTGATATTCCACTGATTATGGTGATTCCTCAAGGCATTAGCCGAGCTGTTCTGAATGTGGCTAACAATGCTTGCTATTCTGTTTTTAAAAAGTCGGAAGAAATGGGAGGTGACTATACGCCTGCCTTGAATGTCAAAGTGACTTATGATGGCCACGAGGTGAGAATTATGATAAAGGATAATGGCGTGGGTATGAATGAAGAAGTGAAACGACGAATCTATGAGAACTTCTTCAGTACAAAACCAGTTGGTAAGGGCACAGGATTAGGTATGGGCATTACTCGCGATATCATTGAAAAGCATCATCATGGTCGTATTGAAATGGATACGAAAGAGGGTGAATATGCATGTTTCACTTTCATCATTCCCGCTAAGCTAAAATGAAAAGGTGTATCATATATATTAGCATAGTGTTGATGAGCCTATCCACTTGGGCACAGACTCAGGACGATGACCAAAGAGAGGTTTACAATGATGCCGAGAACGCTTATATCATCGGACGTGTGGAGCAGGTGCAAGAGCTTTTAGGTGATCGTGTGGCTTTTTTTAAGGGTACTTTGAAGCAGAGTGCCTACCGATTGCTCGCCTTGGCAAACCTGGAACTCGACAAACAGGAGGAGGCAGAACAATATGTTAGGAGCCTGTTGAGGGAGAATCCATATTATAGCACTGTGCCCGATGATCCTCAGCGTTTTGTGGATATGGTGGAGGATATTAAAAGTGGCATGGGAGCTACTATTACTACAGCTTCAAGCAAGGCGGAGAACCTGAATGAGTCGCCTGTACCTGTGACACTTATCACAGAGGAGATGATTCGCAACAGTGGTGGTAGAAACCTGAAGGAAGTACTGATGGCATATGTGCCTGGCATGTTAAGCGTGGATTGCAATGACGACATTAATATGGCCATGCGCTCTATCTATAGTGCAGGACAAGAAAAGATTCTGTTCATGCTAAACGGTCATCGATTAAACAGCTATAGTACCAATGTAGCAGCTCCTGATTTCAGCTTGAGCCTGGAGAAAGTAAAGCAGATAGAGGTTTTGCGAGGTCCTGCATCATCATTGTATGGTGGCGTAGCATTGTCAGCAGTAGTGAACATCATTACCAAGCAAGGTGCTGACATGGATGGCTTTAAAGTAAAAGGAAGCTTGGGAAATTATGGTCAAGTGCGTGGCGACCTGCTGTTTGGCAAACGCTATTTCGATCTTGACGTGTTGACATGGGGTAGTATTTATAAAGCAAAAGGAGAACGCTTTTTTGTACCTTCTATGTTTTCTGGTACTGGTGGTAGTGGCGATATCATTGTGGGTGGAGTGGGGAACAAACCTTCTTACGATTTCGGCTTGACCTTAAACTGGAATGGCTTCTCGTTTATGTATGACACACATTTTTCACAAATTATCTCCCCGTACACATTTTCTTATACTTTCTCCCCTTATTCTTATGACTTATACCATACTTTTAGAGGTATGTCACCTGGTTATGGTACGAAGTCGAGCCATGCAGATTTGAGTTATACTAAGAATTGGGGAGATTTGACTTTGAAAGCTAGTGTTACTTACGATTCTTCAGATATGATGCGTTATAATATAGTAACAGAGTTGCCTACGGAAGATGCATTGAGCGAAGTGTTGGGTACATCTGAATATCTTGACTCTCTGCTAACTGATATCCCCGGTATTTATAGATATTTGGATGGACAGGATAGAAACTATGGTGTGCAATTGAAAGGAGATTACTCTTACCAATTGAATAAGAGTCATCAAGGCGTGTTGAGCTTTGGTATGCATTACAATAAGTTTGAAATGATTGATAGTAAATTCATCTTGGGTGGCTATTATGACATTACTTTGCTCGATGTGACAGATGTAAGTACCTTTGCAAAGGGCAAAGAACATAGTTTGGATGCATTCGTTCAACTCAAGCATACCTGGAATAATTTTATCTTTAATGCCGGTTTGAGATTTGACTCCAAAAAACGATTTGATGACCATGTGGTTAGAGAATTATCGCCACGTATAGCATTAATTTATATCCAACCGAAATGGAATGCAAAGCTCAGTTATTCCAAATCGTTTGTGGACGCACCTTATTATTATCGTAAGACTAACTTGATGCTGAAGGAAACCCGAAACTTGGAATCTGAAATCTTACATTCATTACAGCTTACCGTTCAAGCAGTTAATCCGTTGCCAGGTTTGACCGTGGAGCTGAATGGTTTTTATAATGTGGCAGACCGACTGATTTATCCACGAGGATGGATGAATGCCAATGCTGGTACTGGCAAGAGTTTAGGAGCAGAGTTGAGTGTGGAATATAAAACGAATCGATTTAAGGCAAATCTGTCTATGGAAGCAGTAAAGGTGTTAGATGCCGAATATTTTGATAAGAAAATGCATCACATGCTCAATGTGCCGAGTATGTCTGGAAGTGCAGTTTTTGCATGGCAACCTCTCAGAGGTTTGACATTGCACACTCATTTGTCTGCTATTGGCACTCAATATGTTTATTATACAAATTATCAGACTACACTAGTATTTGAAGAACTTGTGGATGGACGTTTGCTTATGGATTTGGGTGCAGACTATAGAATTGGTCGCATGGAATTCAGTTTCAATGTCAATAACTTGTTTAATAAGAATTATAAGCAGAGTGGTTTGGGTACTGGTGAAGTGCAGCAACAGAGCAGGTGGTTCTTGGGTTCTGTAGCCTATAAGTTTTAACTGCTTTAACTATGAAAAAAGAATTGAAACATATTACCTTTATTGTTAATCCTATATCTGGTACACAGGAAAAAGGACAGATTGTGGGGTTTATTGACGAGTGCTTGAATAAAGAAAAATATATTCATGATGTAATCTATACTGAGTATGCTGGTCATGCACAGAAGATTGCCACAAGATGTGCTGAGGAAGGGCGTTTCGCAGTAGTGGCTATTGGAGGGGATGGTACGGTGAATGAGATAGCTCGTGCTTTGACACATACACATACAGCTTTGGGTATTATTCCCTGTGGATCAGGTAATGGCTTAGCTCGTCACTTACAGATTGGACTGACACCGAAAAAGGCGTTGGAAGTCATCAATGAGGGCTTTATTGAAAGTATTGACTATGGCACAATAAATAGGCGTAAGTTCTTCTGTACTTGTGGCGTGGGCTTCGATGCTTTTGTGAGCTTGAAGTTCTCAGAAGCAGGTAAGCGAGGCCTCACAACATATATTGAGCAATCGTTGAATGCCACTTTAAATTATAAGCCTGAGACATACCAAGTGACAATAGATGGCAATGAAACTGAGAGGTACGAGGCTTTTCTCATTGCTTGTGGAAATGCAGCGCAGTATGGCAACAATGCATATATCGCCCCTAAGGCTACTTTAACAGATGGGTTGCTGGATGTTACGGTGCTAAGTCCTTTCACACCTTTAGATGTACCTTCATTGGCTTTACAGTTGTTTACAAAGACGATAGATCAGAACAGTCATATTAAGACTTTCCGTTGTAAGACCTTGCATATACGTCGTGAGGCTCCGGGTGTTGTCCATTATGATGGTGACCCTGTAAAAATGGGTTTAAATTTGGATGTGAAGATTCATCATGCAGGTTTACAGGTGATTGTACCTGCGGACGATAGTAAGAACCTAACTGTTTTTGATCGTGCACAAGAGGTAATCAATGGCATTCGTCAAATGAACGACAATATCTTTGAAGGCATTCGACAACGTAACAGTGAGTTATTAATGCATGGGAAGGAGCAGTTGAAAAAGCTTACAAAACTTTGAAAGCTTCAGCACTGTTTTCCATACAATCATTAGCCTGAACTTTAGATTATACATTCAATTCCCATCGCACACTAACTAGCGCTCAAAGAAACACATTACCTCTATTCCATACTTCATATCAAAGCCGAAAATAATTGGAGAAGTATCAAAAAAGAAGAAATCAGTCATAAAAAAATGTTTTGTTTTACCTAAATTATAGTCAATGGTCAAATTTTGTGATGACTTGTAAACAAAAGAGCATTATTCAAGAAATATTGAACATCTGTTTTCGGATATAATTTCCGACATTTGCAAAATGCAAATACAGTAAAAAGGATTAGAATGGAGATAAAGAAACTAACCCCAAGAAGAGGAAGTGACGCCCTGAGGATAGATGATAGCGACAATCTTGTCGTGATGGAGAATATAGCTGCTATTCCAGATGGTATGGTTTGCTCAGATAATCATGGTGTTATTTTCATTTGTACTGAAGGGCGTGCACAATTTGAATACGATGGAGCAGTAATCCAGTTTCAGAAGAACGACCTGTTCCTTTATATGGCTCATAGCATAGCTAGTAATTTTATGGCTTCATCAAATTTTAATTGCAAACAGATATGGTTTACCCGTGCTGAGTTGTGGAATATCAATCTCTACAGCGATACAAACTTTTCCGACCTTGCATTCCTCAAGCAACACCCATTGGTGCACCTAAATGATAAAGATGTGTCCCTGCTTGGCGATTACTTTCAATTGTTGTGCCGTAGAATGAGAGATAACGCACCCGCCGACATTGTGCGTTCACTTGTTAGCACATTATTTCTCGAAATGTTAGTTATGATACGACGCGATGTAAAGGAGGAGTTAGCTCAGGACTTAACTAAAGACACATCTTCTGGCTTCCATAAAAGACGGCTGGTAGACAAATTCTTGCTTATGGTAGAACAAAGTGACGGACGCATACGAAAAGTGGATGTTTTCGCCAATAAACTCAATATCTCGCCTAAATACCTATCGACCATTCTAAAGGAAACGATGAATCGTAGGCCAAGTGAAATAATACAACTCTTTACGATGAAGGCCATTGAGCACCGTTTACGTTTTACTGACATGACAATGAAAGAAATATCCAATGATTTGAACTTCCCTAATGCATCATTTTTCGGCAAATTCTTTAAAGAACATTCAGGAATGACACCGTTGGATTATCGATTATTATTTTATATAGGAAAACATAGAAAGAGTTAAATATAAATGAATAGAACAATGAAAAACTTATTAATGGCATTACTCGCAGCCGGAGTATTGACAGCCTGCGGAGGTAGTGATAATAAAGAAACGGCTAAAGTTCATAGCGTGATGACCGTGTTACCTATAAACCGTCAGGAGTCGGCAGTGAAGAATTTTTCTGGTGTGGTGAAGGAAAACAGCACCGTTAGCCTGAGTTTCCGTACTCCCGGGCAAATAGCAAGGGTTTTGGTAAAGGAAGGTGCTCGTGTGAGACGTGGACAAGTGGTAGCTACGTTAGATACGAAAGATTATCAGTTGGCAGTGGATGCAGCTCAGACACGCTATGACCAGATGAAGAACGAAGCTGATCGACTTGGCAAGCTGTATGAGAGCAAGAGTATTTCTGGCAATGATTATGAGAAGGTTACCAGTGGATTAGAACAGTTGCGTATCAATTTAGAGAACGCCAAGAATCAACTGAGCTACACGCAATTAACGGCTCCTGTGGATGGTACCATCCAGAAAGTGAACTTTGAAGCTTCAGAGATGGTGAGCGCTGGGTTGCCAGTAATGGATCTTGTAGATACCAGTAGTTTGGAAGTAGAAATCAATATTCCAGCTGATGTATATCGCCTATTGGCCAACACCACCGAGGCTTATTGCATTTCTGCTGGTCAGCGTTATAACTTACATAAAAAAAGTGCATTAGTAAAAGCTGATGCTAACCAGCTTTTTGCGGTTAAGTATGGTATAGATGGTCATCTCAGTGCCGGTGTTAATGTGAATGTATATATTGAGATGGGAGGGGATGTTGCTGTTAGTGGCTTGTCTATTCCTGCTCACGCTATTTTTGAAGAAGGTGACAAACCTTACGTATGGGTGGTGGAACAAGGCGATATTGTGAGGCGTCATGCCATCACACTCGGTGGCGTAGATTCTGAAGGGATGGCCGTTGTTACCAGTGGTATCTCTGCCAATGATCGCGTGGTGAAAGCTGGAGTAAATGCTTTGCATGAGGGTGACAAAGTGAAGGTTGTTACCCAGCAAAAAACCAATGTGGGGGATCTTTTATAATTGAAAATTATGAATGCAAGAGCACTGACAGAATTTTTCGTTAAGCGGCCAACGATTTTTTGGAGTTTCGTGGTGGGTATTCTCGTTATGGGCGTGTTCAGCTACATCAATATGCCCAAATTGGAAGATCCGGCCGTTGCTGTGAAGCAAGCTTCAGTAGTACTGATTTATCCTGGTGCTACAGCGCATGAGGTTGAGTTGGAGGCTGTTCAAGTGATGGAAGATGAACTACGTACTTTGGCCGATGTCAAGGAACTGAACACAGATTGCCGTCCAGGAATGGCCATTATTGGTGTAAAGTTCCAAGATAAGGTAAAGATGGCTGAAATGGAGCAACACTTTGACCAGCTTCGTCGCAAAGCAAACGATGTACAGAGTAAGTTGCCATCGGGATGCTATGCACCTATGGTAGTAGATGATATGCTGGATGTATATGGCTTGTTCTATGCTTTCATGGGCGAAGGATATAGCTATGCAGAACTAGAGAAATATGCCAAGCTGGTAAGGCGGGAGCTTTTAACGGTTAAAGGCGTTAAACGCATCAATATTATTGGTACCAGAAGTGAAGTTATCAATATTATTATAGATAAGGAGAAACTGGCTCGTACTGGTATCCTCCCAACTCAGATTATGCTGGGCATACAAAACTCAGGTAAGACGGTGAATGCAGGGAAATATGAGAATGGTGATGACCGTTTGCAGTTCCGTGTGAATAATGCTTTGGAGGATGAAGAGGACATAGCTAACATGATTATCCGCACTACCACAGGCAAGCAGATTCGTATTGGTGACATTGCCACTGTGGAGCGCGATTATAAAGAACCACAGACTGGAGGTTTCTTTGTCAATGCTAAGCAAGCTTTGGGTATTTGTATCACTTTGAACGACGATGCTATTGTTCCTGATGTAGGTAAGGCAGTTGATAAGAAGTTGGCTGAGGTGATGGATCGTGTTCCTGTGGGTTTTGAAACAGACAAGATTTTCTTTCAAGCCGACCAGGTGACTAATGCCGTTAATGGTTTCCTCATAAATCTGCTTGAATCGGTGCTTATCGTGATTGTCGTACTGATGTTCAGCTATGGTTTCCGGGGTGGTATGATTATCGGTACCAGTTTGGTACTCGCCATCTTCATTACATTCCCTATCTTGCTTATGCTTGATAGCACCTTGCAACGTATTTCATTAGGAGCTTTCATCGTGGCGATGGGTATGCTGGTAGATAATGCCATCGTGGTGATGGATGGCATACTTGTTGATCGGAAAAAAGGTCTCGGGCCTAAGTCGTATCTTTACAATATAGTCAATAACACGGCGTTACCTATGCTTGGAGCTACGGTGATTGCTGTATTGACATTCTTCCCCACCTATCTTTCTCCTAGTACGGCGGGTGAGTACTGTCGTGACTTGTTTCTCGTGCTTTGCATTTCACTGCTGGCCTCTTGGGTAATGGCTATGGTGCAGGTACCATCTTGTGTGGTAGCATGGATGCCACTTCGCTCAAAGGAGAAATCTTCTGGTGGTGAAGTGAAGGACACCAAACTTCAAGCTTTTATCCGTAAGCTGATTGGTAAACTGATAAACTATCGTTATGCTACAATTGGTATTGCAGTCGCTCTGTTGGTCATCTGTGGCTTTGGTTTTACGAAAGTGAAACAGGTGTTCTTCCCCGACTTTGACTATGGACAGTTTGTTGTGGAATACTACTTACCCGATCAAACCAGTCCCGATCGTGTACGTGAAGACCTCTTGGAGATAACAGGCACCTTGTTAGAGAATCCGAAAATTAATCGTGTTGCGGCGGCTATGGGTTCGTCTCCAGTAAGATACAGCTTGGTTCGCCCGATGAATAGCGGTGGCGAACACTATGGAGAACTGATAGTGGATTGCAAGGACTTCAAAACCATGAAGGCTGCTATTAAGGAAATCCGCCCTCAGCTTCGTGAAGCTTATCCAGATGCCTATATCCGTTTCCGTAACTATAACTTCAGCATTAGTACTACACATACTGTAGAGGTGGAATTCCAAGGTCCTGATCCCGAGGTTTTGCGCGATCTGGTACATCAGGCCGAAGCCATCATGCGTAACTCGAAATATGCTGATACATACTCGGTTCAAAACAACTGGCAGAATAAAGGTAAGTCACTTGTAACTGATTATGTTCAAGCTGATGCTATACGTAGCGGACTTAACCGTGGAAATGTGGCTAATGCATTGCTTGCAGCAACAGACGGACTACCCGTGGGCGTTATCAACGACCAGGACAAGACCGTGATTGTACAGCTGCAGGTACGCAACGAAGATGGCTCTAAGATTAAAACCATTGGTAATATTCCTGTATGGAGTACATTGAACCTTCATGTAACGCCAGATGACTTTAAAGGTTTGATGGTGGGTACTACTAGTGTGGAAGAATTGGAAAGCCGTCTCGCAAACAGCATACCGCTGAGTACGGTTAACAGCGACATTCATTTGGAGTGGGAAGAAGATTATATCTTCCGTCGTAACGGACAACGTACTATTCAGGCAGAGTGTGATCCGAACCCAGACATAGATGCAGCTACTCCAGACAAGGTGATAGCCGACATTAAGAAAGATATCGAGAACATTGAGTTGCCACAAGGCTATTCAATGTCATGGCAGGGAGAGGGAAGTAGTTCTGGCGAAGCAGCAGGTTCTATTTTGGGACTCTTCCCGCTCGCTTTCGTATTCATATTAATCATTATGCTGTTGTTGTTTAATAGCTGGAAGCAAGTGCTTACCATTGTGTTCTGCTTACCTTTCATCGTTGTGGGCGTTGTACCCGCATTGCTGTTGTTGGGTATGCCATTTACCTTCATCGCGATCCTGGGTGCTATGGGCTTGGTAGGTATGATGATTAAGAACGGTATAGTCCTTGTTGATGAAATAAACCGACTGAGGAACGAAGAGAAATTGCCTGCTTACAATGCTGTCGTAAATGCTACGGTGAGTCGCACAAGCCCAGTTATCATGGCTTCACTGACCACCATTCTAGGTATGGCTCCGCTGGTACCTGACCCGATGTATGGTTCTATGGCAGTCTGCATCATGGCAGGCCTTGCTATGGGAACGCTCATCATCCTGGTATTCCTGCCAATATTGTATTCTACTATCTTTAATGTTCAAAAAACGAAAGACGCATGAAACGTTTGATTTTATCTATGATAACTATTGCAACTGTAGGCCTTCATGCACAGACATTGAATTTGAGCTTACAGGAATGCCGCCAACTGGCCCTTGAACATAACGAAAGCCTCAAAGCCGCTGAAAACGCAGTTAATAAGGCAAAATTAGACCGACAGATTGCCTTTGCCCAGTATTTGCCTAAGGTGGATGGATCAATTACTGCCCTCCAGATGAAGGATCAGGACATTATAGGCATGTCGTTACAGACACGAGGCACCTATTTGGCCGGCATCAATATTACGTTACCACTCTATGTAGGCGGACAACTGACAGCTGCCAACCGTTTGGCCAAAATAGGTCAAACGGTTAGCGAAGAGCAGCAAAGAAAGGCTCGCATGCAGGTCATTGCCGATGTCGATAATGCTTATTATACACTTATCTCGGTACAATCAAAGATCAAGATGCTGGAAGCATACGCACGCCAGATGCAGGGATTGTACGATCAGGTTGAATTGAGTGTTCGTGTTGAGATGGCAACAGAAAACGACCTACTACGCATTGCTACAAAACAAAATGAAATCAATTATCAGCTGCAGAAGGCCAACAATGGTGAACAGCTTTGCCAGTTAGCTCTAGCCAATGTGATTGGAACGGATTTCGATGTAATGGTTATTCCTACAGACACCCTTTTGGAGGCGAGCTTAACTGATGAGCTCAGTGAAGACTTCTCAACACGTCCCGATTTAATTTTGCTTCAGCAGCAAGTAAAGGCCAACGAACTGCAGGTGAAGAGGGCGCGGTCCAACTATCTACCAACGGTGGCGTTGGTGGGTAGCTACAGTCACTATGATAACTTGAAGCTGAAGGGCTCCTTCAATAATCTCAGTGGTATGCCTCTCACTGTCAGCCATACGTTTAGTGGTGGCAATCCATACGCTTTGTTGTCTGTTCAAGTACCTATCTTTCATTGGGGGGCTGAGTTGAAGAAAGTTAAGAAAGCTAAGCTTGACCTAAACGACTCACAGCTACAACTGGAACAGAATGAGCGGGGTATGCGTATTCAGGTGCGTCAGGCAGTGCAGAATATTACAGATGGTCAAAGAATGGTGGAAACTGCTACCATCGGACAAAAACAAGCTGATGAGAACTTGCGTGTCATGCGCCAAAAGTTCGACAATCAATTATGTTCTATGACCGATCTTTTGGATGCCCAATCACAATGGCAACAGGCTCGTAGTAATTTGATTGAGGCACAAACACAGCTGAAGATTTATGAAACGGAGTATCTACGTGTTACTGGACATTTAGAATAAGCGGATAATTGAAAGAAAAATAAGCAAGGAGTGTTTGTTTTTGGGGATTATTTATTGCGAAATCAAAATAAAGTATTACCTTTGCAGCGCTTATCCTAATTGGTGCGTTAGTTCAGTTGGTTAGAATACGTGCCTGTCACGCACGGGGTCACGAGTTCGAGTCTCGTACGCACCGCAAGAAAAAAAGCTGCTATATTCAAGCAGCTTTTTTCTTTAGTATGTCCTGAAATCGTCTGGATATTTCAGATTCTGAGTAATTTCACCACCATACAATCTTACCCACGAGCGGAAGGTCTGATCATCTTGCGTTAACTCAATAATGCGGGCACCATTTGGTTTCAGGTTGTTATACACAGTGTCACATCCACTAAAGCGACCATACATCAGGAAAATGTCATTCCATTTCATGGCAAAGTCATCATCGTGGTCGTGGCCACAGATAACTGCTTTCATGTCGCCCATCTCTTTCATCGCCACAAACATGCCAGAATTGATGTCTGGTGCACATGGTTCCTCACCGTAGTTACCTTTCATGATGCGATGTTTATCCAATTTGAAAGCATAGCCAAATTCGGGTAGGGGAATGTGGAAGAACGAAAGGGAAGGCACTGGTACACCACCATTCTGTTTGGTGAACTCCTGACTATGTTGGCGATACCAGTTAATTTCTTCAATATGAATATAGCCCCAGCTCTCCTCGAAACCGGGAAGCTCTGCACGGTTGTTGGAATCGAACAGATAGAACACCCATTGAGGTTTGTCATCATTCTCTTTCGATAGTGTAATGATGTCGTTACTCACTCCATGTAAACCTGTTACTGTGGAGTTTATATTGTATGGCAACGATTTGATGACATCAAATATTTCCTTGCGTGAAAGGTCGAAATCACTGTCGTGGTTACCCAAAGCAACGGCAAATGGAATCTTTCGCTCAGAAATAGGGGCAAAAATCTCACGAACACTCTTTTCGGCTGGTTTGCCAAAAATAGTGTCACCTGTATGTATAACCAAATCTGGCTTCTCTGCATCAAGCATTTCGTTCACATTCTTCAAAGCGCGTTCGGATCGTGGGTCACCAGTAATGTAATGTGTATCGGTGAGTTGAAGGATCTTGAATTTGCCATTAGGTTTGAAGGTAAAGTTCATGAACTTCTCACCATTGGTGGTTGCACGACGAGTTGCAGCTATCCCTGATGCAGGAATAAAGCCACTCATACTCAGCAAGGCCGAATTTTTAATGAATTGGCGACGATTTATCGAATGTTTCTCAGCCATAACTATTTGTTCTTACGTTGTCTCTGTAATTCCTCTTGTTGCTTTTGCATAGCTTCCAGACGAGCCTGGAAACCAGTCTTACGCATCTCCTTCGGATCTTTCTTGTTAGCCTCTAATTGTGCCAATAGTTTGGCATCATCAGTAGTGTATCTCATCCAAGCCATCGTTGCCACACTAATAAGGGTACTCAAGAAATAGTAATAGTTTAAGCCTGCAGGATAATCGTTCAAGATGAAAAGGAATACCACTGGCATGATGTAATTCATGTATTTCATAGCTGCCATAGATGGATTGGCTCCAGTATCTTGCATCTTCATGTTGTAAGTCATGTATAACAAGTTGGTTACAGTCATCAGCAAGCAGAATAGACTCAGGTGATTACCCAAGAATGGGATGTTGAATGGGAATGTCACGATAGAGTCGTAGGTACTCAAATCATCAGCCCACAGAAAGCTTTGTTGACGCAGTTCAATAGCACTTGGCACGAATAAGAACAGCGCCATCAGAATCGGGAACTGTATAAGCATTGGCAAACAACCACCCATCGGACTAACTCTATATTGACTATACATTGTCATAATTTCCTGTTGTTTCTTCATGGCATCTGCTTCGTTAGGATACTTGGCATTGATTTCATCCACTTTCGGTTTTAGAGCCCTCATCTTGGCAGAAGAAATGAATGTTTTCCATGTGGTAGGGAATACCACAATCTTAACAATCAGCGTCATAAAGAGCAATACGAGACCCATGCCCATGCCCAATTTACTCAACCAATCAAACACGTTGATCGTGAAGAACTGGTTAATCCATCTCAGTATAGGCCATCCAAGGTAAACCAATCGTTGCATGTCCCAATCTTTCTCACGACCATCATCCAAAGCTGAAAGAATCTTGTAGTGGTTAGGACCAAAATAGAAATGCATCTGTGTAGGCTGATTCCCTGATGGGTCAAACACTGTGTTCATATCAGCTGAATAATCTTTGATATAGCCACTATTTCGGTCTTCCATCTTCGAGGTTAGCTTGGCATTGTTAAAGCCTGCATCACTAATCATTACAGCTGAAAAGAATTGGTTCTTGAAAGCTACCCAAGTAATAGGTTCTTCCACTTCGTCCTGATCTTCGCCACTGGCAGACATTTCCTCCACATCGTCGGCTGTCTTATAAGTTAACTGAGCCAAACGGTTTTCATAAGTGTAGCCCTTTTCTATCTGACGGGCTTTCTGCTTCCACTCAATGTCGATGTGGTTGGCAGAAGAAGCCAATTTACCATCCATGCCCACTGCCTGAATGTCTAAATCCACCAGGTATGTGTCATCGTGCATAGTATAAGTGAAATCTACAAAACTCTCAGGAGAAGCTTGCAGACGCATAGTAACGGCATTGGTACTTTGGTTTATAGGAGTAAAAAAGTAATCGCTCGTTTCAATCACACCCTGAGTGTTGTACAACAGGTAGTTAAGGGAAACATCGCTGTCCTCAAATAAAGTAACTGGAGTCACTTTATCCTGACTCATATACTCCTTCAGCATTACAGAGTAAAGACTTCCACCACTGGTATTCAACGTCAGTTTAGCCAAATTGTTCTCTATGCTCACCAGTTGTTCAGTACCTTGTGTAGCACTGAAAAATAGAGAGGTAGAGTCTTTAGCCGCTGTCATACGCTCATTGGCAAGAGCTGCTTCGGCCTTGGCTTGTAGTTCTGCAGCACGTTGTTGAACCTGTGCAATAGAGTCATAATACTGCTGCTGAGCAGCCAGTTGTTCTTGTGAGGGACGACTCAAGTAACTGAAAACAATCAGTACAAGAAAGATCAACGCCATGCCGGTAATGGTATTTTTGTCCATTTTCTTTATTTCTTTTTTTAATAAATATAGTTAAGTAAAGTCGTTTTTTACGATTTTAGGCGCAAAATTAATAAAATAAGACTGAAGTGCCTAAAGAAAGGCAATTTTTTTCAATATTCTTGCTTGATAAAGTTATTTACATTATCTTTGCATAAAGAAATAACCAATTTTAATAGCATTTGAACGATGAAAGAGAGATATTTTACAATGCTGCTTCTGGGCTCAATGCTATCAGTCTCATTGGCTTGGGCTGGTGATGTTGTTCCTGAAGACAGTCAGATGGAGTTGATTCCACCCAAGATTAAGCCGTTACAAGGAGTAGTGGCAAAGTATTTTTTTGTACGTCAAAATCCAACGGAGAAAAGAAATGTGTATCGAAACGACACAGTATCTTATTTACATGAACAATATTTTGGAAAACTGGATTCGTTGAACAATCCCAATACACCTGCCAGGTTTATTGAGACTGATCCCGATTATTATCGACTTTTCGTGCCTACCACTTATTATAAGTCGGCTATCGGGCAACTGTCCAACGTTCAGGTAGATGATTCGTTCCCCTCGAAGACCAATGACGTAAGTCAAGAATTCTTGCCAATAGACAACAATCTTTATACCACTAAAAATCGTGTAAATAAGGTTGTTGATAAAACTTTAATGAATCTCTACTTAAACAATCCTGACTTGGTTGTTTTTACGGAAGATGAGCTGGATGCAGTGGGTGTTTTTGTAGATAATATTGCTTCAGAAGAAGATGTAAATGTTCACAATGTGAAGAGCAATATGATGGATGTGCTCACTGGTAATTCTCCTTTAGAATTGGATCAGCAGGCTGAAGTGGAGGTGCGCAAGCCCCAGTTTTGGACAGTGGCAGGCAATGGCTCTTTGCAGTTTTCTCAACATTACTTATCCGATAACTGGTACAAGGGTGGTGTAAGTAGTGTGTCTATGATTGGTACCTTCCAAATATCTGCTAATTATAATGATAAGGAGAAGGTACAGTGGGAGAATCTGTTGGATGCAAAGTTAGGCTTGGCTTCCACACCATCAGACCAAGTACATAAGTACCTCACTAACACCGACCAATTGCGTATTTTCAGCAAGTTAGGTATCCAGGCTGCCAAAAACTGGTATTATACCATATCAGCTGAGTTCAAGACACAGTTTGTCAATGGCTATAAGCCTAATGACGATAAGCTGATATCTACTTTCATGGCACCTGCTGACTTGACGGTGGCAATTGGTATGGACTTCAAGAAAAAGACTGACAAATATGCGTTTTCTCTGTTGCTTGCACCGTTGAACTGGACTATGAGATACATCGGCAGCAAGGATGTGGATGAAACATCATACGGTCTTGATGAAGGTAAGAGTGTAAAGCATAACTTCGGTTCTGAGATTCAACCAACACTGACTTGGAATATTGCCAAGAACATCACCTTGGAATCTCGTCTCGATTACCTCACAAGTTACAAGTGGGTGCGCGTGGAGTGGGAGAATACCTTGAATTTGGCTATCAATAAGTTCCTCTCCACCAAAGTATATGTGCATGCAAGGTATGACGACAGTGCAGTACCACTAAATGGTAGTACAAGTTACTTCCAATTAAGTGAGCTGCTTAGCTTCGGTTTAAGTTATAGTTGGTAATAAATATTGCCAGAATAGGGGGATGGTTGCCAAAATCATCTCCCTTTTTTTTGTCTTTACAATATAAAACATTAAATTTGCAAGGTTATTCGTTTTAGAACAATTGTAACCATGAAGAACGATGTAGTTAAACATAGTGGAGAGGTCCTGCAGATTGAAGGTAACTTTCTGCAGGTTAAGATAGTGCAGACGGCCGCATGTTCTTCATGCAGTATCAAGACTCATTGCACAACAGCCGAATCAAAGGAACATCTTATTAGGGTATATGATAAGGAAGCCTTACGTTATCATGTGGGTGATAAAGTATGGGTCATTGGTTCCACAAGTATGGGGCGTAAGGCTGTATGGTATGGCTATCTGTTGCCATTGCTGTTATTGATGGCATTACTTATCGGTTTTATGTCATGGTTTGGCAAAGAACATGAACTCAGTGTGGCACTCGGCTCTTTGGTTTGCATAGCAGTTTATTATTTTCTGTTGTATTACTTTGGGAAAGATAAGATGAAAAAAGCATTCAATTTCTCGGTGCAACCTATGAACTGATGATTTAAATGATTATAATCAACAACTTAATACTAACTAATTTATGAATGTAATTCTGATAGCAGTGATCTCAGTAGGGGTAATGGCATTGGTGGCAGCATTGGTGCTTTACGTAGCTTCTAAGAGATTTGCTGTGTATGAAGACCCGCGTATCGCTCAGGTAGCTGAGGTGTTACCTCAAGCCAACTGTGGAGGTTGCGGCTATCCAGGTTGTAGCGGTTTGGCAAGTGCCATCGTGAAGGCTGGTTCACTGGAAGGTAAGTCCTGCCCTGTGGGTGGTCAGCCCGTGATGGAGAAGGTAGCTGCCGTTATGGGACTCACTGCAGAAGCCAAGGAGCCAATGGTAGCTGTCTTGAGGTGTAATGGTACTTGTGCCAACCGTCCGCGTATTAACCGATATGATGGAGTGAAGAGCTGTGCCATTGCTGCTGCTCTCTATGGTGGTGAAACGGGATGTAGCTATGGCTGTTTGGGTTGTGGCGATTGCACCATGGCTTGTAAGTTCGGTGCCATCAATGTCAATCCTGAAACTGGGTTGCCAGAGGTGGACGACAATAAGTGTACCGCTTGTGGTGCTTGTGTGAAAGCTTGTCCCAAGAGCATCATTGAGTTGCGCAAAAAGGGCTTGAAGAACCGTCGTGTGTATGTGCGTTGCGTAAATAAAGATAAGGGCGCTGTAACTCGCAAGGCTTGTTCTGTAGGTTGCATCGGTTGTGGCAAGTGCGAGAAGACTTGTCCATTTGGAGCTATTACAGTGGCTAACAATGTGGCCTATATCGACTTCAATAAGTGTAAGTCTTGCCGTAAGTGCGTGGATGTTTGTCCTACCCATGCCATCATTGACTTGAATTTCCCACCTAAGCCTGTTAAACCTGCTGTTCCTGCAACAGATACAAAACCCATTGCCATGCCTGCAGCTCAAGCTGAAAAGCCTGTAGCAACAGCTTCCGTAGCGATGCCAAGTGTCGCTTCCATTGCAAACCTGTTGCCACAAGCCAATTGTGCAGCTTGTGGTTTTGATGACTGTGCGGCATTTGCTGGTGCTATTGTGAAAGAGGGTGGCATAGGTGATAAGTCGTGTTCTGTTGGAGGTGACGAGGTAATGGCTAAGATAGCAGCTTTGCTGAAAGCCGCTCCTGCTGAAGCGCCTAAGGCATCCGAAGCTACTCCTTCATCTACAGATAAACCTGCTGCAGCAAAGGTTGCTGTACCTACTTTTGAGTTGGTGAACATTGCTGCTCATCCTAAGGTTGATGTGGTAGCTAAGATAGCTGCTCAGGCATTGGCTATGGCAGCTAAGAATCCTCAGAAAGCTGAAACGCGTTTGGTGGACAATAGTCCGTTGGTACCTGTTAAAACCACAGGTTTGATGGCTCCTCAGAAGATTGCCGCCAAGTCGAAGGAAGAAGCTGTAGCTGTAGTAGATAAGATAGCTTCTACGCTGTATAAACCAAGTAAATAAAAACATTTAGATATATGTTGAAGACATTTTCAATCGGAGGAGTTCATCCTCACGGAAATAAACTTTCAGCAGGTCAGCCCATCGTCAAGGCTGTAATCCCCAACAAGGTGGCCATCTTGTTGAGTCAGCACATTGGCGCCCCCTCAAAACCTCTCGTGGCAAAGGGTGATACGGTGAAAGTGGGGCAGAAAATTGCGGAACCTGGAGGTTTCGTGTCTGCTGCCATTCATTCATCCGTTAGTGGTAAGGTGTCAAAGATTGACACCATCATCGATGCCAGTGGCTACCCAAAGCCTGCCATCTTCATTGATGTGGAGGGTGATGAGTGGCTTGAGAGCATCGACCGTACTGACACGCTGGTGAAGGAGTGCACACTCACTCCAGAAGAAATCAATAAGAAAGTGGCAGATATGGGCATCGTTGGTTTAGGCGGTGCTTGCTTCCCTACACAAGTGAAACTTTCTCCACCTCCTGCTTTCAAACCTGAGTGTGTGGTAATTAACGGTGCCGAGTGTGAGCCTTACCTTACAGCCGATCATCGATTGATGGTGGAACATGCTCCTGAGATTGTGGTGGGTGTGAGCATTCTCATGAAGTCTATGCGTGTAAACAAGGCTTACATTGGTGTAGAAAACAATAAACCTGACGCTATCAAGGCTTTGAGCGATGCTGCCAAAGATTTTAAAGGCATTGAGATTGTGCCTCTTAGAATGAAATATCCGCAAGGAGGTGAGAAACAGCTTATTCAAGCCATTACCAACAAATACGTTGGTAGTGGAGCATTGCCTATCTCTACGGGTGCATTGGTGCAGAATGTAGGTACTGCCTTCGCTGTTTATGAGGCTGTGCAGAAAAACAAACCTTTGTTTGAACGCGTGGTAACCGTTACTGGTAAGTCTGTCAAGAATCCTGGCAACTTCCTGGCACGCATCGGTACTCCTATTCAGCAACTCATCGATGCTTGTGGCGGTTTGCCTGAAGATACAGGCAAGGTCATCAGTGGCGGTCCTATGATGGGTAAGGCACTGGTCAATACTGAGGTGCCTACAGCAAAAGGCACGTCTGGCATTACCATATTAAATATAAAGGATGCCAAGCGTGGCGAGCCACAACCATGTATCCGTTGTGCCAAGTGCGTGAGTGCATGCCCGATGGGCTTGGAGCCTTATCTCATCGCACAGTTGGCTGAGCATGCTGAGTTCGAGAGATTAGAGAAAGAAGACATTATGGACTGCTTGAGTTGCGGCGCCTGCCAGTTCACCTGTCCTGCCAATCGTCCATTGCTGGATTACATCAGCTTGGGTAAGGCGAGGGTAGGAGCTATCATTCGTGCCCGCAGTGCTAAAAAATAATGACTATGGATAATAAATTAATAGTATCTCCTTCGCCCCACGACCATGCCAATGATAGTGTGCAGAAGAATATGTACGGTGTACTTATCGCACTGATACCAGCTTTCTTGGTTTCACTCCTGGCTTTTGGCATTGGTGCACTGGTGGTTACTGCTGTATCAGTAGCTGCTTGTATTTTCTTCGAGTGGGCCATTAGCAAGTATATCTTGAAGCGGGAACGTCTCACCATCACCGATGGCTCTGCCATCATTACCGGTGTACTGCTGGCGTTCAACTTGCCATCTAACCTCCCCATTTGGATTATCATCCTCGGTGCCTTGTTTGCCATTGGCGTAGGTAAGATGTCGTTCGGTGGCTTGGGCTGCAACCCCTTTAACCCCGCATTGGCAGGCCGTATTTTCCTGTTGATTTCATTCCCTGTACAGATGACCTCATGGCCTGTAGCAGGACAGCTAACCTCTTATGTGGATGCTACTACAGCAGCTACACCTTTGTCGTTGATGAAGCAAGCCGTTACTGGTAATCCTGCAGCATTGGGTGATTTGCCCGACGCGTTGGGTATGCTGCTTGGAAACAATATAGGAGGTTCATTGGGTGAAGTTAGTGCCTTGGCGTTGCTGTTAGGCGGTGCTTATATGCTGTGGAAGAAGATTATCACCTGGCATATTCCTGTTTCTATATTAGTTACGGGGTGTGTGTTTGCAGGTATCATGTATTTGATTGACCCAACTATCTATCCTTCACCTGAGTATCATCTGCTCAGTGGTGGTCTGATGCTGGGTGCCATCTTCATGGCTACAGACTATGTAACCTCACCGATGAGCCATCGCGGACAACTTATCTATGGTGTCTGCATCGGTCTTATCACTATGGTTATCCGTCTGTGGGGCTCTTATCCTGAAGGTATGTCATTCGCAATCTTTATCATGAATGCGTTCGTACCTCTTATCAATACGTATGTTAAACCTCAAAGATTCAGCAGCAAGGCTGTACAAATAAAGAAATGAAGAAGTTAGAATCATCATTAAAGAATATGGTGCTGGTGCTCACAGGCATCACCATCATCTGTGTAGGTTTGCTGGCGGTTATGAATGAGGTGACCAAAGAGCCTATAGCCGCTGCAAATGCCAAGACATTGAGCGATGCGGTAAACGCTGTTGTACCAGGCTTCGACAATAATCCCATTGCAGAGCAGAAGACCCAGGTGGTTGATGGCGTTGAATATACCATCTATCCTGCCATGAAAGGCAGTGAGTTTATTGGTGCCGCTGTTGAATCTACCGTCATGGGCTTTGGTGGCGACCTTACCATCCTGGTGGGTTTCGATAAAGACGGTAATATTAATGACTATTCGCTGTTGAATCATGCAGAAACTCCTGGCTTGGGTGCCAAGGCCGATGTTTGGTTCAAGAGTGGCAACAAGGGCGACATCACTGGCAAGAGTCCTAAGAATGGTGCCCTATCGGTGAGCAAGGACGGCGGACAGATTGATGCCATCACAGCGTCAACCATCACCTCACGTGCCTTCCTGAAGGCTGTAAATGCTGCTTATGCAGCTTATTCTGGCCAGCAGGTTGATGGTACATCAGGTGCAAGTACGCAGGCCAATGCAAATATTAAAGTGGAACAGGCTACCTCAAAAGGTGCCGCTAATTAATAGAGGAGGGGATTAGATTATGAGTAACCTGAAAGTTTTAATAAACGGTATCGTCAACGAGAACCCCACGTTTGTCTTGATGTTGGGTATGTGCCCCACACTGGGTACAACTTCCAGTGCCATCAATGGCATGTCGATGGGTCTTGCCACAGCCTTCGTGCTGATTTGTTCAAACACCGTGATTGCGGCTGTCAAGAATGTCATCCCCAATATGGTGCGCATTCCTTCCTTCATTGTCATCATCGCATCGTTTGTGACGTTGCTGCAGATGGTGATGCAGGCGTATTTCCCTGATCTCTACAAGACGCTTGGCTTGTTCATTCCGCTGATTGTGGTGAACTGCATCGTATTAGGTCGCGCAGAGGCGTTTGCATCTAAGAACGGTCCTGTGTCTTCGTTCTTCGATGGCTTGGGCATCGGCTTGGGCTTCACCATGGCTCTCACATTGCTGGGTGCTGTGCGTGAGTTATTGGGCACTGGCAAGGTGTTCAACCTCTCTCTTGTTCCTGAAGACTACGGTATGCTGCTCTTTGTTCTTGCTCCTGGTGCTTTCATCGCTTTGGGCTATCTTTGTGCAGCGGTTAACAGTATGAGAAAAGTTAACGGATAAAACAGAACTGATATGGAATATTTAATTATTTTTATCGCGGCGATTTTCGTTAATAACATCGTCTTCTCTCAGTTCCTCGGCATCTGTCCGTTCCTGGGAGTATCCAAAAAGATTGATACGGCTTTAGGCATGAGTGCCGCAGTGGCATTCGTGTTGGTGCTCGCCACCATTGTTACTTACCTGATACAGAAGTTCGTGCTCGATGCTTTCGGCTTACAATATTTACAGACAATCACTTTCATTCTTGTCATCGCCTCATTGGTGCAGATGTTAGAGATTGTTCTCAAGAAGGTTTCGCCATCGTTCTATCAGGCATTGGGCGTTTTCCTGCCTCTTATCACTACTAACTGTGCCGTACTTGGTGTAGCCATTCTGGTGATTCAGAAGGATTACGACCTCTTGACAGGTGTAGTATATGCGTTCTCTACTGCCATTGGCTTTGGCTTGGCACTAACACTGTTTGCGGGTATTCGTGAGCAGATGAGCCTTGTGAACATCCCCAAGGGCATGAAAGGAACGCCTATAGCACTCATCGTGGCAGGCTTGCTCGCTATGGCTTTCATGGGCTTTAGCGGTGTAGTAAAAGTATGATATAAAAAAGGCAACTATCTTCACAGACAATTGCCTTTACACCGAAATTCAAATAAGTGATTTGATAAATCAAACCTATGCAAAGGTATAGTAAATAATTGAGATTTCAAAATTATTTTGTAAATTTTTTTTGACAAGAACGTTTGTTGGAGATGTTTAGATGCCTTTTTATTACTTGGCTGATGCTGCTGCTGTGTTCGTCTAATACAACGGCACAATTACGGATCCCTTTGCTCAACAAACTTGACAGTATGTTGGAGGTGAGGCAGAAAACACCCAAGACAGATACTAATTATGTGGTGAGGCCTGACAGTCGTTGGACACTACGCCTAATTAATAATCTGTCAGGTACGAATTTTACATTGAAACTCACCATGTTTGATGATAGTAAGGCAAACGTTCGCTTTTGGGATCCCCTTCGTCATACGGTTACTTTAAGCGCCAATTATCGTGGCTTGGCGGTGGCTTTTGCCGTTAATCCGGAACATTTGTTTGGCAGAAAAACAAGCACTGAGTTTAACATCAACTCCTACAGCAATCGCTATGGCTTCGACTTTATCTACGAGAAAAATGGCAGTTTTGAAGGTACTGTCAGATGGGGAGATATATATGAGCATTTGAATGACGAAATCGAGGAGTCAAGTATGACCATCAATGGCTATTATGCCTTTAATGGACGAAAGTTCTCTTATCCTGCCGCCTTTAGTCAGTCTTTTATCCAGAAGCGCAGTGCCGGAAGCTTGATGTTGGGTGCCTCTTTCCACCACGGCAGTGTTGACATCGTAAACCAAGATGAGGAGTATTATCAGGAAGACAATATCCGCAAGATCAAGCTCAACTATTTCAGTGTAGGCGTAGGCTATGGCTACAACTTTGTACCCCATCGCCAATGGCTCCTACATCTTTCCGCCTTGCCTTCGCTGGTGCTATGGCGTGAGAACAAAGTCGTCATGATGGGGCATAATGAAGAGCTGCCTGCAACGTTCCCCGAGATTTCCTTAGTAGGTCGCGCATCCGTTGTACACTATTTCAAGCACTTCTTCGCAGGTCTCACATTGGTGTACAACTACTCCTCCGCAGGCGACTATGAATCCATTCGAATCAGGCACTACAAATGGCGCACCCGTTTGATTCTTGGCAAACGATTCTGATTATTTCATAGTTTTAGTTCATAGTTACACTATTCTTGTTAATCGTTTGATACGTATTGACTTTAATCAAGTTTATCTTCTCTCGGAAGTTACATTGCTTACGCTCTCACCAAAACAACTTGTTTTGGTGAGAGCGAATACTATCCGACACCTTAATAGAAGGCAATATGACGATACCAAAACAACTTGTTTTGGTGGGAGCGCATTACTTCTTTTTGATGAGGGAATCATAGTCTGTACCCTGTTACTTTTGCAGGTTTTACATCTGAAGATGCCTTTTTCGCCTAAAAAATGTAACTTTATTAAAAAGGTACACTAACATAAGTCATTAATATACAATATGCTAACACCCATAGTGTAACTATGTAGTTTTTTTACGAAAAAAATAATTGAATGCTTACAAAACTCTTTTTATTATTTGTCGTTTCTTTCCGTCTCCGTCACGAAGCAGGCCACGAGACCATAGGTAATGGTGGGGCGAATCCAGATTTCCGTTAGCAGATAGTCGGTGTATTCGTTGATGGGTTCAAGATAGATATCATAGTTGTAGAGTGCGGCAATTACCATATCGACAGCACAAATCATCCACAGGTTGCTCTTGGAGTAGCTTTTCCAATTCTTGCGGGCATAGAAGAAAGTAAGCATGAGGAGCAGCAGTACCGATAGGGTAAGACACGTAAGATGAAGAGGGAAATTAGCCAATGGTGGCGGAAAGAGAATGTCGCGCAACAGCACCGTTACGCCCACGCACACTGAGCACCAGTAGTTAAACCGCTGGGTGTCAAGTTTATTGAAGAAGTACATCCACATCATAACCAAGCAGGCGATGTAGAACATGTTAAGCACTAATTCTGGCCATGCCTCATTGAGTCCGAAATGGTTGACTCCATAGAGCATGATGCCCACCGAGAAGATGGCTGCTACTGCGGTTATCACGATGTCGAATATCTGAGCTTTCTTCTTGAATCTTGTTTCCATTTTTGTTCTTTTTTGATGTCATGCCTTTGGGAATAAGTCTCCCTAAGCTTGTTGTTTATTTTCGGAGGCAAAGATACAAAAAAGACAGCAGATTATGCTTATTTAACATAATAATAAATTCCTCGTTAAGTGATTGCTATGTATCAGACATGAGCTATGAGGGGTAGTTTGCGATGTTTCATCACTTTCAAGAAGAGAATAAGGAAAAGAACTCAACCACAGCACCTATTATGAGCAGAATAACAATAAGACAGCCTGAGCATCCAAAATACTTATAGATGCAGCCAGTCATATACTCCGGCATATTTTCGTATGTTATGTAACTGCCATCAGGCAGCTTTTCAGTAATCTTCATAGAGTTTGTTCTTTATTATTCCTTTCATCTCTCGTATCTACTTGTCGTTCAGAAATCAACACTTTATGTTCAGCAAAGATAGGAATTATTAATGATACAATGCAAAGAAAAGCAGAAAAAGTTTGGGGACGATTACAAATATGGTGCCATGTCAGTAGGTCAGTTTTTTATGAGAGGGATATTGTTGTTTTTACCGTTTTCTACATATTATTGGACACAGAGGCAAAACTTAGGCATGATGAGATCAAAGATTAACTATTTAAAATAAGTCGAGTTGATGACTGTTGTCATAAGCTTCTTTCTTGAGCTTTTGCAACTCCTTCTTTGACAGTTTGGTCGGCTTGACAGTATCTTCCTTAACAACTGTAGGGTAGGGACCTGTCTCACGGAGATAACGATAAACAGTGGAGTAGCTGCGGATGTTGAGCAAAGTCATGATGCGACTAATGGGCAAGCCGTTGTCGTAGAGTTGGCGACAAAGTTGTGGCTTGTTCTTGTTGCGCTTGTTTACACCTCCCTTTTTTCTGCCAAACAGAACTCCTCTGTTTTCTGCCTCTTTGCGACCTTCGTGCACTCGAGAAATAAACACGTCTTTTTTGAGTGTCATGAGTACTTGGGAAAGGTGGCTTAGCACCTGTCCTGTCAGGCCGTTTGTATTAAAGTTATCATCTAATGAAATAAAGGTAACATCCATGGCATACAGCTCATTGAGCAATTGCAACACCTGCTCGATAGAGCTTCCTATGCGATCCACACGACAAACGATAAGTGTGTCACCGGCACGTAGATTGTCAAGGCATTTCTTTAAGACTGGTCTTTGAGCACGTACACCAGAAAGCACCTCGTGATATATCTTCTCACATCCCGATTCTTCCAGCCTATTGATTTGTTCATCTAACAAAGGCTCAACCCTGCTTCTGAATGCATACCCAATCTTCATAACCTGAATTATTTAGTTATATCATATAAATAGGTAAGCTTGATGCTGATGGTGGTGTTAGCTGAACGCCCGAAATAATCCTGTTTCTCGTTGCCGAAGAAGTCGGATAAAGCATAGTAATATCTCCCTTCCAACAGGAAATTGCCTGCTTTGCGGGTCTTCAACTCAAAGCCAATGCCACCTGCAATACCATAGTCGAATTTGTGCTTCACGTCCAGCGTATGCTGTTCTACAATCACACCTGACATACTCTCCCAATCGCCTCCAATTTTACTGCTATCACTCATGTAGAAGCCAATCTGCGGGCCGCCATCGATGAAGAACTGGAATTTCTTCTTGCCGAAACCCAAATGAGCCAGGAATGGTATGTCGATATAATTCAACTTGCGCTGAAACTGCAGATCGTCAAAGCCTTCAACAAACTCCTTCCATCCATGCTGAGAATAATTAACCTCTAAACGCACACCGCAGGTCATGCCGAAATATTTCTCGGAAATATAACGGCCAGTCACACCAAACACCATGCCAGTCAATTGGTTCTGACGAACGGTAGGGCTAAACTCTGCACTGGTCAAGTTGACACCTGCATTGACACCGATAGAGAAATTATGCATCAAATCGCCCACCTGCGCTGTTGCACTGATAGCTGTAAAAACCATCAGGCAACTAAACACTATGCAACGAAGCCACCTCATCAATCGAAATCAAGTTTAAAGAGTTCATACTTTGGAGTAAACCTCACGAAGAACACCTTTTTATTTATAAAGCCACCCCAATTGTTAACACGTTGGAACTTAAAGCCCGTTTGGATAGGCGTGAGATTCATCTTGTCGAGGTTATTCTCCAAGCCTGAGCCGTAACGAGACAAGCCCTTCAGGAAGAAGAAGCCCGTATCGAAACCTAACATGCCGTATTTTGGATAACGCTCTTCCATGTCTTTACCATACCACCGGCGGAAGTTGGTAGAAAAACTGCGAGGAGCCACCAACAAGTTGTTGGTATAGAACGATGTATAGAAATAAGTATCCAGCTCGAAGAATGCTGACAGATGATCTTTTGTGTAGGTTTGCCATTCAGGATATCCAAACAAATGTACCTCCGCATTGATTTTTTCTTTGTACAGAGAGTCGCCAACCATGGAACTAAGTTGAGGCAAAGTCTTGATTAGTACCGTATTACTTCCTGATGTGGGTACAAAGATATTAGCTTTATCTTTTTGTAAAGCTGCCTGCATTTGTTGAGAGGTAGCATCCTCGCTGAGGTTAGTAAACGGAATCTGCTTGTTTTTTAACTCCTCTTGGAAACCTTTGATGAAATCGGCCTTTTCTTCTGCACCAGCCTTGGCGTTGAGGAAGATGACATGCGATTTCGGGAACTGACGGGTAAAGTGATCGTAAACCTCTGAATAGAGATAGGACTGAGGTGTATTAATCTGATAAATGTCAGGATTGCGATACACAGTATTGTCGCGACTGGTAAACGGAATTACCAAACGGATGTGATGCTTGGTGGCAAAGTCTGCCATCGGCTTTATCTGTTCCGTATAAAGAGGACCAAAGATGATATCCATGCGCTGCATCTCTGGCTTAGCCAAAATGGCATTGACTGAAGCCACAGTAGCACCTGAATCATAAGTGTATAGGTCGATTGATGAACCAGTACGTTTCAAGCTGTCAACTGCCATGAGGAAGCCTTGGTAATATTCCAACATGCGGGCACTCTCGGCATTACCCTGATCTCCAGGCAGAAGGGGTAGAACAACTGCCGCCTTAATGACACTGATATTATGGTCAATTACCTTATTCTGGTCGAAAAGCTCAGCATTTGTGGGTTCCTTCACCTCTTTGGGTTGCTCAGTTTGCTGAGTCTTAGGATATGGAATGCAAAGTAATTTGCCTCTCTTCAGTTTCTTAGCATCGCTGATTTCTGGGTTAGCTTCCAACAATTCCTGTTCAGTGATGCCATACATGCGGGCGATGCTGTAAATCGTTTCTTTACGAGCCACTTTGTGCATCTCCTTGCATCGGCTCTGTACAGGTCCTGGAATACCCTGCTGAGCTTTTGGCTCCTCTGGTTGAGCAGATTGCTCTTGCTGAACAGGAGTTTCTGTAGCAGCACTACCGTCATCTTTAGGGATATTCACAACTTGACCGTAGCGGAAATTCTTTTCATTTAGGCCGGGGTTAGCGTTCAAGATAGACTTCACTGATACCTTATATTTCTGAGACAAACCATATAACGTCTCGCCTTGTTGAATGGTGTGGAATGTTCCTTGATCTGTCACGGTATCTGGACGAGGCACCTTCAGTTGTTTACCCTCTACGATTACCTGTTCGCTACCGGGGTTCAGCTTAACGATAGCATCGACAGTGGTACTATACATATTAGCGATAGAGTAGAGGCTCTGCCCCTTCTCGATAGTGTGAATAATGTATGTCTGGTTTTCCTGTGCTTTGGCATTAATTACCATGAAAGAAGCTATCAGGAATATGAGGCAAATTTTGCTTAAAATCTTCATTTCTCTGTGTTTTTATTACTTTTTACGTCAAGGCATAAATTTCCTTGATGCAAAAATACTTTTTTTAATTGAATTATTTCAACAAAAGGCACACTTTTTTGTGGTCGGCTTTGTTTTTGCCATACTTTTCTTTTATTTTTGTAATTTAAAATGGAAATTATGAATGAAGAGACAGAGAAAATATATGTATATGGGGCGCGAGTTCACAATCTGAAGAACATCGACGCCATCATTCCAAGGGGGAGTTTAACTGTGATGACAGGATTGAGTGGCAGCGGCAAATCGTCGTTAGCATTCGATACGATTTATGCCGAAGGGCAACGTCGTTACATTGAGACTTTTTCTGCATACGCTCGCAATTTCTTGGGGAATTTAAGCCGTCCTGATGTTGATAAAATCACGGGGTTGAGCCCTGTGATATCCATCGAGCAGAAAACTACCAACAAAAATCCCCGTTCTACTGTGGGTACCACCACAGAGATTTATGACTATATGCGATTACTCTTTGCTCGTGCTGGTGAAGCATATTCCTATCTCACAGGTGAAAAGATGGTGAAATATACTGAGGAGCAGATACTCGACTTGATACTGAATGATTACAAGGGTCGTCGCATCTATATTTTGGCACCGTTAGTGAAAAGCCGAAAGGGTCATTATCGTGAATTATTTGAAACCATACGCAAGAAAGGATTCCTGAATGTGCGTGTGGATGGAGAGATAAAGGAAACGGTGCAGGGCATGAAGGTGGATCGCTACAAGAACCACGATATCGAGGTGGTAATCGATAAGTTGAGGGTGGCTGACAAGGATGATGTCAGATTAAAGAATAGCGTTAACAACGCCATGCAACAAGGTAATGGATTAATGCTTATACTTGATTCAGAAACCAACAAGATTAAGCATTACAGTAAGCTCCTGATGGATCCTGTATCAGGCTTGTCGTATCCCGAACCTGCCCCACATAGCTTCTCATTTAACTCCCCGCAAGGTGCATGTCCTAAGTGCAAAGGCTTGGGGGTAGTGAATCAAATTGACATTAGCAAAGTGATACCAGATAGAAGCCTTTCCGTTAGGGAAGGTGGCATTGTTCCTTTAGGCAGGTACAAGAATAGTATGGTGTTCTGGCAAGTGGAAGCGGTGCTTGAGAAGAACGACTATAGTCTTGATACTCCCATCAGTGAGTTGACAGATGAAACCATTGACGAGATACTTTATGGCACATCTGAACGCATCAAGATAAAGAGTTCACTGATAGGGACTTCATCTGACTATTTCATGAACTTTGAAGGTGTGGTGAAATACATTCAAATGTTGCAACAAAGCGATGTTTCTGCCAGTGAACAGAAATGGGCAGAACAGTTTGCCAAGACAACTGCATGCCCAGAGTGTGGAGGGGCAAAACTGAACAAGATAGCCCTTTCTTATCGTTTGCACGACAAAAATATCTATGAACTTTCTTGTATGGATATCAGCGAGTTGTATGAATGGATGCAACAAGTGAATCCGTTTTTGTCGCACAAACAGAGTATCATTGCCTCAGAGATACTTAAAGAAATACGCACCCGCCTGAAGTTCTTGTTGGATGTAGGATTGGAATACCTCTCGTTGGATCGTTCTGCAGCCAGTTTGTCGGGTGGTGAGAGCCAACGCATCAGGCTTGCCACACAGATTGGCTCGCAGTTGGTTAATGTGCTCTATATCCTTGATGAGCCGAGTATTGGCTTGCATCAGCGTGATAACCAACGTCTTATCAGTTCATTGAAGGAGTTGAGGGATTTGGGTAATACCGTGATTGTGGTAGAGCACGACAAAGACATGATGCTGGCAGCCGACTATGTGGTGGATTTAGGTCCCAAGGCGGGCAGGTTAGGGGGCAAGGTGGTGTTTCAAGGCACTCCCCGCGAGATGATGCAAACACATACACTGACTTCGCAATACCTCAATGGCGAGAAAAGTATCGAAGTACCTAAACAACGAAGGCCTGGCAATGGCAAGCAATTGGTGATAAAAGGGGCATCAGGCAATAACCTGAAACACATTGATGTGGCTTTCCCATTGGGTAAACTTATTTGTGTTACAGGCGTTTCTGGCAGTGGAAAATCTACCCTTGTCAATGAAACCTTACAACCCATTCTGTCGCAAAAGTTCTATCGTTCTTTGCAAGACCCCTTGCCTTACGACAGCATTGAAGGCATAGAATATATCGATAAGGTGGTGAATGTGGATCAGTCGCCTATCGGTAGGACTCCACGTTCAAATCCGGCTACATATACCAATGTCTTTACTGACATCCGCAACCTGTTTGTTGACCTTCCAGAGGCAAAGATAAGAGGCTATAAGCCAGGACGTTTCTCCTTCAACGTGAAAGGGGGACGTTGCGAAGCATGCCAAGGCAACGGCTACAAGACCATCGAGATGAATTTCCTGCCCGATGTGTATGTGCCTTGCGAGGTGTGTCACGGGAAGCGCTACAGTCATGAAACATTAGAGGTGAGATTCAAGGGCAAGAGTATATCTGATATTCTGGATATGACTATCAACCAAGCGGTTGAGTTCTTTGAGAACGTGCCGAATATCCTGAATAAGATAAAGGTGATACAGGATGTGGGCTTGGGGTATATCAAGTTGGGTCAATCTTCAACCACATTGTCAGGCGGCGAGAGTCAGCGAGTGAAACTGGCCACAGAGCTGAGCAAGCGAGGCACCGGCAAGACGCTTTATATACTTGACGAACCTACTACAGGCTTACATTTCGAAGATATAAGGGTACTTATGGGGGTACTTAACCGCTTGGTGGATCAAGGCAATACAGTTGTTGTGATTGAGCACAACATGGATGTCATCAAGATGGCCGATTATATTATCGATATGGGTCCTGAAGGTGGTCGAGGTGGTGGAACAGTACTTTCAACGGGCACTCCAGAAGAGGTTGCTATGAGCAATCAAGGCTATACACCTAGGTTCTTGCGTGAAGAGCTGGACATCTGCAAATGCCATAATTAATCTTTTAATTTGCATATCAACTAACTTTAAATCATGGCAACATTAACAGCAGAACAGATTGAGCAGAAGAAACCCAATATATTCAATGAAGAGGGCTTAGAGGTGCTTGATGACTGTAGTGAGGCTGAGGATAAGCATTTGACGAACGCCTCTGATAAAGTTTGCTCCAATCTCGAAGTTTTAAGAGAAAGATGTGTGAATAATTTTGAAATATTCCAAAAGATATTTATCTTTGTCCTTCACAACAATAATTTAAAGATAAATTATAACTAAATAAACTTTTTAATCTATGTTCGAAGGACAACCTAAAGGCCTGTGGGCTTTAGCATTAGCCAACACAGGTGAGCGATTCGGCTACTATACCATGATTGCCGTTTTCGCCTTATTCTTGAGAGCCAATTTCGGTTTGAGTGCCGGTGTGGCAGGAACTATCTACAGTTCATTCTTGATGTTTGTTTATTTCTTCCCGCTGATTGGTGGTATGCTTGCCGACAAGTTCGGCTTTGGCAAGATGGTAACCACAGGCATCATCGTCATGTTCCTGGGTTACTTGCTGTTGTCAATACCGTTGGGTGGTGTTACGGCAACTGGTCAGACAGATATGATGGCTATGGGTGTCATGATTGTGGCCTTGTTGGCCATCGGATTCGGAACGGGCTTGTTCAAGGGCAACCTGCAGGTGATGGTGGGCAATCTCTACGATGACCCCGCATATTCTGCCAAGCGCGATGATGGTTTTTCATTGTTCTACATGGCCATCAACATCGGTGCGTTGTTTGCACCTACAGCAGCCATTGGTATTAAGGAATGGGCAGAAAACTCATTGGGTTTCAGTGGCAATGATGCCTACCATTTCTCGTTTGCTGTGGCATGCGTATCACTGATTGTCTCCATACTTATTTATTATATTTTCCGCTTTACCTTCCGTCATGTGGAAGGCGGCAAGAGAGCCGTTGCTGCTGCTCAGCAGAATGTGCCTGAACTAAGTCTCAAAGAGACAAAGGAGCGCATGATTGCACTCGTTTTGGTTTATGCCGTGATTGTATTCTTCTGGATGGCGTTCCATCAGAATGGTCTTTCTCTGACTTACTTCGCCAACGAGTTTACGGCTCAGAGCTCTTCTGGCTTGGAAAGCATGTGGTTTGATGTGTTCAACTTGGTGATGATCATCCTGATTATCTATGCGGGCTTCTCTTTGCGTGATGCCAAGACAGGCAAGGCTAAGGCTATCTGTTGGGGTATCATTGCATTTGCGATTATCGTGCTTGTGGGCAAGTATTTGACACTTGAAGGAGAGGTTGCAGTAAGTGCTCCTATCTTCCAGCATTTCAATCCGTTCTATGTGGTAGCATTGACTCCGTTCAGTATGGCTTTGTTTGCCTATTTGGGTCGTAAGGGCAAGGCACCGAGTGCTCCTCGTAAGATTGCCTGGGGTATGATTATTGCAGCTTTTGCATTCTTGGTATTGGCTGCGTTCTCTGTTGGTTTACCTCAACCTCAGACAGAAATAGGTCCTGACGGTTATCAAGTAGCCAAGCATGTGGCTGACCAGACACCGTACTTGCTGATTGGTACTTACTTGATATTGACTTTCGCTGAACTGCTGCTCAGCCCTATGGGTATCTCATTTGTCACCAAGGTGGCTCCTCCTAAGTATAAAGGTATGATGATGGGTGCCTGGTTTGTGGCAACCGCCATCGGCAACCAGCTGGTCATGGTGGGCGGCCTGCTGTGGGGCCCACTGCCTCTATGGGTTGTTTGGAGCGTATTCGTCATCCTCTGTCTCCTGGCCGCTTTGTTCATGTTCTCTATCATGAAACGTCTGGAGAAAGTAGCAAAATAATAGTGAAATAATAATTGAGACGGGGTGTCAAAGCCCCGTCTCATCATTTTATAGATAATGTTGAAAATCCGCAAAGCAAATATCGATGACTGCCAGCTCATTCACGAGTTGGCGACCATAATTTTTCCTTTGACATATAAGGAAATCCTTTCACCCGAACAGTTGGAATACATGATGGATTGGATGTATAGCATTCCTAATCTGCAGAAACAGATGACAGAAGAGGGGCATGTTTATATGTTGGCATCTGATGAAAACGATAATTATGTTGGCTATGTCAGTGTGCAACCCCAAGGTGAAAACCTATATCATCTGCAGAAAATCTATGTTTTGCCGCAGTATCAGGGTATGAAGGCTGGTAAGTTTTTGTTCAAGGAAGCCATTAAATATATTAAGGAGGTGCATCCGGAGCCTTGTGTGATGGAACTGAATGTCAATCGTTACAACAAAGCAGTTACGTTTTATGAACACATGGGCATGCACAAAGACCGTCAGGGAGATTTCTCCATAGGAAACGGCTTCTACATGAACGATTACATCATGGCTATAACTATTTAAACCTTAATCAATAAAAGCAATGAAAAAACTCATGCTCTTGGCTTTGCTTGCTGGAGCCCTCACTTCTTGCGATAGCGGAAATGCAGAAAAAACAAGCGTAACTGATGAACCACAAGAAGCATCTTTCCTCCCTCCATTGATGGGTTGGAGCTCTTGGAATACCTATCATGTGAATATCAATGAGGAATTGATTAAGCGTCAGGCAGATGCAATGGTGAGTCAAGGCCTGAAAGATGTAGGTTACCTATACATCAATACCGACGATGGTTTCTTTGGTTGGCGCGATGAAACGGGCTTGATGCATGCTCATCCCGACCGTTTCCCTAATGGCATGAAACCTGTGGCTGATCATATCCATTCTTTAGGACTCAAAGCGGGCATCTATTCTGATGCCGGCACTAACACCTGCGGCTCTATGGGTGACAACGATGAGCGTGGTGTAGGTTCCGGATTGTATGGTCATGAGCAGCAGGATATGGATTTGTACCTGAAAGAGTGGGGCTTCGACTTTATCAAGATTGATTATTGCGGGGGTAGCGAACTCGGTTTGGATGAGTATCAGCGTTATAAAGAGATTGTTGATGCCATCCATAAGACTGGTCGCGATGATGTGTCTATTAACATCTGCCGTTGGGCATACCCTGGTGCATGGGCAGCAGAGTTGGCACGTTCATGGCGTATGAGTGGTGATATTCAGGATGGTTGGAGCTTTGTGAAGAGCATCATAGGTGAGAGCCTCTATCTTTCTGCGTTTGCACATGATGGTCATTACAACGATATGGACATGCTGGAGATCGGCCGTAGCCTCACGCCCTCAGAAGAAGAAGTGCATTTCGGTATCTGGTGCATCATGAGTTCTCCTTTGTTGATTGGTTGCGATATGACCAACATTCGTGAGTCATCGCTTAACCTATTGAAGAACAAGGAACTAATTGCCATTAACCAAGATAAACTTGGCTTACAGGCATACGTGGCACAACGTTTTGGCGATTGCTATGCATTCGTAAAAGACATTGAAGCCCTGCATGGCAACAAACGTGCGATGGCTCTCTACAACCCCACAGAAAAACCTTTTGAGTTTAAGCTGGATTGGAAGACAATGGAACTGGCAGGTGATGTGAAGGTGCGCGACTTAGTACATCAAAAAGACTTAGGTTCATTTGCTGGAAGCTTTACTTATACCGTTGAACCTCATGGCGTTCTGGTGGCAAGTATCGAAGGTCAGCGATTGGAAACCGATGTATATGAAGCCGAATGGGCTTACTTGCCTTTCTATAATGAGATAGGCACTCGCCGTCAGATGATTAACTTCTTGCCTGAGACAACGGCTTCTGGTGGTATGATGGTTACCAACATCGGTGGTCAGCCGGGCAATGACATCGTTTGGAACAATGTGTATAGCGAGAATGGTGGCGACTATGAGATGACCGTTTATTGCAACAGCAAGTATAAGAGAAACGAGAAGAAACGTGATTTGCATGTACTGGTGAACGATTTGGAACAAGCGGTGCTGAACAACCTACATAGCGATGAAATCGAGGCTTTGAAGGTGAAAGTTACCCTGAAGCCAGGCTTCA
The DNA here is from genome assembly GCA_017649485.1 of Bacteroidaceae bacterium. Classification (GTDB taxonomy): domain Bacteria; phylum Bacteroidota; class Bacteroidia; order Bacteroidales; family Bacteroidaceae; genus Bacteroides. Next base: position 5,968 of record JAGCGS010000013.1, on the reverse strand, counting down.
ATAAGGTGGCAATGAACAACACCATCTTCTGGGCACCAGATATCGATCGTTTCACTTTGAAGAAAATGTAATTGCTTTTCTTGTTTTTTTGCAGGGTATGCACTAACTTTGCACCCTCAAACAAAAAAATAATAATTTTTCAATAATGGCAGTAGAATTAAAGAACCTCACCAAGCGTAGCGAAAATTATTCGCAGTGGTATAATGAGCTGGTAGTCAAGGCCGATTTGGCAGAACAATCGGCAGTACGTGGTTGTATGGTCATCAAACCTTACGGCTATGCAATCTGGGAAAAAATGCAACATGAACTCGACCGTATGTTTAAGGAAACGGGTCATCAGAACGCTTATTTCCCATTGCTCATCCCCAAATCTTTCTTTGGCCGTGAAGCCGAGCATGTGAAGGGCTTTGCAAAAGAGTGTGCTGTAGTGACTCACTATCGCTTGCGTGAAGCTGAAGGTGGTGGCATTGAGGTTGACCCCGAAGCTAAGTTGGAGGAGGAGCTGATTGTTCGTCCTACTTCTGAAACAATTATATGGAACACCTACAAGAATTGGATTAAGAGTTATCGCGACCTGCCTATCCTCTGCAACCAGTGGGCTAACGTGATGCGTTGGGAGATGCGTACACGCCTGTTCCTCCGCACTGCAGAGTTCCTGTGGCAAGAAGGTCATACGGCTCATGCCACTGAACAAGAGGCTGTTGCCGAAGCTCAGCGTATGTTGAACGTATATGCCGACTTTGCCGAGAACTATATGGCAGTTCCTGTGGTTAAGGGTGTAAAGAGCGAGACGGAACGTTTTGCAGGGGCCAAGGATACTTATACCATCGAGGCGATGATGCAGGACGGTAAGGCGCTGCAGAGCGGTACTTCCCACTTCTTAGGTCAGAACTTCGCCAAGAGTTTCGATGTGCAGTTCATCGACCAGAACAACCAGCTGCAATATGTATGGGCAACCTCTTGGGGTGTTTCCACTCGCTTGATGGGTGCGCTCATCATGACCCATAGCGATGACAACGGTTTGGTGTTGCCTCCAAAACTGGCTCCTATACAGGTGGTTATCGTTCCTATCTACAAGGGTGACGACCAGCTGAAACAGATTGACGCGAAGGTGGATGGCATCGTGGCTAAGTTACGTGGCATGGGCATCAGCGTGAAGTACGACAATGCCGACAACAAGCGTCCGGGCTTCAAGTTTGCCGACTATGAGGTGAAGGGTGTGCCTGTTCGCTTAGTAATGGGTGGCAGAGATCTTGAAAACAATACCATCGAGGTGATGCGTCGTGACACCCTGGAGAAGGAAACCCGTAGCTGCGACAGCATCGAGGAGTATGTTCAGCAGTTGCTCGATGAAATCCAGCAGAATGTCTATCAGAAGGCATTGAATTATCGTAACTCGCGAATTATCAGTGTTGACACCTACGATGAATTCAAGCAGAAGATAGAAGAGGGCGGCTTTATCATGGCGCATTGGGATGGTACTCCTGAAACTGAAGCTAAGATTAAGGAGGAAACCAAAGCTACCATCCGTTGCGTACCTTTTGAGACCTTTGTTGAGGGAGACAAGGAGCCAGGCAAGTGTATGGTTACCGGTAAACCGTCAAAATGCCGTGTACTCTTCGCTCGTGCCTACTGACAAGGCCTTCTCTTAAAGATTTAGCAGCACTCGGGCAAACATTCCAGCTTGGGTGCTGTTTTCTTTTAGCTTTTTCCCGAAGTAAAGCACCCTTTTTCCCGAAGTAAAGCACCCTTCTTCCCGAAGTAGGTGAGTACCACTTGGTTTATCAGCCCTGCATGCAAAAATATTGAATCGATATTTTGTAATGTGAAGAAAAAGAAGTAACTTTGCAACCGAATATGAAAATAAAGGAGATCGTGTGCGCCCTTGGACAATTCGCGCCTCTGCCTTTGCAAGACAGCTACGATAATGCAGGCTTGCAAGTAGGATTGACAGAAGCGGAAGTTACAGGGGCTTTATTGTGCCTTGACGTGACTGAAGCCGTGGTTGAAGAGGCTATAGCACTGGGGTTTAACTTGATTATTTCGCACCACCCATTGATATTCCGTGGCGTAAAGTCACTCACTGGAGCGAACTATATCGAGCGATGCATCATGCAAGCCGTGAAGCACGATATCGTGGTGTATTCGGCTCACACAAACTTGGATAATGCCCTGCATGGGGTGAGTTTCAAGATGGCAGAGAAGATAGGCCTGCAAAAAATAGGGTTTTTGGAGCCAAAAACTGATTGCGAACCTCTCTCGGCAGGTGCAGGTGTTATTGGCGAGCTGACCAACCCAACTGTTGATATCGACTTCTTGAAGCAGATTAAAGAGGTGTTTCAAGTAGGTTGTGTCAAGCATACGGCATTGAATGGTAAGATGATACGCAAAGTAGCCCTGTGTGGTGGAGCAGGGGCTTTCCTCATGGATGAAGCCATTTGTCAGGGAGCCGATATCTTCATAACAGGCGAGATAAAGTATCACGACTATTTCGGTCATGGCGAAGACATCGTACTGGCAGAGATAGGACATTACGAGAGCGAACAATATACAAAAGAAATATTTGAACAATTCATAAGGGAGAGATTCCCCGAAGTGCCAACCAGGATGACGGAGGTGAATACAAACCCAATTAATTACTTGTAAAGACTATGGCAAGAGAAAAGAAAGACCCACAGGACCTGACCGTGGAGGAGAAACTGAAGACATTGTATCAGTTGCAGACAACTTTGTCTAAGATTGATGAAATCAAGACACTGAGAGGCGAATTACCTTTGGAAGTGGAAGATCTGGAAGACGAGATTGAGGGTTTGAAGACTCGTATTGAGAAAATTAAACTGGACATCAGTGACCTACGTCATGAATTGGTGAGCCGCAAAGCGGATATTGATAAGGCGAAGGCTTCTATTGAGAGATATAAAGAGCAGCTCGACAATGTGAGCAATAACCGTCAGTTTGACTTGCTGAGCAAGGAAATTGACTACCAGGCACTTGAGGTGGAGCTTGCTGAGAAGAAGAGCCGTGAAGCCAATGAAGCCTTAGTAATCAGGAATGAGGACTTGGAGCGGGCAAATACAGGTTTGCAGGAGCGTGAAAACGACTTGGTAGAGAAGAAATCTGAGCTGGAAGACATTATTGCCGAAACAAAGGCAGAGGAAGAGAAGCTTCGTGAGAAGTCTAAGGACTTGGAAACGAAGATTGAACCTCGTTTGCTCCAATCTTTCAAGCGTATCCGCAAGAATACACGCAATGGCTTGGGTATTGTTTATGTGCAACGTGATGCTTGCGGTGGTTGCTTTAACCACATCCCTCCACAGCGACAGCTCGATATCAAGTCGCATAAGAAAATCATCGTTTGTGAGTATTGTGGTCGTATCATGATAGATCCTGAATTGGCTGGTGTTTCCATTACTCCAAAAGAGGAAAAGAAGAGAAAACCGAGAACTTCTTCCCGTGCAAAGAAGACGACGCAAGAGTAATATAGTCAAGGAGATGTGATTTTCACATCTCCTTTTTTTATATCTTCATACTTCGGTATCTCTGTTATAAACTCATAGCTATAGCTATCATAATTCATCTTACAGCAATAATGCTCCAACCCATTGCTCACAATCAGGTAATCCACTCGCAACACCATATTGTACAGCATAATCTGGTTAAACACCTTCTGAGTGATGGCAACGTCAGTTGACTTATATTCCACAATTAACTGCGCCCGCAAATTTTGGTCATATAGCACAGTGTCACAACGTTTGCTCATACCGTTCAATGATACTTCAACTTCGTTGGCGAGCAACTCTTTTGGATAGCCTAAGTCTTCAATCAGGTAATGGACAAAGTGCTGACGAACCCATTCTTCGGGTGTCAGAGCTACGTATTTCCGACGGATTACATCGAAAATCAACTTTTTTGAGCCATCATCCTTTATTTTTACCTCAAAAGAAGGTAGGTTTAACGTTAACATTTGCTATCTTTGTAGTATTAAAATACCATTGCTTTGCAAAGATAAGGATAATATTGATGAAAACCAAAGAAGAAATAGTGGCAAATTGGCTACCGAGATATACGAAGCGGCCGTTGGAGGAATTCAGTAAGTATATTCTGCTGACCAACTTCACGAATTATGTGGAGATATTTGCCGAAAAGTTTAATGTGCCTGTAGTGGGTAGAGATGCAAACATGTGTTCTGCATCTGCCAAGGGCATGACCATCATCAATTTTGGTATGGGAAGCCCCAATGCAGCTATCATCATGGATTTGCTCAGTGCTGTAAGACCCAAGGCGTGTCTGTTCTTGGGAAAATGCGGTGGAATCGACAAAAAAAATCAGTTGGGCGACTTTATCCTGCCTATTGCCGCCATTCGTGGCGAGGGAACCAGCAATGACTATTTTCCACCTGAAGTACCTGCACTTCCAGCATTTATGCTGCAACGTGCCGTATCAACGGCTATCCGAAACTTTGCACATGACTATTGGACAGGCACCATCTATACCACCAACCGTCGTATTTGGGAGCACGATGACGATTTCAAGGAATACCTGAAAAAGACGCATGCCATGGGGGTGGATATGGAAACGGCCACACTCTTTACCTGTGGGTTTGCTAATCATATTCCTACAGGTGCCTTACTATTGGTGTCCGACCAACCCATGACACCGGAAGGGGTGAAAACTGAGCAGAGCGACAGGAAGGTCACTTCCCAGTTTGTGCACGAGCATGTGGAGATTGGCATTGAGGCATTACGCATGATCATAGAGGAGAAGAAGACCGTTAAACACTTGAAATTCGACTGGTAAGTTATGGCAAAACAGGAACTTACATTTGACGAAATCATGTCGGGTCTCAAGGCGAAGCAGTATGCGCCCATCTATTACTTGATGGGTGAGGAAGGCTATTTCATCGACTTGATAGCCAACTACATCATCGACCATGTGCTGACAAACGATGAGAAAGAGTTCAATTTGACTGTTGCCTATGGTGCTGATGTGGATATCGCCACAGTAATCAATGCCGCCAAGCGTTATCCCATGATGTCGCAATACCAGGTGGTAGCGATCAAGGAGGCTCAAAACATCAAGAACATGGATGAATTGGCGTTTTATTTACAAAAGCCATTACTATCTACCATCTTAGTGCTTTGCCATAAGAATGGATCCCTTGACCGACGTAAGAAGTGGGTGGCAGAGATTGGTAAGGTAGGGGTCTTGTTTGAGTCGAAGAAGCTCAAAGATAACCAGTTGCCTCAGTTTATCAATAGCTACATGAAGCAGAAAGGCTTAGAGATAGACAACAAGGCTACTCAGATGATGGCGGATTTTGTAGGGTCGGATCTGAGCCGTATGACAGGGGAACTGGATAAGCTCATCATCACACTGCCTCAAGGGCAAAAGCGTATAACTCCTGAGCAAATTGAGCAGAACATTGGCATAAGCAAGGAATTTAACAACTTTGAATTGCGTAACGCACTCATTGAGAAAGATGTGCTGAAAGCTAACCGCATCATCAATTATTTCGCCAAGAATCCCAAGACCAACCCCATACAAATGACTTTGGCCATACTTTTCAGCTTCTTCTCAACTTTGTTCATGGCTTATTATGCGCCAGACAAGAGTGAAACTGGGGTGGCTTCATTCCTGGAGCTACGTCAATCCTGGACGGCAAAAGATTATATCGCTGCCATGCGTAAGTATTCAGGCGTAAAAGTTATGCAGATTATCCATGAAATACGCTATACCGATGCCCGTTCGAAGGGTGTAGGTAATAATTCTGTAAATGATGCAGATCTATTACGAGAATTAATATATAAGATTTTGCATTAACGAGAATCGTTTATTTCTGACCAACTATACACTTGCTCCAAAAAAACGCAAGGATTTTCATTTTGCCTTCAAATAAATTTTTAGCCATTTCATCGACGTTTTCAGGTTGTACAAAAGGGTACACCATGTACCTACCTCAGTACACCGT
>JAGCGS010000012.1 GCA_017649485.1 Bacteroidaceae bacterium | reverse complement strand
TGAGATCTGTCAGCACAAACTCCCTCAGTGTCTTATCGGTATCGCTATACACAGAAATAACATCACCTGTTTCCCAATGAGCTCGTCTAATACCATTGGACGCCTCAGCATCCAAATATGCTCGTGTTCCTGCTACATCGTCAAGAGTAGCTGTGAAAGAGGTAAATGACTTGAGGTCTCCATCTTTCTTATAGTCAGCAAACTCATCATTGCTGCAAGCTGTTAAGCCGAATGGCATCAGGATTGCCATACAACAGACACACAAAGAATAAACCGAGTTAATTAAAAGCTTTTTCATGGTATAATATTTCTACAATACGACAATATCTATTGCTGGAACTCGCGCTCCTTCAACTGCAAAAGTAATAATTGTTTTCCAATAGCAAGCATAAATAATGTGTTTTTTTACAACATAGTATATTGCGGGGCGAGACATTACTATGTTGATGGCTTGCAATATACTAATGTGAAGGCAGAGAGATTAGTAATATGTCGGCAGAGCAATTACTAATAGGTAACATGAGCGATTAGTAATAAGTAGGCAGAGCGATTACTAATGCATAGCTTAGCAGGTTATAACCCTATGGTTAAGCAGTGCTAAACCATAGGGTATTTGGGCATAAATCATAGGAATGCCTGCCATCACTCGTCGGAGGCTTTGCTATGAGTCGTCGCAATATCTCCTATGGGTGAAAGGAATATCTCCTATACCCCTATGGGAGATATTGCGACGAGTCACAGGAGATATTGGAGCAACTCGCAAGAGACATTCGAACGCCTCATAGCATAGTTTGACATCACTTGCGAAAGATATTGCTATTAAAAAAGCAGAATAATCTATTATTTCAACTCAGACAATGTGATAATCAAAAAAAGATGTATATTTGCAAAATTGAAGATTATTACAAATACAATATCGAATATGAAAATAACAGTTTTAATGATGGCAGCAGCTTTGATTACCGCTTGTAGCGGACAAGTAAATGACGGTTCTAAAGCCGATGAAGAACCGTTGCAGAAGGATACCTCTCAGCCGTTAAGGCTGGCTGTGGCAGGTGTAACCCACGGACATGTGGGTGAAGTGGCAGGCAGAGTGGGCAGAGGAGATTTTGAGGTAGTAGGCGTTAGTGAGGAGAATGACACCTACCGAGCAGATAATCCACTGAGTGGCAAAGTACCATCAAGTGTGTTTTACAAAAGCTTAACGGAGATGCTTGACCAGGCAAAGCCAGAGGTAGTAGCAGCCTACGGCTCTATCAAGGACCACCTCGCAGTTGTCGAAGCAGCTGCTCCCAGAGGCATAGATGTAATGGTAGAAAAACCGCTTGCTGCTACGTTTGAAGATGCATTGCGCATCCAGCAACTGGCACAGCAATATGGCATCAAGGTGGTGACCAACTACGAAACCACCTGGTACAGCACCAACCATTATGCCAAGCAGTTGATAGATGAAGGAAAGATAGGAGAAGTAAGGCGCATCAACGTGCAAGACGGCCATCAAGGACCATTCGAAATTAATTGCGAGCCACGATTCACCGATTGGCTTTGCGACCCTGTACTGAATGGTGGCGGTGCTGTGATGGACTTCGGTTGTTATGGCGCTGACATCGTGACCTGGATTCGCAAAGGAGAGCGTCCACAGAGCGTGTATGCCGTACTGCAACAGAACAAACCCGACAAATATCCCAAGGTGGATGATGATGCAACCATTGTGCTCCAATATCCGGGAATGACTGCCCAGATCATGGCATCATGGTGCTGGCCTTGGAACCACAAAGACATGACTATCTATGGTGACAAGGGCTATATCTACCAACGCACAGGCACCAGTATGGACACCCTCATTGGTGAAGATCTTACAACAGAGGTGGATGTCCCTAAGCTGGAACAGCCATACAATGATGCTTTCCGTTACCTGAAGGCAGTGGTGAGGGGAGATATTAAAATGCAGCCCTATGACCTCGGTGGATTAGAGAATAACGTACTGGTGGTGGAAATTCTGGAAGCTGCCAAAAAGAGTGCATCAACAGGAAGGAGTATTGAATTATGAGACATTTTCTACTATTATTAATGTGCCTGGTCAGCTCTACCGTATTTGGTATAGAGGTGGAAAGGGTGGAACCCGCTAACTGGTGGGTAGGCATGAAGAATCATGAACTGCAGTTGATGGTACATGGTGAAGGTATTGCTAACGCCGAGGTTTCTATCCAGTATCCAGGCGTGTTTCTGAAAGAATCTGCAAAGACAGACAACTCCAATTATCTTTTCTTGTACCTGGACATCTCAGATACCGCCCAAGCAGGCAAGATGGATATTGTTTTTACAGAAGGCAATAATAAACTGTCTGTGCCTTATGAGCTGAAAGCCAGAGAAAAAAGGAAGATGGCGCAGGGTGTTTCAACGGCAGATGCCATCTACCTCATCACTCCCGACAGATTTGCCAATGCTGACACATCGAATGATGAACTCGATGATGTCAAGGTGAATAGAAGCCGCAGTGGGGCACGTCACGGAGGCGATATGAGAGGCATCATCAATCATTTGGACTATATTCAGGACCTTGGATTCACGGCTGTATGGCTCAATCCCGTACTAGAAAACCGTCAGCCAGGAGGGTCATATCATGGCTACTCCACTACTGACTATTACCAAGTTGACCCCAGATTCGGCTCGAATGAGGAATATCGTGAACTGGTGGATAAGGCGCATGGTATGGGTATGAAAGTGGTGATGGACATGATTTTCAATCATTGTGGCAGTGGCCATTGGTGGTTAAAGGATATGCCAGCAAAAGACTGGCTCAACTATAATGGAGAGTTCAAGCCTACCAGTCATCTGAAATGGACGGTGATGGATCCACATGCACCTCAGACAGAGAAGGAAGCATTTCTTGACGGATGGTTTAGTCGCGGCATGCCTGATTTGAACCAAAAAAACAGGCATATGGCGAGATATCTGATTCAGAACTGTATCTGGTGGATTGAGTATGCTGGCATTGATGCTGTGCGTCAGGACACACACTCCTACGTCGATTATGACTTCATGGCGCAGTGGTGCAAGGACGTTGAAGAGGAATACCCCGAATTTAACATCATGGGTGAAGTATGGTATCCAAGGGGCACAAACTCAGCATGGTGGCAGCGAGGCAGTAAACTCAGCGACCGCAACTCTCATCTTAAGACAGTGATGGACTTTGAGCTTGCATTTGCCTCACAGCATGTATTTGACGAGGTAAGCGATGGTAATGACCTGCATGAGGCCGGTCTATTCAAGATTTATGAGATACTGGCCCAGGATTATCAGTTTGCTGACCTGAGTAATGTGTTGATATTCCTGGACAATCATGACACCTCCCGTTTCATGCGCAAGGACGAGACCGACCTTAGGCGTTACAGGCAAGGCATTGCTTTCTTGCTAACCACAAGGGGCATCCCACAACTCTATTATGGTACAGAGATTCTGATGCATGGCACCAAGGAACAGGGAGATGGTGTGATACGAACAGATTTCCCTGGAGGATGGGAAGGAGACCCTGTGAATGCTTTCACCGAGCAAGGCAGGACCGATTTGCAGAATGAAGCATGGAACTATATGCAGAAGCTGCTGCAGTGGCGTAAGAACAATGATGCTATTATTCATGGTCAATTGCTGCACTATGCGCCTATGTCAGAAGGCTGCTACGTTTATGCCAGAATTAAGGGAAACAGAACCGTGCTGGTAATAATGAACGGAACGGATAATGACCAGAATCTGGACATGAGCCGCTACAGGGAGGTCACCAAGGGATTCTCTGAGGGAACGGATGTATGGACAGGAAAGACAATCCCAGTAACAGGAACATTGTCTGTACCAGCCAGAGAGACATTTGTGCTTGATTTGAAATAAGGTTATATTACTAAAGAATAAGACAATGAAGAAATATTATATATATCTGCTGATGGCAGCAGTACAGCTTGCATGTTTCGCACAGCAGACAGTTACTTACCCTGCAGTACCAGGCATGCGCACCAGCACTGACTTCAAGGCAACAGTCAATGGTCAGGAAGTATGGACAGAAGTAGTGGGTGCAGGTGGCATGGAAGACCTGAACATGGTGAATTTCTCCTGTCAGGGCAAGCAGAATATAGTAATTACCGTCAGCGAAGACATCACCAGCTACCAGATCCTGCCAAAGAGCGCAGGAATCAAGGGCGAGGCCAATGGACGTGAACTGATTTTCACCATCAATGGTCCGCAGAAACTGTACATTGAAGTAAACAAGTTACCACATCTGGCAATTTTTGCCAATCCACTAGAGGAAAATGCCCCCAAGCCTAATGACAAGAAGATTACATACTACGGTCCGGGCAACCATGAGGTAGGCAACATCGAACTGCAGAGTGGCCAGCAAATCTATATTGCAGGTGGCGCTAACGTGACAGCCAACATCATAGGCAGAAACGCTGATAATGTGCGCATCTTCGGTAGAGGTTCACTGTCTGGCAACGTGAGGGTGACCAGCAGCGATAACTTCCAAGTGGACGGCATCACCGTGAGACATACCCGTGGATGGGCTAATACGCTCACCAACTGCACAAATTCTGGCTATGACAACGTAAAGGTGTTCACTTATCAGGGCGTATGGGGACTCGATGGCATCGACCCTGTGTCATGCAAGGGTTTCACCATCAACGACTGCTTCATCCGTACCCGCGACGACTGTATCGCCATCAAGAGCAATGGTCGCAGGGGCAGTGCCGACTATGACCTCAGCACACGCGACATCACCATCACTAAGTGCATCTTTGTAGGATGGGACCATGCTGATGGTGTGACTTTAGGCTTTGAGCTCAATGGTGGAGAGGTGAAGAACGTGCTGGTGAAGGACTGCGATATCCTGCGTGCATGGGGCAGCGGAAGGTCAGGAGGTCACTCAGCTTTCAGCATCGTGTGCGATGGTCCGTCACAGGTGTCTGACATCAGGTTTGAAGATGTGCGCGTAGAAGGTGACATCGAATATAAGAACATGGAGATCATCCTCACCGAGGGAGAGCGTTATGGTAATGGCGAGATGGGTACTATCAACGGGGTACACATGAAGAACGTCACCTGGGAGAATCCACTGAAGCCGTTCACCATCGTAGGCCATCCCAAGCAGTCGGTTGAGAACATCACCTTCACCAACTGTTATGTGGGCGGTAAGCTCATGACTGGTCTTGACGATGCACAGTTCCAGATTGAGTTCGCCCGCAACATTGTTTTTGTTCCAGGAGGAAAAGCGGTACGAAACAGATATCCGGAAGAGACTGAGTAGTCTGTTGGGAGTATATGATTAATAAGGGGTGTAGCTTTTTGCCACACCCCTTAATTGTTTTACTCCACTTCAGGAATCTCTATCTGAGAGCCATAGCGATGATACTCATTCGCTATTGACTGTTCCTGAATGTAGTGTGCCAACTCTATGCGTCCATCCTTGATAGGAGCCGAGCGGGCGATGTACTTGTCGTAGTTGGCGGCTGCCTCACTCACCACATCAGGCATACGGGATGAGATGACGCGCACTCTTCCATAATGCTTGATAGACTCCAAGAAAGCAGCCATGTTTTCCTGCTTCTTTTCACCCTGCAACTGCTCAAACAATGGGTTGCTGGCATCCATTGAGACAGTCAGCTTCGTGCCAATTGTCTGAGCTGCCAACTGTACCATCTGAACCTGTTCCAGTGTCTCATCACCAAACAGACGGAGCACCATGCCGCCATCCACAGGCAGGTAGCGGAACACATTCTGCTCACCACGAATCTTTGGCTGGATATTACGCGCATGCTTGAACTCCTTCTCATACCATGCCGCATAAGACTCCTTATAATCAGTGGTTGAGCCTGCCTTGTTAGTGATATACATGAACTGCAAGCAATAGTTAGGTCCTCCAGCTTTCAGTCCAGGGCCAAAGGCAGAAAGCTTCATGCCACCAAATGGCTGACGGTTCACAACTGCGCCTGTGATACCTCTGTTGATATACAGGTTGCCAGCCTTGATATGGTTCTTCCAATACTTCTGCTCCTGCTCGTCGAGCGACTGCAAGCCACTGGTCAGACCATAATCGAGACTGTTCACCAAATCCACAGCTTCCTCCAAGGTATCAAAAGGAGTAACTGCCAACAATGGAGCGAACAATTCTGTGCGGAAGGTATATGAATCTGGCTTCACATTGATCTTCACTGTAGGCTTGAGGATGTACTTCTTCTCATCCACAAACTCAGGAGCAATCAGCCACTTCTCACCTGGTTCCAACTGGCAAGCCTTCTCTAACTTCTCGTTGTGGTTGGTAATCATAGGTCCCACGATGTTGCCCGCATTCCACACACCACCTACTTTGAGGGAAGACGCACAATCCTTGAGCTTCTCCATAAACTCAGGGTCTTTATACACCGAGCGTTCCACTAACAAGATAGAGCATGCCGAACACTTCTGACCCGCATTACCGAAGGCAGAACGGCAAGCATTCATGATGGCATGGTCACGATCGCCCTTGGCAGAGAGAATCATCACATTCTTACCACCAGTCTCAGCCGAGAGTGGTACCAACGGATTGGTGTGTTCAATCTGCTGAGCCGTTTCTGTGCCACCTGTCAGGATAATATGCTTAATCACTGGCGATGATGTCAGCAAAGGTGTAGCCTCACGGTCGGCAATGATAACTTGCAACGCTTCTTTTGGCACACCAGCCTGCCAGAATGCCTTGGCGAAGAGCCAAGCCACAGGAGCAGCCACTGTAGCAGGCTTCAGGATACAAGTATTGCCTGATGCCAAAGCAGCCACCACGCCACCACAAGGGATGGCACATGGGAAGTTCCAAGGTGAGAGCACAAGCACTGTACCCTTAGCCTTCATCTCGATATCATCAAGAGCGGCGTATTTCTTCATGGTTGTTGTATAGAAACGGCAATAGTCGATGCCCTCAGACACCTCCACATCTGCCTCCTCCACTGTCTTGCCGGTGATGGCACACATAGAGCCAATCAAGTCGCCACGCATCTGTCCCATGATATTCGCAGCCCTGTACATGATGCGGTGACGCTCCTCGATGGTGGTGTTTCTCCAACCGCCTGCATCCATCTCGGCGATGTCCAAGATCTGCTCCACCTGTGCCTTGTTAGCACGACTCATCTCGCACACCAGCACATCACCAGCCTGACTGCGGTCATAATAGCTCACCTTATCTTCGTTATACACCAGTTCATCACCTATCTGGGTAGGCAGCAGGTCACCAGGTTTCCAGTCGCCCCACCCTGCCTTCTCGTAATTCATCTTGCCAGAGGATTTCCACTTGTCGAAAATCTTCTCCACCCAAGCCTGGTTACAGAATCGGTCGAAGTCTGTATCTGGCTCGTTGATCATCTCATCCTGTGGTTCCTGTCCCACATAAGGCTTATTGCGGTCTTGTGTGCGGGTAGGAATATGGGTAATGGTGTCCTTCATGTTATAAGCATCGATAAACTGCTGTTGGAGCTCCATCCACTCTGGCGTGTCAGGCTTCAGCGAGAAAGAGTGTGTCAGGAAGTTATCAGGAGCAGTATTCTCATCCATGCGTCGCACCAGGTAAGAGATGGCATTCAGGAAATGCTCTTTCTTCACCACCGGAGTGTAGAGAATCACATGGTTGCCCAATTTACGCTGAGCCCTCCACACATGGTTGGCCATACCCTCCAGCATCTCAAAACAGAAGCAATCCTTTGGCGTCTGATACATCTGTGTCAGCAAGTAAGCATAAGAGATGGTGAAGAGGTTGTGCGATGCCATACCTATGTGCAGCACCTGGGCATTCTCAGGTTTCAAGCCACGCTCAATGATGTGTAGGTAGTTGGCATCCACCTCCGTCTTATTGGGACGGACAGGATTAGGCCATCCACGCAAGTCGCTGACAATATTCTCCATATCCAGGTTACAGCCCTTCACGATGCGCATCTTGATGGGTGAGCCACCAGCCGCCACACGAGCCTTGGCAAACTCCAAGAGCTCCGTCTGGAAGTCCCAGGCATCAGGCAGGTATGACTGCACCACAATGCCTGCCTCATAGTTCTTGAACTGTGGCAATGACAGCACATCCTTGAAAAGCTTCATGGTGAGGTGGGCATCCTTGTACTCCTCCATATCGAGGTTGATGAACTTAGGTCTCGTCACCCCATCAGCATCGGTATAAGGATAGTCAATGGCAGTTTGATACAACTCCGACATTCGACGTACCAGCTCTGGGAAGCACTCCTTGTAATTCAACGCGTGTGTCTGGGCATAGATACCTGAAATCTTAACGGAGATGTAATTGATATCTGGCTCTTTCAACGCTTCCAAGTAAGAACAATAACGCTTGTCAGCTTCTCCATCACCCAATACCACCTCGCCTAACAGGTTCACGTTCTGCCCGATATGCTGTTCAAAGCGGGTAGCCAGATGTTGTGTCAGATGCGGACGGGCAGCATCGATGATCACGCGACTGGTATCTCGACGCAAGCGCCATTTGATAATAGGCACTGCTACCCAATTGAACAAAGGCTTGTAGGCAAACCCTTGATACATCTTGAAGAGCATCCTGTCGCCTGTGCCGAGGAACTTCGGTATTCCATATTGGTCAATCAGTTCTTTCACTCGCAAGGCAAGCTTCTGGGTGTCTCTCACCTGACTGGTTTCATCGAGCATGCGCACCATGAACTTCTTGTCGTTTGGTGTTGTCACCATTGTACCGTACATGTGCTGCTCTTTCTTTTCGGTTTTCGTGAGCCCCGAATAACTCTCGTCGTACAGTTTCCTCATCCATGAGAAAACCTCATCGACAGTTGGCATTTTCTGTTCGGTCATAGATCTAAAGTTTGGTTCATTATCGTTTCTATGCTTCAAATGTACTGCATTTTTTTTGTATTACCATAACTTTTAGCGGAAATTTTGGAAATAATAAACAATCCCTCTCCTACTCTTAATTATATAAGGTAATCAAAAAAGTTAGGAGAAATTTGCATAATAATTTGGTTTATTTTATAAACTTATCTATATTTGCATCGTGGATCGATTCAACTAACTATTATCAACGGAATGTTTAACTTAAAAAAGAGACTAAAATGAGAGCTAAAAGAACGATTATTACACTGGTTTCTATGCTGTTATTATCAGCAGCCAGTATTTATGCCCAGCGGGTTGACGTTGAGTTGCACGTGAAAGGCATAGAGGAGGCAAAAGGCAAGGTGATGATTGCATTGGGCGACCTGAATGAGCCACAGAAAGTGTTTGCCGGCATCAAAGAGGTGACAGAAACTGGTGAATTGGTATTTGTAATACAGGGTGTGCCCGACGAATGGAAGACCGACCTGAATGTTTTCCAGGACTTGGACGGCGACGGAAAGTTGTTTATCAATCCAAACGGCATGCCTACTGAGCCTTGTGCAGCGAAAAAGGTGACCATCACAGCAGATAATCCTACAGTGGAAATTACCCTGATGGATATTCAGAAAATGTTCGGGGGACTATAAATGAATGTAGGTTCTGACATAAAATTCATTGCTCCCTGGCAGTATGTCACGAAAGTAACAGTCTTTCATGTGCTCACCTATATAGTTTGTGGCATCATTTTCTCCGCCTTATTTAATTATAAGGAACTGTTCAATGAGGGATGCATGGCGTATTATATGCAACCAGTTGAATCTACGAGAACACTGATAGGACCGCTGTTTCAGGTGGTAAGGGGAGTGATTTTCGGATGCGTGCTGCTGCTCCTCAGGGACTTTATTAGGACTGAGAAATGGGGTTTTCTCAAGCTTTATGCACTGATATTTGTGTTTGGAATTATCAATACCCCTGGACCTGCACCATCCTCAATCGAGGGTATGATCTATACACAGACGCCCTGGATGGTTCATCTAAAGGGAGCCCCCGAGATTATTGTTCAGACCTTTATTTTTGCTTGGCTGGTGGCAGGAATTGACAAACAGAAAAAGGCGATGGCAGAAAAGACAAAAAAAGCATTGATTGCTACGATAATCTGTGTGGTGGGCTATTCGTTGGGTGGCATCATCATAGCTGCCATACAGAAAGTTGACGTAACAGGACAGGCTTCCAACATTCAGTCTTACATCACACTGGGAGTGACTGGAGCTATATGCTTTGCAATCACCTACTGGTACCTCGGTAAACGGGAAGAGAAGAAAACTGTGTTTGCAGCACTCTACTACGGATCTATGTATGGCATCTGTGCTGTATTTCCTTCTATTTACAACATGATGACAGACAGTCCTTACAAGACTCCTCTTTCCTTTGTAATCTGCGCCTTACCTGCTATTGCTATCGCCTTCTATTTAGAAAAAAGGAAAAAATAGCTAAATTTGAGGCATTATATTGAAGACAAAAATAATATGATTATGGAAAACAATAACGAACTGACTGCCGAACGCAGTTTGGAAATCATCAAAAGACAAATAGAACAAAGTCGGAAAGACACACTTAAAAATGCTGGTATCCCTTTAATTATCTGGGGTGCTATGGTTGTAGTTACCGCACTCATTGTGTGGTATATGTGGAGTACAACAGGCAGTGGTATGTGGGGCTTCCTGTGGTTTGCTATGGGATTCATAGGATGGATGCTCATGATCTGGCAAGGTAAAAAAGAGAAAAAAACGCATATCCCTAAGACAATCATCACCCAAATGATGAGCAACATTTGGTTTGCTTTCGGTGTCTTCGCCAGTGCATTCCCAGTGTTGATGTTCTTGGTAGCTCCATTACTCTTTGGCAAATTTGCCTTGGGATTTGGCATTACCTCCATCATCATCCTGCTGTTGGGCTTGTGCACCACCATTACAGGCATGCTACTGAAGAATGGATGGATCACTGCTGGAGGCATCATTGGAGGCTTGGCAGGTGCTGCTTCTGCCATCCTGCTGCAAGGCCCCAACGAGATGCTGGTTATGGCGGGCGTTAGTTTGATAAGCTTGGTCATACCAGGCATCATGATTAACAGGAGGAAGAATTATGTTTAAGCCGTTAGACCCCTTATTGCACTCAGAGCTCAGATTGGCCGTCATGTCGCTGCTAATCAGCGTGGAAGAAGCTGACTTTGTGTATATCAAGGAGCAGACAGGGGCAACGGCAGGCAACCTGAGTGTGCAGATTGACAAGCTCTCTGCCGCTAACTATATTGAAGTGGAGAAGAAATTTGTGGGAAAGCGTCCCTGCACTTCATGCCGCGTCACGCAAAAGGGTGTAGAGGCATTCGACCAGTATGTCAACAATCTGAAAACTTATCTGAAGGTGAAGTAACATTTTTGCCTGTAGCCAGCACCAACATGTCAAACCTTTTTATTATCTTTGTGGATTGAATACTAACAATAATACGATTATTCTAATGAAGCAATGGATGATGGCTGGCTGCGTGCTGGCGTTGACTCTGGCAAGTTGCACAGAGGAACAAAAATTTGAACAGCCCGAATTGGGTGCAAGGAAAGCACAGATTATCACTGTGAAAGGTTACCAGTTCAAGGACTTGAACAAGAATGGCGAACTGGATGCTTATGAAGACTGGCGTTTGCCAATGCAGGATCGTATCGACAATTTGGTAAGCCTGATGACACTGGAGGAAAAGGTTGGCTTGATGTTCCATCCCAACATCGCCGTGCCGGCCGATGGTAAAGTGCTCTATGACGCTAAAGCCGAGCTGAGCCAGGAAGCATACGCAGGACCTATAGGCCCTGGTGGCAACAATGGTGGCGCGATGGGACAAGGCCAGATGAGAGCTGGTGCCGATGTGAAGACCTTTATTGAGGAGCGTAACTTCCGCAACATCCTCAACAACGGTATCGCTGAGCCTACCCTCTTTGCCAAGTGGAGCAACAGTTTGCAAGAATATGCAGAGGCATCTCGCCTGGGTATTCCTATCATGTTCTCAACCGACCCACGTCATGGTGCAACTTTGGGCGCACATGTCAGTGGAAAGCAGTATTTCAGCCAGTGGCCAAGCAAGGAAGGTCAGATTGGTATCACTGCTTCCCGAAATGCCGAACTTGTTAAGAAGTTCGGTGAGGCTGTTGCGGAAGAATACCGCGCTGTGGGTCTGCACATGATCTTAGGTCCTCAGATTGACGTCATTACAGAACCTCGCTGGAGCCGCAACATGGGTTGCTTCTCTGAGGATGCCGACCTCACCATCGAGATGATGGAAGCCTTCATGGATGGCGCACAAGGCGAAAATGTAGGTCCCAACAAGGTGTTGGTACACCTCAAGCACTGGCCGGGTGCCAACCCTCATCAGGGTGGCAAGGGCGACTTCACCGTTTATCCTGGCAACAATGTGGAATACCACCTCAAGCCCTTCAGACGCGGCATCGAGAAAGGCGCATTGGCCATAATGGGCTACTATAGCGGCACATACGTTGACACCTTGAATGTGAATTACTCTCCTTACTGGAGTACCAAGGTGCTTTACGACCAGCTGGGCTTCAAGGGTGCCATCTGTACCGACTGGGGAGTGGTTGCCCGTACAGGTCCACTGAATCCTCGTTTGGCAGGCAAGACCACCCTGAAGGACAACATGGCTATGGTTATCAACGCGGGTGTTGACCAGATGGGTAGCGAGACAGAAACCAGCCTCGTGGTAGAGCTTGTTAAGGAAGGTAGAGTAACCGAAGAGCGTGTCAACCAGGCAGCTAAGCGCATCCTGCAATGGCACTTCATCCTCGGCTTATTTGAGAATCCTTATGTAGATCCTGACAATGCTGCCAAGGTTTGCCAGCGTGAGGACTTGCAGAAGAACGCTTTCGAAGCACAGTTGGAGTCCAACATCCTCTTAGTGAACGAGGGCAAGACACTGCCTGCTAAGCAAGGCATCAAAATCTATGTAGAGGGTATTGAGAAAGATATTGCCAAGAACTATGGCACTTTGGTTGACAAGCCAGCACAAGCCGACCTCATCATTGTACGTACAGGTGTTACTGAGCCTCGCCAAGCTGGCTTTGGTTTCGGTGGTGGCAACATGACTCCTGCCCAGCGTGCAGCCATGCAGCGTCAGCGTGCCATCGAGGCTGCCAAACCTGTGAACATTGAGATACCAGCTTCCATCTGGAACAATGTTAAGAAGCTCTCAGCTACAGGCAAGCCAGTGGTGGTGGCATTTAACCCCAGTGGCACCAGCATCGTGCTGCCACAAGACCTGAAGAAGGTTGTCAAGGGTTGCTTCCTCACCTTCGACTGCCTCGACAATGCCCTGCTCGATGTGGTATTTGGCAAGTTCAACCCAGTGGGCAAGCTCCCATTTGAGATACCCGCCACCATGAAAGATGTTGAGGCACAGCTGGAAGATGTTCCTTTCGATGCCCCCAACAAGTCATTCGAATTTGGCTTTGGCTTAAGCTACTGATCCTATCCCATGGATATAAACTTAGGGGGCAATGCTTTTACATTGCCCCCTAAGTTATTTTAGTACCTGTTCTTATGTAGTTTCTTGTCAAACTTCATGCCCATGCGAAGTTCCTTGACAACAGATTTGGAGAGGTTTGCTTGTGCTTGCCGATTACCACTCCTAAAGGTAAAAGACAGGCGTTTGCCACCTAAAGTCTTTTTGGTAACCATGCAATAGGCTGTGCTGGGTTCGCCTAAAACTTCGGAACCAGTGGAAAGTCGGCAAGGAAACTCTACTACAGTTCCCACCTCCTCGTCATACAGTTTGAGGATTTCATCAAGTTTGTCGTATGCCTCATCAAAGGTTTCGCCAAGCACAAGGCAAGTTTCCCTGAGTCCAGATAACACAGCAGAGCCTTCGGGAGAATCTAAAATAAGCTCAGAAATCTTATACTCCCTACCCATACTCATGTAAAAGCACTTGCTGCCGTTCTCATCCGGATAGGTGAAGACAGAGAAATCATTGTCGTCTTCATCCACTTCCACAATCTCCATACGCATATTGGCACCACGTTTCTGTGCCATGACATTAGTGCTACTGAATGCCATCGTCAGGCAGATGGCAACCCATACCCAAATTTGTTTTTTCATATCTATCTACCTTTTGTTTTTATATATAACGCTGCAAAGAAAGCTATTTCTGCATTCCTCCATCATATTATTATCTTAAAAAACATTAATTCAATGCAACAATATGCCAACGTCTTTCCCGGGAAAAGGGGCAACAAAAGTAGGAAAGCAATCAACAGGCTTAGAGAGATAAGTCAACAAAATCAGTACAATAAATATAATATTATCGGATTAAAAATCCTCATACTCGATATGGTCGGATTGCAAATCCAACCGAACGGGGAAATCGACCGAACAGCATCGGGAAATCCTTCCAAAAGAACTAAATCGTCTAAACGGACAAAGAAAAGTCAATCGTCAATTGTAAATGGTAAATGGTCAATCGTCAATAAACAATAAACCCTTTTAAAACCAAGACTAAGAGTATGAAGAACACAGAAATCTGGAAGATGGTGATGCGGTTCACCATCTCGATACTGACAGCAGTACTGACTGCCATAGGGAACAACCTCGTGTACGGGTCACGAACCTATCCACCTGTAGATACTATAATGAATCAAGGTGTAAAAGCTTTGCTTTACACCTTAACTTAAAAACGCCTGAATGAGTTTGCTACTTGAACAGTATAGGACAAGCAGTTACGGTTTATCGAAGTGAACAGGTAAGGACATCAGCTGATAATAGAGGGTGGCAGCCATGCGCTGGTGACCAGCGGTGTTGGGATGAAGGCGGTCAGTGTCGGCATTGATAAAATATGGCACCTGCTGCTCAACCATGGGATTCAGACCGGAAAGGGCACTGAGGTTGATAACAGGAATGCCCCAAACATCAGCCGCATCCAAAGTAGCCTGGATATAAGCATTGACATATTCACCAGCACTGTTCTGATAGCTCTCATCTGGTTGCAGGTTGCGGTCGCCAAAATTGGCAAGTCCGCGATGCAAAGGAGTCAGCAGCACAATCTGCTTCGTGGGATACATACTCTTCAACAAACTCACTGCCTGGTTGATTCGTCCTTTATAGGTATCATCTGTCATCTCCATGGTACGCTTGACTCGGTTAACAGGGGCTTTAGGATGCCCCACTGCCTGCATGACTTCCTCAGTCTTCTCCGTCCACCAGTTGCCAATGGGTACACCAGCCAGGAAATCGTTGGTACCAACAAAGACTATGATGGCATCCACCTCATCACCATGCTCTGCCTGCAACTGCTCTGCCTGATGACGGATATGGATCCACTGGTTGCCACTGACGGCATAGACATAAGGAGTGATGCCCAACCAGTCGCTGAGGAAACTCCATGATTTCTTCACTTCAGTATAAGCATGGGGATCCCAAATGGAATCGCCCAAGAAACCCACTCTGGCACCCTGCCAAGGATGCGTGGGAACCTGTGCAAAAAGTTCCATCGCAAGGCAAAGCATCAGGCAACATAATATGGCTACCGACTTGATACGCATAATACTGTTTTCAATATAATATCCACTGGCAAAGATAGCATCTTTTTTATAGATTGACAAATAAAATGGGTTTCGCTTTCAGTAGATAATTTTTCGTTTTTAGACAAACGATGATAAATATGTTTGACAAAAACATTATATTTGCAGAAAATTGAGTAACAAACTTTATAATTATGATGAAAGCAACCGCAATAACTGCTGCCTTAGCACTGGCAATGGGAGCTAACGCACAGAACGTGCTGACAGCCCGTCAGCAAAGCCTGGTAGCCATCTCGTCTCAGGTGGCAAAAGGGGAAATCAACAAACTGGAACAGTCGTTTGACAAAGCCTTCAATGAAGGGTTCACCCAGAACGAGCTCAAGGAAGTATGCTGCCACCTCTATGCCTATATGGGGTTCCCCAAGGCATTGAACGGACTGAGTGCCTTACAAAGCGTGATAGCCGACCGTCAAGCCAAGGGCAAGACTTGTGAGGAAGGGCGATTGCCTTCGCCTCTGCCACAGGATTATGACGCACTGAAAGAAGGGACAGAAGTGCAGGCCTCATTGTTCGGACCTTACACCAATAAGTTCTCTCCCACCATTGACTATTACCTCAAGGCGCATCTCTTTGGGGATATCTTTGCCAATGACTTGCTGACACACAAGGAGCGCGAACTGGTGACTATCAGTGGGCTTGCCAGCATAGAAGGATTGGGAGCTCAGCTGAGTGCCCACCTGATGGGAGCGCAACAGAAGGGCATGAGCAAGGAAGAGATGCATGCCTTTGTGCTGACACTAAGTGATCTTGGCGACAATGCCACCACCTTTAGGGCTCTGCAGGCTGTGGCGGCACTTTACGGTGAGCCTGTGACTAATGACATTCCACTAACTTTTGAAAAGGGCGACATTAATCCTTTGGCTCAGTACTTTACAGGCAACAGCTATCTGGTTGATTTAGGTGGTGGCATGTACAATGTTTCCTTTGAACCTGGTTGTCGCAACTTTTGGCATATTCACCACAAGCAGGTACAAGTGCTTATTTGTGTCAGTGGTCGTGGTTGGTACCAGGAATGGGGTAAGGCTCCTATCGAGATGACTCCTGGAACCATCATTAACATACCTGCAGAAGTGAAGCACTGGCATGGCGCAGCAAAAGACTCCTGGTTCCAGCACCTAACCTATCATAAGGATGTAGAGGATGGTGCCAGCAACGAATGGCTGGAGCCTGTGGACGACGAGGTTTACAATAAGCTTTGAAAAAATGAGGGAATCTGCTGAAGGTTCCCTCTTTTTCTTACTAATCCAAATATAATTGTTATTTTTGCAAAAAAAACGATTATGAAGAAAGTAATGTGGTGGATAGGAGCCTTGGTGGCTGGCTCGCTGTTAGGATTATTGGGAGTAGCTTGGCTGAACAGTCTGATGGACTTTGTGGCATCACTCTACACGCGCTTGTTCCAACTGTTGGCTGTGCCCACCATAGCATTGGCAGTTATCGCCACATTCGCCACCTTCGGCTCGCAAGGCACAGGCAAGATCTTTGGGCGAACCATCACCTACACGCTGCTAACCACCCTTTCTGCCGCTATTGTGGGGGCTCTGCTATACATCCTGATAGCCCCAGGCAACTTGCCAATGGAGAGCATCACCAAGGGGCAGGAGGCCATCAGCCTGGCACCTGAACAGTCAGTTTACGACCATATTCTGGGTGTGATACCCAATAACATCATTCGTCCTTTCTCTGAGGGCAATGTATTGTCTATTTTACTGATAGCCTTTGCTATAGGTATAGGATTATCAAAACTTCCGGATACAGAGAACAAAGCTGTTGTGGTGAAAGGACTCTTGGGACTGCAAGACCTGCTGTTCCTGCTTATCCGTTGGTTGATCTGGACACTGCCTTTGGGCATTGTGGCTTTCTCGGCTCAGCTATCCGCACAGGTGTCAGCAGGTGTGGTAGCTGATTCGATAGGGAAATATGTGTTGGTGATACTGGGGGGCAATATCCTGCAATTCTTCATTGTATTGCCTCTATTCCTATTAGCAAGAGGATTAAATCCACTAAGGGTGCTGGGCAAGATGATGCCTGCTGTGTTGATGGCTCTCTTCACCAAGAGCAGTGCTGCCACCCTGCCAGTAACGATGGAGACCGCAGAGCAACGTCTGGGTGTGAAACCGAAGATCGCCCGTTTTGTATTACCCATCTGTACCACCATTAACATGAACGGATGTGCAGCATTCATACTGGTTACCTCGCTGTTCGTAATGCAGAACGGAGGCATCCACATCACTCTTACTACCATCCTGCTGTGGATTGTCATTGCCGTAGTCTCAGCTGTAGGTAATGCTGGGGTGCCAATGGGCTGTTATTTCCTCACCCTCTCCCTGATGTCTGGCATAGGAGCACCTGTGGGCATTCTGGGTATTATCCTACCCATCTATACGGTGATAGACATGATTGAAACAGCCGAAAACGTTTGGTCCGACTCTTGTGTTTGTGCAATGACAGACAAGGATTTAGGCAGTAAAGTATGAGTACTATCTGACTGCGATGGTCTGAGGCTTTGTAGTAGGTCCATGCACCACCAACTCGCCATCAGGCAGTATCTCCATGCGGTCGATAAACATAACGCGACCTTTGTTTGTGATAGCATCAGTCTTTGCTGTGCGTCCGTGATAGACAGTGTAGAGGGTGCCATCAGGCATAGTGAGCACCATGTTGTGACCTGTGCAATACACCTCACCACCCTTGTCGTTGTTGCGCTCCAAGACGGGGTTATTATCAGCCTTAGTGAAAGGACCCAGAGGCGACTTACCTGTGGCATAGCCCACAGCATAATAAGGACCTCCATAGAAGTTGGCACTATACATGATGTAATAGGTGTCGCCATGCTTGAAGATGAAAGAGCCCTCGTTCCAACGGCGATTGGCCTCACCAGCCATTGCGCTGCGACTCTCCCACTCTTGAACGCCTCCCAGTTCATAAGGAGGACAGAGCAGTTGGACAGGCTCACCTATCGCTCCACTGAAATCAGGCTTGATCTCTACGCCATAAATCCAGCTTTCCTCAATCTCCTCATACTTGCCTTCAGCATTCAACTTGGAGGCCAGCTCGCTCTCAACAGCATGTTTGTAGCAGCAACGGGAATAGTAGAGATATACCCTGCCGTCGTCGGCAAAATAGAGGTTGGCATCGATGATGGGATAGCCAGGGTCGAATATAGGTTTATCAGACATTTCTTTAAAAGGTCCAGTAGGGCTGTCGCTTACTGCTACGCCAATACGGAATATCTCACCCTCGTTAGTGGGGTTTTCTTTCCAGTTGGATGAGAACAGCATGTAGAACTTTCCGCCACGCTCATAGACCTCAGGTGCCCAGAAACAGTCAGTAGTCCAACCATTGGGATCGGCTTTGTAACACTGACCTTTCAGTTCCCAGTTGGTGAGGTCGTTACTCACATACACATTGAATCCGTCCATATTACCTTCAGTGGTGCCATAGGCATAGAACTTGCCATCGCTGGCATGAAGGATGAAAGGATCGCCCATGACAACAGGCTTTCCATCGACCAATGAGAGGGGATTATTAACTTGTTTGGTTTGGTTTGGGTCCTGGCAAGACAGCATTAGCAAGGATGCCAAAATGCAGATTGTAAATTTGATAAACTTCATGGTTTATGGTTTTGTTAATATTTATTTTGCCACAAATGTAGCACAATATTTTGAGATTAAGGCACTTTTTTACTACTTTTGCAGAATGATTGGCAAAAAAATATATGTTCAAGCGCTCAGATGGCTGGGACTGTTGCTTTGTATCTGCTTGCTGGTATGCTTTGCCTATGGGATGCACAATAGCTATCTTTCAATGCTTCCCCAAGAGGTTCCCATACGCTATGCCGACCTCGATGCCCTGCCTCGTGGCTTGACGTCGATTGAAAAGCTGTTACACGATCGTTTGCCTGCGGACACTGTGGAGGTAAAGGATTTGGTGGTATATCACTATCAGGGACATACTCTGTATGATATGATAAAAGGAGCTGACTCGCTGACGATTCCTGCCCTCATCACTGACACCCTGCCCCCTGTGTTTGAGCCTGTCCCTGCCATCAAGACGGAGTGGCATGACTCATTGCTTAGTGGTACCTTGCCTTTGGATAAATATGAGTTGGATTATCGTCGCATCATTGCCCGCTATGATGGACAGGTAAGTCGCATTGAGTGGAATAGTTTCGATAGTATTCCCCTTTATATCATTAGCCTGGAGGGACATGACGAGCCCATCTACATCAATGCCTCTACCCCATTCGTGAAACCGTTTTATCTGACTGCAGAGGAGGCTTCGGATGCTGTTAAGGCTTTTTGCCAGCCAGATAGCGTAGGCACTGAGCTACTGACGCAATACGATGATTACTACATAGATCTGTATCAAGAGTTGACACTGCCTGTATGGAAGACAATAGCAGATAACCATACTTTTTATATTAATCCCCGCACAGGCTCTTACCAAAGTTTCAACACTGCAAGCAAGTGGCTGTATGTGAGGAACCATGTTTTCCAAGTACTGAGATACAAATTGTTTTCCAAGTATCCAGAGCGTTGGCAACCAGTGATGTGGGTGCTGCTGATATTGGGAACTTTGTTATCCCTGACAGGTGTATTGACATTGACGAGAAAACTCATGAATTATAAAACTAACTAAATAAATTGTATAATGAAACTTAACTATTTATTAGGCTTAGCGGCTGTTGCTTTGATGGCAGCTTGCACGACAGAGAAGCCAGCAAATGAAAATCCTGTATTGACCATTGAGGGTGGTCAGATTCAGGGAGTGTTAACAGACTCAACGAATGTTATGGTGTATAAAGGTATTCCTTATGCAGCTCCCCCTGTGGGAGACCTGCGTTGGAAACGTCCTCAGCCCGTGCAGCCTTGGGAGGGTGTGAAGGTGGCTGACAAGTGGGGTCCAGCCTCTATCCAGGCCAAGCACCAAGTGGGTGATTTCTATACCGAAGAGTTTTATTTCGGTGGCGACCCAGAGATGAGCGAAGACTGCCTTTACCTGAATGTTTGGGCACCTGCTGAGACACTAGGTAAGACTGATGCAAAGCTGCCTGTGGCTATGTGGGTGCATGGTGGTGCCTATATGGGCGGATACGGCTATGAGATTACGATGGACGGTGATGCATGGGCACAGCGTGGGGTTATTCTCGTAACCATCAACTACCGCCTGGGCGTATTGGGCTTCTTGTCTCACCCACTACTTTCTAAAGAAGACCCCGATTTCGTTTCTGGCAACTACGGCACTTGGGACCAAGTGGCAGCGTTGAAATGGGTGCATAAGAACATTGCCCAGTTTGGCGGTGACCCCGACAACATCATGATATTCGGTCAGAGCGCTGGTGCTGCCAGCATCAAGAACCTGGTAATTTCCAACGAATCGAAGAAACTGGTAAGCAAGGCTATCATTCAGAGCATCGGCGGTATGGGTGAGCTCATTCCCGGGCCTCCATCAGATGTAGCTGAGGCACAGGGTAAAGCCATTATGGATGCAGGTGGATATGACACCCTTGAGAAGATGCGTGCTGCCAGCATGGACGACCTCAGCAACGCCTTGCTGAAGTATCAGCAAGAAAACAATGTGCCTTTCTTGATGATGACTCCGCACATCGACGGTCGTCTGATAGGCAAGACATTTACCGAAGCCGTAAATGACGAGAGTGTGGCAGACATTCCTTATATGCTGGGGTCAACCCTCGATGATATGCAAGGTATGGAGCCAGGCATCATTGAATTTGGCAAAGTGCGCAGCACCCAGAGCAAGAACCCTGTATATGCTTACCGATTTGATCGTAGGTTGCCTGGCGAGCCTAATACAGCTTACCACTCATCAGAGCTGTGGTTTATGTTCAAGACCTTGAAGAACAGCCGCCGTCCGTTCACAGCAGCTGATTATGAGCTGGCTGACTGCATGATGGATTATTGGACCAACTTTGCCAAGTTTGGCAATCCGAATGGCAACAACGTGGATGGTGAGTGGAAACCTGATACACAGGACAATCCATTTGTTATGCACTTAGATGTGAAATGAGCAGAATGTATTTCAATGGTAGGTCTAAGATAATCAAGCTAAAAAGCTTATAAATCAAACAGAATTAATCTATAAATAACTGTAATTATGAAAATCAACCATTTACTTTTCGTTTGTGTATTGGCTATGGTGTCATGCACCACGCCACAAGAGAAGGCTAAAGAACAGTCTCAACAACCAGTTCAAACAAGTGAAACAGTGGATTATAAGCCCATTGCCAATCCTCTAAAAAAGGACAAGTTTATCCAAATCAACATCGTGGTTGGCGATATCTATAAGGCAGCAAAGGCTTGGGCTGCCTTATTAGATATCCCTGTACCAGAGGTGAGGACCAACCATTTGGAATACAAGCCAGAGTTCCCCTACACTTATCGTGGCGAGCCCAGCACCTGCGATTTGCTGGTGTGTGACATCGACATGGGTAATTGGGTGCTTGAGTTGCATCAAGCTGACGAGAAAGCCAGCTCTTTCCGAGAATTTTACGATAAACATGGCAATGGTGTGCACCACTTAGGTTTCGAGGTGGGCGACCTGCGAGATGAGGTGATAAAAGAGTTACAAGAACTTGGCTTCAATACCGACCGTACCTTTGGCGCATATACTGGCAGCAGTTGGACTATCGTAGATAGCGAGGAGGTTTTGGGTGTAAACCTGAATATAAAACCTGTGAGGTAAGCCAACGGCCTACCCCACAGGATTTATGATTTCATTAATCTATTTCAAGATAACTCGGCAATCAGTTGAGCAGGATCTACAAGATTCTGCTCACCTGTTGCCATATTTTTAAGTGTCACCTTGCCTTCAGCCAATTCTGTTTCACCTATCAATGCGACAAAAGGAATGTTGTGAGCATTGGCATAACTCATCTGTTTCTTCATCTTGCAGGCATCAGGGAAGAGTTCGGCTCTGATTCCAGCATTACGAACCTTTAACAAAGCCTGCATAGCAAAAGCTGCTTCTTTTTCTCCAAAGTTGATGAACAAAAGTTGGGTTTCGCCAACGGCTTCTTTAGGATAGAGATCCAACTGGTTGAGTACATCGAAAATGCGGTCTGCTCCAAAGGAGATGCCTACCCCTGACACACCTGGCAACCCGAAAACACCCGTGAGGTTGTCATAACGACCACCACCAGTAATGCTACCTATCTGTACATCTAAAGCCTTCACCTCGAATATAGCACCTGTGTAATAGTTCAAGCCACGAGCCAAAGTCAAATCCAGCTCTACCTCATTTCTCAGATTCAAAGCAGACAGTATCTGAAGAATGAATTCAGTTTCCTCAACACCCTTCAGGCCTGTCTCACTACCTTCAAGCACCGATTTCAATGTCGCCAACTTCTCGCTATTGCTTCCACTGAGTAGGATAATGGGCTGAAGCTTAGCAATCGCTTCCTCACTCACTCCTTTCTCACGCAGTTCAGCATTCACATTTTCAAGACCAATCTTATCAAGCTTATCGATGGCAACTGTTATATCTACAATGCGCTCTGCCTCTCCAATAATCTCTGCTATACCTGTGAGAATCTTACGGTTATTGATTTTGATGCATACCCTCACACCAAAACGAGTGAAAACGGTATCGATAATCTGCATCAGTTCCACCTCATTAAGGAGTGAATTACTACCCACCACATCAGCATCACACTGATAAAACTCACGATAGCGGCCTTTCTGAGGACGATCGGCACGCCAAACAGGCTGTATCTGATAGCGTTTGAAAGGGAAAGTCATCTCCTCTCTATGCATTACCACATATCGGGCAAAAGGCACAGTAAGGTCGTAACGTAGTCCTTTTTCGCAAAACTTAGTAGAGAGATGAGCCACATCTCGGCTCAGCAACTCTTCGTCAGTGATGCCTCTAAAACAATCGCCTGAGTTCTGAATTCTAAACAGCAGTTTGTCACCTTCCTCACCATACTTACCCATCAGAGTAGAGAGGTTCTCCATAGCCGGAGTTTCAATCTGGTGAAAGCCAAACAGATGATAAACTTCACGTATAGTGTCAAAAATATAGTTTCGCTTCGCCATCTCAACAGGCGAAAAGTCTCTGGTTCCTTTAGGAATACTTGGTTTAATCATTATTCAAAATTCTTAATGGTCAATCTCTTGATCTTCCCATGAAAATCATAATATAGTAAATCAAGGTAGCCAATGAGCCAAGGGCAGCAACTACGTAAGTATAAGCAGCTGATTTCAGAGCATCCTTGGCGTATGCCTGATTAGTGTAGTTAGTCATACCACTGTTGTTGAGCCAAGCCAACGCACGGCGACTCGCATCAATCTCCACAGGGAGGGTGATGAAGCTAAACAACGTGGTTGCAGCAAACATCAAGATGCCAATGAGCAAGATGGTGGGGAATACTTCCAACAAGAAGATACCTGCCAGAATTACCCACGTCACCCATTGTGAAGCGAAACTTACGATTGGTACTAACTGACTACGCATGGTCAGAGGGCCATAAGCACGTGCATGCTGAACAGCATGACCACACTCATGAGCCGCTACAGCAGCAGCCATGATGCTATTGCTGTTATACACTCCCTCACTGAGATTTACTGTCTTGTTCGTAGGGTTATAGTGGTCAGTAAGCTGACCCTGTACACATGTTACTTTTACATCATATAATCCGTTGTCGCGCAACATCTTCATGGCTATCTCAGCACCTGACATACCAGATGCATTGCCTATTTGGGAGTACTTCTTGAACTTTCTTTGCAAGTTCCATTGTACAAGCCAGCTAATGATGGTTATACCAATGAAGATAATCCATTGAATTCCTATTCCTGTTTGCATAATAATATGTTTTAAAGTTAATCGACAATCAATTCTACAATAGTATCAATATCTGTAGGCACCTCAGGCAGTTCAAGCAGGTAGCCAGTCTGGGCTTTCACCAGCTTTACAGGAGTGCCATCCCTAAACAACTTGGCTTGACTGAGCTTATGACCTGCCAGAGGCAGGAACAAGCCTCTGTCCTGCCACTTTAGAATATGTACATACAACTTGTTGCCTTTCTGAGTAGTCACTCCCCAGTCGCGAGGAGTTACGAGACCACCACGTGTGCCATAGATGGTTTCCCCATATTGACGAGTCCACTCCCCTATTTCCTTCAAGCGCTTCAAAGATTCGGCAGGCAGCTGACCATCAGGTTGAGGACCTATATTCATCAGAAGATTGGCATTCAGTCCGGCAGCATGCACCAGCATCTGCACCAGTTCCTTGGTAGATTTGAAGTGCATATCTGTAATGTTATAGCCCCACACATCACTCATGGTCTGACAAGACTCTAAAGGCACTTCATTACTCACCTGCATATCTCCTGAGAAACCTGCCGAATTTTGCCCTGGCAAGTCACGCTCAAATATTTGTATATCCTCGCCTGGGTTCAGGTTCTTGTGATGGTTATTACCCACCAGGCAAGCAGGTTGTAGCTTATGAATCAAAGCATACTGCTCTTCCAATTGCCAATCGTAAGGTTCTGCATCGCTAGCATGATCCCACACTCCGTCGAACCAGATGGCACCTATGGGTCCATATTGTGTAAGAAGCTCCGTAAGCTGGTCGTTCATAAATTTGTAGTATGACTTCCAGTTCTGCTGATCGGTAGGTCGTCCTAATTGGCGTCCCGTATTACCCAGAGGATAATCAAGTCTATGCCAATCCAGGTGAGAGTAATAGAAATTCAACGTAATGCCATACTTGGCGCAGGCATCAGCCAACTCCTTGATAACATCCCGTTTGAAAGGCGTAGCCTCCACGATGTTATACCCCTCGCTCGCTTTCGAGTTGAACATGGAGAAGCCGTCGTGATGACGAGAGGTAAAAGTGATATAGTTCACACCTGCATCCTTGAAAGCCTTCACCCAAGCCTCAGCATCAAACTTGGCAGGATAGAAACCAGCTGGCATCTTGGCATATTCCTCGTAGTTGATATTTCGGTTATTCATCACCCACTCACCTTGTCCCATCATAGCATATACACCCCAATGAAGGAAAATGCCCAGCTTCTTGTCCTGAAACTCACTACGGGCCTTTAGGTTCTCAGCGGTAGGTCGATATTGACCATTGACAATTGACCATTGACAATTGATTAACAAAGTCAATGTAATAATCACGTTAAGAAACAATCTATTTTTCATTTAATGGTCAATGGTTAATCTGTATAACGTACTATCGTCTGTTCACGATCCGGGCCCACTGATACAATCTTAATGGGTACACCCAACTCATCCTCTAAGAAAGAAACATAGTTGTTGAATTCCTCAGGGAACTCATCCTCACCCTGCATCTTACTCATCTGAGTTTTCCAGCCTGGCATCTCAACATACACAGGTTCCACACCTTCTGATATATCAAATGGGAAATGGTCAACCATCTCACCATTCACCTTGTAAGCCACACAGGCCTTGATGGTTTTAAAATCATCGAGCACATCACTTTTCATCATGATAAGCTTTGTCACACCATCTATCATCACAGCATATTTCAATGCCACCAGATCAATCCAACCGCAACGGCGCTTTCTGCCTGTCACAGCTCCATACTCATGTCCCAAATCACGAATCCTGTCGCCCACTTCATCAAACAGCTCCGTTGGGAAAGGACCAGAACCCACTCGCGTACAGTAAGCCTTAAAGATGCCATATACATCGCCTATGCGACGAGGAGACACTCCCAAGCCTGTGCAAGCACCTGCACAAACGGTATTTGATGAAGTCACGAAAGGATAGGAGCCGAAATCCACATCCAGCATCGTACCTTGTGCTCCCTCACACAGCACCGACTTGCCCTCGTCGAGCATCTGATTGATGACATGTTCGCTATCCACCAGTTGGAACTGCTTCAGGTACTCGATTCCTTCAAACCAAGCTTTCTCTGTTTCTGTTACATTATAGGCAAAGTTCATATCCTTCAAGATCTGTTCGTGACGAGCCTTGGCAGCAGCATATTTCTCTTCGAAGTTGTGCAGCAGGTCACCCACACGCAAACCATTGCGACTCACCTTATCCGTATAAGTAGGGCCAATCCCCTTACCTGTGGTTCCAACCTTAGACGCACCCTTTGCAGCCTCATAAGCAGCATCGAGCACACGGTGTGTTGGCATAATCAGATGCGCTTTCTTCGAAATCATGAGTCTGTCTTTCAAGTTGTGACCAGACTTCTCCAATGCGACAGCCTCTTCCTTAAACAAAGCTGGGTCGAGTACAACACCATTACCAATAATATTTACTTTATCACCCTGGAAAATACCAGAGGGGATGGAGCGAAGCACATATTTCTGTCCCTCGAATTCCAAAGTATGTCCCGCATTAGGTCCACCTTGAAATCGAGCCACCACATCATAATTGGGAGTCAGCACATCGACAACCTTGCCTTTGCCTTCGTCACCCCATTGTAATCCCAACAGTACATCTACCTTCATTTTTTCCTCTTATTAATTGTTAATTGTCTATTTACAACTCGCTGACACTTGGTACACATGCCATATATGTACAGCGAATAATGAGTTTGCTTAAATCTATACAGTTTTTTCGTCTCAATGTCATGTCTAAGCACCTCATCCTGAAACTCAGTCACCTTGCCGCAATGAGTACAAATCATGTGGTGATGGGTTTCCTGGTCATAACATTTCTCATACTGCGAAGTGTTACCAAACTGATGCTTGATGACAAGACGAGCATCCATAAGCAAGATGAGCGTGTTGTAAAGTGTAGCACGACTCACTCTGAACCTGGCAGTCTCCTCCATGAGTACATATAACGACTCGATGTCGAAATGTCCCTCAATGGTATAAATCATGTCGAGTATCGCATAACGTTCAGGCGTTTTACGATGCTTACGGAGAGTCAGGTATTCCGTGAATATCTGCTTCACTTTCTCCCTTACCTCAATATTGTCATTACTTGAATCCATGCTCATTTATACTAGCAGCAACAAAGTTAGCTATTTTTCTGTTATGCAAAGTCAATCATCAGGAAAAATTTAGTTCTACTTCTTGCTTTACCCATTGCCAAAGCAGTCTCGCCTGCTCGTCGGCACTATTTTTCAAAGGTTCCACCAACCTGTACAAAGTGAAAGCATGTGGCTCATTGCCAGACAAATATTTACGCAAAGCCGTCTGCACAGCCTTGCGGACAGCATACGGACCTGCAATGAAAGCCGCCACAGCCTGGTCGAGCAGCTCATTCTCTACGCGCTCCTCCAAATCTCTTTTTCTTCCCAGCAACCGAGCTATGGTAAGATAACCGCAAATCTGTTGATACTCCCCTTCACTGGCTATCAACTGCAATGATTTCTGGGGTGCATAAGGCAAGAACTGAAAGAGATGCATGCATGTCATCTCCGCAATCTCCACTGTCGGCATCGCCTCTATCCAGATATCCATAATTTCAGGATAGAAAGTCTCCACAGGTTGCAACATACCTGCCAATATCTTGCATTCACGTATGTTTTCCTTCCAGAGAGCCTGAGCCAAATCGTGGTTTTTCTCAAACTGCGAGGCTATCTCTTTTAAACGAGGCAATTCCACGCCAAAATTCACCTTGTATGATAGTCCCTTTTCCCGCATGCTTGTCGATGCGAAACCATTCATCGCCGAACGGAGCTGCGCCTTTATTTCCTTTATCGATGATTGTACATCAAACATTGAGCTATACGCATTAAAGGGTTCTGTAGTCATGACTATAACGAAGCATTTGCTCTACATAGCTCTCGTCATACGTCACCTTCACATCCATCACCTGTCCATTGGAATCCTTTACCAACTCATACTTAGGATTTACAAAACCTTTATAAGGAGCCAGGTTTAATATCCTATAGCGTTCCAGCACCTCCTGATGCAACACAGGATCCACCTTCACACCATAATCCTCTATCAATCTGCGAGCAGCTTCATAATCACCAGTAGATTTGATGCGCTGAACCTCAGCCAGCAGTTCGCCAAACAGGTTACGCAGCTTCACGTAGTCATTAATCTTCACATAAGTCTTACCATTCTTCTTTGCCAACTCCACCACATTATCTGCCTTACCATGTTCGTATGCCCAGTGAGCTACAAAGGAACGGTTACGCATATGAGCCTCCTCAATGTTCTTACCTGGCTCAATACGCACCAACTGGGTCATCAGACCATTCATCATATATGTATAGTATTCAGATTTATATGCCTCAGCATCAGGAGTCAGTCCCAGTTCAGTTAATTTAGGGTCAGCCAGATAATACAAGGCAAATAAGTCGGCACGCCCCTCTTCTAAAGGTGAGCTGTAAGCTTTTAATGCATCTGGATCAACACCTGGCAAGAGCTTGCCGGAAGCATGACCCAGACATTCATGCATATCAGTATGCAGTTCATCTGTATAATCAGCATATTTATCAATCAGGTCAAGCTCCGTCTGACTATACACAAATTCTTCATTGAAACCATTGCCATGAGCAGCTTTATTATAAGCATCGGTAATATTGCCGATGGTGACTGACTTTGAACCATGCTGAGCCCTCACCCAGTTGGAATTGGGTAGGTTAATACCAATGGCCGTAGCAGGATACAAGGCTCCAGAAAGTATGGATGCCGTGATGACCTTGGCAGATATGCCTTTCACGTTCTCCTTCTTGAACTGCTTATCAACTGGTGAGTTATCCTCAAACCACTGGGCATTCTTGCTGATGGTTTCCGTGCGTTTGGTTGCTGCCATATCTTTGAAGTTCACGATAGCCTCCCATGTACCCTTCATGCCCAATGGATCATCATATGTTTCTGTAAAGCCATTAGTGAAATCAACAAGGGAATTCAGGTCTTTTACCCACAAAATGGTATAATCATCAAATGTCTTCAAATCGCCTGTCTGATAATACTCAATTAGCTTGGCAATCACCGCCTTTTGCTCCGGGGTCTCAGCCACGCCTTCAGCTTTTTGCAACCAATACACAATCTTCTCGATAGCAGCTCCATACAAGCCTCCCACCTTATATACATCTTCATAAATCTTACCGTCCTTCTTTACCAGCTTGCTATTCAATCCGTATGACACAGGCGTTTCGTCCTTGGGGTCTTTCATCTTGTTATAGAAAGCCTCTGCTTCAGCCTGCGTCAATCCCTCATAAAAGTTCACAGCAGATGTCAGCACAAGGTCTTCACCTTCAGTTTGATTAGTGCGCATCTTCAGCAGTTCGGGGTTAAAGATCACGGGGCAAATTTCGTTGCAGAGCTGCTCAACCGTTTGTCCCGACTTCAGCGGAAGCCTTGCCACATCCACACTTGCCAGTGCCTTTCTCAGGAAATCTTCAGTAAATCCAGGTACAAACTTCTCACTGCCATAGTGGTGGTGTATGCCTGATGAGAACCATACGCGTTTCAGATAAAGCTCCATCGCCTTGAAATCGGCGGTATTACGATCGCCTTTAAAGTCAGTATATACCGTTTCCAAAGCACGGCTGATGGTGAGGTTATACTTGCCGTTCTGATCATAGAAGATATCACGACCCCACAGGGCGGCTTCAGTAAGGTAATAAACCAACTCCTTCTGCTGAAGGGTCAGGTTTTCAAAGCCATTTACCCTGTAGCGCAGAATCTGTAAATCTGCAAACTGTTCCACTGTATAATTAATTTTTTGATTCTCAGGTGCTGTCCTTTGCTCTTGGTTGCCACACCCTGTTAGCAGCGCAAGAGCAGTCAATGCATAATAAATTCGTTTATCCATGATGTTTCCATATTTTTGACAAAGTTACGAATAAATGAGTGAAAAGCAAAATATAATGTAGTATTTCCACCAAGATGGCTCACAAAAAAAAGAAGGCAGCAACCTTGGTAACTGCCTCCTTTTAATCTTTTAGTCAACGCCTATTTGAACAACAACTGTGCAAAGGTATTCAAGTACAATCGCCAATTCTTCCACTCATGGCCACCTGTACTCTCATAGAAAGTGTGAGGCATGCCATTACGGGTCAAAGCACGGTCGAGAACCTGGTTGCCTGCATAGGTGAAGTCGGCTGTACCGCAGCCAATCCAGTAAAGTTTGTAGCCTGCTTTCTTAATTCCTTGAAGTTGTGAATCGAGCGTATCGCTCTCACGAGTACCCGCACTCAACGGGAGGATATAATCGAATACGTTTGGATAAAGTGTGGTAGCAGCGAAAGTATGTCCACCTCCCATACTCAAGCCTGAGATGGCACGTGAAGCCTTCTTAGGAATAGCACGATATTCTTTCTCAATAAAAGGAATGATCTCGTTCACCAAACTCTTCACATAGAGGTTCTGATTCTCAGGACGAGTATTGTCAAATGTCTTAACTGGCAATCCCATAGTTGATGCAGCTTGCTGTCCAGGGTTGCCATTAGGCATTACCACAATCATAGGAACAGCCTTGCCTTGCTCAATCAGGTTGTCCAAGATCTGAGCAGCACGTCCCATGCTTGACCACGCTTCCTCATCGCCGCCTCCACCATGAAGCAGGTAGAGCACAGGATAACTCTTTTTGCTAGTTTCGTAGCCATAAGGAGTATAAACTGTTAAGCGACGATTACTGCCGAGGATACTACTGTCATACCACCTGTAACTTACAGTTCCACGATGAGCTGTTTCATTATAATTAGCTGAACGCTCACCTGGGACAAACAGCATATTCAGATAGCGAGTTCCGTCACGCTGTACCATGAAGTTGCGAGGGTCATTTACATTAACACCGTCAACGATGAAGTTGTAGGTATAAATTTCTGGCTCTGGGGCAGCTATGGTCACTTCCCAAACACCGTCATTGCCCTTTTTCAAAGGCACCACATCAGAATAATTAGCCATCCAGTTGCCATACAGATTAACCACTGTGGCATAGTTAGCACTTAGACGGAAAGTCACAGAGTCACCCTTTATTTCTGGAGAGACAATCTGTTGAGCTCCACGATTGAAGTTAGCCAGTTCCTGCGCACTTGCACCCACCGCCATCATGGCAGCAAAGGCTAAAAATAAAAATTTCTTCATAACTTTACTATTTAATAGTCTTCTCTTACTTGAACAGCAACTGTGCAAAAGTGTTCAAATACAGACGCCAATTTTTCCACTCATGACCACCAGTGCTCTCATAGAAAGTATGTTGCATACCATTACGAGTCAGGGCCTTATCCAGCACCTGGTTGTTTGGATAAGCGAAGTCAGCTGTACCACAGCCAATCCAGTAAAGCTTGTAACCAGCTTTCTTGATACCTTGAAGCTGTGCATCGAGTGTATCGCTTTCACGAGTACCAGCACTCAGTGGGCAGATATAGTCGAACTTGTCAGGATACAATGTAGAAGCAGCAAAGGTGTGACCACCACCCATACTCAAACCAGCGATGGCACGAGATGCCTTCTTAGGAATGGCACGATATTCTTTCTCAATGAAAGGAACAATTTCTTCTACTAAACTCTTTACATATACGTTTTGGTACTCTGGAGCGCGGAAGTCGATGTTCTTAACTGGCAACCCCATGGTACCAGCAGCCTGCTGACCAGGATTACCGTTAGGCATAACAACAATCATAGGAACGGCCTTGCCTTGCTCAATCAAATTGTCCAGAATCTGGGCAGCACGACCCATGCTTGACCAAGCTTCCTCATCGCCACCAGCACCATGAAGCAGGTAGAGCACAGGATAACTCTTTTTGCTGGTTTCATAGCCGTAAGGAGTATAAACAGTCACGCGACGGTTGATGCCGAGAATGTTGCTGTCATACCACTTGTAACTTACAGTTCCACGATGAGCAGCAGTTTCGTTATAGTTAGCTGAACGCTCTCCCGGAACAAACAGCATGTTCAAATAACGTGTACCGTCACGCTGAACCATGTAGTTAAGAGGATCATTCACACTTACACCATCAACGATAAAGTTATAAGTATAAATCTCTGGTTCTGGCGCAGCTACGGTCACTTCCCAAATACCGTTAGCACCCTTCTTCAAAGGCACAACATCAGAATAATTAGCCATCCAATTACCATAGAGATTAACCACTGTGGCATAGTTAGCGTTCAGACGGAAGGTAACAGAGTCGCCCTTTACTTCGGGAGAAACGATTTGAGGACCACGGCTAAAATTAGCCAATTCCTGTGCACTTGCACCCACTGCCATCATAGCAGCAA
This sequence comes from Bacteroidaceae bacterium, assembly GCA_017649485.1. GTDB lineage: Bacteria > Bacteroidota > Bacteroidia > Bacteroidales > Bacteroidaceae > Bacteroides. Next base: position 21,608 of record JAGCGS010000012.1, on the reverse strand, counting down.
ATGCTAAAAATAGAAACTTCTTCATAATTCTGTTTCGTTTTAATGATTGAATATAATAGTTAAACTCTTATTGGCTACAAATATAATACATTTTTCATTATTCTTATAAATGAAATGCTTTTTTTCTATTGCCAACCCTGATTTTTGCTCAAAATGAGCATACATATCTATATTTTTCGTATCTTCACAGCCAAATTAATGAGTGATATGAAAGATTCGAAGAGTATTATCAAACTAATAATGAAGCTTTGGGTTGTAGTTTCTCTAATATGTTTGCCAATTAAAGCACAAGAGGCAAACTACGATGAATCCAAAGTGGGTACTTATACATTACCTGATGCACTGACCACTCTTAATGGTCAAGAGGTGATAAATAAAAAACAGTGGGAAAAAGTGCGCCGTCCAGAAATCCTGAAGCTCTTCCAAGATAACGAGTACGGCATCATACCCAATGCCAAAATCAAGACAAGCTATCGTGTGTTAGAGGAAGGCGAAGATGCTCTTGACGGAAAAGCAATCCGTCGCCAAGTGGAGATTACTTTTAATGGCAATGGTCTGACTCGCAAGATGCTTGTGTTGCTTTATATACCTAAGGGAGTGAAAAAATGCCCTGTATTTGTGTCTCCTAACTTCCAAGGAAATGCCACTACCACCACTGACCCAGCAGTTATTGAATCTCAATTCAGTGTATTCGAACGAGCCCACCAAACCAGCCGTTGGTCCTATGACCGCATCATCAGTTCAGGGTATGCTGTGGCTACATTCCACTATTACGATGTTTATTTCGATCAAGATGACAAAATCAACGACACGATTTATCCCCTATTTGGCATCAACTCTAACTCTGACTTACAGGACAATACTGGCAAGTCCATCGCTGCTTGGGCATGGGGATGCTCCCGTGTGTTAGATTACTTGCTTACCCTTAAATACATCGATAAGAAACGAGCCATTGTCTTAGGACATTCCCGATTGGGCAAAGCAGCCCTTTGGTGCGGTGCTCAGGATCAGCGATTTGCGATGGTTATTTCCAATGATTCAGGTTGTTCAGGAGCAGCTTTATCTCGTCGCAATTATGGCGAAACAGTAGCAAAGATCAACCATGATTTCCCTTGGTGGTTCTGCAATAAATATCAGTCTTATAGCCAGGACGTCTCCTCACTTCCTATGGATCAGCATGAGTTACTTGCCCTGATTGCTCCACGATTGGTTTATGTGGCCAGTGCCCAAGATGATCAATGGGCTGACCCTCGCGGTGAATTTCTCTCTTTGCAGGAAGCCAGCAAAGTCTATGCACTTTATGGGTTGGAAACACTTCAAGGCAGCTCATTCCCTTCTGTCAATGAGCCTCTCTGGAAGGGTAATTGTGGCTATCATATGCGTACTGGGATACATGACGTAACAGATTATGACTGGCAGTCATACATTGAATTTGCAAACAAACATTTGATACCATAATTGACAAAAGTTGTATCATGTTGATCATGCGCCAACCTTTTCAAGGTCATCAACATTGTTCACATCTATATTATTGCGAGCAAAAAAAAGGAGGTTTTTTTGTTCAGTATTCTTTTTTTTGTACCTTTGTCTAATAAAATCAAGATAACATAAGCATTATGGCAGAAATCTTCAATCAAGAAGCGTTGCAGGCACTGGACGATCGCAGTGAGGTGGAAGAGATGGCACGAGTGGTTTCACCGTCACTAAAGGTAGTGCTGGCAGCTATGCTAACCATCTGTGCTGTGGCTCTGTTTTGGTGTATTTTCGGCACTATCAGCTATAAAGTTAGGGGTGAAGGCATTATTTTCCCCTTTGGAGAACCTTTAGCGATTACTTTACCTTTCGATGGCAATATAGATAAGGTGCTAGCATCACATGGAGCCAGTGTACAACCAGGCGAGGCTTTGGTACAAGTTAGGAACGCTTTGGCTACCAGTGTAGTGACGGCTCCCAGGACTGGTGTCATGCTGAGCTACCTATCAGAAGGAACAGGATTCAAAGCGCGTGAACCGATGGTGTGGATGATGCCACAGGAAAATGAGCTACATGATCGTGAGATTCTTTGCTATTTGGATGCCATGAGCATCCGCAAGTTGAAGGTGGGACAGGAGGTACAGGTTACACCCTCCGATTTGCAACGCGAGACTTGGGGATATGCCTACGGACACATAACAGGTTTAGAGCCCTTCCCTACCAACCAAACAGAGATTATGCGACGCATGAAGTTGGAGCAATTCGCCACCTTTGTACCCAAAGATAAAGCAGTATATGAGGTGCGTGTGGTGCTGGATGCCGATGCCAACGGCATTAAATGGAGTCGTGAAAAGAGCCGCGAATTGAAGATGAAGACAGGCTCGTTATGCACCATACAGGTAATTACCAACCAGAAAAAAGTATGGCAGGTGCTGTTGAATACAGCTACCGATATAATTGACAATATCATGGACAAGTAAAATATGGCAAGCAACTCAAAAATAGTGAAAGTGCCTGTAGTGATTCAGATGGAGGCCGTGGAGTGTGGTGCTGCATCTCTGACCATGATTTTGGCCTATCACGGCAAATGGTTACCCTTAGAAGAAGTACGAGAGGCTTGTGGTGTTTCAAGAGACGGCAGCAGTGCCAAAAGTATCCTGCGGGCAGCAAGACGATATGGACTGAAAGCCAATGGTTACCGTACTAATGCTGAGAGTCTGAATGGTTTGCAGCCTGCCATCATTCATTGGAACTTTCAGCATTTCGTGGTGTTCAGGGGCATCAAGAATGGCAAAGCGTACTTAAATGATCCTGCTTCTGGTCCCGTAAAAGTTCCTTTGGAACAGTTCAATCGGTCGTTCACAGGTGTGGCGATGGTATTTGAACCTTCAGAGACTTTCGTCAAAGGTGGTCACCAAACCAGCATTCTCTCTTATATCAAAAAGAATATGCAGGGCGCTAAAGAAGCATTCTGGCTAACTTTTATTCTTACGCTGATTGGAGCGATAGTGGGCATCGCTACCCCACTCTTCACCCGCATCTTCTTCGATGATATTCTTTCTGGCAGAAATGCCACATGGGCACAATGGTTCTTTATTTTGATGGCTTTGCTGGTTGTATTCAACTTCATCTTGGTGTTAATTCGCGAAAGATATTCCAAGCGTGTGGCTGGCGCTTTGGCGCTAAAAGGCAATGTGCGTTTCATGATGCACTTGCTGAGGTTACCTATGAACTTCTTCGCAATGCGTAACGTGGGTGATTTACAGCAACGCCAACACATGAATGAAACCATTACCCACTCACTGGTGAATGTCATCGCACCGCAGCTTATCAATATTGTTTTGCTTGTGCTCTACCTCACGCTGATGTTTAGCTACTCTGTTACCCTATCCATCGTGGGAATCGTGGCAGCGGTCATCAATTTGGGCATCATTCAGCTCTTATCCAACACACGCATCAACATGATCCGTTCAATGGAAACGAGCGAGGCGAAGTATTTCTCAGCCACAATCTCTTGTATCGACAATATGGAAAGCATCAAGGCTGCAGGTGCAGAGGCTGGTTTCTTTGAATATTGGAGTGGACTGTGGGCGCGGAAGTTCAATATCAACAACAATGCTCACACCATGCAACTAAAGATCGGATTGTTGCCCGTGCTTGCCAATGGTTTGGTGAATACATTGGTGCTGATAATGGGAACATTGCTTATTCTGCGAGGCGACCTGACCATTGGTATGCTGATGGCTTTTCAGGGTTTCATGGGTGCTTTCATCACGCCTGTAAATGCGATTGTGAATGCCAACCAAACACTGATTGAGATGCGTTCTCAGATGGAACGTGTGGATGATGTGATGAAATATCCTGAAGATGGTCGGGGGGGTGACGGCAAGTTGGCAGAAGGCAAATTAGGAGGACTGGTGGAGCTGAAGGATGTAACTTTTGGCTACTCGTCTCTGCAACCACCGTTGATACAGAATTTCAACATGCGCATAGAGCCTGGTCATTCAGTAGCTTTCGTAGGCAGCAGCGGATGTGGCAAATCAACGTTGGCCAAGCTTATCAGTGGACTGTATAAACCCTGGAGCGGACAGATTCTGTTTGATGGCCGACCCATTGAAAGCATCAGTTCAGAGGAACTGACAAACTCCATCGGCGTGATAGACCAGAATGTGGTATTGTTCGATGACACGGTAGCAGCAAATATCCGTATGTGGGACAATAGCATTGAGGAGTTTACACTGATGATGGCTTGCAATGATGCTCAGATACGCGAGGATATAATCAGCAGGCCTGAAGGTTTTGCTACCAAAATCGTAAAGGGTGGACAGAATTTCTCTGGTGGTCAGCGCCAACGCATCGAGATAGCTACTGCTTTGGCAAAGGAACCTGCCATACTCATCATGGACGAGGCGACGAGTGCACTCGACCCCAAGACGGAAGATGTGTTGATGGAGGACATCAGACGCATGGGACCTACACAGATTATCATCGCACATCGATTGAGTACCATTCGTGATTGTGATGAAATCATCGTAATGGATCAAGGTCACATCCTACAACGAGGCAAACATGAAGAGCTGATGGAACAGGATGGATTGTATAAACAATTAATGAAGAGCGAATAAACTGTATGGCACTATATATCGATCAAATCCAGAAAAGACGCCAGATGGAGAAGGCCGCATTGGCTGAGGCGTTGGAGAAGGGAACCCGCCAGATGGGTTTCCAACAGAAGAAGATTGCTGTGCCACAGAGTGACGAATCAGCTTTGCGTCAACTATTGGACGCACTGGGAATCAAAGATTATGAACTGGAGGATGACGGACTGAAAACACCAGAGGAACAGCTGATAGGTGTACTACGACCTCGAGGTATCATGATGCGCCAAGTAAAACTGAAAGGTAGATGGTGGATGGAATGTGTAGGACCTCTCTTAGGGCGCGACCATGAGGGAAGGCTGATTGCCTTGATACCCACCAGCACAGGCTTGGGCTACGAATATCGAAATAAGCAAGGAGAACTGCACAGGATTAGCCGAAAGGCTATGGAAGAGGATTTGGCTGAATATGCTTATACCTTTACCAAGCCTTTGCCGAACAGGAAATTGAAGGTAACTGACCTGATAGCATATATGTGGAGTGTGGTACCAACACAGACACTGATTCTAATGGCAGTAGCGGCCTTGTTGGTGGTACTGATGGGTATGTTCACTCCTATGGTAAATAAGATTATATTCGACAGCGTGATCCCAACAGGTGATACCAGTGACCTGCCCCCTATCATTGGCTTACTGGTGGGTGCTGTGGTGTGCACCCTGTTGCTAACATTCTCGCGAAACTTGTTTATCATGCGTGTACAAAACATTGTGGAGCTTCATACCCAAAACGCTGTGATGGCAAGAACATTCCTACTATCACCCCAATTCTTCAGCAAGAGCTCAAGTGGTGAGCTCACAAGAAAACTGTATAATGTAACGACTTTATGTTCACTCATTAGCGAGCAAACATTGGGTGCCCTACTCAGTACTGTCATGTCTGTAATTTATTTGGTACAATTGTGGATCTATGGTGGTCAATTGCTGCTGCCCGCTATGGGCATTCTGGCTTTACAGATGGTTTGTATGTGTGGCTACTATTTTGTACTGAAGAACAAGTATACCAAGAATACAGAGGAGGCTGTCCAGCTGAGTGGTTTGGAATACAACATGATAAGTGGTATTCAAAAAATCAAGCTTACCGGCTCTGAGAACAGGGCCTTCACTCGCTGGTTGGAGCGTTATACGCAACAGGCAAAGATAATATACAATCCCAAACTGATGGAGAGGCTTTTACCTGCCATCTTATCCATACTATCGATAGGTGGTACGGCCGTGCTCTTCTGGTTCACAATGAAGAACAGCATTGAACCGAGTAATTTCATCGCATTCAATTCTGCATACGGAATGATTGCAGCATCTATCAATGAACTGGGAACAGTGATTGTAAGCTTTGCACAGGTAAAACCTCTGCTGAATAGTGTTAAACCTATCATGGAGGCAGTACCAGAGATTGAGCCTAAAGCACCACAGGTGGACTTCCTCACTGGCTCCATAGACATGAGCCATGTGTCGTTCCGCTACCTCGATGATGGTCCAATGGTATTGAAAGACTTAAGCCTGCACATCATGCCTGGCGAGTATGTAGGCATTGTAGGTAAGTCAGGTTGTGGCAAATCTACCCTGATGCGCTTGCTCTTAGGCTTTGAAAAGCCGTTGGCAGGTGGTATCTATTATGACCAATACGACTTAGATAAGATTGATAAGACCAGCCTGCGTCGCAAGATAGGCTGTTGCCTGCAAAGTGGCAGTCTGTTTACGGGTGACATCTTCCACAATATTACCATCACCGCTCCATGGTCAACCCATGAAGATGCATGGGATGCTCTGCGTATGGCAAGTATGGAAGAGGATGTAAGACGCATGCCGATGGGTCTTCATACGGTAGTTTCGGAAGGAGGTGGTGGTTTCTCCGGCGGACAGAAGCAACGCATCCTCATTGCACGAGCATTGATTTCAAAGCCAGATATCATCTTCTTCGACGAAGCAACCAGTGCCTTGGATAACATCAGTCAGAAGCAGGTGAGCGACAACTTGGATCAGCTGGCATGTACCCGTGTGGTAATAGCACATCGTCTGAGTACCATTCGGCATTGCGACCGCATCATAGTGCTCGACAATGGCAAGATTGTTGAAGAGGGTAATTTTGAGGAGTTGATGGAGAAGAAAGGACTGTTTTATGAAATGAGCCTCAGGCAAATTTAAACTATTGACCATTAGATAACGTAAAATATGAGAAAAACATTGACTATAACAGTGGCAGGCGTGATGTTGATTGCGTGCCAAAGTCAGCCACCAACCAACACCACCCAACAGGAGCCTGTGGTGACTGAGGTAGTTGCCCAATCTCACGTCATTGAAGTGCAACCTCAAACCACCATGTTGGGCAAGGTGGTAGCTTCCCGTTATGCCGACCTATCGTTCCAAACCAGTCTGCCTATCTTGCGAATGCTGGTGAAGAACGGTCAGCAAGTACGTCAGGGGCAACGTATTGCAGAACTGGACATGTTCAAACTGAATAATGCGATAGAAGTAACTAAAAAGCAAATGGCACAGGCGGAGTTACAAATGAAGGATGTCATCATTGCTCAGGGTTACGACCCCGACCAACCAGCCAGCGTACCAGCTGAGGTGCGTCAGACAGCTGAAGTTAAATCGGGCTATCAAACAACAAAGCAACAATTGGAAGCTGCAGAACATGAGTTGCAAACAGCCGTACTGACGGCTCCTTTCAATGGGATAGTGGCGAACGTGAAAGCGCAAGCGCATGAGCTTTCACAACCAGGGCAACCGGTGTGCCGCATCATCTCTACCCAAGATATGGCTGTGGAGTTCAAGGTAATGGAGGCAGACCTGACAAACTATCCGATGGGTACAGCCATCATGGTTTGCCCTGTGGCTTATAAAGGCAGACAGTATCAGGCCATCGTGAACGAGGTAAATCCTGTAGTGGATCAGCAAGGAACCATCACACTCCGTGCCAAGCTGACCGAAACCCAAGATCTGTTTGATGGGATGAATGTGGAAGTATTGAACATTGAACATTAGACAAATCGCTCATGCACGGCATCTTTGGGCAAGCTCAGGACTGCTCTCGCTTCATAGCGATTTTGACGATAAATTATTAACATGATCTTTATGAATGTAGGCAAGAATAAATATTTATGGGTGATTTTGGCTTTGATTATGCTATTGGTAAATGGCCAATGGTTGATGGTCAATGGTCAGCATAGCGTTCGCCTTGACCTGAACAGGACTATTCAACTGGCTACAGACAGTTCGTATGCTGTCAAGAAATACCAAAGCGTGTACGATGCCTCCCTCTTCAACTACCTGTCTTGGCAGGCCAGCAGAAAGGTGCAGGTTTCATTAGAAGCTGTGCCATTGGAATATGAGCGTACGATGACTCGTCGATACATCAGCCAGGATGATGTGGATGTGTATCGTGAACAACAGATGTTGTACTCGCAGGCAGGCATACAAGCCACGCAACCTATGGAGTCGTGGGGCGGCTCATTCTATGGCTCTACCCAATTGGGCTACTTGCGTACGTTCGGAGCCTATAATGGCACACAGTTTATGACAATTCCTATTTCTATTGGCTACAAACAGGATCTTTTGGGCTTCAATGCCTTAAAATGGAACAAGAAGATTGAGCCAGTGAAGTTGGCTTTGGCAGAGAAAATGTTGGCATACAATACAGAAAGCACCTCATTAGAAGCTGTATCGAAATTCTTTGCCTTAGCTTTGGCACAAGACCAGCTACGCATGAGCGAGGAATACTTGGCTTCATGCGACACGATTTATTCAATAGCTGAACGCAGATACCGCATTGCCAGTATATCGAAGGCAGAGCTGAGTATCCTGGAACTGGAGAAGACCAATGCACATAATACTTTGGCAAATGCTCGCATCGCCCGAAAGAAGGCAATGCAGGAGTTGGCATCTTTCCTTGGTATGGAGCGCGGCACTGAAATAGAGCTGATAATCCCATCCACACTTGCCAATATCCAAATATCCGCAGACGATGCTATTGGCTATGCCCGTGAGAATAACCCTCAGTATCTAAGTGCACAACAGCAGACTTTGGAGGCTCAGCGTGATGCGGAACGTGCACGTGTAGAGAAGAACTTGAGTATGAGCATTGATGCCAGTGTGGGGTTGAACCAAGTGGCGGATAATTTTGCCGATGCCTACCGCCGTCCCTACTCCCAGGATATGGCTACCGTAAGATTGTCCATCCCCATCAAGGATTGGGGCAAACGCAAGAATGCCTATCAGGCAGCAAGAAGCATGGTGGATGCAGCCGAACAATCAGCTTTGGAAACGGCTCGTGTCACGGAGTTAGATGTGCTGACCAGCGTGAGTGAGTTTAATGAGCGACAAGCCATCGTGGAGACATCACGACGCGCCCTGACCATAGCGGAGGATGCTTATACGGCTACCTTGCAGCGGTTTATCAGGGCACAGGCCAATGTGAATGACCTTTCATTGGCTCAGACACACTGGCAGACAGCGCGTCAGAACCAGATTGCTTCGCTACAGCATTATTGGATGTCGTATTATCATTTGAGATGCATCACCTTGTACGACTATCAGAAGCATGAGGTAATACGCCATGCGTCTCAACAGGCTGGTCGTTAGTCGTCAGATGTTCATCATATCCACCCGGAAGCTACGAGGTGTTTTTCCTACAAACTTGGAGAATGCAGCATAAAACGACTGACGGTTGGCAAAGCCTACCATCAGGCCGATTTCCTCAATGGTCTTATCTAAATAACGTTTCTCAACCATTAAGCGAACGGCTTCCTTGATTCTATATTCATTGATGAGTGACGAGTAGCTTTTCTTAAAATGAGAATTGACCACAGCTGACAGATACCGCGTATTGGTATGCAGTTCTTTAGCCATGTCCTTGGCTGTATAACCTGATTCACGATAGATTTTCTTCTCTTCCAACAAGTTCAAGATATTCTCACTCAAGCTCTTTGCCATCGTAGAGCTGATCATTTTTCTATAAGGAACATCTATGAGACTCTTCTGGTCTTTCTGGGCGTGAATACGACTTTGTATTTTACGAATCTCTCTCTTCCTTTCCTTTGCAGGCTTACTCGCAGAATGATCCGATGAATTACTAATTCTCTTTACCATACCACCAATCATTATTTCTAATTAAGACTTCTATACGGGGTGCAAAATAAAGACTTTATTTTCAACTGGCAAACAATTAACTCACTTTTTTTTACAAATCATGAAAAAATCATGGAAAATAGTTGCTATCTTTGCCCTCATGATTACTACTTTGAAGAAATATTTCGGCTTTGACTCTTTCCGTCCATTGCAACGGGAAGTTATCACGCATGTGATGCAAGGCAAAGACGCTCTGGTGTTAATGCCTACGGGTGGAGGTAAGTCCATCTGCTACCAATTGCCTGCCTTGTTGTTGGAGGGTACTACACTGGTAATTTCTCCGCTCATCTCACTGATGAAGGACCAAGTAGATGCCTTGCGTGCCAATGGCGTCGAGGCGGCAGCGATGAATAGCAGCAATACGGATACATCTAACTTATTGATTCAAAGGGCATGTGTAGAAAGGCGGTTGAAGCTGCTATACATCTCGCCAGAGCGGTTGATGATGGATGCGGAGAAATGTCTGCAACACATCGACATCTCGCTGATAGCAGTGGATGAGGCGCATTGCATCTCACAGTGGGGACATGACTTCCGGCCAGAATACACGCAGCTGGGTATCTTGCATGAGTTGTTTCCTCATGTACCGGTACTTGCTTTGACAGCCACAGCCGACAAGATTACCCGCAAAGATATTATCGAACAGCTGAAGTTGCTGAACCCTAAAGAGTTTGTGTCATCTTTTGATAGGCCTAACCTAAGTCTGACGGTAAAGCGAGGCTATCAGACACGTGAGAAGAACCGTGCCATCCTGGACTTCATTGACCGTCATCCAGGTGATAGCGGTATCATCTATTGTTTGAGTCGCGATAAGACAGAGAAGGTGGCAACTATGTTGAGGTTACACGGAATAAGCAGTACCATCTATCATGCCGGGTTATCTAACGTGCAGAGGGAAAAGGCACAGAACGACTTCATCAACGACCGTGTACAGGTGGTATGTGCCACCATCGCCTTTGGCATGGGCATTGACAAAAGCAATGTGCGATGGGTTATCCATTACAACATGCCGAAAAGTATTGAGAACTATTATCAGGAGATTGGTCGGGCCGGACGGGATGGCTTGCCAAGCGACACCTTGCTGTTTTATTCGGCAGCTGACTATATCATGCTCAGTAAGTTTGCCGAGGAAAGCGGACAAAGGGAAATCAACCTTGAGAAACTGAGGCGCATGGAGCAATATGCTGAAGCTGATGTGTGCCGACGACGTATATTATTGAATTATTTTGGCGAGAACATGGCAAGCGATTGTCACAACTGCGATGTATGCCAGAATCCACCCCAACGTTTCGATGGTAGCATCATCGTACAGAAGGCGTTGAGTGCTGTTGCCCGTTCTGAAGAGCAGGTGGCGATGGGCACGGTAATAGACATTCTGCGTGGTTCTTTCTCTCCCGAGGTACGAGACAAGCATTACGACAAACTCAAAACCTTTGGCGTAGGAAGGGATATACCTGCCCGTGATTGGTACGACTACCTGCTACAGATGTTGCAACTGGGCTATTTCGAGATAGCTTACAACGAGAACAATCACTTAAAGCTTACCACCTCTGGCAAGGATGTGCTTTACGGCAGGATGAAAGCACAACTGGTAACTATCGTCCGCGAGGAAATTCAACCCAAGAAGCGAAGCAAAAAACAAGCAGCCAAGCAGCAGGCAGTCTTCACTCCCAAGGTCAATGTTTCCGACTTATTTGAAACCCTTCGCGCATTACGAAAACGTCTGGCTGAGGAGGAGATGATGCCTGCTTATATTGTCATGTCCGACAAAGTGTTGCATAACCTCACGCTCGCCTGCCCCACTACCCTCGAAGCTTTTGGCAACGTGAGTGGCATCGGTGAATACAAGAAACGCAAATACGGACCAGCTTTCGTAGAAGTAATTAAGGAATTTGTAAAATAGAAATATACGAATTTATAGTTCATTAAGTCATATTAAAGTATCATTTTCGAAATAATTATCATAATTTCGATATAATTCCCCTATTTCATTCGGCTACGCCATATGGTGGTATAGCCGCTTCAAGGGAACCTGAACGAGCCTTAATGCCCAAAGATGCCGAATGTTGCCCGAAAGATACTAAAGGGTACCAAAGGGTACAGTAACCTATTGCCCATGTCGTATCTTTGCATCGTCATCCGGGATGATACTGCCTGCCATGATCAAGGGGAGACGTTCCCACGACCTGCCGCAGTATCTCCCACGACCGACGGGAAGCATTCCTATAGGGGGAAAGGAAGCCTTCCGACGACCCGTAGGAGATATTGCGACAACCCGTAGGAGATATTGCGACGACACGTAGGAGATATTGCGACGACCCATAGGAGGCTTCCCGTCACACCACGGAAAGTTTTCTGACAACAAAGAGCAACCGGAACAATGGACAACGGAATTATGTTTAACTAATTGAATAATTGCAGTGCTATGCTATTGAAGTACGAGAAGAGTATATCGACCTTACAACTGTTTAGTTGTGTATTAATGCTTGCAAAACTTGCAAGTTCGACTGGATTATTGTATCTTTGTAACGCTAACTTAAACCCAAAAGGTCTTGGTAGAGACCTGAGTAATAGGCTCGAATTAAACTCCACATATCATCATCATGAATAAATTCCTTTTATGGGTATCAGTAGCAATAAGCCTGATACTGAGTGCTTGTGCCCAAAACGGCAGCAATGGTATTGTAAACGTCAAGTCCTACGGCTTTGTTGATCTGGAAGGAGCTAAAGTGTCAGCCATTATTGTGGAGTATGGGCAGGAGGTGAAAAGTAGCAGTGTGGATATTTCAAAGTTCAGCATCACCGACTACACCATCATGCAGGAAGAACAAAATGGCTATGAGCGAACTATTGAGACAGACAAAGACGACGTGAAGGGCAATGAGGGGCAAATGACAAAGGCTTATGTAAACAACCAGCCTACCCCATCGCCCACTGGTGGCACAGAGAGAGGCAAGTATGTTATTATTGAGGTGAATACCGACTATATCCTCTCCGGTCAGAACCTGAATTTCCTGCAAACCATGATTGCAGGTGTGAAGCAAACAGGCGATATCGAGGGAGTTCGCGGAACTATGCCATCCAGCGACGAGGAAGTGATCAACTACTCAGTAACAGAACGCACCGGACGCAACGGGCAAATGGTAAAATTAATTTTAGCCGACAAAGAAAAATTGATTTTGCCAGAGTTCGCAGAAGGCAGTGGGTGGACACTGAACTACATCGGCAACGGAGCTTTCAAGGCTACACATTGCTATAGTGAATATACAGGCAAGTACGAGGACTTTGAACTGCCTTACGCCATTTATGTACCCAGCCAACAGGTGCTGGATGCCAATAAAGGCAAGATAGGACTTACCATCCACATGGAACATGCAGGTGCCAATGATACTGACCCAATGGCAGCTATTACCTCCTCGCGTGCAGCCGTGAAGCATGCAAGCAAAGAGGTGCAGAGCAAGCATCCTACCATCGTATTGGTACCTCAGATTGAGGAAACACGCCGCTCTACCAACGACCTTGTGGCATCAAGCGAAGCCAACACCGCCATCTGGGAACTGATGGACTATATCCTCGACAAATACAAAGAGTACATTGATGTGAACAGGATTTATGGCACAGGACAATCTATGGGTGGCATGACGATCCTAAACATGGCGGCACAACGTGATAATTTCTTTGCTGGTGTAGTGGCCACTGGTGCACAATGGAGCAATAGCTATAACAAGACTTTCCAAAACGGTGGCGAGCGCACTCCAGAGAACGATACTATCAGTTTCAATGGTTGGGGCTTGGACAAAGAGAATTACCAGAACTGGTACTACATGATTTCTGATGACAATATACTGTCGCAGACCTGCGTCGATGATCCGATGGCCACAGCCTTATGGCAAGCTGTGGTTGATTATTTCGAAGCAACTGGCGTGGATATTCCTAACGATGCATGGAGTCCCTTCCTGCCTGTCAATGAACAAAATGAGAAGGGAAAAGCTGTGGTTTCACATGAGAACAGCCAAGCTGGCTCAGGCATCAGCTGGGTGAAGTTCACACAAGGCAATCACATGTCAACCTGGAAATATGGCTACCAGCTTGACTATTGCTTCGAGTGGCTCTATGAGCAGAACAGGCAGACAGCCATGAAGCGTAGCAAGGTTAGCCAACTGAAAAATGAGTGGTTAGGACGAGATGCTAAGGGCAAGATCAAGACCGGCTCTGGTACAGCCCATCTGAATACAGCCCAATATACGCCCAACGGTCCTGATCCGATCTTCTTAGAAGGCTGGACACCCGTGAGTGCCACCATCCGCATGATTGATGCCATTCCTGCTCCCGACCAGGCTATCAAGCCTCAAGGCAATCAGGGCGGACCGAGCAGAAAGGTTATGACCCGCAATGACTATATCGAGCAGGCCAAAGCTGCCTATGCCAAACTCTCTGAAGAGGAAAAGGCACGGGTTACCAACCGAGGTAAGATAGGTTACTGACCTTTCATAAACGCATCCACCCGCTGCTGTATATTCTCTTTCAGCTGGTCGCGATAGAGCCAGATCTCACGGGTGTGGTAACTTGTTTGGGTACCTAAGATGGGCAAGACATAGTCTGTGGCTGAATAACCCGATACCAACAGAAGGTTGGATGCCGTATCAAGCTGAACAGTCATGGTGTCTTTCTGCTGCTCAGCTACGGGCTTCAAAGGTGACGGTTCAGTGATGAGCGCTGCCACCTCGCCATCGGTACGCCAGTTGACGGGGTTGATGGCAAACACGTTGTTGCCATTTTGGGCAGGATAGTTGGCATCTTCACCTCGCATACTGTTATAACAGATGGTTACTCCTGTATCGTCAGCACCTTTAGCAGGACGGATATGTGGATTGGACTGCATATCTGTTTCTGATACACGAATTCCAACAAGATAGGTAGCCACCATGCGCTGAAAAACTGTCTCATCCATCTCCTTCAACAGTTCACGTGCTATCATGGCACCCTGACTGAAACCCGCCAGAACAAAAGGGCGGCCATTGTTTTGATGCTCCAAATAATAGGCAAATGCCCGACGTACATCATCCAGAGCAAGATTAAAACGGATGGAAGCACTGTCGGAGGCAAATGACTGTAAGGAACACTGACGGTAATAAGGTGAATAATAGTTCAGCTTGCCACTCGTCAGGGTATCTACACCCAGCATTTCGCCATACATAGGCTGGCGTGTCTGCTCCAAATAGGTGTCTGCCAAATGGCGAACAGTACCATCTTCTAATTTGTAATCACCTATCTCTGTGGATATCACATAAAACATATCGGCATCCGCACCACGAGAGGAGATGTACCACTGGGTCATGTCAGAATAGTCAGGTGCCTTGGGCAAGGACTTATCCTCTGCACAAGACACCCAAATAATACAACATGACAAAATCAACAGAAATCTTGTCATCATGCCTTTTCAATATAGTCAACTACCCAAGCACCCACTTCTTTCGTGCCATACTTGGCTCCACCTTCCACCTGAATCTCAGGAGTACGCACATTAGCCTCGATAGAAGCTTCAACGGCTTCACGAATCAAAGCACCCTCTGCCTTGAGATCGAAATACTCGAACATCATGGCATCTGATAAGATTTGTGCCAATGGGTTGGCAATGTTCAAGCCTTTAGCCTGTGGCCATGAACCATGAACTGGCTCAAACACTGGGGTATGATCACCTGTAGAAGCCGATGGCAACAAACCCATAGAACCGCTGATGCAAGAGCTTTCATCCGTCAGGATATCTCCAAAAGTATTCTCGGTTACAATTACATCAAAGAACTTAGGCTCCTGAATCATACGCATGGATGCGTTATCCACATACATAAAATCAGTCTTCACATCAGGATACTGAGGTGCCATCTCCTGTCCGATCTGACGCCACAAACGAGAAGAAGCCAACACATTAGCCTTATCAACGATGGTGAGGTGATGGTTACGCTTACGGGCATATTCAAAGCCTACCTTCAAGATACGTTCTACCTCAGGACGAGAGTAGTAATTGGTGTCATAAGCTTTGTCATTATCTTGATATTTCTCACCGAAGTACATACCGCCTGTGAGCTCGCGAATGGTAATAAAATCGGCTCCCTCCACCAGTTCTGCCTTCAGTGGAGACTTGTGCAGTAAGCTCTTGAATGTCTGCATCGGACGAATATTAGCATACAGTCCCAACTTCTTACGCATCGCCAACAAGCCCTGTTCCGGACGCACCTTGGCTGTGGGATCGTTGTCAAACTTAGGGTCGCCAACTGCTGAGAACAATACGGCATCAGCCCTCATACAAGCCTGGAATGTTTCCTCAGGGAACGGGTCACCCACCTTCTCTATGGCATCAGCACCACAGATGGCATATTCATAAGACACCTCGTGTCCGAACTTCTTGCATACGGCGTTCATTACGTCAACGCCAACCTTTGAAATCTCAGGACCGATACCATCACCGGCCAACACAGCAATCTTAAATTTCATATTTGTTTTGATTAATTGATTATTCTTCGGTCTCATACAGGTCTTTGCCTGCATCATATTCATCTTCTATCATGTTGAGCATTTTAATCGTAGCCTTGATAGCAGCCTCTGTCTGGTCAGCATCCAGGCCTCGTGTACGGAACTCACGGTTGTCGAAGCTCCACGAGATAACGGTCTGCACCAAAGCATCGGTACGTCCACCAGGAGGGATACTCACCACATAGTTGGTCAGCATGGGGAACTTGCGGTTCAATGTTTTCTTATAGATATTACGCAAGGCACGTACAAAAGCATCATACTGTCCGTCGCCACTGGAGCTTTCTTCATACTCATGACCATTGATGTCTATCTTAAGCATCGCCATGGGTTTCAGTCCATGAGCCAAGTTAATGACATAACTCTTGAGTTTCACCTTGTCGTTCGAAACGCCATGTTTCAGTACGTCGGAAACGATATAAGGCAAATCCTCTGGCGTAACCAATTCTTTTTTATCACCCAACTCAATGATACGCTCAGTCACCTTGCGCATAGAAGCATCATCCAGATCGAGACCTAATTCCTCCAGATTCTTACGTATATTGGCCTTGCCACTGTTCTTACCTAAAGCGTATTCGCGCTTGCGTCCAAATCGCTCAGGCAGGAGGTCATTACAATACAAGTTGCGTTTATTGTCGCCATCGGCATGAACACCTGCCACTTGGGTAAAGACACTCTCACCCACAATAGGACGGTTAGGGGCAATGGGGATACCTGAATATGATGATACAGTACGACTCGCCTCATTCAGACGGCTCTCATCAATATGTGTAACTGCATGGAAATGATCCTTTAAGATGGCTTGCACACTAGCCAAAGGAGCATTACCAGCCCTTTCGCCCAGGCCATTGATGGTGGTGTGTAAACCTTTGCAACCACCCAGCACAGCTGCCAACACATTGCTCACCGCCAGGTCATAGTCGTTGTGTGCATGGAAATCAAAATGCGTATTAGGATAGCGTTTCACCATCTTCTTGGTAAAGTCAAATGTCTCCAAGGGATTCAGTACACCCAAGGTATCGGGTAACATGAAACGCTTGATGTTCGTCTGCGTCAATGCATCCATCAACTGAAAGACATAAGCAGGTGAGTCCTTCATACCATTGCTCCAGTCCTCTAAATAAATATTGGCTTCCATCCCCTGAGATGTGGCATACTCAAGTGTCTGTTTGATGTCTTCAATATGCTCATCAACAGTTTTCTTGAGCTGGTAAGTACAATGTTTTTCGGAGCCTTTACAGAGCATGTTGATGACTCGGCACCCCGTTGAACGAATCCAATCGACTGATGTCTTTCCATCAATGAAACCCAACACCTCCACCTGATGCAGACGGTTGTGACGGGCAGCCCACTCGCAAATCATAGTCACTGCCTCATGTTCACCTTCAGACACACGTGCCGAAGCCACCTCAATGCGATCAACCTTAAGTCCATCCAATAACAGACGGGCTATCATCAGCTTCTCATGTGGGACAAATGACACACCACTGGTCTGTTCACCATCACGAAGCGTGGTGTCCATGATTTCTATTTCACGGGGCAGCTTATCCATGCTTCTTCTCCCAAGCTTCAATCTTATCTTTGTTCTCCAAGAGGAAGTCGATGTCATCCAACCCGTTCATCAAGCAATGTTTCTTGTAAGCATTGATTTCAAAATGCTCACTATTGCCCGTTGCCTTGTTGGTGATGGTCTGGTTAGGTAGGTCAACCTCCACCTCCATCTTTGGATTAGCTGCGATAGAGTCGAAAAGTTCCTGCAAGAAAGGCTCACTTACCACTACAGGCAGAACAAAGTTGTTCAACTCATTGTTTTTATGGATATCAGCAAAGAAACTACTAACTACCACACGGAAACCATAATCGGCAATTGCCCAAGCCGCATGTTCACGACTACTGCCACTACCAAAGTTCTTGCCAGCCACCAGTATCACACCCCCATAGGTGGGATTGTTCAGCACGAAATCCTTGATTGGGTTCCCTTGCTTGTCATATCTCCAGTCACGGAACAAATTATCGCCAAAGCCTTTCTTGTCAGTGGCTTTGAGGAAACGTGCAGGAATAATCTGGTCAGTATCCACATTCTCCAACGGAAGTGGAACACAAGTACTGGTTATTATGTTGAATTTCTGTTTCATAACGGTTCTTAGATTAATGTTCTTGGGTCTGTAATCACACCTGTCACTGCTGCAGCTGCAGCTACCAACGGACTGGCAAGGATGGTACGAGAACCGGGACCTTGACGTCCTTCAAAATTACGATTGCTGGTTGATACAGCATACTTGCCTGCCGGAATCTTGTCGTCGTTCATAGCCAAACAAGCTGAACAACCAGGCTGACGGATTTCAAAGCCTGCCTCCTGTAAGACTACATCCAAGCCCTCCTCACGTATCTGCTGATCAACAGCCCATGAACCAGGTACCAACCAAGCAGTGATACCATCAGCTTTCTTCTTGCCTTTCACCACTGAAGCAAAAGCACGGAAATCTTCAATACGACCATTGGTACATGCACCCAGGAATACATAATCCACAGGATGTCCTAACAGTTGCTGACCAGGTTGGAACCCCATATAATTCATAGATTTCATAAACGATGCCTGAGCTGCCTCACCCATGCCTTCCAGTGAAGGGATATTATCAGTGATGCTCATACCCATACCAGGATTGGTACCGTATGTTATCATCGGCTGGATATCAGCGCCATCAAAATACAACTCTTTGTCGAACACTGCATCATCACCACTCTTCAAGGTCTTCCAATAAGAAACGGCCTGATCCCATGCCTCACCTTTTGGTGCATATTCGCGACCCTTGATGTAAGCGAATGTCTTCTCATCAGGAGCAATGAAACCACCACGCGCACCCATCTCGATGGATAGGTTGCAAAGTGTAAGCCTGCCCTCCATAGAGAGGTCAGTCACCACATCACCAGCATACTCCACAAAATAGCCAGTCGCACCAGAGGTAGAGATTTTCGACATCAGGTATAGAGCCACATCCTTGGCAGTAACACCTTTGCCGAGTTTACCTGAAATGTTGATACGCATAGATTTAGGTTTCTGCTGCAAAATACACTGAGATGCCAACACCATTTCCACCTCACTGGTACCAATGCCGAAAGCAACGGCTCCCATGGCACCATGTGTTGAAGTATGAGAGTCACCGCAAACAATGGTCATACCTGGCAGACTTAAACCTCTTTCAGGGCCCACCACATGGATGATGCCATTCTTAGGATGCATCATACCGAAATGGTTCAATCCGAAGTCTTTGGCATTCTGCGCCAAGGTATCTACCTGCTTCTTGGAAACAGGATCTTCAATGGGCTTGTCTTGATCATGTGTAGGTGTGTTATGGTCAGGCATACAAAATATCTGAGCCGGACGGAAACACTGCAATCCTCTTTGTCTCATGCTGGCAAACGCCTGGGGACTGGTCACCTCATGACAATATAAACGGTCTATATATAGTTGGGTAGGTCCGTCTTCTACCTGCTGAACTACATGTGCGTCCCAAATCTTATCGAATAAAGTATTCATATATCAGTCTTCTTTTTTAATTCTGAACTTATTGATACGGTCGATATAGGCTTCCACTGATGCCGTCACGATGTCAGTATTGGCGCCAAAGCCATAATACATGCTGCCGTCATATTCCACCTGCATGTGTACCTTACCCACATCGTCGCTACCCTTACTGATAGCCTGAATAGTAAACTCCTTCAGAGTCATCTTCTTGAGAATGATTTTCTTCAGAGCCTTAATTGCTGCATCCACTGGGCCATTGCCTGTAGCAGCTGCCTCGAATTTCTGTCCTGAAATATCCAGTCCGATGCTTGCCACACTGCGTACACCCATACCGGTAGTAACCTGCAGGAAGTCGAGTTTAATGGCATGAGATGCCGTACGGTCTGCACCTGCCAACATCATCACATCATCGTCGTTGATTTCCTTCTTCTGGTCAGCCAGACGCAAGAATGCTTCATAAATCTTGTCAACTTTATTCTCATCAGACACATCCACGCCCAACACACTCATGCGATATTTCAAAGCCGCACGTCCACTTCTGGCTGTCAGCACGATAGAGTTTTCATCCAGACCAACATCTTTCGGATTCATGATCTCATAGGTATTGACATTCTTCAATACACCGTCCTGATGAATACCGCTGGAATGAGCAAAAGCATTTCCACCTACAACTGCCTTGTTGGGCTGTACTGGCATATTCATTAATCCACTGACCATGCGACTGGCAGGATAAATCTTCGTGGTGTTGATATTGGTATCCACACCAATGCCTTTATGACATTTCAGAATCATGGCAATCTCTTCCAAAGAAGTATTGCCGGCACGTTCACCAATGCCATTGATGGTTACCTCCACCTGACGAGCTCCACCTAATATGCCATGCAAAGTATTGGCAGTTGCCATGCCTAAGTCATTG
This sequence comes from Bacteroidaceae bacterium, assembly GCA_017649485.1. GTDB lineage: Bacteria > Bacteroidota > Bacteroidia > Bacteroidales > Bacteroidaceae > Bacteroides. The sequence goes on along the minus strand of JAGCGS010000012.1, from coordinate 881 downwards.
TGACAGTGGGTTGAGATAATGGCTTTATCAATGCAGTCAACATGTTCTTTGAGGTATTTTATCTTCTCATAATACTCCATTGGAAGACAATAGCCTGTAGTATCAGGTATATTTACCACAGTGGCTCCAGCCTTAATCACAGCTTCTACCACACGTGCCAAATACTCGTTGTCGGTACGTCCAGCATCCTCAGCATAAAATTCCACGTCTTCCACATACTGCTTGGCATACTTCACTGCTGCCACAGCACGCTCGATGATTTCCTCACGGTTGGAATTGAATTTATATTTGATATGTTCGTCACTGGTACCTATACCAGTATGGATACGCTTACGCTTGGCATATTTCAACGACTCTGATGCCACATCAATATCCTTCTCTACGGCTCTGGTAAGCGCGCAAATGGTTGGCCAAGTCACAGCCTTTGAAATCTCTATCACTGAATTGAAGTCACCAGGACTGGAGATAGGGAAACCAGCCTCAATTATGTCCACTCCCAATGCTTCCAGCTGCTTTGCAACCTGTATCTTTTCAACAGTATTAAGTTGGCATCCAGGCACTTGCTCGCCATCTCGCAGGGTAGTGTCAAAAATAAATAATCTTTCGCTCATGTATTAATAAATTAATCTTTTTCGTTAAAAGACACAAAGTTAAAGATTATTTTAATGTCTGCCAACTAATTCGTTACTTTTTTATCAAGCGGCGTAACATTTTCAAAGAAATGGGCTATTGTAGGGGTAAAAAAAGGGGACAGCTTCCATGCTTGGAGCACGAAAGCTGTCCCTACATCCAAAGACGGCGGCTACCTACTCTCCCACCTTGTGGGCAGTACCATCGGCGTAGCCGGGCTTAACTTCTCTGTTCGGGATGGGAAGAGGTGG